>NZ_JADYVR010000002.1:0-991556 GCF_020193935.1 Bradyrhizobium sp. NBAIM08 | reverse complement strand
GGGGGAGGGAGCGCCGGTGGCGGGGCGGCCGGGAGCACGTCGTCGGCGCCCGGGACCAACTCGGCCGGGACAGCGCAATCGAGCGGCGGCTCCGGCCCGCGGGGATCGACGACCGTCGGCCGACCCGGCAATCCTGCAGGCGGCACCAACATCGGACGCATCGATGGGACCGTCACGCCCGGACCCTCGCTGCAGGGCGACGACCAGATTCGTTCGGAGACCTCCCGCGATTCCGAGGCGGATCGAAAGATCAAAGGCATCTGCAGGGGATGCTGAGCCCATGATGCTGACCCCTTGATCAGCAGGGCTATCGCATTTGAGATTTTCCCTGCGGCCATCCTTCCAGACGCCCGCTTGAGGCGGGCTCCTCGGGATGAGGTCGGAGTGCGCGGCAGCAGTTTCAACGGGCACTGACACCGATTAGCCTCATCCTGAGGAGGCGCGTCAGCGCCGTCTCGAAGGACGAGGCGTGCGCGCAGACCGCCGCCACAAGTCATATGCGATTGCGCTGGCCCTGATCAGGACGCCGGCTTGACCGGCGTCCAGTCCAGGTCCGCATCATCGCAAGGCTCGGGGTCGGCCGGGCAAGGCCTGATCTTCAACTCGTCCTCGAGCACCGCCTCGCCCTCGGCATGCTCGACCAACCCCGCCTCATCGGCTTTCTCCAGCGCTTCCTCCTTGGTCGGAAACGTGCGGCTCATCTTCTCTCCGTCCTTGAACAGGGCGTATGCCATGATCGCCTCTCTGGCTTCCGTCGCTACGCACTATGCGATTTCCCTGAGGTGACTCAGGGTCGACAATCCGAGGCCACTCAAAGCAAGCAAGAACGATCTTCTCGGCATGTGCATCTCCAACATGTGAGCGACAGACGCAGCGTTGATACCGAACGTTCCTATCGGGAATGAAGCCGATAACCAATCGCGCACGCGTGCCGACGAATGTCTGGCTCGTCTTAACGCATGTTAGTCTCGATGAATTGGCACGATTGATCGCAAGCTCGATCCCAGTGACCTGCTGATCGCCATAGGAACGTGCGCGTGTGGCATGGCTTGATTCCGTATCGGAAGTGCCGAGCCGCGCACGAGTTCACCACATGGAAGACAGACAAAGCAATTTCCCGACGTCCGCATGCGTCCTTCTCGGACTTGGCCTCGGCGCATTCTTCGACGGCATCGTCTTTCATCAGCTGCTGCAATGGCATCATATGTTAAGCAGTTGGTATCCCCTCAATTCCATCGAGAACATCACCCTCAATACGACTTGGGACGGCATCTTTCACAGTGCCGCATACGTCCTCGTGCTCGCCGGGCTTTTCCTGATGTGGCAGCGGACACGCCGAAGCGCGCCGCGGTGGTCCGGCTCGCAGTGTTTCGGGACGATCCTGATCGGGTGGGGCATCTTCAATCTCGCTGAAGGCGTGGTCGATCACCAGATCCTGAGATTGCATCAGGTGAACGAGACCGTGCCCGACGGCCAGCGCATTTTCTGGGATATCGGCTTCCTGCTGTGGGGAGCTGCGATGATCGGAATGGGCGTTGCCATGGCACGCGTGGGGGCGCAGGAGGGAGTGCATGCGAAAGGCAGTCTACAGGATCGTTAGAAACACGCCGCCGGCTCTGGTCTACGTGATCTTTCTGCTGCTGCTCGTGCTCGCGACGGCACCAGCGTTTCGGCCAGTGCTGTTCGGCCTCTCCGTCGACGATCTCTTGCAGTTGCGCTGTTTTTCGCCGGTCTGAGCGCGGAGGTGACCATGGTGGAGTTCAGGCTTCTTAGAATTCCAGCGCCCACACGCGAGGCGCCACTTCGCAAAACAGGAACCATGGCTGCGGCGTTCGCTTATCAGACGCGAGTTGGAGGCGCCTGATGGGAAAGAAGCAATTTGCCGCTCTGCCGTTTCGTCTGGACAAGTCCGAGCTGCGGGTGATGCTGATCACGACCAGGCGCAAGCGCAGGTGGAGCGTCCCAAAGGGATCGCCGATGCGCAACAAGGAGCCGCACCTGACGGCTGCGCTCGAAGCCTATGAGGAGGCGGGCCTGGTCGGTGTCGTGGCCACGCGCGCACTGGGCAGCTTCAAGCATCGCAAGCGAAAAGGTGATCGCAAGTGGACCATGAACGTTGCCGTCTTCCCCATGAAGGTGCACGGGCGGGAGCGTTGGTGGCCCGAGAAGGGCGAGCGGGAGGCGATCTGGGTCTCGCCGAAGACGGCGGCGCGCCTGGTGCATAAGGCGCAGCTCCGGCGCCTGATCGCCCGGTTCGCGGCGCAGACGGCGCGCGAGACATCCTCGCCGCTCGGCCGGTGAGGGGTCGTCCGGGATTAGGAACGCGTCGCGCGCCCAATCATTCAAGGTTGATGGACCAACAAACCACGGGGCTCATATCGGAGGAGCGGCCGCCTCACGACATCCTGGCAGCGGCGATCGAGCGACGCCGCGCCGTCCTGTTCGTGGGCGCCGGTGTCTCGATGGCCGTCGGCCTGCCGTCCTGGCAGTCCCTGATCGATCATCTCCTTGACGATCTCGGCCTCGATCGCAACGTCATCGATGGAATGCATGGCGGCTATCAGATGCTCGCGGAATATTATCGGATCAAGCGCGGCGGGATCGGCCCGCTGCGCAGCTGGCTCGACCGCAATTGGCGTGTCGACCCCGAGAAGATCGCCGCTTCAGAGCTGCACCGGATGATCGTCGAGCTGGATTTTCCGGTCATCTACACCACCAATTACGACCGCAACCTGGAAACCGCGTTCGACGTGCTGAACAAGCCCTTTGCGAAGATCAGCAACGCGAAGGAGATCGCGAGCGCGCGTGCCGGTGTCACCCACATCATCAAGTTTCACGGCGACTTCGACGACGATGCTTCGCTGGTTCTGACCGAGACCGACTTTCTGAACCGGCTCGCCTTCAATTCCCCGCTCGATATCCGCTTTCGCGCCGATGCGCTGGGAAGCACGCTGCTTTTCGTCGGATACAGCATGTCCGATCCGAACATTCGGCTGTTGCTGCACCGGATCTGGCAGATCTGGGACGAGTCCGGGCACAGCCAGGACCGGCCGAGATCCTTCGTGTTCGTCGCGCAGCGCAATCCGGTGCAGGAGGCCGTGCTCGCGAACTGGGGCATTACCACCATCGCTCCGCCCGACGGGATGGCTGCCGATGACGGTCTCAGGCGGTTGCTGCGCGACATTCGCGAGCGGCGTGACGGCAGGACAGCGCCTAGCTCGTGTCCCGACACCGAGAGACATCGCTAGGGACGCCGCACGCTGCAGATCTCGTTCGAGGCTGGAGTGAGGCTTGCGGCATATTGCATGTCCAGAAAGCCGGCGCGCCAGCGCTGCGCCATGGCCGTCTCCGACAGGTCGAAGGATTTTTCCGGCCCGGCTTCCTCGCGGCCCGGGCGGTAGCTCAGGAGATAGACCTCGTCCTCGTAGTGGAGGTCCTGAAGCTCGGCGCGGAGCTGACGGGCCTCCAGAGCGTAGCCGAGGCGCTGGAAGGTCTGGTTGCCGAAGGTCAGGTCGCTCTTGCGCTCGGAGGCAGCCTCGAGTCCGTCAGGGACCTTGCCATCACGCGGAAACAGATCGATCACATAGAGGCGGAGCGGGCCAGCAGTCTCGAGGATCGGATCGAACGGCGCGTTCAGCGAGAACCCGCCGTCGACGAGCCAGCGGCCGGCGATCTGCACCGGAGCGAATTCGGGGAGAAAGCCGCAGCTGGCCAGGATATGGTCCATTTCGATCCGCTCCGACGCGGAGTCGAACAGCACGGCATCGCCGCTCTCGACGTCCGTGGCGCAGATCGTGATCCGCAGATCGCCGCCGTTCAGACGTCCGAAATCGATCAAGCGCTGCAGGCGTTGCCGGGTCGGGCCGAGATCGTAGAGGCCGCCGTAGTGAGACGCCGGAATGGGGAGGCGGGGGTGGAAGTAGCCCGAATGACCCAGCACGCGCGTACTGATCGAGCTCAGCCACGCAAACGCGTGGCGGCCCGCGTTCGGCACGTCGGCTGGACTGCTTAGTGCATGCCAATAGCTGCGAAGAGTCTGCAGCCGGTCGTCGCGCGCGCTCCCCGCGATCAGCGCGGCCGTGATGGCCCCGGCCGACGAACCCGTCACCCAGTCGATCGGCAGCCGAAGAGAGGTGAAGGCTTCAAACACACCGCCATGATAAGCACCGAGGCCGAGGCCGCCGGAGAATGCGACGGTCGTGAGAGGGCGCTCGGCTGCGGTTGTCCCGTGATCGCGAACGGACGGCAACGCGGCTACTCCGGCAGAGGCGTATCGGCGATGTCCAGCAGCGCGCCGAGGCCTTGGCGGAGGCGCCGCGTCGCGATGCTGTCGTTGGCAAGGCCGAACACCACGAGCGAGCGCGCGGTCACCGCGTAAGCATGCCCGAACTCGAACTCGGCCATCGGCGCGTCGGGCCGATTGGTGTCGATCAAGCCCAGCCAGCTGTGTCCTTCGGTGACCTCCGGCAGGGTGAAGTTCACGACGTCGTGGTGCGCGTTGTAGACCAGCAGCATGGTCGCATCCGAGCCGCGCCGCTTGATCCCGGTCTCCTGCGCGCGGCCGTCGAGCAGCATGCCGAAGCATTTGGCGTTGCCGTCCTGCCATTGCTCCGTCGTCATCTCCTCGCCGGACGGCGACAGCCAGGTGACATCCTTGACGTCGAGCTCCTCGTTGTGCGAGCCGACCAGGAAGCGGCTGCGATATAGGATCGGAAACGCCTTGCGGGTGGCGATCAGCTTGCGCACGAACTCGCGCAGGCTGCGGCCGTTCGCGGTGATGCCCATCCAATTGAGCCAGGTGGTCTCGTTGTCCTGGGCGTAAGCGTTGTTGTTGCCGTTCTGGGTGTGCCCGAACTCGTCGCCTGCGAGCAGCATCGGCGTGCCGTGGGACAGCAGCATCGTCGCCAGCAGATTCCGCTTCTGGCGCTCACGCAAGGCGGTGATCTCGGGGTCGTTGGTCGGCCCTTCGGCGCCGCAATTCCAGGAATGGTTGTTGCTGTGACCGTCGCGATTGTCCTCGCCATTCGCCTCGTTGTGCTTGTCGTTGTAGGAGACGAGATCGTTGAGGTTGAAGCCGTCATGCGCGGTGACGAAATTGACACTGGCCCAGGGCCGGCGTCCGCGCTTGTTGAAGAGGTCGCCGGAGCCTGAGACGCGCTTGGCGAAGTCGGCGAGCGTGCCCGGATCGCCTTTCCAGAAGGCCCGCACCGTGTCCCTGAACTTGTCGTTCCACTCGGCCCAGCCCGGCGGGAACTGACCGACCTGGTAGCCACCGGGCCCGATGTCCCAGGGTTCTGCGATCAGCTTGACGCTGGAGAGCACGGGATCCTGGCGGCAGGCGTCGAGGAAGCCGCCGCCTTCATCGAAGCCATAGGGTTCGCGCGCCAGGATGGTGGCGAGATCGAAACGGAAGCCGTCGACCCGCATCTCGGTCGCCCAGTAGCGCAAGGAATCGGCGACGAGTTGCAGCACACGCTGATGCGAAAGATTGACGGTGTTTCCGGTGCCGGTGTCATTGATGTAGTAGCGCTTCTCGTCCGGCAGCAGGCGGTAATAGCTGGCATTGTCGATTCCCTTGAACGACAGGGTCGGGCCGAGCTCGTTGCCTTCGGCGGTGTGATTGTAGACGACGTCGAGAATGACCTCGATGCCATGGGCGTGAAACTGGTTGACCATGGCCTTGAATTCGTTGGCCGATGTCGCCTTCAGGTAACGCGGCTCCGGCGCGAAGAAGGCAATGGAGTTGTAGCCCCAGTAATTGCGCAGGCCTTTCTCGACCAGATAGCTGTCGTCGACGAAGGCATGGATCGGTAATAGCTCGGCGCTGGTGATGCCGAGCGAGCGCAAGTAAGCCGGGATTTCCGAATGTGCGAGCCCCGAGAACGTGCCGCGATCGGCTTCCGGCACCAGCGGATGCAGCTGGGTGAAGCCCTTGACGTGCATCTCGTAGACGATCGTGCGCTCCCACGGCACTTCCGGCTTGCGCGCCACGCCCCAGGTAAAGGCGGGATCGATGACGCGGCATTTCTGCATCAAGGGCGCGCTGTCGCGTTCATCATAGGACAGGTCCTTGTCGGCGTGGTCGAGCCGATAGCCGAACAACTCCGGCCCCCAGCGGAGCTGGCCGACCAGCTGCCTGGCGTAGGGATCGAGCACGAGCTTGTTGGGATTGAAGCGGTGGCCGGCGTCGGGTTGGTAAGGACCATGGACGCGATAGCCGTAGACGGTCCCGGGACGGGCGGAGGGCAGATAGCCGTGCCAGACCTCGTCGGTATATTCGGGCAGCTCGATGCGCTCGAGCTCGGCTTCGCCGGTATCGTCGAACAGGCAGAGCTCGACCTTGGTGGCGTGGGCGGAGAACAGCGCGAAATTGACGCCGAGGCCATCCCAGGTGGCGCCGAGCGGGAAAGGTCTGCCTTCGGTGATCCGGGTGCGGCGCAGGCGTGAGGCCGTCCGCGTCAGGGCCTCGTCTGAATGTGCTGGCTGGTCCATCTCCGCCCCCGGGTTGCCCGTCAGGATGTCGGCGCAGTCGCGGCGGTGGGCTCCACGTCGGCCGGCTTGGACGGCGCGTTGGCTTTTTGCAGAGCCGCCTCCTTGCTGATGGCCGGAATGGAGTTGCCGATCCGCCCGACGATCGCGATCAGCTCAGCGTCCGAAAGTCCGAGCCGTTTCTTGACGAGGCGCACCTGGGCGCGGTCGGTCAGGTCGAGCTTGTTGCGGATCAGTTGCGGCTTCGGGCGGCGCATGGCCACGGCTCCTGTCTGGGATGGTAACCGTCGCGCTGCTGATTCCGTTCCCGTTGCGCTGCAAATGTCCGGCGTCGGCGCCGTGCAGGAACGAACGCACACCGCTCCGCTTTGTCGCCCTGACGTGCGCAATTGCATGCCGAAGTGGGCATGCGGCGAAAGGGGACGGGCTTGAATCAGAGGCTGGGAATGGCCGAGCAAAATCGGCGCCATGGTCCTCAGATCGTCGATCATGGGGTCTCGTTCAACCTGTGGGCGCCGACGGCGCGATCGGTCGAGCTGCTCGAAATCGGCCAGCCGCCACGCAAGATGCCGCGCGATGCGGACGGCTGGTATCAGCTATTGAGCCAAACTGCGCGCGCCGGCACGCGCTATCTGTTCAGGATCAACCAAGACCTCGTCGTGCCCGATCCCGCCTCGTGCTTCCAGCCGGACGACGTCGGCGCGCCGAGCGAGGTGGTCGATACGGCCGCGTTGCGGGACCCGGTGCTCTATCCGGGCCGTCCCTGGGCGGAAGCCGTGATCTACGAGCTGCATGTCGGCACGTTCAGCGAGGAGGGGACCTATGCCGGCGTCGAGAAGAAGCTGCCTTATCTTCGCGATCTCGGCATCACCGCCATCGAGCTGATGCCGCTCAACGACGTCCCCGGGCGGCACAATTGGGGCTATGACGGCGTGCTCCTGAACGCGCCGAATGCCCGCTATGGCCGGCCGGAGGATCTCAAGCGGCTGCTGCGCGCGGCGCATGCCCTTGACCTCATGGTCTATCTCGACGTCGTCTATAACCATTTCGGGCCGCAGCTGAACTATCTGCATCTCTATGCGGAGAACTTCTTCAACCCGCGCCACACCACCGGGTGGGGGCCCGCCGTCAACCTCGAAGGAGCCGACGGCGCGTTCGTGCGCGGGTTTCTGATCGAGAATGCCCTGATGTGGCTGCGCGATTATGGGTTCGACGGCCTGCGCTTCGATGCCGTTCATGCACTGAAGGACGACTCGAAACGTCATTTCCTGGTCGAGCTCGCCGAGACCCTGCGCAGCCAGCTGGCGGGCCGGCGCATCCATCTGATGCTGGAGAACGAAGCCAATCAGGCGCACCTGCTCGCGCGTTCGCAGGGACGAGCGACGTACTACGATGCGCAATGGGGCGACGATTTCCACAATGCGCTCCACGTCCTGCTCACGGGCGAGGACGAAGGTTATTACCGGGCGTTTGCGGACAAGCCGCTCGAGCATTTGGCGCGATCCCTCACCGAGGGCTTTGCCTATCAGGGCGAGGTGTTTCCCCTGCACCAGGCGCCGCGCGGCGAGCCGAGCGCTCATCTGCCGCCCGAAGCGACCATCTTCTTCGCCCAGAACCACGACCAGGTCGGCAACCGCGCTTTCGGGGAGCGGCTGTCGCGGTTGGTCGGTCCGGACAAGCTGGAGCTGGCCCTCGCACTGGTTCTGCTCAGCCCGCATATTCCAATGCTGTTCATGGGCGAGGAAGCGGCAGCCGAAACGCCCTTCCTGTTCTTCGCCGACTGGTCGGGCGAAGCCGCCGAACTGACACGGGAAGGCCGCCGCAAGGAGTTTTCACACTTCAAGGCGTTCGCGACGCCCGAAACGCGCGCCGGAATCCCGGACCCGTGCGACGAAAGAACCTTCCGCGCCTCCAAGCTGGACTGGACCAGCATCGAGCAATCGCCTTCCGGCACCAGGTTCCGAGCACTGACGACGCAGTTGTTGACGATCCGGCGCGAGAAGATCGTGCCGCTGATCAAACGCGGGTTCGTTTCGGCGCAGCGACAATTGCTCGGCGCGGATCCCAGCATGGGGGGCGTGGATGTGCGCTGGCAGACCGAGCAGGGCGACGTTCTGCAGATTGTCGCCAATCTCGCCGACCTCGAACTGCCGATGCCGTCGCTGGTCGACGGCGAGAGCCTGTGGCGATTGCGCCGTCATGTCGCCGGAGCACTTGCGCCCGGCGACATGATCGTGAGGCTTGGCCGCAAGCGCTGACGACAGACGAAGTTCAGCGCTCTCAGGCTAACTGCCGGCGCGGCTCGCGACGGCCGGTGTGGGCGAGGTCGCGAACTTGCCGAGCCCAAGGTAGACGAGGCCCGCCACGCCGATTCCGAACAACCAGCTCAGATCGGCACCGCCGAGCAGATAGATCGAGATCGGCCCCTGCAGCGCGCTGACGAGGCCGTCCTGCACCAGCCATCCGGCAACGAGGCCGGCGAAGAACGCGATCATGCCGGCCCAGTTGATGTCGCCATAGGCGCTGCTCTCCGGCGAGCGATAGAGCTCGGCCACCTCGATCTTGCCCTTGCGCTTGATGAAGAAGTCGGCGAGCACCACGCCGGCCCACGGGCTCATCCACAACAGCAGGCTGATCATCCAATGGTCAAACGCCTTCGCGAACGACGGCGCGAAGATGAAGTAGAGGGTAACCAGATAGCCGGCGACGCCGACGATGACGGTGAGCCAGAAGCGCGAGAGTTTCAGCCCCGCGCTCAGGGCCGCCAGCGCTGCCGAATAGACGTTGAGGATGTTGGTGGCGATCGGGCCGTGCAACACCATCAGGAGGACAAGGATGCTGACGGGACCGCCGAACACCGCGCTGACCATCTTGGCGGGGTCCGTGTCCAGCGTCGTCGAGGCAATGGTCGCGCCGAGAATGCCGAGCCAGACCGTCGGCACGAACATGCCGACATAGCTGTACCAGAACACGGCTTTCGACGGCGTGGAGCGCGGCACGAAGCGCGAATAGTCGGAGGCCCAGGTGACCCAGGAAATCCCCCAGCCGACGCCGATTGCGGTCATCAGCATCGTCAGCATCGCCAGATGCGCGCCTGGTGGCAGCGAGGTGGTCAGGTTCCAGTTGACGACGCCGGGCCGCGTCCAGGCCAGCACGCTCATCAGCACCATGATGGCGATGGTCGGCGGCACCGTGTACTTCTCGAAGGTGCGGATCGCGTAGAAGCCGTAGACGCCGATCATCACCTGCACCGCCATCACCAGCGTGATGACGATCATCTCGACCAGCCAGGTGTCGGGCACGCCGAACTGGCCGAGGATGCCCATCGAGACCTTGACCGGGAAATAGGTGTTCACGCCGATCCAGCCCAGCGTCATCAGGAACATCAGGATGCTCGGCAGGTAGGCGCCGCGGACGCCGAAGGCGGACCGGCTCAGCACCATCTGGTTGACGCCGGTCTTGTGTCCCATCACCGTGAAGGTCGCGAAGATCGCGCAGCCCACGATGTTGCCGAGCACGATGACCGCGATTGTCTCCATCAGGCCGAGCTTGAGGATGATGCCGAGCGCGCCGAGCGCCCAGTTCACCGGCGCGATGTTGGCGCCGGCCCAGATCCACATCTGCTGCGGCCCGGAGGAGTCCCGGTCCGCGTCAGGAATTGGCTCGATGCTGTGAATATCAGCGCGAAGTTCGGAATCCGTCATGGCATCCCCCAATACGAAGCACGCTTCGCATCATCGCAGCATAAATCGTGCCATGGGTTGCGGAGCGGCCGGGCCGGGCGCGTTTCGATGCCGGACGCAGCGAGGCTCGCCTCGGATGCGACTGCGTTTTCAAGCGCCGGCCATGCCGACGCACCGGCCTGCCGCAGCACACCGGACCCGCCGCCGGTTGACGGCGATCGATGCACGGCCGGGCAGCGGTACGATGATAAATTAAGCAGCCCAACTCAAAAGCGCAGCACTCGCCTCTAGTCGAATAGGGCAGCGGCGCTGTCGCGACTGGGATGGCCGGCCACGATGCGCTGCATCATCTCGATGAAGAGCGCCTGTTCCCGCTGGCTCAAATCACCGAGCGTTGCGCGATGCGCCCGCCGTGCCGCGCCCTCGATTTTAACCAGCAGCGCGGCGCCGGCCGGCGTCAGGCGGCACAATCGCGCGCGCCGATCGTCCTTGTTCACCGCGCGCTCGACCAGGTTGCGCGCAGCGAGGCGCTTCAAGGCGCCCGTCGTCGTGGTGCGATCGAGCGCGATATCGGCCGCCAAAGTGGTCTGATCGGCGGTTTCTCGCACCGCCAGCGCCGAGAGCAGGCTGTATTGCAGCGGCGTGACCTCGAATTCGCCGCAGGCTTCCTGAAACAGCGCGACGTGAATCTGGTGCAGCCGGCGGATCAGATAGCCGGGCCGTTCCGACAAGGGCCAGGGGCGGTGCCGCGTCCCGCCGCGACGTGTCTTCGCTTGCCGCAATGCACACACTCCCAAGCCGAAACCCTGCCGCGCTTAGCTCGATTCGAGTGCGCCTGCCACATCGGGATCATGGCACGATGCTTGCTTTTGTCAAAATGCGAAGCATGCTTCGTAATTCGAGGGACGAAGCCGTCGCCCCTCGCAAGAAGAGGAGAGCGCCATGTCCGTCACTGCCAGCTTCGATCTTCTGCTCCGGGGTGGCCGCGTGATCTGTCCGGCCTCCGGCGTCGATGGCCTCAAGGACGTCGCCATCCGCAATGGCAAGATCGCGGCGGTCGCGTCCGACATTCTGCCGACCAGCGCGAAGGAGGTCGTCAATGTCAGCGGCAAGCTGGTGCTGCCCGGGCTGATCGACACCCACGCGCATGTCTATCAATATGTCTCCGGCCGTTTCGGCATGAACCCCGACATGGTGGGCGTGCAGTCCGGCGTGACGACGCTGGTCGATCAGGGCGGTCCGTCCTGCATGACGCTGCCGGGTTTCCGCCATTTCATCGCGGAAGCCTCGGCCTCGCGCGTCTATGCGTTTATCTCCGCCTATCTCGTCGGCGGCCTCGAGGGCCATTTCTATCCGCAGCTCTACAGCCCCGACGGCGTCGACATCGATGCGACCGTCAAGGCGGCAACCGCCAATCTCGATCTCGTGCGCGGCATCAAGGCCCATGCCGAGATCGGCGGCTTCGCGCGCTGGGGCATTCGCGTCATCGAGATGGCGGCCGAGATCGGCAAGCGCGCCGACCTGCCGGTCTATGTGCATTTCGGCCAGCTCTGGGGCCTGCCCGAGAGCGGCGCCAATGGCGAGGACGCCGACACCATCCTCACCCGCGTCATTCCGCTCTTGCGCGAGGGCGACATCCTCGCGCATCCCTTCACGCGCCATCCCGGCGGCTTCGTCAATCGCGAGGGCGAAGTCCATCCGGTGATCCAGGCCGCGCTCGACCGCGGCCTCAAGGTCGACGTCGGGCACGGCAGCCATTTCTCCTATCGGCTCGCGAAAAAGGCGATCGCCGCCGGCATCATTCCGACCACGCTCGGCGCCGACATCCACGGCTACAACACCCATGTGCCCGCGCCGGCCGGAACGCCCGACCAGCACGAGGACGATGAGAATCATCCCTTCGCGGGGCAAGCCAAGTTCAGCCTGGTCCAGGCGATGAGCTCGATGATGGCGCTCGGCCTGTCGCTGGAGCAGGTGGTGCCGATGGTCACCGCCAATCCCGCAAGAATGCTTGGCCGCAGCCACGAGATCGGCGCGCTCAAGATCGGCATGGACGCCGACGTCTCCGTGCTCACGGAGAGAAACGGCCGCTTCGTCCTGAAGGACAACGAGAACAACGAGGTGATTGCCGAGCGCCTGCTGCAGCCGGCCTTCTGCCTGCGCGCCGGCACCCGCTTCGACGCGGTCGCGCCGATCCTGCCGCAGGCCGTCGCGGCATAAGGCCGGGCGGTGGAGGAGAACGCGAAGTTGCGCAACGAGCGAGAATTTCCGGACGGAAAGACGGGGCAGGGCGTAGGCGCACGGCTGCCGCGCAAGGAAGACGACCGCCTGATGCGCGGCCGCGGCCAATATGTCGGAGACGTCAGGCTCGCCGGCCTTCAGGACGTCGCCTTCGTGCGCAGCCCGCTGGCGCATGCGCGCATCCGCGGCATCCATGTGCCCGAACGCCATCGCGGCAGCGTGTTCACGGCGACCGATCTCGTCGGCATCAAGCCGATCCGTGCGGTGTCGGGCCTGCCGGGCTTCAAGATCTCGGAGCAGCCGGTGCTCGCCACCGGCAAGGTGCGCCAGGTCGGTGAGCTCGTCGCGATGTGCCTCGCGCCGACCCGCGCCGAGGCCGAGGACATCGCGGCCTCCGTGACGCTCGATCTGGAGGAGCTGCCGGCGATCCATGACATGCTGAAGGCGCGCGAGCCCGGCTCGGCGCTGGTGCACGAGCATTGGGGCGACAACGTCTTCCTGGAGACCAATTACGAGGTCGACATCTCCGCCGCGCTCGATGCGCCGATCAAGGTGACGCGCGAGATCTCGACGGCGCGGCAATGCATGTCGCCGCTCGAAGGCCGCGGCGTGGTCGCGAACTTCGACAAGAGGCTCGACCAGCTCACGCTGCATTCGGCGGCCCAGATGCCGCACATCACACGCAGCGGCCTCGCCGAATGCCTCGACATGGAGGAGGGCCAGATCCGCGTCATCTCGCCCGACGTCGGCGGTGGTTTCGGTCACAAGGGAATTTTGTTGCCCGAAGAGGTCTGCCTGTCCTGGCTGACGATGCGTTGCGGCCATCCCGTGCGCTGGCTCGAAGACCGGCGCGAGCATCTCGTCGCCAGCTCCAATTGCCGCGAACATCATTACAAAATCACGGTCTATGCTGACCGTGACGGCACGCTGCGCGGCATCGACTGTGAAGCGACGGTCGATTCCGGCGCCTACTCGTCCTATCCGTTCTCGGCCTGCCTGGAGGCCGCGCAGGTCGCCAGCATTCTGCCCGGCCCCTACAAGATGCCGGCCTATCGCTGCCGCACCTTCTCGGTCGCCACCAACAAATGCCCGATCCTGCCCTATCGCGGCGTCGCGCGCACCGGCGTCTGCTTTGCGCTGGAACTGATGCTCGACCTCGTGGCGGCGGAAGCCGGCCTCGAGCCCGGCGAGGTGCGGCTGCGCAATCTGGTGCGCCCCGAACAGATGCCGTTCGACAACATCACCAAGAAGCATTTCGACAGCGGCGATTATCCGGAAGCGATGCGCCGCGCGCTCGCGGCCATCGACATCGACGCCATCCGCGTCAGGCAAAAGCAGGGCGAGGCCGACGGCCGCCGCATCGGCGTCGGCATCTCCATCTATTGCGAGCAGGCCGCGCACGGCACCTCGGTCTATTCCGGCTGGGGCATCCCGATGGTGCCGGGCCATGAGCAGGCCTCGGCGCGCCTGACGCCGGACGGCGGCCTAGAACTGCGCGTCGGCGTGCACTCGCACGGGCAGGGCATGGAGACGACACTCGCCCAGGTCGCGCACGAAATCCTCGGCGTGGATGTCGCGAACATCCGCATCGTCCTCGGCGACACCGCGATGACGCCCTATTCGACCGGCACCTGGGGCTCGCGCTCGATGGTGATGGCGGGTGGTGCGGTCGCGACGGCCTGCCGCGAACTCGGCGAACGTGCGCGCCGCATCGGCGCGAAACTCTTGCAGCACGATCCGGCCTCGGTGGTGTTGCAGAATGGCGAGGTGCGCGGCGTCAACGGCAGCGTCAGCCTGAAGGCGATCGCCCACACCTGGTACCGCCGCCCGCAGGATTTGCCGCCAGACGTCGATCCCGGCGGGCTCGAGGTCACCCAAGGCTACAAGCCCGTGCGCGACAGCGGCACCTTCAGCTATGCCGCGCATGCAGTCGTGGTCGCGGTCGATCCTGATATCGGCGAGGTCGAGATCCTCGACTATGTGATCGTCGAGGACGGCGGCGTGCTGGTCAATCCGCTCGTCGTCGACGGCCAGATCTATGGCGGCCTCGCGCAAGGCATCGGCACCGCGCTCCACGAGGAAATGCCGTTCGACGCCTCCGGCCAGCCGCTGGCGACGACGCTCGCCGACTACCTGCTGCCCGGCCCGACCGAGGTCCCGGCCGCGCGCCTCGATCACATGGAGACGCCGTCGCCCTATACGCAATTCGGGGTGAAAGGCATCGGCGAGGGCGGCGCCATCGCACCGCCCGCCGCAATCGCCAATGCCGTCAACGACGCGCTGCGCCCGCTCGGCGTCGAGCTGATGCAGTCGCCGATCACGCCGCATCGCATCGTCGCGGCGGTGCTGGCCGCGCGTGCGGCTGAGAGGAGCGCGGCATGAAACCGGCGCCCTTCGCTTACGAGCGCCCGCGCGACCTCGATGCGGCCCTGTCGATGCTGGCCGCAAGCGGCGGATCGGCGAAGATCATCGCCGGCGGCCAGTCGCTCGGCCCGATGCTCAATCTGCGGCTGGTGCAGCCGGAGCTGATCATCGACATCTCCGGCCTTGCCGAGCTCAAGCGCGCAGAAGTCTCCGGCAGCGAGCTCGTGCTCGGCGCTCTTATCACCCATGCCGACATCGAGGACGGCCGCACCGCCGACGTGACCCGGGGTGCCATGCGGGCTGTCGCTGCCAACATCGCCTATCGCGCGGTGCGCAATCGCGGCACAATCGGCGGCTCGCTCAGCCATGCCGATCCCGCCGCGGACTGGATCTCGGCGCTCGCGGCCCTGGGTGCGCGCGTGACATTGCGCAGTCTTGCCGGTGTGCGATCGATGGCGGTCGAAGCGTTTGTGGTCGGTGCGCTGGAATCTGCGCTGCATGCCGGCGAGATCGTCGAGGCGGTCCACGTGCCGGCGCGATCGGCGACTGCGCATTGGGGTTATGCCAAGAGCTGCCGCAAGCCCGGCGAATTCGCCCATGCCATCGGTGCGATATTGGTCGATCCCGCTACCGCCTCGGCGCGTATCGTGATCGGTGCCATCGATACGACGCCGATCGTCATCACCGATGCCGCCGAGCTGTTCGGCGGCCGGATTGCCGCCGACTACAAGCGGCGCTTCGATGTCCGTGCCGCCGATGCCCTGCTCGCAAGCGCCGGCATCGACGATGCCGCGCAGCGCCACATCCATGTCAGCGTGCTGAAGCGCGCCGTTCTGGAGGCCGCGGCATGACCACGATCGCGCTTCAGGTCAATCGCCGCGCGGTGGAGCTGCACGCCGAGCCGCGCACCAGCCTTGCCGATTTCGTCCGCGACAAGCTCGATCTCACCGGCACGCATCTCGGCTGCGAGCATGGGGTCTGCGGCGCCTGCACTGTGCTGCTCGACGGCGTGCCGGCGCGCTCCTGCATCACCTATGCGGCGGCCTGCGAGGGCGCCGATGTCACCACGATCGAAGGCCTCGACGAGGACGAGATCACGACCGAGCTGCGCGCTGCCTTCACCCGCGAGCATGCCCTGCAATGCGGCTATTGCACGCCCGGCATGCTGGTCTCGGCGCGCGACCTGGTGCTGCGTCTGCCCGACGCCGACGAGCGCCAGATTCGCATCGGCCTCAGCGGCAATCTCTGCCGCTGCACCGGCTATGTCGGCATTGTGCGCGCGGTGCAGTCCGTGATCGAGGCAAGGCGCGCGCGCAACGTCGCGCCGGTGGCGGATGGAGGCCGGACCGTCCTTGGTCCTGCCGGCTCGGGGCGAGCGGCAACCGCCCGGAACGAGCTGCGGCCTGCGCGGCACGCGCCAGCTCCGGCACCGGAAAGTGCCACCCCAAGCAGCATCCCCGACTTCACGCCGGCAACCGTGCTCGATCAGCGCTTCACGTTGCCGTATCCGCCGGCAAAGGTGTTCGCGATGTTCGAGGACATCGCAGGCATCGCCGCCTGCCTCCCTGGCGTATCGCTGTCGTCGACGCCAAAGCCGGAGCGCGTCGAAGGATCGATCCGCGTCAGGCTCGGTCCGATCGCAGCAAGCTTCGAGGGGGCCGCGCGTGTCGAGCGGGATCCCGCGACACTCTCGGGGCGCATCGTCGGCATCGGTACCGACCAGCGCAGCCATTCCGCGACGCAGGGCGAGATCTGTTACCGCCTGCTGCCGCTCGAAGGCGGCGCGGCGACCGCGGTCGAACTGTCGATCGGCTACACGCTCACGGGAATGCTGGCTCAGGTCGGTCGTCCCGGCCTGGTGCGAGACCTTGCAAAACGTCTCGTTGCGGAGTTCGCCGCCAATCTCGACCGCCACATGTCCGGCGCCTCGTCGGGGCAGGCAGGTCCGGCGGAGCTCAGCTTCTGGTCGATTGCATCGGACGTCTTGCGAGCCCGGCTCGCGCAAACATTTCGCCGCACCTTCGGAAGAGGTGGCGCGGAATGATCGGCGAACCGGCGCCGCGGAGTGACGAAGCCTGGACTGCCCTGACATCAACAGCGTGGGATTTGGAGAGACAAACATGACACGAACACTCGGACTGGTTCCGGCAATCGCGTTGGCGACGGCCTTGTTCGGCGGCGCCGCGGGGGCGCAGACCATCAAGATCGGCGTCAACGAGCCGCTCACCGGCGCGTTCGCGGCCTCAGGCACTTACGTCGTCAACGGTGCGAAGATCGCCGCCGACGAGATCAACGCCAAGGGCGGCATCCTCGGCAAGAAGATCGAGCTCGTCATCGAGGACAACAAGAGCAACCCGACGGAGGCCGCCGCCGTCGCCGAGAAGCTCATCACCAGCGACAAGGTGCCGGTCCTGATGGGCGCCTGGGGGTCGAGCCTGACGCTCGCGGTGATGCCGAAGCTGATGGAGTACGAGACGCCGATGGTGGTGGAGACCTCGTCCTCCGGCAAGATCACGACGACGGGCAATCCCTTCATCTTCCGCATCTCGCCGCCCTCCGCGATTGAGGCGGCCGCGTTCAAGAACATCGTCGACAAGCTCGCGCTCAAGAAGGTCGACTTCCTCGTCATCAACAATGACTGGGGCCGCGGCACCGCCGAGGATTTCAGCAAGATGATGAAGGAGAAGGGCATCGGCATCGGCCTCGTCGAGACCATGGACCAGGGCGCGCAGGACATGAGCGCGCAGCTGTCCAAGATCAAGAGCTCGGATTCCGAGACCGTCATCGTCACCACCGCCGTTGACCAGCTCACGCTGATCTTCAAGCAGGCCGCCGCGCTTGGCCTGAAGAAGCGCATCATCACCACCGGCGGCTCGCAGAACCCGGACCAGATCATCGCCCAGGCGGGAGCGGCCGCCAACGGCACCATGCATCTGACGACCTTCCTGCCCTGGTTCCCGGACAAGACGCCGAACCCGGAAGCCACCAACTATTTCATCGCGGAATGGAAGAAGCGCGGCTTCGACTTCGCCGGCTGCACCGAGAGTTTTCGCGGCTATGACGGCATCCGCACCGTCGCCGCCGCGATCGAGAAGGCCGGCAAGGCTGAGCCTGCCGCGATAAAGGCGGCGCTCTGGAACATCAACATCAAGGGGCTGAACGGCGACATCGTGTTCCGCAAGTCGGGCCCCGAGGGCAAGGAAAGCGGTCAGAGCCAGCCGAATGTCTATCTCATCGAGATCGCCGACGGCAAGATCGAGATGAAAACGCTCTGACGCGCTTGTTCGCAGGCGAGGGCGGTACGTCACCGCTCTCGCCGAATACGGACTAATCGGGAACAATCTTGAGCGAATTCCTCCAGCATTTGATCAACATGCTCGTGCTCGGCGGCACCTATGCGCTGCTGGGTATCGGGCTGACCTTGATCTTCGGCATCATGAACGTCGTGAACTTCACGCATGGCGTGCTCTACACGTTCGGCGCCTACATCATGTTCATCGTGGTGCAGCAGATCGGGCTGAACTTCTTTCTCGCGCTACCGGTGGCCGTGCTGGCCGGATGGCTGCTGGGTGCGGCCATCGAATTGACCTTGCTGCGTCCGCTGCGCGGCTCCGACATCGACACCACCATGCTGGTGATGATCGGCGCCTGGATCGCGATGCAGTCGGGCACGCTGTGGATCTGGGGCGGAGTCGCGAAAGCGGTGGCGACGCCATTCCCGGAGGCGCCGCTGGTGCTGGGGCCGGTCTCCGTCTCCTGGCTGCGCCTGTTCGTGCTCGCCGCTGCGGCCATGTTGATCCTTGTGACGTATCTGCTCATCAACAAGACCAGCCTCGGCCGCGCGATGCGGGCGACGTTCCAGGACCATGACACGGCGTCGCTGATGGGCGTGAACGTCGACATGATCTACACCTCGACCTTCGCGATCGGCTCTAGCCTCGCCGCCGCCGCGGGCGCGCTGCTCGGGCCGGTCTACGTGATCTTCCCGCAGATGGGCGATCTCGCCGCGGTCAAGGCTTTCGCCATCGTCATCCTCGGCGGCCTCGGCAACATCACGGGCGCGGTGATCGGCGGCTTCATCCTGGCGCTGGCCGAGGAGCTCGGCGCCGGCTACGTCTCGTCCGGCTACCGCGATGCCATGGGCTTTCTCATCATCATCGCGGTGCTGATCTTCCGGCCGACCGGCCTGTTCGCGCGCGCGGAGCGCGTCGGATGAAGACGATCGTCACCATTCTCGCCGTCGCGGCGCTGGCCTCGGTGCCGCTCTGGCTGCGCGATCCCTATCTGCTCAACGCGCTGATCACGACCGGCATCTTCGTCATCGGCGCTATGAGTCTCAATCTGCTGCTCGGCTTCACCGGCCAGCTCAGCCTCGGCCATATCGCCTTCTTCGGCATCGGCGCCTATGTCAGCGCACTGACATCGCTCGGCTTCGACATCGGCCTGCTAGGGGGTTTTCGTCTTGTCCACACACCATGGCCGCCGATCGTAGGCTTCGTGCTGGCAATTTTGATTGCAGGATTGTGCGGCTATTTCGTCGGTCTGTTGTCGTTCCGCGTCCGCGGCGCCTATTTCGTCATTGTGACGATCTCCTTTGCCGAGGTGGTTCGGCTGGTCGCGCTGAACTGGGTCGAGCTGACGCAGGGTCCATTGGCGCTGACCAATATTCCGTCCGTCGCGTTGCCCTTGCCCGGCTTTGGCGAGCTGACGCTGCGCACGAAATTCCACAACTATTATCTCGTCCTGGTCGTTGCGCTCATCGCCTATCTCCTGATCGCGCGCCTCGTTCATTCCCATTTCGGCCGCTCCATGCGTGGCCTGATGGAGAACGAAACGCTCGCCGTCTCGGTCGGCATCGACGTGACCAGGACGCTGACGATTGCTGCGGTGATCTCCGCCGCGATCGCCGGCGCGGCCGGAAGTCTCTATGCACACTACATCCGGATCATCGATCCTGAAGTCTTCGCCTTCATCAACACCGTCACCATGGTGATCATGGTCATCAGCGGCGGCAAGGGCTCGCTGGCGGGTCCCGTCGTCGGCGGCCTGATCTTCGGCCTATTGCCGGTCGCGCTGCGGCCTGTGATGGCGCCGGAAGCGCAGTGGATCGCCTATGGCGGCGTGCTGATCGCCATCCTGTTCGTGTTGCCGCGCGGCATCGTGCGGTCGCTGGCGCAGCGGTTGACCCGGCGACGGCGCGGGACGACGGCGCTGGCGCCGGTGACGCTCACTGAAACCGGCGCCAAGGAGCCGGCGTGATGACCGCGCGCAGCATCGCCATGACCATCGATCAGGTCGCCGTCCGCTTCGGCGGCCTCGTCGCGATCTCCGACATGAGCTTTGAGGTCGGCGAGGGCGAGATCGTCAGCCTGATCGGCCCGAACGGCGCCGGCAAGACCACCGCCTTCAACGTCATGACCGGTTTCTTGACGCCGAGCGCGGGCCGGGTGACCTATCGCAACACTGCACTTGCCGGATTGAAGCCGCATGAGATCGCCGATCTCGGCCTGATCCGCACCTTCCAGCGCACCAGCGTATTCCCGAACGACACCGTCTATGACAACCTCCTGATCGGCCTGCACCGGCAGGGCCGGGTCCGGCTGCTCGACGCCATCCTCGGCCTGCCAGGCGCCCGCGCCTCGGAGCGCAAGCTGCGGCAGCGCGCGAGCGAGCTGCTCGAATGGGTCGGGCTCGAACGCCGCGCCCACGATGCGGCGGGCTCGCTCTCCTACGGCGAGCAGCGCTTGGTCGGTGTCGCGCTGGCGCTGGCGGCGGAGCCGTCGATGCTGCTGCTCGACGAGCCCGTCTCCGGCATGAACGCCTCGGAGACGCACCGTTTCGTCGAGCTGATCCGTGGCATCCGCGACCGCGGCATCACGATTTTGCTGGTCGAGCACGACATGCCGATGGTGATGACCGTCTCGGATCGCATCGTGGTGCTCAACTATGGCCGCATCATCGCCGAAGGGACGCCCGATGTGATCCGCAACGATCCTGCTGTCATCGAAGCCTATCTTGGACATGGAGCAGGACGTGCTTGAGATACGCGACATGGTCTGCGGCTACGGTGGCGTCACCGCGCTGCGCGGCATCTCGCTCGACGTGAAGGCCGGCCAGCTGGTCGCCCTGATCGGAGCCAACGGCGCCGGCAAGAGCACGACGCTGCGCGCGATCTCCGGCCTGGTGGCGCCGCGCTCGGGCCAGATGAAGTTTGAGGGCATCGACATCACCGGCGCGAAGCCGCCGCGCGTGCTGGCGAGCGGCATCGCGCATTGCCCGGAAGGGCGGCGCGTGTTTCCGCATATGAGCGTCGAGGAAAATCTCGATATGGGCGCTTACCTCCGGCGTCGTTCGGGCGAGATCGCGGCCGACCGCGACCGTATCTACTCGGAATTCCCGCGGCTCGCCGAGCGGCGCCGGCAGGCGGCGGGCACGCTGTCGGGCGGCGAGCAGCAGATGCTTGCGATCGGCCGCGCGCTGATGTCGCGGCCGCGCCTGATCATGTTCGACGAGCCGTCGCTCGGGCTCGCCCCCAATATCGTCGAGCGCACCTTTGCGATCATCCGCGGCATTCGCGATGCCGGCACCACGGTGCTGCTGGTCGAGCAGAACGCCTTCGCTGCGCTCGAGATGTGCGACCACGCCTATCTGCTCGAGAACGGCCGCATCGTGCTATCGGGCGCCGGCAGCGAGCTGATCGCGAACGAGCATGTGCGCAAGGCCTATCTCGGTGGGTGACGAGGCCGGGTGGATTGCCGTCTGCGATCTCGACCGGCTGAAGGCGGAGACGATCGTCCGCGTCGCCGGGCGCGACCTGCTCGTGATCTGGAACGAGGGCGACGTCGTCGCCTGCGAACGTGCATGCCCGCACGAGCAGGCGGATCTGGCGTTGGGGCAGGTGAGCACGGGGCGGCTGCATTGCCCGCGTCACGCGGCGTCGTTCGATTTGCGCGATGGCGCAATCACCGCGGGATGGCCGAGCCGGCCGCTGCGGCTGTATCCGGTGCGGATCACGGGCGAGCGAATCTGGATTGAGATGCAGGAGCGGCAGCCGGGGCGATGATGACATCATGCCCCTGTTTTGCCCGACGAGTCAAAGCGGCAAAGGCGGTGTCGATCGACCCTCAAACAATTCGCCTTTGCAAACAACGACATCGCTACTGTGCATGGGGTTGTTTTTCGCACTTTTAGTCCAGCAGCCGCCGCGCGGCCTGCACCAGGACTCCGTCCGGCCGGCGCAGAGCCTCGAGAATGGTGAAATGGTCGGCGCCTTCGACCGAGATGAGCTTGCCCGGCGCTCCCGCCGCCACGCGCCTGTCGTAGAGATTGATGGAATCGCAGACGAGTGCCGGCAGCTCGCTGCTGCCATAGGCGATGTCTAGGCGCTTCCGGGTGACGGGCAGGCGCAGCGGCGACAGCGTGGCGATCTCCTGGTCCGTCAGCTTCAGCGCATCGTTCAGCCCCGTATCGCGGATCGGCGTGAGATCGTAGACGCCCGAGAGCGCGAGCCCCGCATGGACACGCGGATGATCCAGCGCCATGGCAGCGAGATGGGCGCCGGCGGACCAGCCCGACAGCACGACCGGCCCGGCAATTCCATAGGACGCGCCGTGCGCCGCGAGCCAGTCGAGCGCGCGCGGGATCTCGGCGACGATGTCGCTGAGGGACACCTCGGGCGCCAGCGAATAGCCGGGGATCGCAACCGACCAGCCATGCGCGGCGACGCCTGCGACCAGCATGGCGAACAGCTCGCGCGAATTGCGTTGCCAGTAGCCGCCATGCAGGAACACCAGGCAGGGCGCATCAGGCTTTGCGGCCGGGTAGAGGTCGATCTTGTTATTCGCCCGCTCGCCGTAGGGCAGGTCGAGATGGGACTTGAGCGAGCCCCGCAGCCGGCTTGAGGCTTCGTTGCGCTCGGCGATCAGGGCGGGGCTGTTCTTGACCGCCGCGTTGTTGTCATAGGCGGCACTGCGTTCCGCCCGAGACAGCTCGGACCACCGGTCGCGGGGGTCGAGCGGTCGAATTGTCGAATGAGCGTTCTCAACCATGGGAGTCTCCGTTTGCGTCAGGCACTGCGCAAGATCGCTTCGATCTCTTGCGCTGCTGCGAGCAGCGAGCGGTCTTGCCCGCGCGCCGCGATGATCTGAAGGCCGAAGGGAAGCCCGCGCCGATCCGTTCCGCACGGAATCGAGATCGCCGGCAGGCGGGCGTGATTGACGAAGGGCGTGAACACCGCGTGGGCCCGCGGGCTTGCAGGCTTTTCGCCGATCATATCAGGGCCTAGCTGCATCAGCGGCCAGGCGACGCAGGGGACGGTCGGCGCCAGCAGCAGGTCGGCTTCGGTAAAGAACGCTGCGAAGGCATTGGCGATCGCGGTGCTCGCGAGCAGCGCTGCGGCGACCTCCGCACCCGACCAGGTGAGACCTCGCTCGATCTGCTTGGCGATGTCAGGATCGAACACAGTCGGATCGTTGCGAAAGCGTTCGCCGTGGAGTGCTGCGAGCCCCGCATGCTGCAGCGGCATGATCGCATCCTCCGTGGCATCTGCCGGCCAGACAGGATCGCGTCGCGCGATGCGTAAACCCGCTGCGGAAAGCCGGTCGACGGCGGCGGCGAGGCCATTCGCGACGACGTCGTCGATCGCGACGTCGAGACCAAGGCGCGGCGAGAACGCGATGCGCTGACTGCCGATGTCTTTGGCCTGCTGCACCACGACGGCAGACTCCGGATCGTGCGGGTCGGCGCCGGCCATGGCTTCAAACGCCAGCGCGATATCGGCCGCGTCCGATGCGATCGGCGCGATGACGGAGAGGCCGAAGAAGGGCTCGGCGAAACCTGGCCCATAGGGGATCGCGCCGTAGGACGGCTTGAAGCCGGCAACCCCGACATGCGCCGGCGGCCTGCGGCTCGAGCCGCCCGCATCGGTACCGATCGCGAGCGGCACCAAGCCGGCTGCAACAGCTGCGGCCGGGCCACCCGATGAGCCGCCGGGCGTCAGCGCGGGATCGAGCGGATGTCGCGTCGGCCCGTATAGTTGCGAGGTCGTCACGCCCTTGCAGGCGAACTCGGAGGTCGCGCCGATGCCGACGACAACGACACCGGCCTTGCGCAGCCGCTCGACCGCGATGGCATCGCGCGGCGCGATGAAATCGCAGAATAGGCGCGAGCCCTGCGTCACGCGCCAGCCGCCGACCCAGATGTTGTCCTTGACGATCACGGGAACGCCGGCGAGCGGCATGATCTCGCCCATACGCAGGCGATGATCGACCGCCGCAGCATCTGACAGCGTGCGCGCAGGATCGATCGTGACGACCGCGTTCAAGGCCTTGGCGACCTCGATGCGGCCGAGCGCTGCTTTCGCAGTCTCGACGGCATTGGTCCGCCCGGCGCTGACGGCGGCAGCGATCTCGCGCGCGTTATTTGTCCGCGTTGTCATGGCCTCCCCAGATCAACGCCAATGTACCGCCAAGGGCAAGGCACGCCAGGGCGAAGAAGGCCATGCCGAGACTGGCCACGCCATCCAGGATCGACACCAGCGCGGGCGCGGCAAGGAGACCGGCATAGGACGCGGTCAGCACCGCGCCGGTGGTCTCGCCGATCCGGTCCTGCGGGGCGAGGCGGGCGATCTCGGCGACAAAGACGCCGTTCCAGCCCGACGCCGTCAGGCCGAACAATGCGGCAATGATGAATTGTCCGCTGCGGCCGAGCGAAGCGCCATTCAGGCCGAGCAGCGCGGCGCAGAAGGCCATGCCGAGGCCGATGACGACGAGGACGGCGCGCGAGGCATCGAGCCGCATGGCGACATAGCCCCAGCCGAGACGGCCGATCAGGCCGCCGGCTTGCGCGCAGGCGAGCGCCATGCCGGATTCGATATGGCTGAGGCCGAGCTCGCGTGTGCCGAGCGTGACGAAGACCGTGTTGAGCGACACCTGCATCGCGCTGAACGGCATCGAGGCCAGCGCCAGCATCGCGATCCGCCGGTCCGCGATCACCAGCGCCACCCGCGCGCGGAGATCGAGCTTTGGCGGCGGGGCGACCTTGCCGGCATAGGCCGGCCGCAACCGTTCGAACAGCGCGATCGCCAGTAGCGCCAAGGCAGCAACGGCCGCATAGCACCAGACCGGTCCGAACACGATGGCGATCGCGGGCAGGGCCAGCGAGCCGCAAACGGCGCCGATCTGGTTGCCGGTCTGGCGCACCGAGAACACGAAGGCGCGCCGCTCGGCAGTGACGAGCCGCGCCAGCAGCGCCGCGCTCGCCGGCGTCTCGGGTCCCATAGCGAGGCCGATGCACAGGCCCGCAGCCAGCAGGGCGGCGCTCGTCCCGAGCGAAGCCAGCGCCATGCCGACGACGATGGCCGCCGCGCACAGGCTCGCGATCCGCAGCGAGCCAAGGCGCGCGATGAAGCCGCCGCCCCAGAACGAGGCGGGGATGCCGACCGCGAACACGGCGGCGGAGAACATCGAGAGCTGCCAGACCTCGATATGGGCGCGCGGGGCGACCACGCCGGGCGCGAACAAGGCCAGCGCGACCAGGGCCTGAAGCGCGGTCATCGCCCCCAAAGCAGGCAACAGGGCCGGCAGCAGCGCGGGCGCTGGCCGAGCGGCCGTATTTCCGTCTACCATGGCGGCGTGCTCATGGGAGGAACATTGTGGCAGGCGGTATTTCCATTCACGCGGTCGATGTCGCGAGCGGGCGTCCGGCGCAGGGGCTGCGCGTCGAGATCTGGCGGATCGATCCGGAGTCCCAGCGCATTGCCGACGGGCGGCTCGGCGCCAACGGCGTGCTCGATCATGCCGTCGCGCAAGGTGCCGGTGTGACGGAAGGCGCGTACGAGGTGCTGTTTCATCTCGGCGAGTTCTTTGGCGAGCGCGACGGTTTCCTCACCGTGACGCCGTTCCGCTTTCGCATCAAGAACGTTGATGAGCATTTTCATCTGCCGCTGAAATTCACGCGCTGGGGCTATTCGCTGTTCCGCGGCGCCTGATCAGTTGGTCAGCCGCCGCGACAGGCCGGTGACGCGCTCCATCACCGCGACCAGCGCGACGGTGGCGATGATCAGCACGCCCGAGAGGGCTGCGATGGTGACATCCAGCTTGCCTTCGAGATCCTGCCACATCCGGATCGGCAGCATGTCGGTGGCGGCATCGCGCAGGAACAGCGAGACCGGCACGTTGTCGAAGGACGACATGAAGGCGATGAAGGCGCCCGCGATGATGCCCGGCCGGATCAGCGGCAGCACGATGCGGCGGAACGTGTAGAGGCGGCTGGCGCCGAGCACGGCCGAGCTTTCGAGCAGGGTCGGCTCGAGCTGGGCCAGCGCTGCGACCGTGTTGCGCACGACATAGGGCACGCAGACCACGGTGTGGCCGATCACCAGCGTCAGCGGCGACACGGGCAGGCCGACCAGCGAGAACAGCATCAGGGCGGCGAGGCCGAAGGCGAGCGCGGGAAGCACCAGCGGCGACATGAAGAGCGAATCGAGCAGCCGCGCCGACAGCGTCCGCGACCTGGAGATCGCCAGCGCCGCGGCGACGCCAAGGGTAACGGACAGGCCGGTCGCCCATAGCGCCACGATCAGGCTGTTCTTGGCCGCGAAATGCAGCTGCCAGGCATTCCACAGCTCGACGTACCAGCGCAGCGAATAGCCGGGCGGCGGGAAGCGCAGCGAGAAGCCGCTGGTGAAGGAGACGATCAGCACCACGAGCGAGGGGGCGATGATGATGAGAAGCGCGATCATCGCGATCACGGTCATGACGAGCTCGAAGCTGATCGCCTCGAGCGTGCGCTTGCGGCCGCTCATCATGCGCCTCCATAGCCGCGCGACATGCGGCCGAGCGTGGTGAAGACCGAGACGACCGCGAGCACGGCGAGCAGGAAGATGATCGAGATCGCAGCCGCGAACGGCCAGTTCTGCAGCGTCGAGGCCTGCTGGTAGAGATACATCGGCATGAACAGCATCTGTCCGCCGCCGATCAGCGACTGGGTGATGAAGGCGGTGATCGCGGCGGCATAGGTCAGCGTGCAGCCGGCGATGACGCCCGGAAGCGACAGTGGCAGCACGATCCGGAAGAAGGTGCGCCAGCTTCCGGCGCCGAGCGAACAGGAGGCGTCGTCGAGATTGGGATCGATGCGGCCGAGCGCGGTTATCAGCGGCAGCGTCATCAAGGGCATCTGCACCTGCGCCAGCGCGATCACCACGCCGAACTGGGTGTAGAGCAGTTTCAGCGGGGTATCGATCAGGCCGAGCGATTGCAGCGTCGCGTTGATGATGCCCTGGCGCCCGAGGATGACGATCCAGGCGAAGGTGCGGACCACGACGCTGGTCAGAAGCGGCAGCAGCACGATCAGGATGATGACCGTCTGAAGTTTTGGCCCGACCCGCTGATAAAGCCAGGCGATGGGAAAGCCGAGCACGAGGCAGACGGCCGTCACCTCGGCGCCCAGCAGCAGCGTCGAGCCGAGCACGCCGAGGCTGAAGGGATCGGTGAGAAAGTGCAGGTACTGGCCGAGCCCCCAATGGAGCCCGGCCGTGTCGTTGTGCAGCGAGAGCCAGAACAATTGCAGCAGCGGCGCGACGAAGAAGACCAGGAAGAACAGCGCCAGCGGCGCTGCCAATCCCATTCCGTAGGACGTCACGTCCCGTGCTGCCGGCGCTGCGCCCATGGCTTGAACCTCGAGGTTTTAGATCTTGATCTCGCGGTTGAAGCGTTCGATCCAGGCCGAGCGCTGCTCGTTGATCTTCTTCCAGTCCTGGAACACGAACTTCTTCTTCAGCTCGGCGGTGTCCTTGGCCAGCACACGTGCGATCTCGCCGCCCATCGTCACCTTGGAGTTGGTCGGCACGATCAGGTAGGGCGGGTTCATCAGCGTGGTCTGCACCTCCGGCGTCAGCGCCGCCTCGATCAGCTTGAAGGCGAGCTCGCGGTTCGGCGAGTTCTTGACGATGTGGATCGTGGTCTTGAAGGCGATGGCGCCTTCCTTCGGCGCCACGAACTCGACCGGCACGCCGCGCGCTTTCAGGATCTGGATGGCGTTGAAATTGCCGGGCGAGATGTCGATCTGGCCCTGCTGGAACAGGGTCGCGAGCGCGCCGGGATTGGCGGCGACCGCGGCGAGATTGGGCTTGAGCTCCTCCAGTGCCTTGAAGCCCGGATCGACATTGGCCTCCGAGCCGCCGCGCATCTTGGCGATCTCGACCAGCCAGCCGGTGCCGAGTGTCGAGTTGAGGTTGGTGATGCCGACGCGGCCCTTGAATTCCGGCTTCCAGAGATCGGCCCATGACGTTGGCGGCGTCTTGACCGCTTCCGGATTGTAGGTGAGGCCGACGACCTGGAAGAACGGGGCGGGGCCCATCGGTTCCTGTGCCTCGGCGATCAGGTCCTTGTAGTAGGCGCTCTTCTCGACCGGATAAGGCTCGACCAGATCCTGGCCGACGGCGACGAGGGCAGGACCCGGGTCGTGCAGCATGACGTCGATCGGTGGATTTGCTTTCGCCGCGTTGACCTTAGCGATCTGGTCGACAGAGAGCATGGGATCGAGCACCATCGCGGCGTCCGCATTGGCTTTGCGGAACGCCGGCACCAGCACGGCCTTGTGCGCTTCCTCCCAGCTGCCGGTGAAGGTCGCAAACACCAGCGGACGCGCCTGGGCGTAGCTCAGGCCTGGAAACGCCTTCATGGCCCCGAGCGTGAGCGCCGTGGTCAGCAGGCTTCTGCGATTCATGATCATATCAAACTCCCCTCTGGACAAGGACTGGATCTAAAGCGTTGCGGGAAAGGCGTTGGCGAGCGATGGGGCGAGGGGTGCGAGGCGCACCGCAGCGCCGCTCTCCAGGGCGCGCGTCTCGCCGATGCGCGCCTGAGAAACCTTGACGCCGGAGCCATCGGCCGTGGTGACCTCGTGCACGACGGTGGCGCCCAGCGGCAGCGACATGCCAACGACGCCGGCAAAGCCGGTCTCGTCGCCGACGAATTGCAGGTGCTCGGGGCGGATGCAGACGGTGACGCGGCCGCCCTCGCTGAGCGCACCGCCCGCGGGACGCGCGATGATCTCCGCGCCGGCATCGAGGCGCACCTTCGCTGCCGTGCGGTCCGCTGAGACCACGATGCCGGGCATGCGGTTGGTGGAGCCAACGAAGGTGTTGACGAACAGCGTCTGCGGACGATCGTAGACGTCCGATGGCGAGCCGAACTGCTCGAGCTTGCCATGGCTCAGCACCGCAACACGATCGGCCATCGACAGCGCTTCTTCCTGGTCATGCGTCACGATCAGCGTGGTGATGCCGGAAACGCGCTGCAGCCGCTTGACCTCGATCTGCATGTCCAGCCGCAGATTCTTGTCGAGCGCGGCGAAGGGCTCGTCGAGCAGCAGGATCGACGGCTTGATCGCGAGCGCGCGGGCGAGCGCAACGCGCTGCTGCTGGCCGCCGGAGAGCTGCCGCGGCAGCCGCTCGGCCATAGCCGGCAGCTGCACCAGCTCGAGCAGGCGCTGCGCTTCGCGCTGGCGCGTCGCCTTGTCGATGCCGCGGGCGGCGAGGCCGTAGGCGACGTTCTCGCTGATCGACAGGTGCGGAAACAGCGCGTAGTTCTGGAATACGATGCCGACGGCGCGCTTGTTCGGCGGCAGTGCATCGACGATGTCGTCGCCGATGATGATCCTCCCTTGCGTCTGCGCGATGAAGCCGGCGATGATGCGCAGCAGCGTTGTCTTGCCGCAGCCGGACGGACCCAGCAGCGCAATGATCTCGCCGCCCTTGATGTCGAGATTGATGTTCTCGACCGCAAGCGCGCCACTCGGATACCGGTGGGTGACCGCATCGACGACAAGCGATCGGCTGCTTGGCGCATCAACCATGGTGTTGCCTCCCGTTGCCCCAGAGGAGAAAGCAAGTCTCGTGCCCGCGACTGTCGCTTTTCGCGGAGCGTTTTGGCATGGTGACCCCATGACATCGGATCGATCGATATGCGACCTCACGGCGACAGAGCTCGCGCGCGCCATTGCAAGGCGCGAAGTGTCCTCCCGCCAGGCCGTCGAAGCGCATCTGGCGCGGATGGCGAGCCTCGACAGCCGATTGGCGGCATTCGTGACGGTGGATGCGGATGGTGCCCGCCGTGCAGCGCAGATGTGCGATGCCGCCTCTGCGCCGATGGGCCCGCTGCACGGCGTGCCCATTGCGGTCAAGGACCTCACTGACACTGCGGGACTTGCGACGACTTACGGATCCCTGCTGTTCGGCGATCACGTCCCGGCCGAGGATGATCTCGTCGTGGCGCGGCTGCGGCGTGCCGGCGCGGTCATTCTGGGCAAAACCAACACGCCGGAGTTCGGCTTCGGCGCGGTCTGCACCAACAGATTGTGCGGGCCGACACGCAACCCCTTCGATCCGGCGCTGACCTCCGGCGGATCGTCCGGCGGCTCTGCCGTCGCGGTCGCATCCGGCATGGTGCCGCTGGCGCACGGCACCGATTTCGGCGGCTCGGTGCGCACGCCCGCCAGCTTCTGTGGTGTCGCCTCGATCCGGCCGACACCCGGCCGCATTGCATCGCCGCGCCGGCCGCTCGGCTGGGACATGCTGGCGACCCACGGCTTCCTCGCCCGCGGTGTCGATGATCTCGAACTCGCGTTGTCGGTCTGCGCCGGAGACGATGCGAATGATCCGCTCTCGCTCGGCAGTACCGATGATGATCGACCGGTCCCCGACCGTGCCCGGATTGCGGTCACGCCCGATTTCGGTGTGGCGCCGGTTGCGCGCGAGGCTCGTGCCCGCTTCGCTGCGGCCTGCCAGGCGTTCGCGCGTGTTGCCGATGTCGTGCCGTCCTCGCCGGATTGCGGCGGGGCGATCGAAGCCTTCCGCACCTTGCGCGCCGCGCACATCGCCAACGCTTACGGCGAGTTGCTGAGAACGCGGCGTGCGGAGCTCACGCCGACCGTGATCTGGAATATCGAAGCCGGTGCAAACCTGTCCGTGCAGGACTACCTCGACGCCGAGCGGCGCCGCACCGCGATCTACCGCAGCTTTCGCCAGCTGTTCAATCGCGCCGATTTCCTGGTCGCGCCGGCTGCGTCGGTCTTGCCCTGGCCGAATGAAATCGCCGACGTCACGGCCATCGATGGGGCCGCGCTGGAGACGCCGATCGACTATCTCGCCGTGACCTTCATCGTGTCGCTGGTCGGCTTCCCTGTGCTGACCGTGCCGGTGCCGCGCGGGGAGAATGTGCTGCCCTTCGGCATGCAGATCGTCGCACCGCCGGGATGCGAATCCCGCTTGTTTGCCTTCGGCCGCGTGCTCGAGAACGAATTGGGTTTTTCGCATCGCCGGCCGCCTCTCTGATCAGCTGTCGCGATGCTCGAGCCGGGCGGCGAGCGCTTCGGCAAGGCCGATGGTCGGCTTGGCGGCGGGGCGGCGGAAGGTGCCCGCAACGGCCTTGCGCAAACGCAGCGCATGCAGCGCCTCGGCTTGCTTCACTGAAGCTATGACCTGATCGACCACGGGGACAGGGATCCGGTCGGCGACGCGCTCGGCAAGACCCGAGAGCGGGGCGCCGGCAAAGATCAGCACATCGGCCTCGTCCTCGACGATGGCGCGCCGGGCGAGCTCGACCAGCATGTCCTCCTTCTCGGTGCCGACCTCGGAGATCGCCTGAAACGGCGTATCCAGCATGCGGATGCCGGCGCAGCGCTCCCACAGCCCGTGGGCGCGGACGCATTCCTCGTACCAGGGCCCCAGCGCCTGCGCGAAGGTAACGATGGCAAAGCGGCGTCCGGCCATGCACGCGGTCAGCATCGCGGCTTCCGCCATGCCGATCACGGGAATGTCGAAGGTCTCGCGCGCCGCGAACAGGCCGGGATCGCCGAAGGCCGCGATGATCGCGGCGTCGACCTTTTTGTGCTGCTCGGCAAGCATCTCCAGCGCGATGGCGCCGCCGATCTGCGCTTCGGTGCGCGTGGCGATATAGGGCACGCCGCGGGCCGCGGTGCAGGGGATCAGCTCGGTACCTGCCGAGGCGGCGCGCTGCCCGACCCCCAGCATCAGCTGCGTGACCTCAGTGCTGGTATTTGGGTTGAGCAGGAGCAGCTTCATGATCATGCCGCCGGCCGCTTGGCCTGAGAGGCGGCGAGAACTTCCAGCAGCGCCGTGCCGGTGCGCGCAACGTGCGCGCCGAGCAGGCGGCCGGCCGCTTCGCCGTCGCGCGCTTCGAGGGCGGCCAGGATGTCGGCGTGCTCGTCGACCGAATTGCTCCAGCGCCTGTCGGCACCGAGCGCGAGATAGCGCGCACGCTCGGCGCGGAAGATCAGCGTCTCGTGCGCCTCGCGCAGCGGGGTGTTGCGGGCCATGCGGACGATGGCGTTGTGGATTTCGCCGTTGATCGCGAAATAATCGTCGAGCTTGCCGCTGCGGTGATGACCCTCCATCCGGGTCTGCAGCGTGCGTAGGCGGACGAGATCGCGCTCGGTGGCGCGTTCCGCGGCGAGCTCGGCGGCGAGCCGCTCGATCCCGGCGAGCGCCTCGAACAATTCCGAGATGCCGTCGACCGCAATATCGGCGATGCGCGGGCTGCGGTTGGGACGGAGCTCGATCAAGCCTTCCGCCGCGAGCACCTTCATCGCCTCGCGCAAGGGGGTGCGCGACACGCCGAGCTCCTTCGACAGCTTGGTCTCCTGAGTCTGCGAGCCCGGCGGAAGCTCGCCGCGAATGATCATCGTCCGCATCCGCGCGGCGGCGCGCTCATGCAGGCCCATCCGCTTGAGCTTGGGCGACTTTCGCGCCGGGTTCGTTTCGGATTTTTGCTGCACGCGAGGCTTCCTGCTTGCAACTCATCCTAGCCATACCGAGCCGAACGCGATGCTCAAATAGGCGACGTATGTGGCGTAAAACAAATGCATATCGAACAAATTGTATGCAGTATGCAAATTGCGGGTTGCGCACGGCGCCGGGGATGCCGATGATCGTTTCGAGGGAGCGTTTGATGCTCCCTGCGGCAACGGAGCGACTGTGATCGATGTCAGCCATGCGCAAGCGCCTCGGCATGATCACGCCGTCCTCCAACTCGGTGCTCGAGCCCGTCACCAGCGCTATGCTGGCGGGCACCCCCGGCGTCACCGCGCATTTCTCTCGCTTCCGCGTCACCCAGATCGCGCTCGATGCCGCCGCGCTGAGCCAGTTCGATGCCTCGGTGATGTTGCCGGCGGCAGATCTGCTGGCCGATGCCAAGGTCGACGCGATCGCCTGGAACGGAACGTCCGCAAGCTGGCTCGGCATCGGCCGCGACCGCAGCCTGTGCGAGGCGATCACGGCCCGCACAAATGTGCCGGCGACGACATCGACCCTGGCCTGCATCGATGCCGCCTGCGCGCTCGGCGCCAGGCGCGTCGGCCTGGTCTCGCCCTATACCGACGACGTGCAGCGGCGCATTGCCGACGTCTGGGCTGAGGAGGGGATCGCCCCGCATGCCGAGCGGCATCTCGGCTTGCGCGACAACTTTTCCTTTGGCGAAGTCGCGCCGTCGACGATCACGGATATGATCCGCGCCGTGGCGGCGGAGGGGACTGACGCGATCGTCATCCTCTGCACCAATCTCGATGGTGCGGCGCTTGCGGCCACGCTGGAGCGGGAGCTGGATATCGCCGTGCTCGATTCGGTCGCGGTGACGCTGTGGCGGACCCTCTGCCTCGCCGGCGGCGATGTGACGGCCCTTGCGAAATGGGGACGGATCTTCCAGACAATGCCAAATATCAGGTGACGGAGACATCAGTGACGCAGCTCGACCTCGCCATCCGCGGCGGCACCATCGTGACGGCCAGCGACGAGTTTCGCGCTGATATCGGAATTCGCGACGGCCGCATCGTCAGCATCGCCGATAGCATCGCGGGCGCAGCGCGCGAGATCGATGCGTCGGGCCTATTGGCGCTGCCGGGCGGCATCGACAGCCACGTCCATATTTCCCAGCCCTCGGGCCCCGACGTGGTGATGGCCGACGATTTTGCCTCGGCGACGCGCGCAGCCGCAGCCGGCGGCAACACCATGGTGCTGCCCTTTGCGCTGCAGGAGAAAGGCACCTCGCTGCGCAGCTGTGTCGAGAACTATCGCAAGCTCGCCGAAGGTGAGTGCTACATCGATACGGCCTTCCATCTCATCATCTCCGATCCGACTGCCGTGGTGCTCGGGCAGGAGCTGCCGGCGCTGGTCAAGGACGGCTACACCTCGTTCAAGGTGTTCATGACCTATGACGACCTCGTGCTCAGCGACAAGCAGCTGCTCGAAGTGTTCGAGGTCGCGCGCCGCGAGGAGGCGCTGGTCATGGTCCATTGCGAGGGCTACGACGCCATCCGTTTCCTGACCAGCAAGCTGGAGCGCGAAGGTCATATCGCGCCGTATTATCACGGCACCTCGCGGCCGCAGGCGGTCGAGCGCGAGGCGACGCACCGGGCCATCAGCCATGCCGAGGTGATCGGCGTTCCCATCATGATCGTGCACGTCTCCGGACGCGAGGCGATGGAGCAGGTGCGCTGGGCGCAGCAGCGTGGCCTGCCCGTGCATGCCGAGACTTGCCCGCAATACATCACGCTGACGGCCGACGACATGAAGGGCCTCAACATGGACATCACGGGCGCGAAATATGTCTGCTCGCCGCCGCCGCGCGATGTCGAGAGCCAGGAGGCGATCTGGGAGGGCATTACGTCGGGCGTGTTCCAGACCTTCTCGTCCGATCACTGCCCGTTCCGCTACGATGATCCCAAGGGCAAGCTGACGCCGAACGCCCGTACCTCGTTCCGCTGGGTGCCGAACGGCATCCCCGGCGTCGAGACGCGGCTGCCGATCCTGTTCTCCGAAGGCGTCTCGAAGGGCCGCATCACCCTGCAGAAGTTCGTCGAGCTGACCGCGACCAACCACGCCCGCATCTACGGTCTCTATCCCCGGAAGGGCTCGATCGGCGTCGGCTTCGACGCCGACATCGTTCTCTGGGATCCCAAGTTGAAGAAGCCGATCCGGCAGGCCGATCTGCATCACGGCGCGGATTACACGCCCTGGGAAGGTTTCGAGGTTACGGGATGGCCGGTGACGACGATCGCGAGGGGAGAGGTGGTCTGCAGCGAGGGCCGGATCGTCGGCGCCAAAGGCGCAGGCCAGGTGCTGAGCCGGGGCAAGTCGAGCCTGATCTGATCCGGCTCGACACGCCGCCATCGCGCTTCAGAAGGTCGCGGCCATTGCAGCGAGACGTTGATGGGCCCGTTCGCGGGCGGCATCGATCGGCGCTTGTGGTCCCGTGGTTGGACCGATCAGGACGAAGCGGACATTGCTGATCCCGATGAAGCGCAGGATCTCCCGTAAGCAGGGCGTTGCCATATCGATACGGCCGCGGTTCATGCCGGTGGCAAAATCGCTGCCGCTGGCGATGATCACCAGCGTCGGCCGGTCCTTGAGCAGCGGCAGATATCCCTGCGACGGATCGAACCGGAAGGTGAGACCGGGCTGGACGATGATGTCGAACCACTGCTTGAGCTTGTAGGGAAGGCCGAAGTTCCACATCGGGGTCGAGATCAGCACCCGGTCGGCGAGCGAGAAGCGCAGCGCCATTCGCTCGGCCTCGGCAAAGCTGTCGCGCTGCGCATCGGTGAAGGCCTGAGCCTTCATGCGGGCGTATTTGGCTTCGACGATCGGACCGGTGAATTCCGGCATCCGCTCACGCCAGATGTCCACGACATCAATGTCCCAATCCGGCCGGGCCTGGCGGAAGCCATCGAGAAAGACCCGCGCGCCGGCCGTCGATTCGGCCTCGGCGCGCGGCGAGCAGGACAAGTGCAAGAGCTTTGCCACAGCTCATCCCAGCGCTCGGATCACGGCGTCGGCCCTGGTCACGACCGCGACGTTCTGCATGGCAAAGTTGATCGAGGCGTTGTGCCAGTCGGCATTCATGGTCGAGCAGCAATCCTCGGGCACGATCATGAAATAGCCCTTGTCGGCGCCGGTCCGCGCCGTGTGCTCGATCGACATGTTGGTCCAGGCGCCGGTATTGATGATCATGTCGCGACCGGTCGCTTTCAGGATCGTCTCCAGCCGCGTGCCTTCCCAGGCGCTCATCCGCATCTTCTCGACCACGAAATCGCCGGGCCGGGGCTCGAGGCCTGAAACCGGGGCCGCACCCCAGCTCCCGCGCACCATCGCCTTGCTGTCGACCAGGCCCTCGAACAACGGAGCGTTCAGCGTGACGCCGGGCGCGCCGGGCTCGACCACGAACCAGACATGGATGATGGTGACGCCGCGGGCGCGGGCGGCTTCCGCCAGGCGCCGCACATTCTCCACGACATGCTGCTGCTTGGCGTGACCCGGCGCGCCCGACTCGGCGAAAGCCCCGCCGTCCATGATGACGTCGTTCTGGAGATCCTGAATGATCATGGCGCAGCGTTGCGGATCGAGGCGCATCTCGCCCTCGGTCAGAATAGGTGCGGCTGGCGATGAGCCCGGGCTTGTTCCGCCGCCAGCGCGCCTGCCGCTCATATAGGGCTCATGCCGCGGGCCGACCCGGGTCGGGATCGCATACACCGAGTGCGTCGAGGTGAGATAGAGCGTGCGGAAATCCGGCCCGCCCCAGGCGAGGTTGGCGACCAGCTCCGGCACGCGGACCTTGCCGAGCAGTTCGCCGCGCGGCGAATAGACCCAGACGCCGCCGGGCGCGGTGACCCAGATGTTGCTGTGCTGATCGCATTTCATGCCGTCGGGCAAGCCAGGCTCGAGCTCGGACTTGATGCCGCTGGCGAACACGCGCGCATTGGACAGCGAGCCGTCGCTGTTGACGTCGAACACGCGGATCAGCGCTTGCACCGTGTCGTTGACATAAAGCAGCCTCTCGTCCGGCGAGAAGCATAGCCCGTTCGGCTGGTCGAACAGGCTGCGCTCGACCACGAGCTTCGGCTCGCCGCCCGGCACCACGCGATAGACGCCCTGGAAGCCGAGCTGGCGCGGCCGTTCGACGCCATAGACCGGCATGCGGCCATACCATGGATCGGAGAAATAGATCGCGCCGGATGAGTGCACGCAGACGTCGTTCGGGCTGTTGAGCTCCTGGCCGCCGAAATGCGAGGCGAGCACCTCGCGCCGTCCGTCCGGGCGTTCGCGGATCAGCGACGAGGTCGCGTGCTCGCAGACGATCAAATTGAGCTCGGCGTCATAGGTCATGCCGTTGCATTTGTTCGACGGGCGTTTGACCTCGACGACGCCGCGCCGCGCATCCCAGCGCCGCCGCACGTCGGCCGGCATGTCCGAGAACAGCAGATAATGATCGACCGGATGCCAGATCGGCCCTTCCGTGAAGTCGAAGCCAGTGCCGATCTGTGCGACCGGCGCATAGGGGTCGATCAGGGTTTCGAACTCGCTTCGCAACGTCACATGCGTCATCGGTCGATCCTCGACAACGTCAAGCCGGGAACCAGTTGCGCTCGGGCAGCGACTGCACGATCGGGCCAGGGACTTGATCGTGCAGACGCCCCACGACATTGCCGCCTTCGATCTTGGCGGGACGGTCGTGGACCGGGAGCAGGTAGCGCGAGCTGCTCAGCAGCTTTTTGATCGCCGCCTTTTCCGCGCGCTTGGTGGTGCCATGGTTGCCGGTGGTACGCGGCTCCCAATCGTGGATCTCATGGAAGGGCGTGACGATCTGGTCGTTGAAGTCGTAGATCACGTCGCCGCAGATGGTGGCGATGCCGTCGGCGGTCTCGACGATGATGTTCATCGAGCCCTCGGTGTGCGCGTTGGCGGCGTCGCAATAGACGCCGGGCATCAGCTCGATCGGCCCGGTGATCTCGAGGTCCAGGAAGCGCAGCGCGCTCTTGGTATGCAGCCGGTCGATCAGGTGCTTGATGTCTGGCGCGGGATATTGCGGATGCATCAGGCCGGAGACGGAATATTCGAGCTCCTTGCGGTTGAGCACGACGGTCGTGTTCATCGGAAACAGGTCGTCCTTGCCGGCATGGTCGATATGCAAATGCGTGTGGCAGACGAAGCGAACGTCGCCCATGCGAACGCCGTGGCGCGCGAGCTGGTTCTCGATCATGTTCTCATGATACTGGAGCCCGCGCATGCCCAGCGTCTCCATGATCTGGTTGGAGCGATAGCCGGTGTCGACGACAACAGGATATTTGCCGCCGAGGATCAAAAAGCCGAGCGTGAGGACGCGGCGGGTGCGGCCGCAGTCGCGGCCGAGCACCAGGAAGCTCGATTCCAGCTCGATATCGCCGTAGTCCAGGATCTTGATCTCCAGCGCCATTCGTTTCCCTCCCGTCTCGTTTCTTGTCTGTCAAAGCCGATAGACGCGCGTCGCCGTCGTCCTGAAGATCGCATCCTGCTGCTCCGCACTGAACGGGGCGGCGGCGGCGCGAAAGGCTGCGACGAGCTCGCGATAACTGGTCCACAATTTCTCGATCGGAAAATTGGAGCCGAACAGGCAGCGCTCGGCGCCGAAGATCGCGACGGTATCGGTGAGCACGGCGGCGATATGCGCGGGATCGTTGCGATGGATGAAGGTGCCGAGCCCGGACAGTTTCGAGACCACGTTCGGACAACTCGCGAGCCGGGCCATCCCGGCGCGCCAGGCCGCCCGTCCAGCCGGCGAGAGATCCTCGAGCATGCCGGCATGCTGGAGGATGAAGGTCACGCCGGGACAGGATTCGGCCAGCTGCGCAGCATCCGGCATCTGCGGCGTGAACACCTGCAAATCGAAGCTCCAGCCGTAATCGGAAAGACGTGCGACATTGCGACGGATCGTCGGGTCGGTGCAGAGATCCGGACGCGCTGCGAAGCGATAGAGCGGGTTCTCGTGCCAATGCAGCTGCATGCGCACCCCGCGCAGTAGCGGATAACGCTTGAGGCGGTCGAGCTGCGGACGGACGTCCTCGGCCGCGAAATTGGCGTAGGCAACGATGGCGTGCGGCCAGCCATGTTCGTCGGAGGTACGCTGTACCCACGCTGCTTCCTCCTCAAAATGCTCGGGCGCCCAATTGGTCTGCACATAGACGGAACGGGTGACGTCGCTGTCCTTGAGATCGTCGAGATATTCCTGGATCGGATAATCGCGCCGGATCGGCTCGTACGGTCCGAAGATGCGGGGCTGCATGGGACCGGTCAGCCAGGGCAGATCGGCCTGCCGCCAGATGTGATGATGGCCGTCGACAATATTGCTCACGCAGCTCTCCTTCCCAGTGCCAGCACGTGGGCGACGATCGATGCGCTCGACCCGCCGTCCACGAGATCGTCGACGAAGCGTTCGATCGCGACCAGCGCTTCTGTCTGCGGACGGAACGCGGGGCCTGTCGCGAGCGGCGTCAGCCAGCTGAGGCGCCAGGCCCGCCGCGATAGTTTCGCGACAGCGTCGCGAAGGGCGTCCGGCTCTCCACGCTCGAGCCCGTCGGAGATGATGATCACAGCGGCGCCGCGGGCGTAGCCGCCGAACCGCGGGACCGCCAGGAACGCTTGCAGCGCGTCGCCGATCCGAGTGCCGCCGTCCCAGTCGCTGACCAGATGTGCCGCGGCGCTCAGCGCCTGCTCGCGCCGTTTCAGCCGCAGCGCGCGAGTGACACGGGTCAGACGCGTGCCGAAGGTGAAGACCTCGACATTGGGCGCGGCCTGCACCAGCGTATGCGCAAGCTTCATATTCTCCTCGGTGCCGCTTTTCATCGAGCCGGAGACGTCGATCAGCAGTAACACCTTGCGCGGCCGTTGCCGCCGTTTCATGTGGCCGAGCCGCAGGATCTCGCCGTCGCTGCGGACGCTGTCGCGCAAGGTGCGGCGGAGGTCGGCAAAGGGGCCGCGGCGCGCCCGCATGCGGCGGTGCCCGCGCCGCCGTGGCAGGCACCGCGGCGCCTCGCGTGCCAGGCGTCGGAGGGCATCGGTCGTGGATAGCTGCACGAAGCGGCGCTCGACCAGCGCCTCAGTGCGCGATGCAGTCAGGCCGGACTCGTTGGCCTCGTCGGAGAGCAGGGGCTCCTCGTCGCCGCGACCTTCCTCCTGCAGACGGACGGTCTCGTCGTCCTCGCCGTCGTCGGCACGCTCGATCGCCTCGCTGCCGCGGAAATGCAGGTCGAACAGCCGATCGAAGGTGGCGCGGCGCTCGTGCGGAGGGGCGAGGGTGGCGAGCGCAGATTGCTTGATGTCCTCGAGCTTGCGCGGTCCGAGCAGCGCAATCGCGGCGAGGAACGCGGTGGTCTGTTCCGGCGCGACGGCGAAGCCGTTGGCGCGCAGCAGGGCGACGAAGGAAACAAAGGTGCGGGCAGCGCGCGGGAGCTGCGGCTCGATGCTCATGCGGTCGCCTCCGCGAGCATGGCATCGAGCCGCGGCGCGATGAAGTGCAGGTCCTCTTCGTCCTTCAGCGCGACGCCGATCGAGCGTTTGAAGGCATCAGGCCAGCGCGCGCCGCCCTTGTTGAGGAGGGTCGCGGCCTCGGCCCAGTCGACGGCTTCGGCGATCCCGGGGGCCTTGCTCAGCGGTTCACGCCGCAATCTCTCGACGGCCGCGACGACGGCGCGGGCCGTGGTTTCGGCGACGCTGGAGGCGCGCATCATGATGATGCGTGCCTCGCGCTCCGCCGTCGGATAATCGATCCAGTGATAGACGCAGCGGCGGCGCAAGGCTTCGTGCAGATCGCGGGTCCGGTTCGAGGTGAGCACGACCACCGGCCGCTCGGCCGCGCGGACCGTGCCGCGCTCGGGAATCGAGATCTGGAAGTCGGAGAGGAATTCGAGCAGGAAGGCCTCGAACTCCTGGTCGGCGCGGTCGATTTCATCGATCAGGAGCACGGTGGAATCAGGTGCGCGCAGCGCCGCCAGCATCGGCCGCTCGATCAAGAACGTCTCGCCATAGATGTCGATGCTCTCGTCGCCGGCCTGACGGATCGCCAGCATCTGGCGTGGATAGTTCCACTCATAGAGCGCGGCAGAGGCGTCGATGCCCTCGTAGCATTGCAGGCGGATCAGGCGGCGGCCGAGCACCGCAGCTATTGCCTTTGCCGCCTCCGTCTTGCCGACGCCGGGCGCGCCTTCGAGCAGCAGCGGCTTGCCCAGCGCAAGGCCGAGATAGGCGGCGGTCGCGAGCCCTTCGTCGGCGAGATAATAGGCCGCGCGCAACGCCCTCTCCAGCGCCTCCGGGCTGTCGATGCCGACGATGTTGCTGCGAACCGCCACGGCCGATCCTCTAACGCCGCGCCTGCGGCCGCGCGCCGCCCTGCGCCTTGATCGCCCGCAGCACCTTTTCCGGCGTGATCGGCAGGTCGTCGATCCGCACGCCGACGGCGTTGAAGATTGCGTTCGCCACGGCGGGCAGCACCGGATTGGCGCACATCTCGCCGGGGCCTTTTCCCCCGAACGGACCATCAGGCGCAGGGCGTTCAAGCACCGCGATATCGTGCGGGCAGATATCGCCTGGACCGGGCATCAGATATTCGACGAAGTCGCGGGGGCCATGGACGGGATCGGGATAGTACGGCTCCGGCGTCTCGTAGAGCGCGTGGCTGATGCCCATCCAGGCGCCGCCGACCAGCTGCTGCTCGACCAGGCGCGGGTTGAGCGCGCGGCCGAGCTCATAAGCCGAGTCCATGCGGACCATCGCGACCTCGCCGGTCTCATCATCCACCTCGACCTCGGCGACAAGGCAGGCATGGGCATAGCAGGTTGCCGGCGACATCTCGCCCGTTTCAGGGTCGACGTTGGAGAGCGGCACCAGGAAGATGCCTCGGCCGGAGATGGTCTTGCCCTGTTTGAACTGCGCGGCAATGGCCACGTCCTTTGTCGAGATCGAGCGGTGCGGCGCGCCTTTGACATGGATGTTGCCGCGCCCGTCGGTCTCGAGATCGGCGGCGTTGACCTCGAGCTCCTCGGCGGCGGCCTCCATCATCACGCCGCGCGCCTCGCGCGCCGCAGCCATCACGGCGTTGCCGACGCGATGGGTGCCGCGTGAGGCGAACGAGCCCATGCAGTGCGGGCCGGTGTCGGAATCCGCCGTGTCGACATAGACGTCCTCGACGGGCACGCCCAGCGTCTCCGCGCAGATCTGCCGCGTCACCGATTTCATGCCCTGGCCGAGGTCGATCGACGACAGCGCCACGGTGAACTTGCCGCTCGGGTTGGAATGCACCAGCGCCTGGCTCGGATCGCCGCCGAGATTCATGCCGATGGGGTAGTTGATCGACGCCATGCCGCGTCCACGATGCCGGGTCATCTCAGCGTCTCCTGGTGCCGAACACGGAGGAGAATCGGGTCGCGCCGTGCGATGGCGCGGCCGGGCGGGGCGGGGGAGGCGGCGGCGCCGGCGGAGTTGGTTCGCGCGGCGGCTCTCTTGTCGCCGTCACCGGCGCGCGGTCGTAGGTCGTGCGCTGCTGCGCCGGCGCAGCGGGCCGGCTGCGCGAATCCGTCGGTGTTGGCGGGATCACGGCGCGGCTGCCGCCGCCGTCCTTGCGCGAGGAGGCGCGCCTGAACTCGTCGCGGATCGGCCATTTGGCCTTCTCGGCGGCAACCTGGACGCACTCGATCAGCGCGGTGTTCTTGGCCTCGCGCCGATGCGCCTTCATGTCGCCGTCGCGATAGGCGTTCAGAATCCGGAACTCCATCGGGTCCATGCCGACGAGGTTTGCGAGCTTGTCCATCTGGCATTCGATGGCAAAGTCCATTGCGGTGACGCCGAAGCCGCGCATGGCGGTCGCCGGCGTGCGGTTGGTGAAGACGCAATAGACGTCGCCATAGACGTTCGGGATGGTGTAGGGGCCCGGTAGATGCGCGGCGCATTTCACCGCGGCATAGCTCGATAGCCGCGTATAGGCGCCGCTGTCGAAATAGGCGCGGATCTTGCGCGCGACGATGCGGCCGTCGCGCATCACGCCGTCCTTGATGTAGATGCGTTCGGCGCCGCGCGGCGGGCCGTACTGCATCTCCTCCTCGCGGCCGAACACGTAGCGCACCGGGCGCCCTGTCAGCATGGCGCCGAGGATCGCGAGCGGTTCGGTCAAGGTATCGACCTTGCCGCCGAAGCCGCCGCCGACCGTGCCGCCGATGAAGTGGAAGGTGTTGGATGGCACGTCCAAAATCTTCGCGCAGGTGTCGACCGAAAAGAACAGCGCTTGCGTCGAGGTATAGACGACGTAGCGGCCGTTGGTATCGGGCGCGGCGATCGCGCCGTTGGTCTCGGTCGGCGCGTGCTCGATCGGCGACATCTGGTAGCGCTGCTCGAGCACGTGGTCGGCGGTTGCGAGCGCGGAATCGGCATCGCCAAAGCGCAGGCGCTGGTGATCATAGACGTCGTGATAGATGAAGGCGTTCTTCGGATAGGTCTCGTTCACGACGGGCGCACCCGGCTTCAGCGCATCCTCGACGTCGAACACGGCCGGCAGCGGCTCGTAATCGATCCTGACTTTTGCGATCGCCTCGAACGCCTCGCGCTCGCTGTCGGCGACGATAGCGAGGATCGGTTCGCCCTTGTAGCGGACCTTGTCGACCGCCAGCGACGGCTCGTCGTCCTTGCCGAAGTTGATCAGGCTGAGCAGCGTGTTGAGGTTGCGTGGCACGTCCGCGCCACGGATGATTCGGCGCACGCCTGCCGAGCGCTCGGCCTCGGTGGTATCGATGCGGCGCAGCCTTGCATGGGCCTGGGTCGAACGAACGACCTTCAGGTGCAGCATGCCCTGCAGCTTGTGGTCGTTGAAATAGCTGGACGTGCCCGTGATGTGGCCGAGCATGTCCTGCCGCTGCGTGCCCTTGCCGATTTCCTTCAGGTTATCGTCACGCTCGTCGGCGAAGATGTCCTTGCGCAGTTCCAGCATGGTCTGACCTCAGGCGCTGGCCCGGCCGCCCGCGGCGGCGAGGATGGCATTGATGATCGGCTCGTAGCCGGTGCAGCGGCAGATGTTGCCGGAGATCGCCTCGATCACCTCAGTCCGGCTCGGGGCGGGATTGCGGTCGAGCAGCGCCTTTGCAGCCATCAGCATGCCCGGCGTGCAATAGCCGCACTGGGCGGCGAAATTGTCGGCAAAGGCGCGCTGCAGCGGATGCAGGTTCGGGCCTTGCTTCATGCCGTCGAGCGTCTCGACCGAGCGGCCCGCGACGGTCTCGGCGAGCGTCAGGCAGGAGAGGTGAAGCTCGCCATCGATCAGCACGCTGCATGTGCCGCAGCCACCCTGGCCGCAGCCGAATTTCGGCGTCATGTCGCCGATCAGCTCGCGCAGCGCGACGAGCAGGTTCGTGCCGCCGTCGACGAAGATCGCGACGTCGCGGCCGTTGTGGCGAAACTGCAGGGGGATTTTTGTCATGGCGAGCTATTCCTGTCCCGATAGCAGGCGCCGCAGATGCACGCCGACGATCTCGCGGCGATACCAGGCGCTGCCGAGCGCGTTGTCTGAGGGCGAAGTTCCTTCTGTGGCGGCAGAGGCCGCAGCTGCGATGGTCGCCGCATCCAGCGAGCGGCCCTCCAGCGCGCGCTCGGCGGCGCGAGCGCGGATCTGGGTCGGCGCCATCGAGCCCAGCGCAATCCGCGCACCCGCAATCCGTCCGCCGCTGACCGGCAGATGCGCGGCAAGCGTGATCACCGAGCCGCCCTTCGGCTTGATGCGCGCGATCTTGCGATATCGGAACGCCTCGCTGCTTGCCGGCCGCGTGCAGGACACCGACAGCACCAAAGTTCCGGCCTGACGCTCGCGCCCCTGCAGAAACTCCTCGATCGGAATATCGCGCGAGCCGAAGCCGCCTTGAACCGCAATGGTGGCGTCGAGCGCCAGCAGCGCCACGGTGAAATCGCCGTAAGGGTTCGGCGCGAACAGATTGCCGCCGACCGTGCCCATGTTGCGGACGGCGGGACCGCCGATCGAGCGGGCAGGGGCATGCAGGAAGGCGAGGTCGCGTTCGGCGAGCACGCGCGCGAAGGTCACGCCGGCGCCCAGCGTGATGCGTGGACTTGAGGCGTCGATCCGGGTCAGCGCCTGGTCCTGCGCCCGGACGATCGTCGAGATCGAGACGTCGCCTTCGTTCAGCGCCCGCATCACCAGCGTGCCGCCGCCGAGATAGCGCGCGCTCCGGTCCGACGACAGCGCGCCAGCCGCCTCGCTCGCATTCGTAAAGGTCTTTACCGTCACGGCCATGGCTTAAGCGGCCTCCTTCAGATGGCGGCGGATCGCCTCGAATCCGGCCTGATAGATGTCTTCCGCGACCATGTGGGTGATGCGGTCCTTGTCCTCCGGCTTCGTCGTGAACCGCGATTCCCAGTGCCAGAAGGTGCGGTCACCGTCGGTCACCGGCAGCAGCCGGACATGCGCGACGTAGTTGAACATCGGGACCGGCGTATCGAGCAGGCAATAGCTGAAGGTCTGTTCCAGGTCGGACAGTGCCAGCAGCTGCTCGCGGAGCTCCGAGCCGTCATTCAGCTTGAACCGTCGCACGCAGCCGATCTTGTCGGCGGATTGCGCGCGTTCGATGGAGGAGGTCGCAACCGCCGGGTGCCAGCGGTCGTGCCCGTTGAAATCGCGCAGCACGTCCCACACCGCGTCCGTCGGTGCGTTCAGGATCGTGCTCTTGACGATATGCGGCACGGCTAGCCTCCGAACACGCGCTTCAACGCGTCGAAGCCGCCCTGGAACACTCCGCCGCCGATATTGTTGACGAGCTCGGTCTCCCGTTCCGGGGCGCAATCGAACTCGGCGGTCCATTCCAAAAACGTCTGGTCACCGTCGGTGACGGGCGTCAGGCGCAGGGTGGCGACGTAGTTCTCGACGCCCATCGGCGATTCCAGGATCGAGTAGGTGCAGAACATGTCGTAATCGGAGAGGCCGAGCAGCTTCTCGCGGATGCGGTCGCCGTTGCGCAGACGGAAATCCCGGACACAGCCGATCTTGTCGGCGGGCTCGCCGCCCTCGATCCGGCTTTCGGCGATGGCCGGGTGCCAGTTCGGCAGGCCGTTGAAATCGCGCACCCGCGCCCAGACGCGGTCGTTGCGGGCGTTGACGACGGTGGAGACGTAGACGCGGGCCATTGCTTAAGACCTCAGCTCTTCTTCCGTGGCCCGCGCTCGGCGGGCGGCTCGCCGCCCTCAGTCGCAGGCGGAGCGGCGGCCGGCTTGTCACCACCGCCACCACCTCCGCCGCCGCCCTTGCGCGCGGCCTCCTTGATGCCCTGCATGTCACGGGCCTCGCGGATCAGTCCCGGCATCTTGGCCAGGCTGCCGCCTTCGACGCCGATATCCGACAGGATCGAGTCGATCAGCGGCGCCTGGACTCGGTAGCGTAGCGCCGAGTCGATCACCTCGTCGGTGGCGCTGCGGCCGCCATTGCCGTTGCCGTGGCCGTTGCCGTTGAGGCCGTCGACCTGGAGGATGCGGATGCCTTCGATCTTCTCCATCGGCTTGACGCTCTCGCGCACGATGCCCTCGATGCGGTCGAGCAGCTTTCTGCGGAACAGCGAATAGCGTGCCTGGTCGGTCAGCACGTTCTCGGCTTCGTTCAGCATGCGTTGCGCTTCGGCTTCGACCGCGGCGCGCACGCGCTCGGCTTCGGCGGCGATGCGGGTCTCTTCGGCCTGCTTCTCCGCCAGCAGAACCTCGACGGTCTTGCGCCGTTTGGCGATCTCGCTCTCGCGGGCGGTGACGACGCGCTCGGCGGCTTCGGTCGCCCGGATCCGCGCCTCCTCGGCGGCTGCGCGCGCGGCCGACTCCTCCAGCGACTTCTGATGGATCGCGATCGCCTTCTCCATCAGCACCGTCTCGACGTCCTTCTCACGATTGACCTCGAGCTTGCGCAGCTCGCGCTCGCGGCCGATGCGGGCCTCGTCGAGGCCGCGGTCGGAGGCGATGCGGGCACGCTCGACTTCCTCGCGCGCAGCAATCTCGGCCTCCTGGAGCGACTGGACGCGGGCGACCTCGAGCTGCTCGATGGCGCGGCGCCGCTCGATGTGGGCGGCCTCCAGCGCCTGCTCGCGCGAAACGTCGGTGGTCTCGACCTCCTTGCGCGCCACGATCTCGGCCTGCCGGACCTGGCGGTCGGCGTCGATCCGCTCGGACTTCTTGGTCGACAGCGCGATGACGCGGTCCTCGTCCGCGATCTCGATCGCCTTCTTCTGCTCGATGTTGAGCACTTCGCGCTTCTTGGAGGAATTGATGCGCTCGGCCTCGAGCGCCAGGTCGACCGTGATGCGCTGCCGCTCGATGGCGTCGCGCCGCTTCAGCTCGGCCGCCTCGAGGACGCCGGTCCGCTCGATCTCGAGCGCGCGCGTCTCCCGTTCGGCCTGGATGCGCTCGGCCGCAACCGCCTTTTCCTGGGCGATGCGGGCCGCCTCGATCGCCTCGCGCGAGGCGATGTCGGCTTCCTCGACGGCGCGGTTGCGGGCGATCTCCAGGGAGCGCACGCGCTCCTCCTGCGCGATGCGCGAGGCTTCCGTGGTCTCGCGCGCGGCGATGCCGGCGACGTCCAGCGCCTGGTTGCGCTCGATCTCCAGCTGCCGTGTGTTCTGCTCGGCAGCGATGCGCTCGGCAGCCAGCGTCCGCTCCCGGGCAATGCGGGCGGCCTCGACCGCGCGCTGCGCTTCGATCTCGGCCTCCTGGATGGTCCGCACCTGCTGGATTTCCAGCGCGCGGGTACGCTCGTCCGAGGAGATACGCTCGACATTGACGATCAGCGTCTGGGCGATGCGCGCCTTTTCGGTGGCCTCGCGTGCGGCAATCTCGGCCTCGTCGACCGCGCGCGTCCGCTCGATCTCGCGGCGCCGCGTCTCTTCCTCGTTGGCGATGCGGGCGTCGGTGACGACGCGGTCCTGCTGGATCCGGGCCTTTTCGATCGCCTCGCGCGCGGCGATCTCGGCTTCCTCGACCGTGCGCATCCGCTCGATTTCGCGCTGGCGCACTTCGCGTTCCGAAGCGATGCGTGTGGTATCGATCGAGCGCTGGTTGGCGATCCTTGTCTTCTCGATCTCCTCGCGCGCCAGCAGCTCCTTCTCCTCGATGGTGCGGGTCCGCTCGATCTCCTTCTGGCGGGTCTCGCGCTCGGAGGCGATACGGGCCTCGGCGATCGCCTGCTCATTGGCGATGCGGGCGCGCTCGATGGCCTCGCGGGCGGAAATCTGCGCCTGTTCGGCCTCGGTCTCGCGCAGTGCCCGCTCGCGCGCGACTTCGGTGCGCTGAAGCGCACGGCGCATCTCGATGTCGCGTTCCTGCTCCAGGCGCGCGGTCTCGCTCTCGCGCTCGATCTCCAGCGCCTGCCGCTCGGCTTCGAGGTTGCGCGAGCGGATCTTGATCATCGAATCCTGCTCGATGTCGTTGCGCAGCTTGCGTCTGGCCTCGATGTCCTCCATCAACCGCGTCAGGCCTTCGGCGTCGAAGCGGTTCGAAGGGTTGAAGAACTCGAGATCGGTCTGGTCGAGATCGGTGATCGCAACCGATTCCAGCTCGAGGCCGTTTTGGGCGAGAGCTTCCGCCGCTTCGGTCTTGACCCGCGCGACGTAGTCGCCGCGACGCTCGTGCATTTCCTCCATGGTCATCTCGGAGGCGACCGAGCGGATCGCGGAGATGAACTTGCCGGCCAGCAGTGCGTGGAGCTGCCCGGGTTCCAGGGTGCGGCGGCCGAGTGTCGCCGCGGCAATCGAGACGGCCTCCCGGGTCGGCTGCACGCGGACATAGAAGTCGGCCTCGATGTCGACGCGCATGCGGTCGCGGGTGATCACGGCATCCTGCTTCGAACGCACGATGCCCATCGGCAGCACGTTCATGTTGACGGGGGTGTAGTCGTGGATGAACGGCAGCACGAAGGCGCCGCCATTGATCACCACGCGTTCGCCGAGGAAGCCGGTGCGGACGAACGATGTCTCCTTGGAGGAGCGGTGGTAGAGCCAGTTCACGATATAGACGCCAACCACGATCACGATGATCGTGACGATCAGCCAGAGGATCAATTCACCGACCAACATCCCTGACATCTTTTCCTCCCTCGAACCAATCAGGCGTTATCGCGCGCCGATCGCCTTGAATTGCCGCACCTGTTCCGTCAGCGCCCGCTCCACCGGCAGCCGCTCCATCGAGGACGCCCCGTAGAAGCCGTGGCAATGACGGGTGTTCTTCATGATGAAATCGGCGTCGGCGGGATCGGCGATCGGGCCGCCATGCGCCAACACCAGGATGTCCGGATTGACGCTGAGCGCGGCATTGGCCCAGGTGTCGATCCGCGCCGGGCAGTCGTTGAGCCTCAAGGCGGTCTGCGCACCGATCGTGCCGCCGGTGGTCAGACCCATGTGGCAGACGATGATGTCGGCGCCGGCGATCGCCATCGCCGCGGCTTCCTTCTCGCTGAACACGTAGGGCGTGGTCAGCATGTCCTTGTCGTGCGCCCTGGCGATCATGTCGATCTCGAGCGCATAGGACATACCGGTCTCTTCGAGATTGGCGCGGAAGGTGCCGTCGATCAGGCCGACGGTCGGAAAGTTCTGGACGCCGGCAAACCCGAGTGCCTTCAGCTGGTCGAGAAAGACGTCCATGTCGCGGAAGGGATCGGTGCCGTTGACGCCCGCCAACACCGGGGTCTGGTCGACCACGGGGAGCACTTCGCTCGCCATTTCCAGCACGATGGCGTTGGCATCGCCATACGCCATCAGGCCCGCGAGCGAGCCGCGCCCCGCCATGCGGTAGCGGCCGGAATTATAGATGACGATGAGGTCGACGCCGCCGGCTTCCTCGCATTTGGCTGAGAGCCCGGTGCCGGCGCCGCCGCCGACGATCGGCTCGCCGCGCCTTGCCATGTCGCGAAACCTTTTCAGCAGCGCCGCGCGTTCAAACCTGGCCATCGGTCACCTCGCTACTCTCCGCCGCACCCCGGTGCGCCCGAACAGGGTTCGGAACGCACCGACGATGGCGGCGGCGAAATCGGGATCGTTGATGTTCTTAGGGATGCGAATGAGCTGGCGGTTGCCGGTCTGCCGCACGGTCCGCTCCAGCGTGCGGAACAGCGCGGCGTCGGCATCCGGATCCCAGAACGGCTGGCCTCGTGCGTCGAGGGCGGAGACGCCGCCCTCGGGCAGGAAGAAACGCACCGGGCCATCCATCTGGTTCAGCCGCTCGCCGATCCAGCGGCCCATGCGCTCGTTCTCTTCCACGGTCGTCCGCATCAGCGTCACCTGCGGATTGTGGACGTGGAATTTGCGGCCGCGATAGCGCTCGGGAACGGTGTCGGGTGCGCCGAAATTGACCATGTCGAGTGCGCCGACCGAGCCGACATAGGGCAGGCGGCTGCGGATGACCGCGCCAAAGCGGTCCTCGGTCGCGGGAAACACGCCGCCCATCAGGAGGTCGCAGACTTCAGTCGTGGTGAGGTCGATCACGCCGGCGAGCTGGCCGGACTCCACGAGCTTCTCCATCGAGCGTCCGCCGACGCCGGTCGCATGAAATACCAGGCATTCGAAATCGCCGCGCAAGTCGGCGGCGATCTTCTGCACGGCCGGCGTGGTGACGCCGAACATGGTGATTCCGATTGCGGGCAGTCCGCCGGCCTCGCGCGCCGTGGCGGCACGCGTGTCGAGCCGCGCCTTGACCATGCCGGCGAGCGCGTTGGCGCCGTTGGCCAGCACCGCGCGTGAGATCGAATTGAGCCCCTGCACGTCGGTGACCGAGTACATCATCGTGATGTCGGCCGGGCCGACATAGGGCCCGACATCGCCCGAGGCGACGGATGAGATGATCAGCTTGGGAACGCCCACTGGGAGCGCGCGCATGCCCGGGGCGACCAGCGAGGCCGCGCCCGAGCCTCCGGCGGAGATTACGCCGGCGACATTGCCCTGGCGCTGCAGCCAATTCGCAAACGCATCCGCCATTGCGGTCACGGCGGCTCCGCGATCGGTGCCGAACACGGCGGAGCCGCCGCGGCCGTGGTTCAGGGCGATCTCCTGCGCGGAGACATCGCAGGAGGAATGCTTGCCGCTGGTCGAGACGTCGACCAACCGCGTGCGCAGGCCGCTTTCGGCTATGATGTCGCGGATGTAGCGCAGCTCCTGGCCCTTGGTATCGAGCGTGCCGACGACCAGCACCACCGGCGGGCCCGAAGCCTGCGCCGCCACCGGTTCGTGCTTGCGCCGCGCCGTCTCGTCGAGCCGGGCGACCTGCGTCGAGAGCGTCCGCGCCGCGGCCTCGATGCGGGCGATCGGCACCGGTTGCGACCATCGCGTCGGCAGCGTTGGATTGGAGATGTAGATGCGCACCGGCCCGTCGCGCCGTGGCGCCGGCGCCGGCTTCGTTTCGGCGCCGGATGCGGCGATTTCGATATCCGGTTCGAGCTCCGCATGAAGCCCGACGCCGAGCAGGCGCTGCTGTAGCTCGCGGTCCGCGGCAAGGCGCGCGGAGTCGATGATGCGGTTGATGCGGCCGTTGACCATGATCGCGACGTTGCGCGAGATCGCGGTGGCGACGCCGATGTTCTGCTCGATCACGAGCACGGACATGTCGCCGTCGTCGCCCAGCCGCAGCAGCATCTCCTCGACCTGCGCGACGATGACGGGTGCGAGGCCTTCGGTCGGCTCGTCCATGACGAGGAGATGCGGATTGGTGAGCAGCGCGCGCGAGATCGCCAGCATCTGCTGCTCGCCGCCGGAGAGCTGGCCGCCGCCGTGGCCCTTGCGCTCGGCGAGGCGCGGGAATGTGTCGTAGATGCGCTCGACGGTCCATGCGCCCGAACGCAGGCCGCCGGCGAGCTGCAGATGCTCGTCGACGCTGAGCGAGCGCCACAGGCGTCGTCCCTGCGGCACGTAGCCGACGCCGAGCCGGGCGATCTGGGCCGGCGGCCGCCGCGTGACATCCTCGCCGCGGACGCGGATCGAGCCGCCGCTCACGCCGACCAGCCCCATGATCGCCTTGCACAGCGTGGTCTTGCCCATGCCGTTGCGGCCGACGACGGAGAACACGCCGCTCTCCAATGTGAGATCGACGCCTTGCAGCGCATGCGAGTGGCCGTAATAGACGTCGAGGCCGCGAACCTCGAGCGCGGGATTGCTGCGGCGGACCTCATTCATGGCCGCCTCCAAGGTAGAGCTCCTGCACCTCGGGGTCGGACTGGATCTCTTCCGGCACGCCTTCCTTGAAGACGCGGCCGTTGTGCATCATCGTGACGCTCTCGACGACGCGCAGCGCAACGTCCATGTCGTGTTCGATGATGATGTAGCCGATATGGGCCGGCAGGGAGGTCAGGATCTCGATCAGCTCGGCCCTTTCCGTTGGCGACAGGCCCGCCGCCGGCTCGTCGAACAGCACGAAGCGCGGCGCACCGGCGAGCGCGAGCGCGATCTCGAGCTGGCGCTGCTGGCCGTGGGCGAGCTCGGCCACGCGCTGGTCCTTCACCGCGGATAGATGCACGGCCTGGACCAGGTTGTCGGCCGCGTGCATCAGGGCATCGTTCTGCCCCGGTCGCAGGAACGAGAAGCGTCCGCGCGAGACGCCGCGGCAGGCGAGATAGACGTTGTCCTGCACGGTGAGGCCGGGGAACAGCGCCGAAATCTGGTAGGTGCGGCGCAGCCCGCGGCGGATGCGCTCATAGGGCGGGAAGTGCGTGACGTCCTCGCCGAAGAAGCGGATGGTGCCGGAGGAGGGTGGGAAGTCGCCCGTGATGCAGTTGAACAGCGTGGTCTTGCCGGCACCGTTCGAGCCGAGCACGGCGCGCCGCTCGCCCGGCCGCACGGTGATGGTGACGTCGGTCAGCGCGGCGAGCGCGCCGAACAGCCGCGTCACGCCGCGCAGCTCCAGCGCAGCGCCGGCACCGACTGCGGAGAGGCGTTGGGCGACGCTATCCATGGCCGCGCCCTCCACTGGTGCGGCTCACCTCGCGCCGTTGATGCTGACGCCAGCGCTGCCAGAGGCCGATGACGCCGTCCGAGGACCAGAACACGATGGCGAGGAAGCCGAGCCCGATCAGCAGGCGGAAGCGGTTGCCGTCGAGTCCGAGTCGGACCAGGAAGTCGAGCGCGAAGGTGCGCAGCAGCACGAAGATCAGCGCGCCGATGAAGGGCCCGATCGGGCGCGTGATGCCGCCGACGACGGCGATGATCAGGACGTCGATGCAGGCGCCGACGCTGACCGAACCCGGCGAGATCTGGCGATAGTTCCAGACCTGGAGCACGCCGGCCAGCGCGGCGACGAAAGACGCGAAAGCATAGGCCGCGACGCGGTGCGCATTGACGTTGAAGCCGAGCGCCGCCATGCGCCGCGGATTGTCGCGCACACCCTGGAGCGCCAGGCCGAACGGCGCGCGCGAGAGGTATTCGACCGCGAAATAGCAGAGCGCGGCAACCGCGAGCACGACATAGTAGAAGGGAATGTCCGCGCGCCAGTTCACGCCCCAGAAGCGCGGCGTGGCCACGGTGTTGATGCCGGTATGACCGTTGAAGATCGCCCAGTTCTGGTTGGTGAAATAGTAGAAGGCCGCTCCGATCGCGAGCGTGATCATGATGGTGTAGATGCCTTCGGTGCGCACCGCGAGCGCGCCGCCGAGCGTGCCGAAGGCGGTCGCCAGCGCGAGCGCCATCGGCACCGCGAGCCACCACGGCCAGCCCAGGCTGATATTGGGGTTGCCGCTGACGCCGAACACCGCGACCATGTAGGCTGAGAAGCCCGCGATGGTGAGCTGCATAAGGCTGACCATGCCGCCATAGCCGGCAAGAAACATGAGGCTCAGCGCCACGGTGCCGAGGATCAGCGTGGTCGCGAAGATCTCGATCAGAAAAAAGCTGCTCGCGATCAGCGGCATGATCAGGAGAATGGCCGCGACGGCCCAGGCAGCGGGGTTGTTGATCTCCGGCCATGTCCGGGCGGGGGGCTGCGCCTTGGTGGCGCGGCCTACGGCAACTGGGGCATCGTGGGCGAGCGACATCTCAGCGCCTCGCCAACAGGCCTTGCGGCCGGATCGCCAGCACCAGCACCATGATCAGGAAGGTCACGACGATGGCGTAGGTCGGGATGTAGACCGAGCCGAGCTGCTCGGCGAGGCCGATGATCAGCGCGCCGAGCGCGGCGCCCGGAATCGAGCCCATGCCGCCCACGATCACGACGACGAGGGACGCCAGCAGGAAACGGATGTCTTCGCCGGGCGACAATGACTGGAAGGTGCCGCCGACGACGCCAGCGATGCCGGCAAGCCCCGCGCCGAAGGCGAACACCCCGACGAAGACGAGCTGGATGCGCACGCCCGTCGCGGCGAGAATATCGCGGTCGTCGACGCCGGCGCGGATGATCATGCCGATCCGGGTGCGGTTGAGCGCGAGCCACATCGCGACGCCGATGACAACGGAGGCCACGAAGATCACGAGCCTGACGAGTGGATATCTGAGGTAGACCGGATCGCCCGAGGATTTGATCGCAGTCACCAGCGGCAGCTCGATGGGACCGATCAGCCATTTCGGGGTCTGGATCTGGTAGAAGTCGCCGCCGCAGGCCCATAGCATGAGATCGGCAAACACGATGGACAGCCCGATCGTCACCATGGTCTGCCTGAGATCCTGGCCCTCCATCCGGCGGAACACGATCACCTGCAGCAGCACGCCGACGACAGCGGTCAGGACGAAGGCGACGATGAAGCCGAGGATCCACGAGCCGGACGATGTGCTGATGGCATAACCGATATAGCCGCCGAACAGATAGAGCGAACCGTGCGCGAGGTTGACGTTGCGCATCAGGCCGAAGATCAGCGTGAAGCCGCTGGCGACCAGAAAATAGAGGCCCCCGAGCGTGATGCCGTTGAACACCGCGTTGAGGAAGACGCGCTTGCGGCCGATCGCCTCTTCCAGCCCCGGCGGCCAGACTGCGAAGATCAGCCAGAGCGCGACCGCAATCGCGATGATCGTAATCAGCGCCCAAGCCGGATGGCGTTCGACGAAGCGGCTCATGGCTTCACCTCGCCCCGCTTGCGGGGAGAGGTCGACGCGTAGCGCCGGGTGAGGGGGACTCTCCGCAAGCCAAACTGCCGCCGCACTTGCGGAGACTCCTCCTCACCCAGACCCTCTCCCCGCAAGCGGGGCGAGGGGGCATGCAAGCCGTTGCCGGCTGCTGGCCCTGCCATGAGCGAACGTCCTCCCGTCACGCGCGATCCTCTTTTCCGGGATCGCGTTGCTGGCATCCTAGCCAAGCGGCGAGGGCGACATTTGATCGTGAGTATCTTTTCGTGGCCTGCGCTCAGGCGCGCAAAACCTTGGCGGCGCGACGATAATCGGTCGGGGCCATCCCGACATTGGCGGCAAAAAAGCGCGTGAAACCGCTCTGTGAGGAGAAGCCGAGATCGAAGCCGATGTCGGCGATCGGTGTCTCGCTCGCCACCAGCGCTTCGAGCGCCTGTTCCATGATCAGCGTGTTGAGATAGAGGTTCGGCGTGACGCCGGTCTGCACGCGGAACAGCCGGTAGAAATGCGGTCGCGACAGGCCGGATTCGCGCGCGATGGTGTCGAGCTCGATTTCAGCGCCGGGGCTCTCCGACATCATCTTGATGCACTTGCGGACGCGAAAGTCGGTGACGGCGCCGCCTGCGCGCGGATCGCGCGCGATCTCGGCCTGCTGCCAGCTTTCGTCGTAGCAGATGTCGATCAGCCGCCTCAGCTCGGAATCGAGACTGGAGAGCGATGGTGCGCCGCACACGAGCGCGGCGGTCCGCCTGATGTGCTTGTCGAGTGCTGGCGTGCGCTTGAACTGGGTGCGGCCGAAGCGCAACCGGTCGGAGCCGGAGGCATCCGGCGCAAACCATTCGGCGTTGACGTAGAGCACGAAGAAGATGGCGCCGCCCTCAAGATCGGTCGGCAGAAAGTTGTGCGGTTCCCAGGGATTGACAGCGACGACCGACGTCTCGGTGAGATCGTAATGCCCGTCGGAGACGTCAATGCATGCCGACATGCCGCCGACATGGAAGATCAGATGACCTTCGCGATGGGCGTGGATATTGAAAGGCCGGTTCAACTGATAAACCGTCGCCCGGCCGAAGCGGCCATGGAAGACGGCGAGCGCACGGCTCATGCCTTCCCCTCCCGAATGTTCTTGTCTTTTCGGCCAGCCTTCAACAACACCGCCGAGATTGCAAGAGCGGAGAGCGACCGCGTCAGCGAGTCGCTCCCCGGTTGCGTCTGCCTGACGTGATGCGTCAGTACTTCTTACATTCCGGCACGGTGCGGCTCGGCAGCCCGATCTTGGAGAACACGGCCGGGTCGTAGCCGAGCGTCTGGTTCACGTTCGGGATCACCTTCACGACCTTGCTGAACAGCGCGCCCTTGCCGTCGTCGACGACTTCGGTGACGAAGTTGGTGCCGATCGCCTGGCGGTTGGAGTCGAGCTTGATCTTGCCGTTCGGTGCGTCGAGCTCGATCTTCGCCAGTGCTTCCTTGTACTTGGCCTGGTTGTTGGAGAGATCGCCGTTGACCTGACGCAGTGCGAGGATCAGCGCCATGGTTGAATTATAGTAGTTGGTGGCGAGCAGCGACGGGCTCGGGAAGCGCTTGTTGGGCGGGAAGGCGTCTTGATAGGCCTTCACGAATTTCTGCCAGCCCGGATCCTCCCAGGTGTCGGCCTGTCCGCTCGCCGCGATGGTTCCGATCAGCGCGTTCTTGGCGTTGCCCTTCGACGACAGGATCGTCTGGTCGATCATGATGGAACCGCCCATCAGATGCGCCTTGCCGCCGGCCTGCTGATACTGGTTGAGGAAGTTGACGGCGTCGGCGCCGCCAAGCCCGAGATAGATGGCATCGACGTCGTCGGGCAGGGCAGCGATGACGGAGGCGAAGTCCTTCGTTCCCAGCGGCACCCATTGCCGGTTGGTGACCTGTCCGCCCATGCCGCAGAACTCGAGCACCAGCCCGAACACCTGGGTATAGATGAAGGAATAGTCCTCGCCGACGGTCGCGATCTTGCGATACTTCTTCTCTTCATAGGCGTATTTGCCGAGGCCGATCTGCCACTGCGCGCCGTCCATGTTGTAGCGGAAGAAGTTCGGTGCCGGGTCGACATAGGTCGTTTCCTGCGCACCGGATGCGGCATTGATGAACGTCAGCCCGGGATGGCTCTTGGCAAAATTCTTGACCGCGATGCCTTCGTCGCCGGAGAGCGGCGACAGCAGGATCTGTACCTTGTCCTGCTCGATCAGCTTGCGCACGGCGCGCACGGCGGAGTCCGGCGTTGCATCGGTCGAAGCGACGATGAATTCGAGTTCCTTGTCGCCGACCTTCTTGCCGAGCACGTTGAGCGCGGTCTGGTGGCCGCGCATGCCGTCCTCGCCGAGCACCGTGTAGGTGCCCTCGAGCGTTGCGGTCACGCCCACCTTGATCTTTTCCTGGGCGATCGCCGCGCCCGAAAGAAACAGGCTGCTCAACGCGAGCAGTCCGATGCTGCATTTCGACATGTGCTCCTCCCTGTGTCATCGCTTGTTGCCGCGACGAACCGTATGATGCCCGTGGCTCTCGAAGCCCGCGGCTTTGGAGGAAAGCTAACCGAAGTCGGATGCGCTGCACCCATCGCGGCCTCGTTCGGCTTGACCGGTAGTCTCATTTTTGAATGTTGCGGCGCGAGTGATTTTCGCGGTGCAGCAGGACGCCGCGCTAGCTGTAATCTTCGCCGAGAAACTGGTTGATCGCATCGAACGCCTGCAGACGGTTCTTCTCCAGCAGAACCATGTGCGTGCCTTCGCCAATCTCGACCCATCGCCGGTAGGGCGCATGCGTCAGCGAAAGGAAGAAGTTCTGCGCCGAGGCGATAGGAACGTCCTGGTCCCATTCCGCGTGGACCAGGAGCACGGGCACGCGAATGTCGGCGGCGTCATAGAGCCTCTTGCCCGCGGCCCAGTATTCGCGGATGTCCAGGATCGGGCCGTTGACTGCACGCATGATGGCAGGCGCTTGCGCGCTGCCTAGCGGGTCGGTGGCGAGCGAGATATTGGCCCAGCGCTCGAAGCCGCCCGCCGGGATCAAGCTCGATCGTGCCGCTTCCGGCGCAGCCGAGAGCCAGCGCGTCCTGAAGTCCAGCACGCGAACGTTGCGATAGCCGCCGAGGCGCCCGCCTGCATCGATCGGAGCTGGGCCCTGCAGCACCCAAAGCGGCGCGACCAGCGCGAGCTTGACGACCTTGTCGTTGTTGCCTGCAGTGTAAGCGCCGGCCACCGAGCCGCCCCAGGACATGGCAACCAGATTGAGGCGCGCGATCCTGCGCTGCTTCAGGATGTGTGCGACGGCGCTGGCGAGGTCACGCACGCCGGCTTCGGTGCGCACGAGCGGTGCGGACTGCTCCGGCGGGATGTCCATCTCGGACGGGCGGGTCGACTGGCCATAGCCGCGCACGTCGAGCGCGAAGACGTCGTAGCCATGGCCGGCGAGATAATCCATGAACGAGAGGCCGCCGAGCGGCGTATCGAAAAGGCTTCCCGATGAATAGGTCGCGCCGTGCATCATCAGGATGGTTCGCTCGGCGGAGAAGGTCTCGAGCGCCGCGGGACGCTTGTTGCGCAGGTGAAGCGAAATTCCGGCCGTGTCGCTCGGGATCATGAGATCCTCGACTACGATCTTGGGCCTGTCGACGCGCGCGCTGGCGTGCTGATTCATGATCGTTCTCCGTTCAGACGAATTGCCAGGTGAAGCGTCCTCCGGTGCGGCTGACGCGGCCGACCGATGACTGTGCGAAATGGGTGGTGAAGATGATTGAGCCCCGCTCGGCAGCGTCCTCCAGCACGAAGGCGCGCGAGCGCAACGCGGCTTCCGGGAATTCGCAGAAGCAGGAATTGAGCGAAGGCTCATACACCTGGAGCGGGTGGTGCATCACGTCTCCGGCGAACAGCGCCTCCTCGCCGCGTGAGACGAGGCGGATGGAGGCGTGATCGACGCTGTGGCCGGGCGTCGGGACGAACGAGATGCCCTCGATGGCCTCGCTCCCGTCCACAGCGATGAGCCTGGCAAGTCCGGCCTCGATCACCGGCCGGACGCTGTCGTCATAGACACGGTCGGCCGGCTTGCGCAGCGCGGGGCCGAGGGCCGGGGCCGGGCGGGCCGCTCCGGTCGGCTCTGTGCCCGTCGCGAGGCTCTCGCCATAGGCCTGCTCGATCGCGGAGAAGACGTAGGTCGCATTCGGGAAGGTCGGGACCCAGCGTCCCTCGACGAGACGGGTGTTCCAGCCGACGTGATCGGCGTGCACGTGGGTGAGCAGCACGTAGTCGACCTGCTCCGGCGTGACGCCCGCTGCGGCCAGCCGCGCCAGGAACGGTTCGTTGAGCCGGTGAAGCGGCGGAATCTCCGGCCGGTTCTTGTCGTTGCCGGTGGCCGTGTCGATCAGGATCGTGTGGTGCGGTGTCCTGACCAGCCAGCTGTGAATGCTCTGGATGAAGGTGCCGTTCGCAGCATCGAACGAGCCCGCTTCCAACTCGTCGCGATTGCGCTCCAGCGCCTCTGGCTCGCCTCCCGGATAGAGCGCGTCGAACCTGAATGCGGCAAGCCGCAACTCGTCGATCCGCGTGACGGATGCTTCGCCGACCTGATAGGTCTTGGCCGCGTGAATCATCAAGATGTCCTCCACTGGACCGCGGCGTAGGGCTGGTTGCCCGGGCCGCGGTGACAATGAGGTACGAAGCGCGCCAGGCCTTGGGGAGAGTCGCGGGCTCGATAGGTCCCATCGACATTGTCGATATCGGAAAGGATGCTGGCCCAGCTTTTCACGCCGGCGTTTTGGCCCTAACCCTCGTATCGCGGCTCGTCGCGGTCGCGACATGCCCCAGACGGAGGTGCCACCGATGCAGGATGCGGAACACGGCCGGGGTCGGCCGGCCGATGATAACGATCTCGCCGAGATCGACCTCGGTCTGTTGCTGGCTCTGGAGGCTCTCCTGCGCGAGCGGAACGTGACGCGCGCGGCCTCCCGGCTCAATATCGGGCAGCCTGCGCTCTCGGCGCGGCTGAACCGGCTGCGGCAGATCTTTGCCGATCCGCTGTTCGTACCCGCCGCGAGCGGGCGCGGCGTCGTGCCGACGACGCGGGCGGTGGAGTTGCAGACGGCGCTTGCGGACGTGCTCGGCAAGCTTCGTCGCATGGTGGAGGGGCCGGCTGAGTTCGACCCCGCCAAGAGCCAGCGTACCTTCATCGTTGCCATCCACGAGAATCCGGCCGTGACGCTGGCGCCCGGCCTGGTCGCGCGCTTGACCGCGATGGCCGAGCGGGCGCGGCTCGCCCTTATTCACCCCGCGCGCGATGTCGTGGATCAGCTCGAAAGGGGAGAGATCGACATCCTGGTGACGGGCGCCGACCGCGCACATGGCGAGCTGATGCAGCGGCCGCTGTTCGAAGACGGCTTCCTGTCCGCACAGCGCAAGGGTCATCCCCGCGGCATCGGTCCGCTCGATCTCGACAGCTTTTGCGCGCTCGACCATCTGCTGATCTCCGCCGATGGCGGCGGTTTCTCGGGCCTGGTCGACGACGCGCTGGCGGTGCTCGGCCGCTCCCGGCGCGTCGCCGTCTCGATTCAGACCTATGCGCTGGCGCCGGTCATCCTTGCGCACAGCGACTGCATTTGCACTCTTCCGCGGCGCTTCCTGATCCGTTTCGCCCACGAGCTCGATCTCACGCCACCGCCGCTCGATCTGCCGCCCGCTCGCATCGTCGCGCTGTGGCATCCGCGCAATCAGGAGGACAAAGGCCACGCCTGGCTTCGCGAGTGCCTATACCAGGCGGCTGCCGCTTGATCGCGACGTGCCCTCACGTGGGGAGGAGCGGCGCTGTCAGGTTGTAAGTTCTGATTTCTGGAATGAAGTCGGCCAGCTTGCATTCGTTGCGTCCGGTATGCCGCCTGCCGCCTTCCTGAGCTGCGTGCCGAGATGGGCAGGTGCCTCGAAGTATCACCGGATCGCCATTACCGCCGGCTTTCGCCCCTTGTATCCTTGCTCGATGCCGAGCGCAGGAGAGCGCATGATGCGCCGGGCCTGACGACCGGCGGCAAGCCGGTAGCGAGCCCCCCGGCTGGCCACTGACGTTGCCGGCGGGCGATCGCCCGAGACGCCAGCTGGCGATCCATTGATTGCATCATCCGGACCTGCTCCACGCTGACGATTGACAAGCGAATTATTACATGTCTAAAAATATGCAAATTCATATAATCCGTGAGATGCCTGAATGGACGTGCATCCGCTCAAGCTCAAGGTCAGGTCGTATGTCGCGGAGACGCCGTTCATACGGAGCCTTGTGTTTGGTGTGGAGGACGGCGTCGTGCCGCAATGGCAGGCAGGTGCGCATCTCCGCGTCGCGCTCCCGAATGGCGGAGACCGGCCGTACTCGCTGATGGCGTTGCCGGGACTTCCTGAAGATGCGCTGGCGCTTGGTGTCCTGCGCGAGGAGGCTTCGAGCGGCGGCTCGCAGTTCATGCACGCGCTCAAGGTCGGCGACGTCGTGAAGGCGAGCGCGCCGGTCAACAATTTCCGACTGCACGAGGGAGCAGCGCCGGCGCTGCTGTTCGCCGGCGGCATCGGCATCACGCCCGTTCTGTCGATGGCGGCGGAACTGGCGGCGCGGGGAAGCTCATATCGCCTGCACTATGCCGGGCGCACGCAAGGATTGCTGGCGTTCCTGCCGCAATTGCAGGAGATCTGCGCCGGAGGGCTGTCCGTCCACTACGACAGCGATGAATCCCGCCTCGACATTGCCGCGGCGCTCGACGATGCCGCAGCAAACGCCCACGTCTATGTCTGTGGCCCTTCGGGCATGATCGAGGCGGTGAAGGCCGGTGCGGCCGCCGCCGGGGTGGCAGCCGATCGCGTTCATTACGAGCTCTTCAAGTCCGAGCAGCCGTCATCGCCTGACCGGCCGTTCGAGGTCGAGATCAAGTCGACCGGGCAGGTTGTCGGCGTTGCTGCGGGGCAGACCATCATCGAGGCGCTGGAGGCGGCCGGTTTCGACGTGCTCTACGACTGCCGGCGCGGCGATTGCGGCATTTGCCAGTGCGGCGTGATCGCGGGAGTCCCCGATCATCGCGACGTCATCCTCAGCGACGAGGAGAGGGCGTCCAACAAGATCATGCAGATCTGCGTGTCACGCGCGAAGTCGGAACGTCTGGTGCTGGATCTCTAGGGGAGGCGAGGGACGTCATGAAAGGATACGGCGGGAATGCCCGTGCGATTGCGGCGCTGGTGCGCGAGGCCGAGGTGCATCGCGACGTCTATGTCGATCCCGAGATCTTCGAGCTCGAGATGGAGCATCTGTTTCCCAACAGCTGGGTCTATGTCGGCCATGCCAGTCAACTTGCAAAACCCGGCGATTTCATCACGGCCAATATCGGCCGGCAGCCGGTCATAGCCAGCCGCCATACCGACGGCTCCATCCATGTGTTCTACAATCGCTGTCCGCACAAAGGCGTGAAGATCGCGTCCGAACCCTGCGGCAACACCGGAAAGTTCTTCCGCTGCCCCTATCACGCATGGTCTTTCAAGACCGACGGCTCCCTGCTCGCGATCCCGCTGAAGAAGGGCTACGAGGGCACCGGCTTCGGCGACACCCAGGCCAATGAGGGCTTGTCGAGGGTCAGGAACGTCGTCATCTACCGTGATTTCATCTTCGCTCGCCTGAGCGATGAGGGCGTCTCCTTCGAGGATTATTTCGGCGAAAGTCTCTCGACCATCGACAACATGGTCGACCGCTCGCCGGAGGGGAAGCTCGCGGTCCAGGCGACGCCGATCCGCTACATGCACACGTGCAATTGGAAGATGCTGGTCGAGAACCAGACCGACACCTGCCATCCGATGGTGGCGCACGAGAGCTCGGCCGGCACCGCGGTCAAGGTCTGGAAGCGCGAGCAGGGCGATTCCACGGAAACACCGATGGCGGTGCAGCTCTACGGTCCCTTCATGAGCCCGTACGAGTTCTACGAGCAGAGCGGCATCCGGATCTGGCCGAACGGCCACGGCCACACCGGCGTCGCTAACTCTATCCATTCGAACTATTCGGATATCCCGGGCTATCTGGACCAGATGGTCGCAGCCTATGGCGAGCAGCGCGCGCATGAGATCCTTGGCGAGGTCAGGCACAACACCGTCTACTTCCCGAACATCATGGTGAAGGGCGCTGTCCAGATCCTGCGCAATTTCATCCCGATCGCGGTCGACAAGACGCTGGTCGAGAGCTGGGTCTATCGCCTGGTCGGCGCGCCCGACAAGCTCTACGAGCGCGCATTGATGTACAACCGCTTCATCAACGCGCCGACCTCGATCGTCGGCCACGACGACCTCGAAATGTACGAGCGGGCGCAGGAAGGACTGAAGTCCAACGGCAATCGATGGGTTAATCTGCGACGGCTCTACGACGGCCATGAAGAGCAGGACGTCACGGCGGTGATCAACGGCACGTCCGAGCGGCAGATGCGCAACCAGTTTCACGCCTGGGCGAAATTCATCACCATGGACATGGACAAGCGCATCGAGGCTGCGGAATGATCGGCGAGAACACCATCACGGACTTCATCTATCGCGAGGCGGAGCTGCTCGACACCATGGAGTGGCAGGCCTGGCTCGATCTGTTTCACCCCGAAGGGCGTTATTGGATGCCGCTGGAATGGCAGCAGCAGGATCCGGTGCTGCAGCCGTCCCTGATGTACGAGGATCTGCTGCTCCTGAAGGTGCGGGTCGAGCGGCTCGCCGGCGAGCGCACCTTCAGCCAGAAGCCGAAGAGCCGTTGCCATCATCTGCTCCAAGCACCGCGGATCGTCGCGTGCGATCCTGCTGTCGGAATGTTCAAGGCCCGGACCTCCTACATCTACACCGAGACGCGCGGCGATATGCTGGAGCGCTATTCGGGATGGGCCTCGCACGAGCTCGTGCAGGTCGGCGATGCCCTGAAGATCAAGCTCAAGCGCGTCGATCTCGTCAATTTCGATGCGCCGTTCGGCAACATCCAGCTTTTCATGTGAGACTGCCTTGTCCGCTGCGACTACTGTCCATGCCCGTTTTCAAGAGACCGCGCTCCGCCGCGGCGAAGCGGGTTTCCTCAACGTGCTGCCGGAGACCGCAGGCTTCTACGGCATTGCGGCGGGCGAGATTTCCTACCGCGCGATGCTCGACCGGGTCGAGCGCCGTCGCGTAGCGTTTGCGAGCCGCGGCTACGGCGAAGGCCACCGGGTCGGGCTGCTGCTCCAGAACAGGCCTGTCTTCATCGAGCTGTGGTTCGCGCTCAATGCGCTCGGCGTCTCGGTGGTGCCGATCAATCCGGACCTCCGTCTCAGCGAGCTCGAATACATCATCTCGCATTCCGAGATGAATGCTGCGTTCGTCCTCGCCGAACGGCGCGAGGAGGTGGCGCTGGCCGCGCATCAGGCCGGCCGGCCGATCCCTGTCGTGGACGATCAGGACGACGTTCCCGCGCCCTTCGGCGGTGCGCGGCCCTTGACCGCGGCAAGCGAGGGAAGCGAATGCGCGCTGCTCTATACGTCGGGGACGACGGGCCAGCCCAAGGGCTGCGTGCTCACCAACACCTATTTCCTGCATTGCGGAAACTGGTATCGCGACGTCGGCGGGCTGATCGACCTCAAGCCAGACGGCGAGCGTATGATCACGCCGCTGCCGCTGTTCCACATGAACGCGATGGCGGTGTCTCTGATGGCGATGCTGTCGGTCGGCGGCTGCCTGACCATGCTCGATCGCTTCCACCCGCGCAGCTGGTGGGCCTCGGTGCGCGACAGCCGTGCCACCTGCCTGCATTATCTCGGCGTGATGCCCTCGATGCTGATGAGCGCGCCGCCGTCGGAGCTGGACCGCGCGCACAGCGTGCGCTTCGGCTTCGGCGCCGGCGTCGACAAGCTGCTGCATGCCACGTTCGAGCAGCGCTTCGGCTTTCCGCTGCTGGAGGCCTGGGCGATGACCGAGACCGGCAGCGGCGGCGTCATCGCCGCCAATGTCGAGCCGCGCAAGGTCGGCACCAGCTGTTTTGGCCGCCCGGCCCCCGAGATCGAGGTTCGGATCGTCGATGACGGCGGCAATGATGCGCCGGTGGATGTGCCCGGCGAGCTGCTGGTGCGGCGCGCCGGCGCCGATCCGCGCTACGGTTTCTTCCGCGAATATCTCAAGAACGCGGCTGCCACCACCGAGGCGTGGGCCGGCGGCTGGCTGCACACCGGCGATATCGTGTCGCGCGATGCGGACGGCGACCTGCACTTCGTCGATCGCAAGAAGAACGTGATCCGTCGCTCCGGCGAGAACATCGCCGCGGTCGAGGTCGAATCCGTTCTCAACCGCCATCCCGCGATCCGGCAGGCCGCGGTTGCGGCGACGCCGGACCAGGTGCGCGGCGACGAGGTTGCGGCGGTCATCATCACTGAGAAGGCCGGCGCGGACCGCGCGCTCGCCGAAGAGATCGTGCGCTGGAGCCTTGAGCAGATGGCCTATTACAAGGCGCCGGGCTGGATCTGCTTCGCCGACAGCCTGCCGCTGACCGCGACCGAGAAGATCCAGCGCGGCGGGTTGAAGGATTTCGTCGGGAAGCTGATGGGCGAGGGCGCGTTCTTCGACCTGCGCGACCTCAAGAAGCGGCAAGTCTGATCAAAGAAGGGTCTGATCAAAGAAGGTCTGATCATGAGCGAGATCCGCACCACCCTCATCACCGGCGGCAATTCGGGGATCGGCGAGGCCCTAGCGAAGAAGCTCGTCGCGCGCGGGCAGCGCGTGGTCTCGGTCGGGCTGGAGCAGCCCGGCTGGACACATGATCTGCTCGCGGCCTATCGCGCCGACCTCACCAATATCGAACAGACGCGTGCGATCGCGCAGGAGATCTGCCGGGATCACGCCGTCGACAGCCTGGTCCACAATGCCGGAATCATCCTGCCGAACCTGCTGCCCGACGCCAAGCCGGAAGACATATTGATGCTGGCGCAGTTGCATCTGGGCGCGCCGATGCTCCTGACCCAGGCGGCGCTGGAAGGGATGCGTGCGCGCCGCTTCGGGCGCATCGTGTTCGTCTCTTCGCGCGCGGCGATGGGCGCGGCGACGCGCTCGGCCTATTCGGCCACCAAGGCCGGTGTGCACGGCATGGCAAGGACCTGGGCGCTGGAGCTTGCCGCGAGCGGCATCACCGTCAATGTCGTCGCGCCGGGGCCGATCCTGACCGACAATTTCTGGGGCATCATCCCGAAGGGTTCCGAGCAGCAGGAGCGGATGGCGCGCAACGTTCCGGTCGGACGGCTCGGCTCGCGCGAGGATGTCGCGCACGCAATCTCGTTCTTCCTCGACGAGCACTCCGATTTCGTCACCGGCCAGGTGCTCTATGTCTGCGGCGGTACCAGCCTCGTCGGCCTCGGGCCTTGACGCGCGCGTCCTAGATCTGGTTCTGGCGGATATTCTCGACCATCTTGGCCAGCACGCGCGCGCAGACCTCGATGTCGTCGGGCTCGATGCCCGCGACCAGCCTGTCGTAATTGTTCGCCATGATCGGCCAGATCTTGCGCAGCAGCGCTTCGCCCTCCGGCGTCAGGGCGACGACGCGGCGGCGCTGGTCCTCCTCGGCGATCTCGCGCTTGACGAGGCCCGACGACACCATGGACTCCACCATGCGGCTTGCCGTCGACTGCTCGGTCACCGCGAGAACGGCGACCTCGTTGACCGTGAGCGTCCTGTAGATGAACAGCACCGACAGCGTCCGGAACACGACATTGTTGATGCCGTGCTCGCTCAAATCACGGTTCTGATCCAGGTTCCAGCGATTGGCGAGCCGGTTGAACAGATACGGAATATAGGTTTGCAGCTGGTCCCTCGTCCTCGGCGGACCCGACTTCCATCTGCTCTTGGATTCTCTGGCCATTATCTCTTGCGACTTTGCTTCTTGCTCTCGGTATGAAGTTTCGAGGAAAGCGATTTCAGCACGGACAGCGCGCTGTCCAGCTCCCGGGCCGGGACGTTCTCGAGCCGTCTGGCGAGATGCTTCTTGTGGATTTCGGCGGCCTGCCGGAACAGAGCTTCGCCTTTCGGCGTCAGGCGCACGATGAAGGACCGCCGGTCCTCGCTCGACATCTCCCTGCTGATGAGGTCGTCGGCGAGAAGACGTTGCACCAGCCCCGAGACATTGCCGCCGGTCACCTTCAGATTTTGCGACAATTGCCCGAGCGCGAGGCCCTCCTGGTAACGATCGAGCTGGGCCAGCACGTCGAATTTTGCCAGCGACAGGCCGAACTCCGAACTCAGCATCGAATTGAGCGAGGCGAACAGCTCACCATGCAGCGACAGCAATTGGAGCCAGAGCCGGGTTTCGATCTGCCCAGGGACGGGAACAACGTTCTCCTTGAGTGCTGCCGGCATCGCATGACCATCGAGTACAGAATGTCTCGTCGAGTGAAGGGAATTACCGCGGGTCGTTCGCTCCGATTAACAACCTGAGAATCGTAGTCAAGCGGTCTGATCCTGACCTCCTGCGGAGCGAACGGCAATCCAATCCTGCGTCCGGCGCCCGTGGAATCATGCGAAAGTCTTTATGGTCTGGATCACGCCGTCGAGCGCCGTTCCGGCGCTGTCCTTCAGCGCGGCCTCGCGCAGGCGGCGCGCCCAGTCGGCGGCATCCTCGCGGCGCTCCACCAGCTTGATCGCCGCGAGCGTCCTGTCGAATTTCGACAGCCCCCGGCTGTGGGTGTCTGAATAGCCTTTGACGAGGCGTCGGCATTGCAGGATCTCGACACCGAGCTGGTAATTGGTGCCGACCGCCTCGGTCGCGGCCTTGAGCCATGAATCCCGGTGCGCCGTCTCGATGGCGTGACGCAGCGAGCGGCGGCGCAGGCCGCGCATTCCGCCGACGACATAGAGGGCCAGGAACCAGGGCAGCGAGTAGGTTCGCACCCGGCGTCCCCGGTTGACGCGGCGATCGAGCCAGCCGAGCAGGCGCGGCCGCGCGCCGAGCCAGCGGCCGAAGCCTGCCGGCAGCATGCCCATCACTTCCTCCATGCGGGGATGCATGAACTCGGTGGTCTGGAGCACCTGTCCGTTCGACATCTCGAGCTCGCTCTCGATGCGCGCGCGGCGGCCGGCGCGCGTCTTGAGGTCGGCGACGCGGATGACGTCGTCATAGGTCATGGCGTTGGCGAGGTACTTTGCCGCGGCTTCCGTGAAGGCATAGGCATGTGCGTCACCGCCGGCGTTTCGGTCGGCTGCGTGCAACCTCTTGAGGATGTCGAGATATTCGCCGCCATAGGCGATGTCCTGGAAGTCGACGACCTTCCGCAAGCCTGCACGAGCCATGCCGAGTGCAGGCTGGGGCAGCTCCCCATTCAATCTTGCGACGAGCTCGCCAAGCTGCGGATCGGGCGTCGCGGAAGAGGGGGTATCGTCGGCCGGTTTGGCTGGCGCGGGCGCCGCAACTTCGGTCGGGCCGGTCTTGACCCGCTCGAAGGCGGCCTCGAACGTCTCGACGCTGGCCTTGGCGCCTTTGCCGCCGGTGCGGATGACGTCGAGATAGCTGTCGCGGCTGAACGGCAAGACGCCGGCGCCTGCGAGCGCGCCGAACATCGCGGCCGAGATGACGCTGCCATGCGCGATCGCCAGCGCGTTCAGATCGAAGATGATCTCGGTCTTTGCCGCAATTCCGATGGCGCCGGTCACGGCGCCGCCGTCGGCGATGCCGTTGCCCGGCGCGATCTTCTCGCCGATCGCAAACGAGCGGTGGTTGGACGCGATCAACGTGGTGCGATCCGGCGTCACGAGGCCGCGCAGGATCGATCGCCCGGCCTCCATGAATTCCGCCGCCATCACCACGTCGACGTCGCCCGGGGTGGGCATCAGCGACAGGATCGGCTTGCGGCCGTCGAGCGGCGGCATCGCCTCGATATAGTAGATGGTGGCGCCGGTGCGCTGGGCGACGCCGGGCACGGAGGTGGACTGCGCGACCCAGCCATGGTTCTCGGCGAGCTGAACGATCCAGTCCGTCAGGACGCCGCCGCCCTGGCCCCCCATCGCGACAATCGCGATCGAGATCGGCCGCTCCGTCGCTTCGCCTGCGGCGGGGAGGGCCAGCCGGACCGTCTCGTCCCTCATGCCAGTGCCTCGAGCGCCGGACGCCGGCGGTCGCGCCGACGCTGCAGCCAGCCGATCACGCTCAAGGCGACCCTGGATTTGAACATGTCCCAGCGCGTCGGATTATGGATGACGTCGGCTCGATAGAACGAGGGGCAGAGCACGGCGGCCTCGGAAACCTCGCCGCAATTGCCGCAGCCGACGCAGGAATTATCGATCGCCGCGACCGGATCGTCGCGCAAGGGGTCGTCGAGCTGCTTCACCGACAGTGACGGGCAGCCGGAGAGGCGGATGCAGGCATGGTCGCCGGTGCAGACGTCTTCGTCGACGCCAAAGCGCTCCTTGACGATGCGCGTCCCGTCCTTGATCGCCTTGTTGATCTGCGGCTTCACGCGCCGCTGCTTGTTCAGCATGCATTCGGAGGACGCGACGATGACCTTCGGGCCTTCCTCTTTCGTCGTCAGCGCTTCCTTCAGCGTGTCGCGCATCTTGCCGACGTCGTAGGTGCGGTCGAGCTGGCGCACCCACTGGCCGCCGATGCCCTTCACCGCCTGCACGATCGAGTTGTTGGTCTTGCGGCGCTTGTTGACCGCGCGCGAGGACAGGATGTCCTGACCGCCCGTGGCAGAAGTGTAGTAATTGTCGACGATGACGAACACGCCGTCATGCTTGTTGAACACGGCATTGCCGATGCCGCTGGTCAGTCCATTGTGCCAGAAGCCGCCGTCGCCCATCACCGCGATCGACCGCTTGTCCGCCTTGACGTTGAAGGCCGAGGTCGAGGCCGGGCCGAGGCCGAAGCCCATCGTGGTCGCGCCGATGTTGAAGGGCGGCAGGATCGAGAACAGATGGCAGCCGATGTCTGCGGAGACGTGGTGCTGGCCGAGCTCTTCCTCGACCAGCTTCATGGCGGCGAAGATCGGCCGTTCCGGGCAGCCGGTGCAAAGCCCGGGCGGGCGCGCCGGCACCACCTGCTTGAGCTTCTCGACCGCGGGGTGATTGAGCACGGGCGCTGCGTCCGGCGCCGGCGGACGGTTGCCGAGCAGCCGCGGCTCGGTCTTCTCCAGGAATTCCCTGACGCCGCCGAGCAGCACCTGCGCGGTGTAGTCGCCGCCCATTGGCAGCACGTCCTTGCCATGGACGCGCGCCTGGATGTCCTTGCGGCGCAAGACCGTATTGATCGCCTGCTCCAGATATTCCGGCTGGCCTTCCTCGACGATGAGCACGGCGTCCTTGTCGAGGCAAAATTCCGCAACCTCGGTATCGATCACGGGGTAGGTGACGTTCATGATGTAGAGCGGGATCTGCGTGTTGCCATAGGCATCCGACAGCCCGAGATATTGCAGCGCGCGGATGACGTTGTTGTACATGCCGCCCTGCATGATGATGCCGACCTTGCCCTGCTTCGGCCCCATCCACTCATTCAGCTTGTTGTCCCGAATGAATCCGATGGCCGCGGGCATCCGCGTCTTGATCTTCTCCTGCTCGTGCTCATAGGCCGCCGGCGGCAGCACGATGCGGTTGACGTCACGCTTGGGATTGTTGAGCGCGTCCTTGATGGTGTGCGCCGGCCTGACATTGTCCTTGCAGGCGAAGCTGCCGTGCATGTGGCAGGCGCGCACGCGCACCTCCAGCATGACCGGCGTGTTGGAGAACTCGGAGAGCTCGAAGCCTTTCTCGATCAGATTGACGATGCATTCATGCTCGGGGCGGGGATCGAGCAGCCACATCTGCGACTTCATCGCGAAGGCGTGGGTACGCTCCTGCATGATGGAGGAGCCTTCGCCATAGTCCTCGCCGACGATGATCATGGTGCCGCCGGTGACACCGCCCGAGGCGAGGTTGGCAAGAGCGTCGGAGGCGACGTTGGTCCCGACGGTCGACTTCCACGCGACCGCGCCGCGCAGGGGATACATCACCGATGCCGACAGCATCGCCGCGGCGGCGGCTTCGTTGGCCGAGCTCTGGAATACGACGCCGAGATCGTCGAGCACGTCCTTGGCGTCGGCCAGCACGTCCATCAGGTGCGAGATCGGCGAGCCCTGATAGCCGCCGACATAGGCGACCCCCGATTGCAGCAGCGCCTTGGTGATGGCGAGGATGCCTTCGCCGCGGAACGTGTCGCCATCGCCGAGCCTGAGATCCTCGACCTCGCGAGCAAAAGACCGTTCAGCCATTGCACCCTCCAGAAATATGCGATAGCATACGTTTACATGTGAAGTAAGTCAACGCCGCGCCATGCTATCACGCTTGCGGATGCTCTCTCCGACAAGGCGGTCATGAGCCAGCGACAGGGTAGGGCCGATGCTGAAGCTGCCTCGCTTTAAAGCTGCCGCCGTCCAGGCTTCACCAGTCTATCTCAACGCAAGCGCGACCGCGGAGAAGGCGGCTTCACTGGTCCGTGAGGCCGCAGCCAACGGGGCGAAGCTCGTCGCGTTCCCCGAAGTGTTCGTTCCCGGCTATCCTTATTGGAACTGGATCACCGATCCCGTCACCGGCAGTGCATGGTTCGAGAAGCTCGCCAAGGCGTCGGTGCTGGTGCCGGGGCCGGAGGTCGAAATCGTCTGCAAGGCCGCGCGCGATACGGGATGCCACGTCGTGCTCGGCGTGAACGAGCGCAGCCCGGTCTCGCTCGGCGCGATCTACAATACGCTGGTTTTCATCCGTCCTGACGGCGCCTTGCTCGGCAAGCATCGCAAGCTGGTGCCGACCTGGGCAGAGAAGCTGACCTGGACCGGCGGTGACGGGTCGAGCCTGCGCGTCTATGATACCGAGATCGGGCGTCTCGGAGGCCTGGCCTGCGGCGAGAACACCAACACGCTCGCGCGCTTTGCGCTGCTCGGGCAGGGCGAGCTCGTGCACGTCGCCAGCTATATCTCGCTTCCCGTCGCGCCCCCCGACTATGACATGGCGGAGGCGATCAAATTGCGCGCGATTGCCCACTCCTTCGAAGGCAAGATCTTCACGATCGTCTCCTGCTCGACGGTGTCGGAGGAGATCATCGCGGCGATGGAGACCGTCGTTCCCGACGCACGCGCGCGTTTGCAACGGAAGTCGAGCGCATTCTCCGGCATCATCGGTCCGGACGGGCGCGTGGTCGGCGATCCCTTGATCGACGACGAAGGCATCGTCTATGCCGACATCGACCTCGAGCGCTGCATCCAGCCGAAGCAGATGCACGACATCGTCGGGCACTATAACCGGTTCGACATTTTCGATCTGCGGGTCAACCGTCGTCCGCAGACGCCGCTCGGTCTGACAGAGGCGGAAACCGTCGCCGGCCAAGAGCAGGCGGGCTTCGCGTCGATTCCAGGTCGAGCGGAATGACGGGCTGGCTCGCTTGAGGGTGCGGGATCATAAGACAGGACTTGGAGGATAGGATGCGCGAGAACGTGATCGGCCGGGCCAATGTCGAGGACACCCCCGAGCTCGAGGCCTATTACAAGGATCTCGAAAGGTACGAAGCCGGAGCGCTCTGGACCGTCGCCAACAAGATCGAGCCGTGGGCGCCGCAATCGGCCTCGGTTCCCGTGCTCTGGCGCTACAAGGATCTGCGCGAGCACGTGCTGCGCTCGGTCGAGCTGGTCTCGCCCGAGAAAGCCGGCCGGCGCGTGATCTATCTCAACAATCCCGGGCGGCGCGACGTGTCGGCCGCGGTCGGCTGGCTCTATTCCGGATTGCAGGTGATGCATCCCGGCGAGGTCGCCACGGCCCATGCCCACTCGGCCTCGGCGCTACGCTTCATCATGGAGGGCGCGGGCGCCTACACCATCGTCGACGGTCACAAGATGACGCTGGGCGCGCGGGATTTCGTGCTGACGCCGAACGGCACCTGGCACGAGCATGGCGTCGAAGGCGACGGCTCGGTCTGCATCTGGCAGGACGGCCTGGACATCCCGCTCGTCAACGCGCTGGAAGCCAATTTCTTCGTCGTGCATCCGAACATCCAGCAGGAGCCGTCCGGCTATCCCGTGGACGACATGACCCGGACCTGGGGCAATCCCGGTCTTCGGCCGGCGGACTCGCGCTGGTCGAAGGGTTATTCGCCGATGTTCAAATATGAGTGGGAGCCGACCTACGAGTCCTTGCAGAAATATGCGGCCGCGACCGATGGCTCGCCCTATGACGGCATCCTCATGAACTACGTCAACCCGGTCACCGGCGGGCACGTGATGCAGACGATCGGTGCGAGCATGCAGCTGCTGCGCCCCGGCGAGAAGACCAAGTCGCACCGGCACACCGGCAGCTTCATCTACCAGGTCGCCAAGGGGCGCGGCTATTCGATCATTGGCGGCAAGCGGCTCGAATGGGAAGAGCGCGACATCTTCTGCGTTCCCTCCTGGGCCTGGCACGAGCACGGCAATGCATCAGCGAGCGAGGATGCCTGCCTGTTCTGCTTCAACGACCTGCCCGTCATCGAAGGCCTCGGGCTCTATCGGGAAGAGGCCTATGGCGACAATGGCGGTTACCAGTCGGTTGCGGCCTGACATGCCCTTGCAGAATTCAACCAGAACAGCCGGATAGAAGCTTTCATGCGTCTCGTCACCTACACCTTGGGCTCCAGCGGTGCCCGTCTTGGAGCCCTGGTCAATGGACTGGTCGTCGATGTCGAGCACCTTGGTGCGTCCAGCGGCGTGACATGGCCGGGTGACATGCTGTCGTTCATCGACAACAGCGTGACCCTGCTGCCTGCGCTCAGGGATGCACTGGCGGACGCCAATGGCCGCTTCCCGGCTGGCTCGGCGGTCGCGGTCGAGGATGTAAAGCTGCAGGCGCCGATCCCGCGGCCGCGGAAAAACATCTTCGGCATCGGGCTGAACTACCGGGCGCATGTGGCGGAATCCGCCAAGAGCCTGGATACGGACAAGGACCTGCCGAAGCAGCCGGTCGTCTTCTCCAAGCCGCCGACCTCGGTGATCGGCCCCGGCGCGGCGATCCAGCACAATGCGAAGATGACGCAGCAGCTCGACTGGGAGGTCGAGCTCGCCGTCATCATCGGCAAGACCGCAACGCGCATCGCGACCGACAGGGCGATGGACCACGTCTTCGGCTATTCGGTGATGATCGACATTTCCGCGCGCGACAATCGCCGCGCCGGACAGTGGATTTTCTCCAAGGGCATGGACACTTATGCGCCGTTCGGCCCGTGCATCGTGACCGCGGACGAGATTCCTGATCCACACGATCTGCGGCTGTGGCTGACCAAGAACGGGGTCATGAAGCAGGACTCTAACACCAAATATATGATCTTCGACATCCCGGTGCTGATATCGGACATTTCGTCCGGCATGACGCTCGAGCCGGGCGACATCATCGCCACCGGTACGCCTGAAGGCGTCGGCGCCGGCATGAGCCCGCAGGAATGGCTTTGGCCGGGTGACGTGGTCGAGGCCGGCGTCGACGGCGTCGGCGTCATCCGCCACCCCGTTGTTGCGATCTGATGACGAATTTTTCGTTCGATCGCCAGCTCAGGTTCGGACACTGCGATCCCTCGGGAATCGCGTACTTCCCGTCCTATTTGAACCTCCTCAACGGCGTGGTCGAAGATTTCTGGGCGCGGATCGGTTTTCCATGGCCGGAGCTGATCACCGTCCGGAAGATCGGAACGCCCACGGTGCACCTGAATTGCGATTTCTCCCGGCCGTCGATGTTCGGCGATCTCCTGACGTTCAACCTGCGCATCATCAGGGTCGGTGGGTCATCTCTCCATCTCGAGCATGTCATCTCCGGCGCGAATGGCCCGCGCTGGCGCGCGCGCCAGATCCTTGCTGCGACCTCGCTGGTCGATCATCATGCGATCCCATGGCCCGATGACATTCGCTTCGCACTGATGGCGCATGTGAGTGTGGGCGAGGGGACCGAGGCGACGCCCGCGTGATCTCGCTGTTCATGACATTCTCCGGTTCCACAGGCGAACGGCGAGTTCGTCCCGATGAGGTTGCCTCCGTGGCGGAGCTCGTCGGATCGATCCCCGACATGACCGAGGCCCTGCTGTTCACGCCGCTCGAACAGTCGGTCGACCATCCTTACAAGGCCGACGGCACCGGCCCCGCCTTTGCGCTTCAACTCCGGTTTCCCGACCTGTTCGCCTGCGAGGCGGCAATGGACCGCGGCGGCGTCCTCGCCAGCCTCGCAACAGGGGCCGGGCTATCCGGCCTCACCGGACTCGATGTCGCACACCAGGTGATGCTGACGCGCCCGTTTCCGGTCGATGTCGCAGAGCATCCGGCGGGAACGACCACCCCGTGCAGTTACCTCGTGCACTATCCCGGCCCGGCCGAGGATATGAACGCTTGGAACCTGCATTATCTGAAGCACCACCCGTCGATCATGCGGACCTTCCCGAACGTCCGCCAGATCGAGATCTACACCCGCATCGACTGGGTCGACCGGCTGCCGTCGCGGCGCGTCGAGCACATGCAACGCAACAAGCTGGTGTTCGACAGCCCGCAAGCCCTCGCGCATGCACTCGGCTCCGACGTGATCAAGCACATGCGTGCCGACTTCGTGAAATTCCCGCCATTCGCAGGCGGCAACAAGCATTTTCCGATGCTGACTAGGGTGGTGGCGGCTAGGTCCTAGGCCGCGTACCCGTAACCCGAGCGTGATGCGGCCAAAAGCAATATCTGCTTTGCTCCTATAGCGACCGAGTTCGTGCGGCGGCGCAGTATGTCGCGATGGGCCCAAAGCGCAAAGCGCGGTCGGTGTTTGTTTTTTCGCACGCTGGAATTGGAGGCATCGACCATTTGGGGCCCTTGTCCGTTACAATCGATGCGCAGCCGACAAAATGGGCGACGGCGTCGAACCGGGTTCGTCGGCTCGCGAATGACAGAAGAGGGCTGGCAACACGCGACAATTATAGTAGCGTTGTTGCAAGAAGAAGCGCACGGCGGCTGAAACCGGGCGCAACAATAAAACAGGGAGGATTTTCAATGAAATTTCTCAAGGCTGCGGTTGCGGCCGGGCTTGTAGTTGCGGCCTTTACGGGCACCTCGCTTGCGCAGAACAAGCCGTCGGAGCTCAAAATCGGCATCACGACGTTCCTGTCGGGCCCTGCGTCAGTCTTCGGTGTGCCGGCGAAGGCCGCGGCGGAGATGATCGCGGAGGACCTCAACAAGAAGGGCGGCATCGGCGGCGTGCCGGTCAAGCTCTCCTTCATCGACGAAGGCGCGGGAGGCGAAGCGCTCGTCTCGAACTACCGACGCGTTGTGCAGGACGAAAAGGTCGATGCCACGTTTGCTTCGATCTCGTCGGGCAGCTGCACCCAGTTGGTGCCCGTCGCCGAAGACCTCAAAGTCATGAATTTCATGTGGGACTGCGGTGCGGCCTCCATCCTCGAAACCAAGAAGTACCGCTACAATTTCCGGACTCAGGCGAACGGCACGCCGGAAATGCTGGCCGTGCTCCTTTACCTGCTCAAGACCAAGCCCGACTTTAAGACGATCGCGGTGGTCAATCAGGATTATGCATGGGGTCGGGAGAGCTGGGAGATCTTTTCGACCGCGCTCAAGGCAATGAAGCCGGACGTGCAAGTCGTCGCGGAGCTCTTCCCGAAGTTCGGCGCACCGGACTACTCCACTGAAGTTTCCCGTCTGTTGGCGCTGCGGCCGGATGTGGTTCTGACCACGTCTTGGGGCGGAGATCTCGACACGCTGGTCCGCCAGGCCGGTCAGCGCGGTCTGTTGCAGCAGTCGACCTTCGTGCTCGGGATCGGCGAATCATCGATCCAGCGGTTGGGCAAGGACTTGCCTGAAGGCCTGATCGTCGGCGCGCGCGGAGACCACTGGTTCCTGCATCCCGAGAAGAAGAACGACGCCGCCTTCAAGGCGTTCAATGAAGCCTTCAAGGCGAAGACCGGTGCATGGCCGATCTACCCGGTCTATCACATGGCGCAGGCATTCAAGGCCCTGCAGACGGCCTACGACAAGGCGATCAAGTCCAACGGCGGCAACTGGCCCACCCGCGAACAGGTCGTCGACGCGACGGCGGGCATCGAGTTCGCCACCGGCTTCGGCCGTCCGATTACGCTGCGGCCCGAGGACAACCAGGGTCTCGAAGCTCAGCTGGTCGGCGTCACCAAGTCCGTTCCGGGGTACGACTTCAAGCTGCTCGACAACATGATGATCTTCGATCCGAAGATGATCACCAACCCGGCGGGCGTACGGTCGGTTGAGTGGCTCAAGACTCTCAAGCCGGACTTCGTCAAGATGGACGTGCCGACCTTCAAAGCTCAGTAACGGCACGCTCGACTTTTGATCCCCGTCCTCCGAGCCGCGTCCCGGAGGACGGACCTTTTCCGAAGGTCATCATGAACTCGACACTCGCTATCTTGGCGATCCTCGATGGGATCAGCTACGCCGCACTGGTGTTTTTGGTCTCGGTCGGGCTCAGCCTGATTTTCGGCGTGCTGCGCGTGGTCAACGTCGCGCACGGTTCGCTGTATGCGTTCGGCGCCTATCTGGCTGCGACGTTCAGCCTTGCAATCGCGCCGATCTCGCCTTGGCTCACCTATCCCGCGCTGCTGGCCGCCTCCATCGTGATCGGCGTCGTGTGCGGCGGTTTCATCGAACGGTTTCTGCTGCGACCGCTCTCCGGACAGGAGGACGTCCTCCAGCTTCTGATCACTTTCGCCGCCTTCATGATCATGGACAACCTGCAGCGCCTAATCTGGGGCGTGCAGCCCATCTTCGCCGCGGAGCCGTTGAGACTACTTCCCAACATCGCCGTGTTCGGCGTCAGCTACACGTCATACCAGGTCATTCTGCTGCCCGGCGTCGCATTGGCGACGCTGTTCGGGCTCCGCTACTTCCTGCGCAGGACGCTGTCGGGAGCGGTGATCCTTGCGGTCACGGAGGACCGCGAAGCTTCGACGGCCATTGGGATTGACGCAAAACGCGTATATTTCGTCACTTTCGTCATCGGAGCGAGTCTGGCCGCGTTGGGAGGAGCGCTGGCTTCGCCGACCACCTCGCTGGTCCCCGGTATGGGCGCCGATATGATCGTGCTTTCCTTTGCCGTCGCTGCGACCGCGGGTCTCGGCCAGATCGAGGGCACCGCGCTCACCGCGCTGATGATCGGCCTGACCCGTGCCTTCGTGATCTATCTCCAGCCGGAATTCGAAGTTCTCGTTCCCTATCTGCTGATGGTGCTGGTGCTTCTGGTGCGTCCGTTCGGCCTGTTCGGCGCCGTGCAGGTAAGGAAAATATGATGAGCGGTCGCGTCAAGCCGGTCACCACGATCGCGACTATCTTCTTTCTGGCCAGCGCCGTCGCGCCCCTTTTTGTAGCGAGCTGGGCAACCTTGTTCGCGTTGATCCTAGCGAAGGGCATCGTCGTTCTCGGTATCATTCTTCTGCTGCAGGCGGGACAGGTGTCGTTCGGACATGCAATGTTCTTCGCTACCGGGGCATATACCGCGGCGTTCTGGGGCAAGTACGTCGGTGGCGGCGACATCGTGCTCTTCATCGTGCTGGGCGGCATAACCTCCGCCGTCTTCGGCCTCATCGTCGGGCTCTTCGTCGTGCGCTACCGGGAGATCTTTTTTGGAATGCTGAATCTGGCGTTTTCGATGGTGCTGTGGTCGCTGCTGGAGAAGATGTTTCATTACACTAACGGCGCCGACGGCATCCGGGTCCCTCGTCCGGCCCTGTTGGGGCTGTCGTTTACGCCCGAAACCTTCCAGTACGTTATTCTTTACGTGAGCCTCTTGATCGCGGTCGTCGCCTTCTACGGCGTGCAACGCTATCTCGATAGCCCGCTCGGACACATGCTGCGTGCCGTCAAATCGAACGAGACCCGGCTCGAGTATCTCGGGACGTCCGCACGGCGCGTGCTTCTGATAGGTTACGTAATCTCGGCTTTTCTCGGCGGCATCGGCGGCACGCTGGTGGCGATCATCCAGCAGATCGCCACGCCCGAGTTCGGGTTCTGGACGAAGTCGGGCGAATTCGTCTTTATCGCGATCCTCGGCGGCAGCGCCCACGCCTTCGGAGCGTTCGCCGGCGCGGCGATGTTCGAGTGCGTGCGCTTCTATGCGGCGGCCCACCTGGCCGACACCTGGCAGCTGATCCTCGGCGCGGTCTTGATCGTCATCATTCTCTATGCGCCTAACGGACTGATAGGTCTCAGGCAGCGCTACGGCCAGGCGAAGCAGGGAGGACATTGATGGCCAACGTCCTCCTTTCTGCGAAGGGCATCAAGATCCGGTTCGGTGGCGTCGTCGCCGCCGACGGTATCGATCTGGACGTGCTCCAAGGCGAGAACCTCGCGATCATCGGACCGAACGGCGCCGGAAAGACCACCTTCCTCAACATCTCGACGGGTTATCTGCGGCCGCAGGCCGGAAGCATCACCTTCCTTGGCCAGGAGATCACGGCGCAGCTCCCGCGCACGATCACCAAGCTCGGCATCGCGCGGGCCTTTCAGATACCGCAGCTTTTTCTCGATCAGACTGTGATGGAGAACATGCTGATCGCCGCAGCCTCGCGGCTGGGAAGCCCTTCCGGCTTTAGGGCTCTTTCCGCCCTGCCTGAGCTGTCTGAAATGGAGCGCCTCCTGGATCTCGTCGGCGTCAAGCTGTACGCATCTCGCAAAGCGAGGGAGCTTCCCGAGGGACAACGCAAGCTGGTCGACATCGCTCTGGCGCTCGCGCTGAAGCCCAGACTGCTCCTGATGGACGAGCCCACCTCGGGCGTCGCCTCCGCAGAGAAGCTGGAGATCATGGACATCCTGACGTCCGCGCTCGCCAAGGAGAAGGTGACCTCGGTCTTCGTCGAGCACGACATGGACATGGTGGAGCGCTATGCCCACCGAGTCGCGGTGTGGAACGTCGGGAAGATCCAAAAGGTCGGCACGCCCGCGGAGGTTCTGGCCGATCCCAAGGTCCGCGAACAGGTGATCGGCATATGACGGCGATGCTGGACTTCGAGAACGTCAACGTCGCGATCGCCGATGCGCCGGTGCTGCGCAGCGTTAGTTTCTCGCTGCCGCCGGGCGCGACCGCCGCGCTCATCGGGCGAAACGGCGCCGGCAAAACCACGACGGTACGGACCATCATGGGCTTCACGAAGGCGAGCGGTACCGTGCGCCTGAGCGGTCAGGACCTGGGGCATGTTCCTCCGCACCGCCGGCCCTTCCTGGGCATCGGCTACGCCCCCGAGGACCGTCGTCTCTTCTCGGCCTTTACGGTGGAAGAAAACATTCTTCTGCCCGGTCGCGTCGCTAAACTTGGCGCGGACGAGGCGCGCCGGCGGCTGGAGCGAACCTACTCCGTCCTGCCGGAACTCAAGGAACTGGCGGATCGCCCGGCGGGATCCGTCTCGGGCGGCCAAGGCAAGATGGTCGCCCTTGGTCGCGCCCTGATGCTGGGCACCCGCCTCGTCATTCTGGACGAGCCGTTCCAGGGCCTCGCCCCTGTGCTGGCGCAGAGGTACGCCGAGGCGCTGCGTCGGCTTCGTTCGCAGGACCGGGACATTACCCTGCTGATCACGGAGTCGAACCCGAAGCTGCTCGAGACCTTCGCCGACGTGACGCTGACGATCGAGCGCGGCGAAATCGAAAGCCGGGTCCTTGCGTAGCGCCGTGCGGCCGCCACGGAGTTATTGCCCGAAGAGAAAGGGCCAGCGTGTAGCTGACCCCTTCAGCAGCACTGGGCGATCAAAAAACGCGCTTACTTCTTGCACTTCTTGGCCGACTCTTTGTCCGCATACGGACCACAGTTGTAGGCGTTGTTCAGTTCGTCCATCGTCTGCGGCCAGCTATCCATGGAGCCCGCCCGGGCACCATTCTGGCTAGTTCCCACGTTTTTCACTTGCTGGGAACGAGTTGGTTCTGCTTCTGCATCAACTGCGAAGGATGCAGAGAGAAATCCGGCTGTAAGAAGTCCGACGAACAGCGTCTTGGTAATCATGGTTTCCTCCCTATGGAGTTCGAGTTCAGAGTAGCCGTTGGTGGCCACGCAAAGCGGGGGAGTTCAAAATCAGCGCGACATACGGCGCACGATCGGAGGGGGTTACTTGAATAAGGTGATGTAAGTCACTCTAGACGCACTTGCTGCTGCCCATGATGCCGCTGTCCAGAGATCGACACCTCGATTGTCCGCGTCCATCAGCATGGCGCCTGTATCACTGGGAATTGGCACCAATCGATGGGAAGGTCGCGCGGCGGCTTGACGCGTAAAATCCACGCGGTGGGCGATAGCAATGGTTTGCCGGTACGCACGGATTCAGACTGTCGGCGCGCCTTGCAGTGTACCTATGAAAACGGAAGTCCAGGTTGGCGGTTAAAGCCGTCGGCATCCGGAGCGGCGATGATGGCATTATGCCCCTGTTTGCCCGACGGAGCAACCTGTTTTCGTAAAATCCGTAAGGCTCGCCGCAAGTCATTGAAAACGCTGTCAGCGGCTACTGTGCATGGGGTTGTTTTCGACTTTCTGTTTTTTCCAGCGACCCTGCCTGTCCAGATCAGCGCTAGTGTCCGCCGAGATAGGCTGTGATCAGCCGGGGATCGTGGATGAGATCCTTGGCGAGGCCCGACTGCACGATCTCGCCGGTCTCGAGCACATAGCCGTAATCGGCCGTCTCCAGCGCGGCGCGGGCGTTCTGCTCGACCAGCAGGATCGAGACGCCGAGGTCGCGCAGCGAGGCGATGGTGCGGAAGATCTCGCGCACGATCAGCGGCGCGAGGCCGAGGCTCGGCTCGTCGAGCATGAGCAGCTTCGGCTTGGCCATCAGCGCGCGCCCGAGCGCCAGCATCTGGCGCTCGCCGCCGGAGAGGGTGCCGGCGGCCTGGCGCTGCCGCTCCTTCAGGCGCGGAAAGCGATCATAGACCTCGTCCAGCGTCTTCTGGACGCCCGAGCGGTCGCGCAGGCTGTAGGAGCCGAGCAGGAGATTATCGGCGACCGACATGTCGGAGAACAGCTCGCGCTTCTCCGGCACGAGGCACAGCCGGCGCTCGACGCGGTCCTCGACGGACATCCTGCCGATGTCGTTGCCCTGAAAGGCGAGGCGGCCGCGGGAGGCGAGCAATCCGATAGCGGCCATCAGCAGCGTGGTCTTGCCGGCGCCGTTCGGGCCGATCACGGTGACGATCTGGCCTTCCTCGACCGACAGCGAGACGTTGCGGACCGCTTCGACATTGTCGTAGCAGACGGTCACATCCGTCATGGAAAACATCTCGCTCACGCGACGCCTCCGAGATAGGCCTCTTGAACCCGTTCGTCGCTCCGGATCGCGGCAGGCGCGCCCTCGCAGAGCTTGGAGCCGAAGTCGAGCACGACGATGCGGTCGACCAGCGACATCACGAACTCCATGTCATGTTCGACGATCAGGATGGTCAGATGGTCCGACCGCAGCGAGCGGAGCAGCTCCGCAAGCCTGAGCTTCTCCTGGCGGCGCAGGCCCGCGGCCGGCTCGTCCAGCACCAGCAGCGCCGGGTCTGCGGCGAGAGCGCGCGCGATCTCCAGGATGCGCTGGTTGCCGAGCGGCAGATTGCCCGCGAGCTCGAACGGCTTGTCGCCGAGCCCGACGCGTTCGAGCTGCTTCAAGGCCTCGTGCCGGGTGCTGGCTTCCTCGCGCTGGTTGAGGCGCAGGGCGCCGGCGAACAGGCCCGTGCTGGTGCGCGCGTAGGTGCCGAGCATGACGTTCTCGAGCAGGCTCATGCGCGGCCGCAGCTTCACATGCTGGAAGGTCCTGGCGATTCCGTCCCTCGCGATGCGGGATTGTGGATCGCGCGTGATGGCGCGTCCGGCAAAGACGATCTCGCCCTTGTTGACCCTGAGCGCGCCCGTCAGGCAGTTGAACATCGTGCTCTTGCCGGCGCCGTTCGGGCCGATGACGGCGAGGATCTCGCCGGAGCGGACCTCGAAGCTGACATTGTTGACCGCGACGAGACCGCCGAACCGCCGTTCGGCGCCGTCGACCTTCAGGAGCAGTTCGCCCGGTTTTGGCTGGGGACGACGAGGCAGGGGCGGGGCGGCTGGCGGCCGTTCGCGCCTGATCTTCGGCAAGTAGCGCGCGACGAACGGCACGATGCCCTGCCGCGCCCATTGCAGGAACAGGATGAACAGCGCGGAGAAGGCGACGATCTCGAGCTGGCCGGACGCGCCCTTGGCGATCAGCGGCAGATAGTCCTGCACGCTGTTCTTGAGCAGGGTGACGATAGCGGCGCCCACGACGCCGCCGAGCAGGCTGCCGGCGCCGCCGACCATCGACATCATCAGATATTCGATGCCCATGCCGGCCTCGAACGGGCCCGGGCTGATGAAGCGGCTCATATGGGCGTAGAGCCAGCCGGAGAGCGAGGCGAGGAAGGCCGCGATCACGAAGGTCACGAGCTTGATCCGGAACGCGTTGATGCCGAGGCTTTCGACCAGGATGTTGCCGCCGCGCAGCGCGCGCATGGCGCGGCCGACCCGGGAGTCGAGGAGATTGTAGCCGAGGAAAAGCACCACGACGACGATGCCCCAGATCAGGAAATAGATCTGCGCACTCGAGACGAGCGCGAACGATCCGATACTGATCGGCGGGATCGACGAGATGCCGTTGAAGCGGCCGAGCCCCTCGACATTGCCGAACAGGAAGCCGATGGCGAGCCCCCAGGCGACGGTCGAGAGCGACAGGAAATGGCCCTGGAGCCGCAAGGTGACAACGCCGAGGACGGTGGCGACACCGCAGGTCAGCGCCACCCCGAACACGAGGCCGAGCCACGGGGAAGATCCATTCAGAGCAGAGACCCAGGCCGTGGCATAGGCCGCGACGCCGACGAAGGCGGCCTGTCCGAAGGACACGATGCCGCCGACGCCGGTGAGCAGGGCAAGGCCGATCGCGACCAGCGAATAGATGCCGATATAGTTCATCAGCGTGATGCTGAAGGGGTTGAGGACGAATGGCGCGAGCGCAAGGCACGCTACCGCCGCCACCGCCGCGAGCTGAACGTGAAGGCGCGTCATTCCTCGATCTCCTCCTCGGAATGCAGCGAGGCGAGGGATCGCCAGATCAGGATCGGGATCAGAAGCGAGAACACGATGACATCCTTCAGCGCGCTGCTCTCGAAGGATGCGAAGCTTTCGAGGATACCGACGCCGACGGCGCCGATGGCCGCGCCGGGATAGCTCGTCATGCCGCCGACGATGGCGCCGACGAAGGCCTTGAGGCCGAGCAGGAAGCCGGAATCGTAGAATATGGTGTTGACGGGCGCGATCAGGATTCCGGAGACGCCGGCCATCAGCGAGCCCAGGAGATAGGCGATGGTGCCGGCGCGGGCGGGACGTATGCCCATCAGGCGGGAGCCGGTCCGGTTCACGGCCGTCGCGCGGAGCGATTTACCGACCAGCGTGAAGTCGAAGAAGAGATAGAGCAGGCCAGAGAAGACGAGGGCTGCGATCACGATCAGCATGGTCTGGCCCGAGATCAGCACGCCCGCAAGTTCGGTCGACAATGACGTCAGCGGCTCGGTCCTGACACCCTCGGGACCGAAGAAGAGCAGCCCAAGGCCGACCAGCGCGAAGTGCAGGGCGACGGAAACGGTCAGGAGCAGCAGCACCGTTCCGTCCGCAATGGGACGGAAGACGATCCGGTCCAGCAGCGGGGAGATGGGGGTGATCAGCATCAAGGCCAGCACGAGCCTGATGGCGAGCGGCGGATCGGCGCGCATGGTCAGCCAGGCGAGGCCAACCACGGCCAGCGGCAATGCGAGATAGAAGAAGAGAGCGCGCGGAACCAGCCGACGCTCGCCGTTGCGCAGCAGCGAGACGATTTCGATCAGGGTTGCGAGGCACGCAAGAATGACGACCAGCGCGCCCGTGCCGGGAAAGCGCTTCGCGTCGAGCGCCGCCAGCGTCAGCGCCGTGAAGGCCGCGATGTCGCCAAAGGGAATGAAGATGACCCGTGTCACCGTGAAGATGAGGACGGTCCCGATCGCCACCAGCGCGTAGACTGCGCCGGTGGCGATCCCGTCGATCGCAAGAATGGCTGCGATGTCGCTCGTCATTGAGAACGCCGTCCCCTTGTTCTGGTGGCCTGCCCTGTCCGACTACGGCGCGTATTTCCAGGCGCCGCCCGTCAGGCGTACCACGACCAGCGCGCGCTCATCGACGCCGGTCACCGAGCCGGGCTTGAAGTTGTAGATGGCGTGCACGCCGGGCAGCTCCTTGGTGCTGAGGATCGCGTCCCGCAGGGCGGCGCGAAATTCCGCCGTGCCGGGCTTCGCCGTCTTGAGCGCGCGCTCCGCTGCGTTGGCGAAGATCAGCCAGGCGTCGAAGGAGTAGGCCGAGAAGCCGTCGGTGGTCGGGATGTTATGGACCTTCTGGTAGACGCTGCGGAAATCCAGCGCGATCTTCTTGGCGAAATGTTCGTCGGGCAGCTGCTCGGCCACGATGACCGGGCCGGCGGAGACCTGGATGCCTTCGGCCGCCTTGCCGCCGACGTTCACGAAGTCCGGATTGACGAGCGCCACGGTGCCGTAGGTGTTTCCCTTGAAGCCGCGCTCCGCGAGGCTGAGGAGCGGCAGCGCGCCTTGCGTCCCCGAGCCGCCGTCCAGCACGGCGTCCGGCCGCGCCGCGAGCACTTTGAGGATCTGCGCGGTGACCGAAGTGTCGGTGCGCGCATAGCGCTCGTTGGTCTGGATCTTGACATCGCCGGCGGCCTCCGCCGCCTTGGCGCCGTTGTAGACGAGGTCCCCCCAGGCGTCGGAGAAGCCGATATAGCCGATGTTCTTCATGCCATCGCGCTTCATGCGATCGGCGATGATCTTGACGAGGAGGGACGCAGGCTGCGGCACCGACACCACCCACTGCTCGGGTGTTTCCGGCAGTTTGCCGATCGGCGAGACCGCGATCATCGGCACTTTCAATTCGCTCGCCACCGCCGCCATGGCGATGGTCGAGGGCGCGGTCGCGGTGCCTATCAGGAGGTCGACCTTCTCTTCTTCCACCAGCTTGCGCGCGTTGCGGGTCGCGGCCGACGGGTCGGAGCCGTCGTCGAGCTGGATCAGGCGGATGGTCTCGCCGTTGACGGTCTTCTTGTATTCATAGGCCGCGTTGGTGCCGCGCCCGTAGGGGATGCCGATCGACGAGCCGTTGCCGCTGAGCGAGGTGACGAAGCCGATGGTGATATCGGCCCGCGCGGCGGGGGCTGTGACGATGCCGGCGGCAAGTGCAAGTAAACTCAGAGTCTTGCGCATATGCGTTCTCCTCCGTTGATGCTGGATAGGAATGCTTCGATGCTGCCGCACGGCGTCCCCGAACGACGAACCGGCCGATTGAAAACATTGCTGCGGCGCCAAATACCGGGCGCGACCGAAAAGAGTGTGCTCGCCCGGCGCTCAGCAGCCATGATGTTGCGTGCCGCGCGAACGATAGGCCCACCGGCACATGCAAGCGGGCCTTTTCCGGAGCGATGAAAGGTCGTCGGTGCCGCCGCGATGCGCGACCGGCGATGCTGCTGCTAAGGCCGGCTGTTCGAGCACGGCGACTGTCCACACGATCGAGTCTCTCAAAATCGGTGCCCTGCAACATCATTGTCATGGCCACCGGTCTTTGACCGGCGAGGAATTACTTAAAGCCTAAAGTAACTCCGGTGGCGCCGTCAACACGTGTCACGGGGCTGTCAGAAAAAAATGTTGTTGCATACAATTTCGTCAGTGTGCGGCGCTCCTGCGCTCATCGACCCATAGAAAACGCCGTGCTCGCCTTGACCCCGACGGCACTGGTCGCCGTCGCCGCCGCGCGCATTTGACGCGTCAATTAGTTTATGGTTGAAATATATTCATCGGCAGCCGACGACCGATCCTCCGATCACCGCTTGAGGAGAAGGACGATGCGCATCTTCTGGCAGAGCTTTGTTGATGCGAGCGTGAATGCGCCCTACATGGCGCGGCTGTCGGAATACCTGAACGACATCGCTGCGCCAGGCACGACGGTCCACGTCCAGGGCATCAGTCCGCCGGACCGCGAGTTCGGACGGCTCGCGGAATTGCGCTGTGCGGTCCAGGCAATCGACAACGGCATCGCAGCGGAGGAGGGCGGGTTCGACGCCTTCGTCATGGGACATTTTCAGGATCCCGGACTCTACGAGCTGCGCTCGGCGCTCGACATTCCCGTGATCGGGACCGGCGAGGCGACGTTGCTGGCGGCCTCACAACTCGGGCGGCGGCTGGGTCTTGTGACGCTCGATCCCGTCTTCGAGGTCTTGCACTATGAGCAGGCCGAGCGTTACGGCCTCGGCGATCGCGTCGTCCATGTGACCGGCCTTGGCTGCAGGCCGGATGATTTCGCCGATGCGTTCGCCGGAAACGCTGCCGCCCAAGCCCGCATGATCAAGGACTTCGTCGCCTGCGCGCTCCCGCTGGTGGAACGCGGCGCGGATGTCGTGATTCCGGCCGGCGTGTTGCCAGGCCTCTTGATCGGGCGAGAGCATGGCCTGAAGGTCGGCCACGCCCCAGTGGTCAACTGCGCGGCCGTGGCGCTCAAGAGTGCCGAGATGTGGGTACAGCTCCGGAAGCTCAATGGCACCGAGCCCAGCCGCGGGCCGAGCTTCAGGCGGGCCAGCGCCCAGGCCCGCGATGACTTCCGCGCGCTACTTGCCCGTAACAGCCGCTAGTCCTCGAAAAACTGTCCCTGGAGAACAAATAATGATGACCCCCGAAAAGATTTTGTACGAAACCGAGGTGACGGCGACCGGAGGTCGGGATGGCAAGGCGGCCAGCGCTGACGGTCTGCTCTCGGTGTCCCTGTCCTTGCCGAAATCGATGGGTGGTCCCGGTGGCGAAGGCACCAATCCCGAGCAGCTCTTTGCGGCCGGCTATGCCGCTTGCTTTCTCGGCGCGGTCAAGCTCGTCGCGCGCACGCGGAAGGTGGTGCCCTCTGCCGAGCCGTCCGTGACTGCGAAGGTTGCGATGGGGCCGGTGCCCGTCGGATATGCGCTCGCTGTCGAGCTGAAGGTCAGCCTGCCCGGTGTCGAGAAGGCCGTGGCCGAAGAGGTCGTTGCCGGTGCGCATGAGCGTTGCCCCTATTCGAACGCAACCCGCGGCAATATTGACGTGAAACTGACGGTGGTCTGAGGCGGATGAACGAGGGCGGTCGGTGACCAACACCTTGCGCGCACCATATGACGGCGTGGTGATCGCGGCTCCCGTCACGATTCCCTATGTGCGCTACTCCATCGAGAGCGCGCAGTGGTGGATCGGGCGGGCGCTGAGCGCGCTCGTCGCGCAGGCCGGCATCAAGGCCTCCGACATCGACGGCCTGTGCGTCTCCAGTTTCACCATGGGCACGGACAGTGGCATCGGATTGACACAGCATTTCGGGCTCTGCGTCCGGTGGTTGGATACGATCCCGCTCGGCGGCGCCAGCGCTATTGCGGCGCTGCGCAAGGCGGCGCGCGCGGTTCAGGCGCGCGATGCCGACATCGTGGCGTGCGTCGCTGGCGACACCAATCACGTCGATTCGTTCAGGCTGACGCTGGAGAATTTCTCGCGGTTCAATCAGGACGCCGTCTATCCTTACGGCGCGGGCGGCGCCAATGCCAGCTTTGCGCTGATTGCGCGCAACTATATGCGAATGTTCGGCGTCGCGCGCGAGGACGTCGGCAAGATCGCTGTCGCCCAGCGCGCCAATGCCCTGCGCAACCCGCATGCGCTCATGAAGGCTCCGCTCACGCTCGCGCAATACCTGGCGGCCCGGCCGATTTCCGATCCGATCCACCTGTTTGATTGCGTGATGCCCTGTGCGGGCGCGGAAGCTTTCCTCGTGATGCGCGATGAGACGGCTTCATCCCTGAAGCTGCCCGCCGCGCGACTCCTTTCGACGATCGAGCGGCACAATGCCTTTGCCGACGATCCGATGCAGGTGCGCGGCGGCTGGGCGATGGATGTCGACGAGCTCTATGCGATGGCCGGCGTCAAGCCTGACGATCTCGACGTCGTGCAGACCTATGACGACTATCCCGTCATCACGATGATGCAGTTCGAGGACCTCGGATTCTGCAAGAAGGGCGAGGGCGCTGAGTTCGTGCGCCAACACGATCTCACCATCGATGGCGACTTCCCGCACAACACCTCGGGCGGACAGCTCTCGGTCGGGCAGGCCGGTGCCGCCGGCGCCTATCTCGGCCTCGTTGAAGGGTTGCGGCAGGTTCTGGGCAGTGCCGGTCCCACGCAGGTCAGGAATGCGAGCCTCGCTCTGGCCTCGGGGTTCGGTATGATCAACTATGATCGTGGTCTCGCCTCGGGTGCCGCGATCCTTGCTGGACCGTCGCGATGATAGAGCAGATCAAGCCGCCCCGGCGCAAGAACCCGCTGCTGCGGACGCGGCTACCGGCCTCGCCACCGCGACCGCGCAGCAGGATGTCGCACGGGTTCACGCGCGCGGCCGCCGAAGGCCGCTTTATGCTGCAGCGCTGCGAGGCTTGCGGCACCTTTGCTTATCCGGCGCGCGAAGCCTGCCCGTCTTGTCTTTCGGCCGGCCTCGCTTTCGTCGATGCGCCGCGGCAAGGTGTACTGCTTGCCGAGACAACGGCGCTGGTGCCGAGCGACGTCTATTTCCGCGAGCGGGCGCCGTGGCGGATCGGCCTCGTCAAGATGGATTGCGGTCCGACGATCGTCGCACATCTTCATGCCGACTGCGCAGAGGGCGCGGCCGTCAGCATGTCGCTGCAACTCGACAAGAGCGGCCAGGCGGTGGCCTTTGCCCGTCCCGAAGGGGAGACTCCCAACATGGCAGACGACAAGCAGTGGCGGGAAATGACGGCCGATCCGAAATTCCGTCGCGTGCTCGTCACCAATGGCCGCAGCGTCATCGGTCAGGAAGCCGTCACCGCTTTGAAGGCGGCGGGCGCCAAGACGGTGTTCGTCGGCATTGCCGAACCATGGCGGCCGTTCGCCGGCGAGGAGCGGCTGCGCGGTCAAGACGGGATCGAGATCGTGACTCTCGATGCTGCTGACGAAAAATCGGCTACCGATCTTGCGGCCGACATCGGCGGCAAGGTCGATATTCTCGTCAACACGGCGGAATATGTCCGGCCGGGCGGCCTGCTCGATCGCAGGGGCACGAGCATCGCACGGGACGAGATCGACCAGGCCTATCTCGGCTTCATCAATCTGGCTCAAGCCTTTGGCCCCGCCATGCGGATGCGCGGTGCCGACGGCATCAACAGCAGCGCGGCATGGGTCAATATTCTCTCGGTCTATGCACTGGCGAACTGGCCCGCCTTCGGCGCCTACTCGGCTTCGCAGGCCGCCTGCCTGTCGTTGTCGCATTGCTTGCGCGCGGAGCTGCGGCCGGGCGGCGTCCGGGTGATGAACCTGTTTACCGGCCCTGTCGACACCGAATGGTTCCAGACCGTGCCGCCGCCGAAGGTCGCGCCGCGCGCGATCGCGCAGGCGATCGTGTCGGGCCTCAAGAACGGGCTCGAAGAGATGTATGTCGGAGATGTCGCCGAAGAGATCCGGCAACGTCTCGCGGCCAATCCGAAAGCGCTCGAGCGCGAGCTCGACCGATAAGAAGCGGGATTTCAACCGAGCTGGAGGACGTGACGATGCAAAGCAAGAGTCTCCTGGAGCTGGCGAGTGCGATTTCTTCCGGCGCGGTGCGCGTCGTCGATCTGACCTTCACACTCAGTCCGGACTTTCCGGTCATCGTCCTCCCGCCGGAGTTCGGTCAGGCCGCGCCTGTCCGCATCCAGGAGATATCGCGATACGATGGTCGCGGGCCGGCCTGGTACTGGAACAACGTTACGTTTGGCGAACACACCGGCACGCATTTCGACGCGCCGATTCACTGGTTCACCGGCAAGAACCTGCCGAACAATGCCGTCGACACGATGCCCACCAAGGACATGATCGCGCCGGCCTGTGTCATCGATTGCTCGGCGCAGGCGGCGCAGGATCCCGATTTCCTGCTGACCGTCCCGATTGTCGAAGCTTGGGAAGCCAGGCACGGCCGGATCCCCGAGCGGAATTGGGTGCTGCTCAGGACCGACTGGTCGAAGAAGGGGTGGCGCGACTACTCCAATCTCAGGGACGACGGCGCGCATACGCCGGGCCCGAACCCGGCGGTGATGAAGTGGCTGGTGGAGGAGCGCGGTGTCATCGGTTTCGGCACCGAAACCATCGGCACGGATGCGGGGCAGGCCGGGCACTTCGAGCCGCCTTATCCGGCGCATCACTTCCTGCACGGCGCGGGCCGCTACGGCCTGCAATGCCTGTGTAACCTGGATCAGCTTGCGGCCACCGGCGCCGTCATCGTGGCCTCGCCACTAAAGATCCAGAACGGTTCCGGCAGCCCGCTTCGAGTCATCGCTCTGGTGTCGTCCACTTGAGCCCCAATCCATGGCGCTCGCCAATCAGACCAAGAAATTCTCCCGAAAGACAGGTGCCATGAACTTGATCAAGAGCCTGGTGGCTTCCACTGCATTGCTGCTTGCCGTTCCGCAATTCGCGCGAGCCGAGATCCTCGTTGGATTCGTTACCGGCCTCAGTGGGCCGGTGTCATCGATCGGTATTCCCAACGCGAAGGGGATCGCGGCAGGTCAGGCCTATATCGGCGAAATCGGCGGCGAAAAGCTGCGGGTCATCCAGCTCGACGACGGCTCCGATCCGACCGCGTCGGCACGCAATGCGCGCAAGCTGGTGGAGCAGGAGAAGGTCGATATCCTGATCGGTACGTCCGGCGCTCCCCAGACGCTCGCGATGGCGACCGCGGCCATCGAAATGAAGATTCCGATGATCGCGGTGTCGCCGATCGCACCGGTGGCGTCAGGCGACGGCGGTCCCTGGGTCGTGCAGACGCCGCAGCCCACGCCGCTTCTGGTGCAAGGAATCGTCGACCATATGAAGGCGAAGGGCCTGACGACCGTCGCCTTCATCGGTTTCTCCGATGCGTTCGGAGATCTCATGTACAATTCGCTCGAGCAGAGTGCGAAGGCCGCCGGCATCAAGGTCGTCGCCAACGAACGCTATGCCCGGTCGGACTCGTCGGTGACGGCTCAGGTGCTGCGCGCACTCGCCGCGCGTCCCGACGCCATCATGCTCGGCGGCACCGGCACGCCAGGCGCGCTGCCGGTCATCGCTCTGTCCGAGCGGGGATATAAGGGACCGCTCTACGGCAATCACGGGCTGATCAGCGCCGATTTCCTTCGTCTGGCCGGCAAAGCCGCCAATGGCATCATGTGCCCGACGGGACCTGTGACCGCGGCGGAGCAGCTTCCGGCCAGCAATCCGATCCAGAAGGTCGCCCTGGATTTCCGCGCGGCCTTCGAAAAGGCCAATGGCGAGGCGCCGACGGATTCATTCTCGTCCTATTCCTTCGACGGCTGGCTGATCTTCGCCGACGCCGCCAAGCGTGCGCTGGCAACCGGTGCCAAACCAGGCTCACCTGAGTTCCGTACCGCGATTCGCCAGGCACTGTTCACCACCAAGGAGGTCGTCGGGACGCAGGGCGTCTACACCTACACGCCGGCGGACCGGCATGGAGTCGACGATCGCTCGCGCATCATGGTTCAGATCGAGGACGGCAAGTACAAGCTGTTGCCTTGAGGTGCGAGCATGGTCGCAATGGAGAAAGATGCGCTAGCGAACATCACCGAGGTGGTCGGCGGTGAGGACGTGACGCCTGCCTGGGCGCGCGCGATGGCGTCGTTTCCGCCGTCTGAGCGCATCCTCTCGACGATGCTCACGCGCCAGGCGGAGCGTTACGGCGATCGCCTTCTGCTCGTTGCCGGAGAGGCGCGTTGGAGCTTTACGCAGGCTGCGACGATTGCGGCTGCGTCGGCCCAGACGCTGGTCGATACCGGGATCAAGCCGGGCGACCGGGTCGCGCTGATGTGCTCGAACCGTCCGGAGTTCTTGCAGGTCTATCTCGGCTGTGCGTGGCTGGGGGCGATTGCGGTCCCGATCAATACCGCCTTGCGCGGCTTCCAGCTGTCCCACATTTTCCGCAACTCGCGTCCCGCGCTGCTCGTCATCGAGGCTCAGTTCGTCAGCGCGGTCGAGAGTGTCGAGGCGGATGTCGAGCTGCCGCCTCGGACCTGGATCATCGGAGCTGCCGCCGACGCAATCGGTGCCAGGCTTTCCGCGGTCCCGCTGCCGCCTCTTGGCGCCGCAGCCCCGGCCGGCGCCGTGCGTCCCGGTGACACCGTTGCGATCCTCTATACGTCGGGCACCACGGGGCCTGCGAAGGGTGTGTGCTGTCCGCAGGCGCAGCTGTTCTGGTGGGGCGTCTATTCGGCGCGCGCGCTCGGAATCCGCGAGGGAGATGTGCTGTTCACGACGCTGCCGCTGTTCCACACCAACGCGCTGAATGCGTTCTATCAGGCGCTGCTGAACGGATGCACGTACGTGCTCGAGCCGAAGTTCTCGGCTTCCGGCTTTTGGGCTGCCGCGCGACAGCACAATGCGACGGTCGGCTATCTGCTCGGTGCGATGGCCTCGATGCTGCTGGCACAGCCGAAGAGCGCAGACGAGTCAATGCATCGCCTTCGTGTCGCTCTTGGCGGCGGCGTGCCGCCGCAAATCCACAGCCCGTTCCGCGAGCGCTTCGGCGTACCGCTGGTCGACGGCTACGGGTCGACGGAGACGAATTTCGTGTTCGCCGGCACGATTCCGTCGGATCGGGCGGGGACGATGGGGTACCTGGCCGATGGCATTGAGGCGCGGATCGTCGACGAGAATGATTCCGCGCTGCCTGATGGAGAGGCCGGCGAGCTCGTGCTTCGCGCGAGAGAACCCTTTGCGTTCGCGTCCGGCTATTTCGGCATGCCGGAGAAGACCGTGGAGGCCTGGCGAAATCTGTGGTTCCACTCAGGCGATCGGGTCGTTCGCGATTCCGACGGGCATTATCGCTTCATCGATCGCATGAAGGATTCCATCCGCAGGCGCGGCGAGAACGTGTCCTCATGGGAGGTCGAGCAGGCGATCCAGTCGCACCCCGCGGTCGCTGCCTGCGCGATCTACCCGCTGCCGTCGGAGTTGGGTGAGGACGAAGTTGCCGCTGCAATTCTGCTGGAGCCGGGCCACTTGCTACAGCCCGTCGACGTCGTCAGGCATTGCGAAGGGCGGATCGCCTATTTCGCCATTCCGCGCTATGTGCGAATCCTCAGCCAGATGCCGCTGACGGAGAACGGCAAGATCAAGAAGGGCGTGCTGCGCGATGCCGGCGTCACGACGGATACGTGGGATCGCGAAGCGGCCGGAGTGAAGATACGACGCTGACGTCGTATTCGCTCAAGGTTTTTGCAAGGCGTCCCTGACGGCGGCCTTGAGTTCGTCGAGCTCGCCGATCAATCCATCGAACCGATCTGCCGGGAAATCCGCCAGCAGCTCGGCAAGCCATGCGCCGTGGCTCTTGGCCATTCGCCTGAAGATCTTGCGGCCTTCGACCGTCATACAGACGATCTGCACCCGCCGGTCGAGGTTCGACGCCGTGCGGGTGATGTATCCATCTGCGACCAGGCGGTCGACGATTGGCGTGAGGTTCCCGGCGGAGACCATCAGGCGCTTGGGCAGCTCTCCCAGCACAAGTCCGCTTGGTTCGCGGTCGAGCTGGGCGAGAACGTCGAAGCGGGGCATCGTGAAGTCGAACTCTTCGCGAAACCGGCGCCGCAACTCGCTTTCGATGAGGGACGTGCAGGCGAGCAGTCGGAGCCAAAGGCGTGTTTGAGCCCTGTACTCAGCCTCCTGATCCGTCTCGTTCCTGGCCGAAACAGGGGTGGACTCCTTCGCGAGTGCCAATCGAATCTCCCGGGCTTCGTGGCTTACGAAAGCTGGCGCAGCTCTCGTGGACATTGGCAAGATAGTTCGTGCCAAAAGTAAATTCAAGGCTAGGTCCGAGGGATCCGGAATCGGCGCCGCCGTGCATCCGATTTACACTAAAATTCAGATCGACGCTGCGGCGAGGGGCGTGCCCTCCAGGGCCTTTGCAGAACCGCCTTGACAAGGCACGCGTCGAGGAAATATTTTATACTTAAAATAATTGGGTGAGAGCTCGGCGCAACGCGCGAAAGCGAGGGATCATGCGCATAGTCTGTATCGGCGGCGGGCCGGCCGGCCTCTATCTGGGCCTCCTGATGAAGCGTCGACATCCGGAACATGTCGTCACGGTCGTCGAGCGCAACAAGCCCTACGATACGTTTGGCTGGGGGGTGGTATTCTCCGATGCCATGATGTCTGCGATGCGTCTTGCCGACCCCGAAAGCGCGGCCGAGATCGAGGACGCCTTCAATCATTGGGACGACATCGAGCTGATCTTCAAGGGGACGCGCCAGCGCACGACCGGCCACGGCTTCATCGGCATTGGTCGCAAGCATCTGCTCAACATTCTCCAGAGGCGCTGCGAGGCTCTGGGTGTCGAGCTCGCCTTCGAGCGTGAGGTGGAGTCCGATCTTGAATTCCCCGACGCCGACCTGATCGTGGCCACCGACGGTGTGAATTCCAGGATTCGCGCCCGCTATGCCGAACAGTTCCAGCCGGACATGGTGATCCGGCCGAACCGCTACATCTGGCTCGGTACCAAGAAGGCGTTCGACGCCTTCACGTTCGATTTCCAGAGGACCGAGCACGGCTGGTTCCAGGCACACATTTACAAGTTCGACGCGGAGACCTCGACCTTCATCGTCGAGACCACGGAAGAGACCTACAATGCTCACGGGCTGGGCGAGCTCGATCAGCAAGGGTCGATCGACTTCTGCGAGAAGATCTTCGCCGAGACGCTCGACGGTGCGAAGCTCTTGACCAACGCCCGCCATCTGCGCGGCTCGGCCTGGCTCAATTTCAGCCGCCTGATCTGCGGCAAATGGAGCGTGTTCAACGGCCGCTCCCATGTCGTGCTGATGGGGGACGCCGCGCACACCGCGCATTTCGCCATCGGGTCGGGCACCAAGCTCGCGCTCGACGACGCCATCGAGCTCGCCAACCAGTTCGATCGCCATGGTCACGGGCGCGACCGCATCCAGACCGTGCTGGAGGCCTACGAGGAAGTACGCCGCGTCGACGTGGCGCGCATCCAGAACGCCGCGCGCAATGCGATGGAATGGTTCGAGGTGGTCGGCCGGCGCTATGCTGATACGCTCGAACCGCCGCAATTCTTCTATTCGATGCTGACGCGTTCCCAGCGCATCAGCCATGAAAACCTGCGCCTGCGCGACCGTGCCTGGTTGGAAGGATTCGAGCGATGGTTTGCCGCGCGCTCGGGCATCGCCGTCGAGGACGGCGAACGGGTACCGCCGCCGATGCTGACGCCGCACCGCGTGCGCGGCCTCACGCTGGCGAACCGCATCATGGTCTCGCCGATGGCGATGTATTCGGCGAAGGACGGGCTGATCAACGACTTCCACATCGCCCACCTCGGAGCGCGCGCCATGGGCGGCGCCGCGTTGATCTTTGCCGAGATGACCTGCGTCTCACCGGATGCCAGGATTACGCCGGGCTGTCTCGGGCTCTGGAATGATGAGCAAGCGGCACAATGGCGCCGGCTGGTCGATCTGGTCCATAGCCTCGGACATGCCAAGGTCGGCATCCAGCTCGGCCATGCCGGGCGGAAGGGATCGACCCGGCTCGCCTGGGAGGGGATTGACCAACCGCTGGCTTCAGGCAATTGGCCGCTGATCTCGGCTTCCGCGCTGCCCTATCTGCCGCACAGCCAGTTGCCGCGGGAGATGAACCGCAGCGACATGGACCGCGTCCGCGACGATTTCGTCGCCGCAACGCGCCGTGCTGCCGACGCCGGTGTCGATTGGCTCGAGCTTCATTGCGCCCATGGCTATTTGCTGTCGAGCTTCCTCTCGCCGCTGACCAACCGGCGGACTGACGAATATGGCGGCAACCACGAAAATCGTGCGCGCTTTCCGCTGGAGGTCTTCAGGGCGATGCGCGCGGCGTGGCCATCCGATCGGCCGATGTCGGTGCGGCTGTCCTGCCATGACTGGACCGAAGGCGGCAACACGCCGGCCGACGCCGCGATCTTCGCTGGGATGTTCAAGGAGGCGGGAGCAGACGTGATCGATTGCTCCTCGGGACAGGTCTGGAAGGAGGAACGGCCGATCTACGGCCGCCTGTTCCAGACGCCATTCGCCGATCTGATCCGCAACGAAGTCGGCATCGAGACGATAGCAGTCGGTGCGATCTCCGAGGCCGATCACGCCAACTCGATTCTCGCGGCTGGCCGCGCGGATCTCTGCGCGATTGCGCGGCCGCATCTCGCCGACCCGGCCTGGACGCTGCACGAAGCCGCGCGCATCGGCATCACAGCGGTCAACTGGCCGAAGCAGTATCTGTCCGCCAAGGGACAATACGAAGCCAATCTGGCGCGTGCCGCTGCCGTGGCCGCGCAGTGAGCGAAGGAGGGATCGGATGAACTCCGTGGTAAAGATGATCCGGCGCGAATGGCTGGACTGGCCGTTCTTCGAGCCCCGCCATCTTGCGATCGGCGAGGCGCTCGATCGCTTCGTGCAGTCGGGAGCCCTCGACAAGATCGATCACAATGATGTGGATGGTGCCTGTCGCAAGCTTGTGCGCGCGATGGGCGCGGCGGGGTTGCTCGATTGCGCGGTCGCGGCGCCCGATGGCGATGCGACGTCGATCGATTCCCGCTCGATCTGCCTGTCGCGCGAGTCGCTGGCCTATGCCGATGGCCTCGCCGATTTTGCTTTCGCCATGCAGGGGCTTGGCTCCGGAGCGATTGCACTGGGTGGCTCGGCGGAGTTGCGCAAGGCCGTGCTGCCGAAGGTGCGTTCCGGCGAATGGCTCGCGGCCTTCGCGCTCTCCGAGAAGGGGGCGGGGTCGGACGTCGCAGCGATGTCCTGCACGGCGCGGGTCGACGGCGACAACTACGTCATCGACGGCGAGAAGACCTGGATCTCGAACGGCGGCATTGCCGACGTCTATACGCTGTTTGCGCGAACGGGCGAGGCGCCGGGCGCCCGCGGCATTTCGGCCCTCGTCGTCTTTCCGGATGATCCCGGTTTTAGCATTGCCGAGCGCATCGACGTCATCGCGCCGCACCCGCTGGCCACGTTGCGCTTTACTAATTGCCGGATTCCCGCGAGCCGTAGGCTCGGCGCGCCCGGGGGCGGGTTCAAGCTCGCGATGCAGACGTTGGATATTTTCCGCGCATCGGTCGCCGCCGCAGCCCTCGGCTTTGCCCGTCGCGCGCTCGACGAGGCATTGTCGCATGCCCGCAGCCGAAACATGTTCGGTGCGACGCTGGGGGATCTTCAACTGACCCAGGCCGCGCTCGGCGACATGGCGACCGACACCGATGCCGCGGCGTTGCTGACCTACCGCGCGGCCTGGCGCCGCGATGTGCAGAAGCTTCCGACGACGCGCGAAGCTGCCATGGCGAAGCTGACCGCCACCGAGACCGCGCAGCGCGTCATCGACCGTGCCGTCCAGATGTTCGGCGGCCGCGGCGTGCGCAAGGGAGAGGTCGTCGAAAGTCTCTACCGCGAAATCCGCGCGCTGCGCATCTACGAGGGCGCGACCGAGGTCCAGAAATTGATTGTCGCACGCGAGCTGTTGAAGCCGCGCTGAGAGGATTGAGAGCGACGCATGAGCACGATCAGCAAGCCGGAAGTTCCCGCGACGCGTGGTCTGCAACTGCTTCAGCCCAGCGGCTGGCCGCAGCCGAAGGGGCATGCGAACGGCGTCATGGCTGAAGGACGACTCATCGTGACGGGTGGTGTGGTCGGTTGGGACGCAGCCGGGCGATTTGCCGACGGACTCGTTGCGCAGGTCCGCCAGACGTTCGAAAACATCGTCGCGATCCTGGCAGAGGGCGGCGCGCGGCCGGACCATCTCGTGCGCCTGACCTGGTACGTCGTGGATATGGACGAATATGTGTCGAACCTGAAGGCGCTCGGCAAAGTCTATCGCGAGGTCATTGGCACCCATTACCCCAGCATGGCGCTGGTGCAGATCGTGCGTCTCGTCGAGCCATCCTCGCGTGTCGAGATCGAGGCGACGGCCGTCGTGCCGCGCTGACGAAGGCGTCGGCCGCAGGCTCGCACGATGGAAAGCTCTCTACGGCGCCCATGATGGATTGGAGCGAGAGCTCAATATTTTCAATCGGCTAAGGGGCGGCGTGTGCACGATGTGTGCACCGGGAGATGCACAAAAATCTATCGACTGCAAATTTGAGCAGACGGTCTGAGGCGTGATACTGAGCTCGGCTTCCGCGCGATCGAATTGACGAGAGCAGTGCAGCGACTACAACAGGCGTTTCGCCGCCGGTCATGAGTGAGAAAGAAGCCCAATGTTCCTGACCGAGAACGATCTGAATGAATTGGTGGCATGGCGACGCCATCTTCACGCCGTGCCGGAACTGTCGGGGCAAGAGGCAAAAACCGCGGAAGCCGTGCGGGCCCGTCTTCAGGCGGCGGGTGCCGACAGGATCGTTTCGGGCCTCGGTGGTCACGGCGTGCTTGGAATCTATGATGGACGTGAGTCTGGCCCGACGATCATGCTTCGGGCCGAGCTGGATGCACTGCCGATTCAGGAAAAATCACAACTCAAGCATCGATCGCTGATAGCAGGAAAGGCCCATCTCTGCGGTCATGATGGTCATATGGCAATTCTGGCGGCCGTAGCGCAAAATCTGAGCCAGCAACGTCCAAGCCGAGGTCGCGTAGCGCTCCTGTTTCAGCCGGCCGAGGAGGACGGGTCCGGTGCGGCCGCCGTTCTGGCTGACGCGAAGTTTGAGCAGGTGCGGCCCGACTTTGTCTTCGCGCTGCATAACCTTCCCGGCCTCGGTCTTGGACAGGTCTCTCTTGCCGAAGGTTTGGTGAATTGCGCCTCGCAAGGAATGCAGATCAGATTATCAGGACGAACGACGCACGCGTCGAATCCGGCGCTCGGTATCTCCCCGAAAGACGCGCTCGCCAGGCTTCTGCTGGAGATACCCGCGCTCGGGCGCGGGACGGAGCTAGACGACGACTTCTCAATGCTGACGGTCACCCACGCAAGACTTGGGGAGCCTGCGTTCGGTATCGCGCCGGGCTTCGGCGAATTGTGGGCGACACTGAGAACATGCACCGACATGATGATGGAACGGCTCCGCCTGGAGGCGGAAGACTTGGTTCGGCGCGTGACGGCCGGCGAGGGGCTGAGCACGGAAATCGCTTATCGCGACGTCTTCAATCATTGCGCAAACGACGTCGATGCTGTTGCCCAGCTTAGAAGCGCGCTGGACGCAGAGGGGGTGCGACATTCGGCGGAGGGCCTTCCACTGCGTGGCTCCGAGGACTTCGGACGTTTTGGCTCCCGTTCGAAGTCGGCGATGTTTTTCCTGGGAGCCGGCAAAGAGCATCCCGGGCTGCATGAGTCGAACTACGACTTTCCGGATCAGTTGATAGAAGTTGGTGCAAGAATATTCATACGCACCATACGCAACCTGCTTGGCTAAATAGAGAATTCCGGACTGAGTGACAGCGTATCGCCTGCATGTCACATGTTGGATCGGCACTTAGAACGATTTGAAACTAGAAGCTTTCGAAAATTTGCAGTGAAGTTCGAAGCAGGAAATCGCTTCTCCGATCACGACGGTTTCGTCGTGCAACCTTAGATAATTTCTAGGTCCCAATTCCTTCTCGCAGCACCGTCGTATGTTAGGAAGCGACGGGGACGTGCTTGCAAGTGGAATTGGGGCGCAGGAATGATGCGTGAACTCTCGGCCAGGAAAATCGTGCGTACACTATCGTTGGGCGCGGTGAGTTATCTCGCACTGTCGATGGAATCTTCGGGTGACCTTCAGCATGCGGTTGCGCAATCCAATCTGCCGCCCGTGACCGTGGATGCCCCCAAGCCAAGAGTTCGTCAGCCGGTCCAGAGATCACAGTCGACGCGCGCCTCGCGCGGACAGCGATCAGTCGCCGCGGCGCCTCCGCGCCAGGCTGCACCCGTTCCCTATGTGGTGCCCTCGACCGGAACGGTCGGCACGGTGCCGCCCGCCTACGCAGGCGGCCAGGTTGCAACCGGCGGGAGTCTCGGTCTGCTCGGCAATCGCGGCGTGATGAACACGCCGTTCAACCAGACGAGCTATACGGCGGAGCTGATCAAGAATCAGCAGGCGCGCACCGTCGGCGATGTGCTGTTCAACGATCCCTCGGTCCGGGTGAAGACGCCTGCCGGCAATGGCATCGATGGTGTCTACATCAGGGGCTTCTACCACGACAGTGGCGACTACGCCATGAATGGCCTCTATGGAATGGCGCCGTTCTATTCCACGTCAGCGAATTTCCTTGAGCGCGTCGAGGTTCTGAAGGGACCGGGCGTGCTTCTCGGCGGCATGCCGCCTGCAGGTGCCAATGGTGGTAGCATTAACTTGGTGACTAAGCGCGCACCTGACTTCGACATCACGCAACTCACTGCACTTTACATATCAAGGTCTCAGTTCGGACTGCAAACCGATGTGAGCCGTCGATACGGCGAACATAAAGAATGGGGCGTCCGGTTCAATGGTGAGGCGCGGGGCGGCTCGACTGCGTATGATCGGCAGACCGATCAGTTCGGCAACGCCGTGCTCAATCTGGACTACCGGGGTGAACGCGTGCGCTTTTCAACGGATATCGGTTATCAGGCTGATGATCTGAAGCCGCCGCTGCGGTTCCTGACGTTTACCACCAGTCCTCCGTTCGCGACCACCATCCCAGTTCCCGCCCTTCCGAAGCCCGGCGCCAATTACATGCCGGAATGGGCGACATGGAAACCGAAAGACGCGTTTGCCATGACGCGCGGTGAAGTCGATTTAACGGAGTCGGTGACGGCGTACGGTGCGGCTGGATATCACAAGAGCGAGATCGACTACGTCTATCCATCGCCGCGCATCACGAACGCGAACGGCAACTGGACGGCCGTTCCATTCAGCGGGCGCGATGTTTATGACAATTATACAGGTGAGGTCGGGCTGCGAGCCTCGGTGGATACCGGCCCCATCAATCATCTCTTGACTGTGAACTACTCGGCTTTCGAGCGAGATTACAGTTCGTTCGGCAGGGCAGGCGCTGCGATCAATTCAAACTTGTACAATCCGGTTCCGATCCCTTATCCCAACTTCGCTACCGTCGCCCAGAACCTGGAGACGCGAACCAAGCTTACCAGTGTCGGTATCGCTGATACGATGTCGATGTTCAACAACAGGCTTCAGTTTGTTGTCGGGGCGAGGCGGCAGACAGCGGGCGTAGACAGCGTGAACCTGCTGACCTCTGCCAAATCGAGTGTCGACGTTCCGACCTGGAGTCCCGGCTATGCGGTCATCGTCAAGCCGGTGGAGAACATCTCCCTTTACGCAAACTACATCGAAGGCCTTAAGGCGCCCGAAGTCGTTGTCGGCGCCACGTCATATTCGAACGTTGGCGAGATCATTCCTCCTGCTCAGACCAAGCAGAAGGAAGTCGGCATGAAGGTCGATATGGGCCGGATCGGCTTTACTGCCAGCGCATTTGACATCAGCAGTCCGAACATTATTTCGGTCGCAGTGCCGGGGCAAACCCTACCTGCGAGGCGACTTTCCGGCGAGCAGCGCAATCGGGGCTTCGAACTGTTCACCTTCGGGGAGGTGACCCCGACGTTCCGGGTGCTGGGTGGTGTGACCTTCATTGACGGCGAGGTCGTCAGGCAGGCGGTCTCCGTCGGATCGATCATCGTCAACTACAATGGCAAGGTTCCCGTCGGCGTGTCGGCGGTTAACTTGAACCTCGGCGCCGAGTGGGACACCCCGTTCCTGCCGGGACTGACTATGACCGGCCGGGTCATCTACACTAGCGAGAGCTACGCCAACGATGCGAATACGCAGGAGCTTCCAGCGTGGACGCGAGTTGACCTTGGCGCGCGCTACACATTCCTATCGCCTTGGAACGGCAAGCCGATTGTTGTTCGCGCCAGCGTGGAGAACGTGTTCAACGAGGCGTACTGGAATTCCTATCGCACGGTGAGTAGCGCGGTATCACTCGGCGCGCCGCGCACCTACCTCCTGTCGACGACGTTCAATTTCTGAACGCTGGTCCTTGGTACTCCCGATGCGCACCGCCGTGGATCTGGTCCGCGGCGGTTTTTCGTTGGTCCATAATCAGCAAGCTGCACTTGTCGCGATTGATGACAGTGTCATGAAACACCACCGCGATAAAATGCACCATCATGCTACATCGGAAAAGTTCCTTCTTACGCAGTTAGAATTGCAGCAATCTGCGACATGTTCTGAAATCTCGATATTTTCCCGCGTATTGGCGCGCAAGCGCGGAGGTTGCATTGTGTTCTCCCGTCGCCAGTTTTGAGGTCTTACAAAAAGGCGCGTCGATATTGCTTTGACCCTCGTCGGCTTCTGACCTAGTCAAACGTCTCTGCTTTCGCTTTCCGAAAAGGGGATCGCGCCATGATGGTGTTCGACAGAGACGACGTCACCTTCACCGTCGTCGTCAATCACGAAGAGCAATACTCCATCTGGCCGACGTTCAAGGAGATTCCGGCCGGCTGGAAGGCGGTGGGCAAGTCAGGCAGCAAGAAGGAATGTCTCGACCATATCGAGCAGGTGTGGACCGACATGCGCCCGCTCAGCTTGCGCAAGTTCATGGACGGCGCGTCGCCTCAGCAGACGACGTAGTCAGCGAAGTCTGGTTGTCCGATGCGGCTTCTTTGTCTGCCTTATTCCGGCGGCAGTGCCATGTTCTATGCGCGGTGGCGCAGGCTGCTGCCGTCATGGATCGACGTTCGGCCGGTCGAATGGCCCGGGCGTGGTGCGCGCATGGACGAGCCGCTGGCGACCGATCCGGGCGTGCTGGCGGCGCAGCTGGCTGGTGAACTCGCGGCGCAGCTCGACGGGCCCTATGCGTTGTTCGGGCACAGCCTCGGTGCCGTGATCGCGTTCGAGCTCGCACATGGCCTGCTCGATAGCGGAGTGCCTGCGCCGGCCATTCTCTTCGCCTCGGGTGCGGAAGCGCCGGCGGTTCGGGACGGCAGCAAGTGGCGCCATCCCCTGAGCGACCAGGCGCTGATGCAGGAGCTGCGTGATCTTCAGGGCACACCCGACGAGGCGCTGTCGAATGCCGAGTTGATGCGATCCGCGCTGCCGGTACTGCGCGCAGATTTTCTGATGTGCGGAGCCTATGCCTACCGGCCGCGGCGTCCATTGCCGTGCCCCGTACACGTTTTTGGCGGAGCGGACGACGAGACCAGCCGCGAAGCACTCGAGGCTTGGCGGCTGGAGACCTCGGCGGCATTCACGCTCGATATTCTGCCCGGGCATCACTTCTTCATTCACACACAGCAGGCCGAACTGATCGACCGGATCGGCTGGGCGCTGGCCCGGCAATCGGGGCGATCGACCGGTTTGCATCGGAGCGAGGATCATGAGCGCGTTCTCCGTCCAGCCACTCATTGAGGGCAAGGCTCTTCCCATGCTGCTTAGGGCAGGTGAGGCCGGGCAGCCGCTCGGCGAATCCCTTCCCATGCTGCGTGCAACGATCGACCGGTACCTCACCGACAGCGGCGGCATCGTGTTTCGCGATTTCGCGCTCGATGGTCCCGATGCGTTTCGAGCCTTCGCGGCCGATTTCGGCCACCCGCTGCTGACCTACGAGTTCGGGTCGACGCCGCGTTCGCAGGTGACCTCAGGCGTCTACACGTCCACGGAGTATCCGCCGCACCAGCATATCCCGCTGCACAACGAGCAGGCCTATACCCGCGATTGGCCGATGAAGATCTGGTTCTACTGCATGCAGCCGGCGCTGGAAGGCGGCGAGACGCCGATCGCCGACAGCCGCGCCATCTATCGCGACATGCCGCCGGCCATTCGCGAGCGGTTCGCCGAGAAGGGCGTGATGTATGTGCGGAACTACGGCAACGGGCTCGACGTCGATTGGCAGCAGGTGTTCGGCACCGACTCCAGATCGGAGGTGGAAGCTTACTGCGCTCGCCACGACATCGAATGCGAGTGGAAGGAAGATGGCGAACTCCGTACGCGCCAGGTCTGTCAGGGCACGGCGCAGCACCCGGTCACGAAGGAGTGGGTCTGGTTCAACCAGGCGCATCTGTTCCATGTCTCCAATCTCGAGCCGGAGGTGCGCGAGAGTCTGCTCGACGTGGTCGAGGACGAAGCCGATCTACCGCGCAACGTCTTCTATGGCGACGGTTCGACGATCGAGGACGAAACATTGTCAACGGTCCGGACCGTTCTGGAGAGGCACAAGATCAGCTTTCCCTGGCAGGCTGGGGACGTCGTGATGCTCGACAACATGCTCACCGCGCACGCGCGTGCCCCGTTCAAGGGGCCGCGCAAGGTGATCGTCGCCATGGCCGAAGCTCATCGGCAGGGGTGATCGGCGGCACTCGGCGTGGGGATTTCCGGCGCGCGGCCGGACAGGAATTTTCGAAGATGGATAGATCCAACCTCGTCGAACGCTTGCGAGAGCATGCCGCTTTGCGACCGCAGAAGATGGCTTTGCGGTTCCTCGAAGGCGACGACGTTGCCGATGAGCTGACGTTTGCCGCGCTGGACGCTCGGATCAGGGCGCTTGCGGCATGGTTTCAGCAGATGGGCGGTGCGGGCGAACGGGCGGTGATTCTGCTTCCGAGCGGGATCAACTATGCCGTCGCATTCTATGCCTGCCTGTATTCGGGCGTAGTCGCCGTGCCGGCGTATCCGCCTGAGGGCGGTCCCGAGCGCTATGCAGGACGACTGAACGGTATCCTGCGGGATGCCGCGCCTCGCTTCATCCTGGTGGAGACGGGGCTGCGCGGTCTCATCGAGGCGGCATTGCCCGAGCTCGCCGACGTGGAGATCGTTGCGGTGGACACGATTTCGCCCGATCTCGCCGCGGACTGGTGCGAGACGAGGCCTGCCACCGATGGGATCGCGTTCCTCCAATACACATCCGGCTCGACCTCGCAGCCGAAGGGCGTTTGCGTCTCCCATGGCAATCTAGCGGCCAACGAGCGTGCGATCGAAGCGGTTTGTAGTGGAACGCCGGACGATGTGTTTGTGAGCTGGCTGCCGCTCTATCACGACATGGGGCTGATCGGCGGACTTCTGAACCCGCTGTTCACGGGCTTTACCGGCGTCCTGATGTCGCCACGGAACTTCCTGGAGCGGCCACGGCGCTGGCTCGAGGCCATCGACCGTCACGGCGGCACGTTGAGCGGTGGCCCCGACTTCGCGTACTCACTCTGCACCGACCGCATCTCGGAAGAGACCATCCGTCGGCTCGACCTCAGCCGGTGGAGGTTTGCGTTCTCGGGCTCGGAGTTCGTCCGCCGCACCACCTTCGAGAAATTTGGCGACCGGTTTGCGCGGGCCGGGTTCGATCGACGGGCGTTGACGGCTTGCTATGGACTTGCGGAGGCGACGCTGCTTGTCACGGCCAGCGACATCACCGCCGGGACCGTCAGCTACACGCTCGACACCGCGGAACTCGCCGCCGGCCGCATCGCGAGCGCCAGCGAAGGCACGGACCTCGTGGCATGTGGTCGAACTGCTGCTGGTCACGCCGTGCGCATCATGCGCGTCGACGAATCGGCGGTGGCCGAGGCGAATGAGGTGGGCGAGATCTGGGTCACTGGTCCCAGTGTCGCGCTCGGCTACTGGAACAATGTCGAGGCCACGCATCAAGCCTTCGTCGAGCGAGATGGTGCGCGTTGGCTGCGGACCGGCGACATCGGCTTCCTTCGCGACGGCGCACTCGTGGTGGCCGGTCGTCTCAAGGACCTGCTGATCGTTCGCGGGCAGAACGTCTATCCGACGGATGTTGAGCAGGCGGTCGAAGCCGAGGTCGAAACCGTCCGCAGCGGACGGGTTGCCGCCTTTCCCATCGAGGTCGAGGGGCGTGAAGCCATCGGAGTGGCGGCGGAGTTCAGCCGCGCCGTGCTCAAGCGTAGCAATCCGGAAGCGCTCGCACATGCGATCGGCGAAGCCGTGCTCCGGCAGGCGCAGGAATATCCGGCCGTGATCGTTCTGCTGAACCCGCAAGCGATGCCGCTGACGACGAGCGGCAAGCTGCAGCGGTCGGCCTGCGCAACGCGTCTCGCCGACAACACGCTCGACAGCTTCGCGGTGTTCGAGAGAGGGCGTCGCCGCGGCACTGCATCCCTGACGGTGCCGGCGACTGATACCGAGCGCGCCGTCGCTGCGATGTGGTGCGAGGCGCTTGGCGTCGCGGCGGTGCATCGCGAGGACGATTTCTTTGTGCTGGGCGGAAACTCGATCGCGGCTGGCCAAGTAGCCGCGGCGATCCGCGACCGCCTGAACGTGGAAGTGGAGCTGCGCACCTTCTTCGACGCGCCGGCGCTTGCGGCCTTCGCTGGCCGGATCGATGTTTTGGCGGGCACCGGCGCTGGCCGGGCGCTCCCGCCGATCCCATGGGCCGTCGCGGCCGATCGCACGATGCTGTCGCACGCACAGGAGCGGCTCTGGTTCCTCTGGAACATGGATCCTGCTGGGACAGCCTATACCGTTGCGAGCACAATCGGTCTGAAGGGACGGCTCGACCGTGCAGTGCTTTCGCGTGCTTTCGGCGAGATCGTCCGTCGTCACGAGATATTGCGCACCACGTTCATCGCCAGAGACGGCCGTGGGACGCAGCTCGTCCACGATGTCATGAGCATCGGCGTTCGGCACGAGGATCTCCGCGCCTATTCTGTGCGGGAGCGCTCCGAGCGCGCGGAGACGGTCAGGCGATCAGAGCTCGGCAAGCCGTTCGATCTCGTGAACGGGCCATTGTTGCGCGTCGTGCTGCTTCAATTCGCGGACGATGCGTATGAACTGCTGCTGCTGGCCCATCACATCATCGTCGATGGCAGGTCGCTTGATGTGTTGCTCGAAGAGCTGGCCGCTCTCTATCGAGCCGGTACTGGTCAAGGCGCAGGCGTGCCGCCGGTTCCGGCAATTCAATATGCTGATTTTGCGGCCTGGCAGCGAAGCTGGCTTGCGGGCGGCGAGGGCGATCGGCAGCTCGCCTATTGGCGCGCCAAGCTCGGCGATGTTCACCCGGTGCTGGCGCTGCCGCATGATCGGCCGCGCCCGACGATCCAGAGCCATGCCGGCGATACGATCGGTCTGGCCATCGACGCCGTGCTTGCGTCCCGGCTCCGGGAGATCGCCGGCAAGCAGCGCGTCAGCGTCTTCATGCTGCTGCTCGGCGCATATTACGCGCTGCTCCAGCGCTACACCGGGCAGAGTGATTTGCGTGTCGGCGTGCCGGTCGCCGGGCGCCGGCATACGCAGCTCGAACGACTGATCGGATGTTTCGTCAACACGCTGGTGCTGCGGGCCGAGATGACCGCCGAAGCGAGCTTCACCAGCCTGTTGCGTCAGGTCAGGGAGTCGGTGGTCGAGGCGCTGACGCACCAGGATCTTCCGTTCGAAATGCTGGTCGACGGCCTCAAGCCCGAACGCAGCGGTGGGCAAAATCCCCTGTTCCAGGCGAAGTTCAACTACATGACGGCGCCGGGCGGTTTCTCCGGCGTCGGGGGGCTCACTGCCGACATCGACATTGTCGATCTCGCTGGTTCGCATTTCGATGTCGCCCTCGACGTCATCGATGGCGTCGGCATGAAGGTCACGTTCAACTACGCCACCGATCTGTTCGAGCGTCCGACTATCGCGCGATTGGCGACGCAATTCGGTTCGATGCTGCGCCAGATTGCCGACAACGCCGAGCGGCGGATATCGGACTTCGTCATCGACGACGGACACCGGCAGACCGTGCCGAGTGAGGCTGCGGCGTTCGGCTTCGCCGATGTGGTGAGCCTGCATCGCGCGGCGACAGTCGATCGACAGACCGCCATCGCCATTCGATGCGGCCGGGGGCAACTGACCTTTGCGGCGCTCGAGCAGCGGTCAAATCGTATCGCACACGCCCTCATCGCGAAGGGCGTGGCACGCGAGACACCGGTTGCGCTGTGGATCGAGCGCTCTCCGGCCTTTGTCGTCGCCTTGCTCGGTGTGCTGAAGGCGGGCGGCTCTTATGTCCCGCTCGATCCGAAATGGCCGTTGGAGCGCGTCCGCCGTATCCTGACCGACGGTGGCATCGACATCATGCTTGCGGCGGGCGACAAATTGGCGGATGCGCGCGAGCGGGGCTGCCTGGTGCTCGAGGCGGAGGCGGAAGCGGCGCGCGCCGAGGTGTCGAGCCTGCCGCCCGACACGATCATTCACCCGGCGCAGACCGCTTACGTCATCTATACCTCCGGATCGACCGGCGCGCCTAAGGGCGTCAGCGTCTCGCACGGGGCCTTGGCCAATTACGTGCAAGCCTTGTTGCAGCGCCTGAAGCCGCGCCCGTCGGCGAGCATGGCGATGGTTTCGACGGTGGCGGCCGACCTCGGCCACACTGTCCTGTTCGGTGCGCTCGCATCCGGCGGCACGCTGCATCTGCTGTCACCGGAGGCCGTATTCGACGCGGATGCGTTTGCACAAGCGATGCGCGAGGGCGAGGTCGACATTCTCAAGATCGTGCCGAGCCATCTGCGAGGGCTGCTTCAGGCCTCGCACTCGGCCGATCTGCTCCCCCGCGACGCGCTCGTCCTGGGCGGCGAGGCGTGCGATGGCGCGCTGCTGGACGACGTCCGGCGTTTGCGGCCGGAATGCCGGATCCTGAATCATTACGGGCCCACGGAAACGACCGTCGGTGCGGTGACGCATGAGTGCGCGGCAGGCCGCGGGGACGGTTCGGTTCCGATCGGTCTGCCTCTTGCCAATCTGCGCGTCCATGTCCTCGATGACGCCTTGAACGAGGTGCCGATCGGAGTCGTTGGCGAGCTCTATGTCGGCGGCGCTGGGCTGGCGCGGGGCTATCGCGGCGCGGCGGGCCTGACCGCGGAACGCTTCGTGCCGGATCCGTTCGGCGCCGCGGGCGGGCGCCTCTACCGAACCGGGGATCGTGTCCGCTGCGACCGCGAGGGCCGGCTGATATTCCTGGGTCGTTCTGATGACCAGATCAAGTTGCGCGGCTATCGCATCGAGTTGGGCGAGGTCGCGCGCGTTATCAAGGCGCTGCAGGGGATCGGTGACGCGGTGGTCGTTTCACGCGCCATCGGTGAAAGTGAGCGCCAGGAGCTGATCGCCTATTGCGTGGCTGAGAGCGGCGCCGCTCCACAGGCCGATGCGATCAAGCAACAGCTGGCTGCAATCGTGCCGGACTATATGGTTCCGTCACACATCGTCATGTTGGCGCAATTGCCGCTGACGCCGAATGGAAAGGTCGATCGTCGCGCCTTGCCCGAACCGGCCGAAGAAGGGGCGTCGGCCGGCTATGCCGCGCCTGCGGGGGATATTGAAATTGCCATCGCGGCGGTCTGGTGCGAGGTGCTCGTTCGCGAGCGCGTCGGCCGTAATGACAATTTCTTCGAACTCGGCGGCGATTCGATTCTGAGCCTGCAGATCATCGCCCGCTTGCGCAAGCGCGGCATCCGGCTCACTCCGAAGCAGATCTTCAGCCAGCAGACGATTGCCGGGTTGGCGACGGTCGCCGTGATATCGGCGGGGACGACCAAGAAGGAGAGACCGGCGGCGAAGGCGTCAGTCGGCGACACCGCATCTGGCATGCCCCATCTGATGCCGATTCAGACGCGCTTCTTCGCCGAGGAGATTGCCAACCGGGATCACTGGAACCAGGCGGTTCTGCTGCTGCCCCGTATGCAGGTCGATTGGGAGACGCTGCGGCGCGCGCTTGCGGCCATCTCGGACCATCACGATGCGCTGCGTTTGCGGTTCAAGCAGGTGGATGGCGCCTGGCGGGCGGAGCAGGGCCCGGCACCGGCGTCATCCGAACTGTTATGGATTCACGCGGGCGTCGGCGGCGCGACGGACATCACGGCGCTCGCCCGTGCCGCGCAGGAAAGCCTCTCACTGTCTTCCGGACCGCTGCTGCGCGCGGTCGGCATGGACCTGGCGGACGGTAGCCAACGCTTGCTGCTTGCGATCCATCATCTCGTCGTCGATGGCGTGTCCTGGCGTATCCTGCTGGAAGACCTGGCGTTGGCCTATGACCAGCTGCAGCGTGGCAGTCCCGTCGCGCTGCCGCCGAAGAGCGACTCCTTTGCCTCGTGGAGCGAGCGGCTGCATGCCTATGCGGGAACGGCGGAGATCGCGGCCGAATTGCCGTATTGGCTGGATCGTGGCGCCGGCGCACGCCTGCCATGCAACGACGACCATGGCGATGTCGATCGCGTCGGTGATGGCGGCGAGGTGTCCTTGGTGTTGGATGCCGACCTGACGTCACAGCTCCTCGAACAGGCGCCGGCTGCCTATCGGACCCAGGCCAACGATCTCCTGCTCGCCGGTCTCGTGCGCGCGGTGTCGCGCTGGAGCCAGCACGACGAGATCACCGTGGAGCTCGAAGGCCACGGCCGCGAGGAGATCTTCCCAGATGCGGATGTGTCCCGCACCGTCGGCTGGTTCACGACGGCCTTCCCGGTCCGGCTGAAAGATGCAGGCGACGAGGCGTCGCTGATCAAGGCGGTCAAGGAGACGCTTCGCGCGATTCCGAATCGCGGGATCGGCTATGGCGTGTTGCGCCATCTCGGCTCCGAGCAGCAGCGCCATGCTCTGGCTCAATTGGCGGAGCCGCAGATCGTCTTCAACTATCTAGGCCGCTTCGACGCCAACATAGGCACCAACCAGCGCTTCTCCTTCGCAGCGGAGAGTGCAGGTCCCTCGCGTAGCGCCACGGCACCCATGCGCGGCTGGCTGAACATCACTGGCCTCGTGCGTGACGGCCGATTGGAACTATCTCTCGGATACGGACGCAAGCGCTACCGGGACGCGACGGTCGAGCGGCTCGCCGCACATTACAAAGACGCACTGCGCGAACTGATCACCCACTGCTGCAATGGAGCGTTCGGCCTCACGCCATCGGATGTCCCGCTGTCTGGGCTCGCTCAAGCCGACCTCGACCGGTTGGCTGCGAACCTGGATCTGCGCGGCATCGAGGACATCTATCCGCTCTCGCCGATGCAGCAGGGCATGCTGTTTCATGCGCTGCGCGACGGTGCCAACGACGCCTATGTGAATCAGGTCGGGCTCGAGCTGTTCGGCGTCGATGCCGGCAAGCTGAAAGCCGCGTGGCAGATGGTCAGCGACCGGCATGCGACCCTGCGGACCGGGTTTGTCTGGCAGAACCTGTCGGGCGCAGCGCAGCAGGTGGTGCATCGCCAAGTGACGGTGCCGTTCGTCGAGGAGGATTGGCGCGACAGCGCGCCTGCGGATCTGCAAGCCGCGCTGGCGGAGATGTCCCGGCGTGAGCGCGCGATGGGCTTCGACATTTCGCAGCCGCCGCTTCAGCGTATCCGTCTGATCCGTCTCGACGACGACAGGCATTGGCTGATCTGGACCCATCATCACATCTTCGTCGATGGTTGGAGCTCGGCCCGGCTCGTGGCCGAGGTGTTGCAGCAGGCGAGCGGCCGCCCGCTGCCGGCCGTGCAGGGCGGCTATCGCGACTACATTGCATGGTTGCAGGGCCGCGATCGCGAGAGCGCCGAGAGGTTCTGGCGCGAGGCTCTGGCAGGGCTTGAGGCGCCCACATTGCTCGCGAACACACTGACGCCCCCCAAAACATCCCTCGCCGAAGGCCATGCCAGCGTCGGGCTTGCGGTGGACGCAGCGTTGACCGAGCGATTGAAGTCCTTTGCCAGGCATGAACGGGTGACGCTCAATACGCTCATCCAGGGCGCGTGGGCGCAGCTGCTGCGGCGTCATTCGGGGCAGTCCGCGGTCTCTTTCGGCGTGACCATCTCGGGTCGTCCGGCCGAATTGCCCGGTTCAGAGGAGATGGTGGGCCTCTTCATCAACACGCTTCCCATCGTCGATGCGACCAGCCCGCAAGCTATCGTGGGCGATTGGCTGCGCCAGTTGCAGGAACAGAATTTGGCGCTGCGCGAGCACGGTTGGACGCCGCTCTACGACATTCAGCGCCTCGCCGGCCGTGCCGGGCAGCCGCTGTTCGACAGTATCCTGGTGTTCGAAAACTATCCGATCGACGAGGGGGTGCTGCGAGGCGGGGAAGGTGGTCCGCGGCTGGGACGTGTGGCGCATGTGACGCCGACGAACTATGCGCTGGCGGTCGCGGTGTTCGCCGCCGGCGATCGGCTGAACATTGAATTCAACTATGACCGGAGCCGGGTCGACGAGGCGGCGATCCTGCGCCTTCGCGACATTCTCCACGCCCTGCTGGAACGGATTGCGGCGAATTCGGAATGTGCGCTCGGTGATCTTTCTGCGGCAGTCGAGCAGGACGCGCGACGAGCTCTCGAATGGAGTGGCGCAGCGCGGCTGACCTCCGCATCATCCTGCGCCGACGTCGTGATGCATATCGAAGCACAGGCCGCGCAGGCGCGGTCTGCCATTGCCATCGTCTGCGGCGACCAGCGCATCTCCTATGGCGAGTTGAACGCGCGTGCGAACGCGCTCGCACGACGCCTTCGCCTCTGGAACGTCGGTCCGGATCGGCTGGTCGGCATTGCCTTGAGCCGAAGCCCGGACATGATCATCGCGCTGCTCGCGGTTCTGAAGGCCGGAGGCGCCTATCTGCCGCTCGATCCGGATTATCCGGCCGAGCGGCTTGCCTACATGCTGCGTGACGGCGGCGCGGCGCTGGTCCTGACGCAAGGCGCGCTGCTCGAGCCGCTTGCACCGGTGCTGCGCGAAGCCGGGGTCGAGGCGCTCTGCATCGACCAGCCATCGCCGCGCGCCGGCGAGGACGGCGGGAACCTCGACATCGAAATCCATCCGGACAGCCTGGCCTATGTCATCTACACGTCCGGGTCGACCGGCGCGCCGAAAGGCGTGGCGGTTGCGCGCGGACCGCTGGCGATGCATTGCGAAGCCATCGGCCAACTGTACCGCATGACCTCGCGTGACCGCGAGTTCCAGACGGCATCGATCAATTTCGACATCGCCCACGAGCGATGGCTGGTACCGCTGATGACGGGCGGTTCGCTCGTCCTGCCTTCGAAGCCCGGTCTCCTGATTGACGATCTCGTCAGCGAGATGACCCGCAACGCGGTGACCTCGATCTTTCTGCCGCCGGCCTATGCGGATCAATTGAGCGCGGCATTGCGGCAGGGCGGGCGCAGGCTGGCGATCAGGGCCTGTATCGTCGGTGGCGAAGCCTGGTCCGATACCGGAGTCAGGGCATTTCGAGAAGCTGTCAAGATCGATCTTCTGGTCAACGCCTACGGCCCGACCGAGACGGTGATCGCGCCGACGGCGTGGATCGTCGACGCCGCCGCGTTGACACCTCACCAACCCGCACCGATCGGACGGCCCGTTGGTGCGAGGTCGGCGCACATTCTCGATTCCGACCTCAATATCGTTCCCGCCGGCGTCACCGGCGAGCTGTTCATCGGTGGTGTTGGCCAGGCCCGCGGCTATCTGAACCGGGCTGCACTGACCGCGGAGCGGTTCGTCCCCGATCCGTTCAGCGACGATGGCACGCGCCTCTATCGCACCGGCGATCTCGCGCGCTGGCGCAACGACGGCGTGATTGAATATGTCGGCCGCGCCGACCAGCAGGTGAAGATCCGCGGCTTCCGTATCGAGCTCGGAGAGATCGAGGCGCGTCTGCTCGAGCAGCGTGGCGTGCGTGCGGCGGCCGTTGTGGCGGGCGAAGGCCGGACCGGGCGCCAATTGTTCGCCTATGCGAGTGGCGGGCCGTCGCTCGACGGCCGCGCCTTGCGCGATGCACTGTCCGCCGTTCTGCCTGACTACATGGTGCCGTCGTCGGTGACGGTGCTGGAGCAGTTGCCGCTCACCGCTAACGGTAAGATCGATCGGCGTGCACTGCCGGCGCCGGGCGAGGATGCGTTGGTGCGTCGCACCTACGAGGCACCCGAGGACGAGATCGAGCTTGCGCTGGCTGGGATCTGGGCGGAGCTGCTCGACGTCGATCAGGTCGGACGCAACGATCACTTCTTCGAGCTCGGCGGACATTCCTTGCTCGCAGTGCGGGTGCTGAGCCGGGTGTCGCAGGAGATCGGCGTGTCAATCGCGGTCTCGGATCTGTTCGCTCATCCCGATCTTGCCTCATTTGCCCGGGTCGTTTCGATCAGGCTCATCGAGCAAGAATTCGATGCCGAAGAGCTCCAGGAACTGGTGGGAACGGAGCAGTGAGCATGGCTGACACGGCAAAGCCGAGCTTACGCGATCTGGATCCCCAGCAGATGAGAAAGCTCGTCGCGCTGGCCAGGGATCGCGGCCGGAGTGCCGACAGGAGTGGCGCCAGTGCCATTCCGGTGGTGGCGCGGAGCGGATCGTTGGAAATGTCCTTTGCGCAGCAGCGGCTCTGGCTGCTGGCGCAGCTCGATGGTACGAATTCCAGCTATCACATTCGCGGAGCATTGCGGCTTACGGGCGAGCTCGATCTCGAAGCCTTGCGTCGCAGCATCGACCGTGTGTTCGCGCGCCACGAAGCCCTGCGCAGCGTCTTTCGCGTAGTGGACGAACAGCCGCGCGTGGTGCTGCTGCCCACGGATGCGCGTGTGCCGCTGCTCGAACATGATCTGAGTAGCCGGGACGATCGCGAGCAGGAGCTGGCGCGCCTCTGCCGCGAGGAGGCCGCGACGCCGTTCGATCTCGCCGCTGGACCGTTGGTCCGCGGTCGCCTGATCCGGATGGCGGAGGGAGAGCATCTCTTCTTGCTCACCCAGCATCACATCGTCTCCGATGGCTGGTCGATCGGCGTGCTCATGCGCGAGCTCGGCGCTCTCTACCGGGCATTCGCCGCCGGCAAGGACGATCCTCTGCCGCCATTGGCAATCCAGTATCCGGACTATGCCGTCTGGCAGCGGCAATGGCTGTCGGGCGAACGCTTGCAGCGGCAGGTCGACTATTGGCGAGAAGCACTCGCGGACGCTCCTGCCGTGCTTGAATTGCCGACGGATCGGCCGCGTCCGCCAATCAGGTCGCTCGCCGGGGCGTCCCTGCCGATCGAAATCGATGTGGAGCTGGCCTCCGGCATCAGGCGACTGAGTCAGTCGCATGGCGCCAGTGCTTTCATGACGGTGCTGGCGGCCTGGGCAGTGGTGTTGTCGAGACTCTCCTCGCAGACCGATATCGTCATCGGGACTCCGACGGCCAACCGAAATAGGCCGGAGATCGAGGGCCTGATCGGATTCTTCGTCAACATGCTGGCTGTCCGCGTTGATCTCTCGGCGGAGCCCAGCGTGGCCGAACTGCTCCGCCGCGTGCGCGCGGCGGCGCTCGCGGCGCAGGATCATCAGGACCTACCGTTCGAGCAGGTCGTCGAGATCGTCCAACCGCTGCGACGGCCGGAGCAGACACCGGTCTTCCAGGCCGTGTTCGCCTGGCAAAACAACGAGAGGGGGCCTCTCGAGTTGCCCGGCCTCAAAGCCGAGGTCGCTGATATTCCGCTGCAACAGGTCAAGTTCGATCTCGAGCTCAATCTCGGCGAGATGGACGGGCGCATTGTCGGCTCCCTGAATTATGCGACGTCGCTATTCGACGAAGCGACGATCACGCGCCATCGGGGCTATCTGTTGACCGTGCTGCGGGCGATGATCTCCGATGCGGACCAGGAGGTCGATCGGATCGATATCATTGGTGCCGATGAGCGCAGGCGCGTTCTCGACACTTGGAACGAGACGGCCACGCCGTTTCCCTCCGAAAGCTGCATTCAAGATCTGTTTGCGGAGCAGGTGAGAAGGGCGCCGGACGCCATTGCGCTGGCATACGAGGACGTTCGTCTGAGCTATAGCGAGCTCGATGCGCGGGCGAACAGGCTTGCGCGGCACTTGATCACCTTGGGAGTGGTGCCGGATCAGCCCGTTGCGATCTGCCTGCCGCGGGGCATCGCAATGGTGGTGAGCCTGCTGGCCGTGCTGAAGGCGGGCGGCGCCTATCTGCCGCTCGATCCCGCTTATCCTGCGGAGCGGCTACGTCAGATTGTCGACGATGCCAGGCCGCGCCTGCTGATCGCAGACGCCACAGGACGCGCGATCATTCCAGATGGGACCTGCGAGATGGTCGACCCCGACGCAGACGCAGGGCTGGCGACGTCGGATCCGAGTGTTCTCCTCGAAGGCCTGACTGCGCGAAGCCTCGCTTACATCATCTACACGTCCGGCTCGACCGGTCGGCCGAAGGGGGTGATGGTCGAGCACCGTGGCCTGGTGAATTTGGCGTTGGCGCAGCGGGCGTTGTTCAACGTCAATTCGAGCAGTCGCGTCGTGCAATTTGCCTCGCTCAGCTTCGATGCCAGCATCTGGGAAATCGTCATGGCCCTGTGCTCGGGCGCCGCGCTGTTTCTGGCCGGCACGCGCGAGCATCAGGACACCGCGGCATTGTTCGGCTATCTCGCGGACAATGCGATCACGCATGCGACCTTGCCGCCGGCGATGCTGCACGGGCGGACCGATCTCGAACGGCTCGCCTCGTTGCGGGTTCTCGTTCTTGCCGGTGAATTGCCCAGGGCCGAGCTGGTCAAGGGATTGCCTCCTGATATTGCCGTCTTCAACGGTTATGGGCCGACGGAAGCAACGGTCTGCGCCACGAGCTGGTTGCGGCATCGGGGCTTTGATGGCGACGCGGCTCCGATCGGTCGACCGCTGCCGAATGCGCGGATCTATCTTCTGGACCGGTTCGGTGCGCCCGTTCCGCTCGGTGCGGTCGGTGAAATCCATATCGGAGGGGTCGGCATCGCGCGCGGTTATCTCAATCGCGCCGATCTGACGGCGGAACGCTTCGTGCGCGATCCCTTCTGCGGCGATGCGGATGCACGCATGTACCGCACCGGCGATCTCGGCCGCTATCTCCCGGACGGCAATATTGCGTTTCTCGGCCGCAACGACCACCAGGTCAAGATCCGTGGCTTTCGTATCGAGCTCGCTGAAATCGAGTTTCGGCTCAACGAGCACGCCGACGTTGCCGATTCAATCGTGCTGGTGCAGCGCAATCATGGCGGCGACATGCGGCTGGTCGCCTATGTGGCCGCTAGGGGGGGCGTAAGGCGCGATCGCGGAGAGCTTGCCAGCGCGTTGCGCGATCACCTGCGTGCGTGTCTGCCGGACTACATGGTGCCGTCAGCTTTCGTAAGTCTCGATGCACTCCCGCTCACGCCGAATGGCAAGGTGGACCGCAAGGCGCTACCGGCGCCGGAGAACGATGCATATGCGCGGCGCCGTTTCGAACCGCCGCGCGGCGAGGTCGAGCAGATTGTCGCAAATATCTGGGCCGAGCTCTTGGGCGTCGATCGGATCGGACGCAGTGACCACTTCTTCGAGCTCGGCGGCCACTCGCTGCTCGCAGTGCGCATGCTGGAGCGATTGCAGCGGCATGCGCTGAGGGCGGATGCGCGCATGCTGTTCGCGAAGCCGGTGCTGGCGGAATTTGCCGCCAGCCTCGATGGCGGCGTAGAAGCCGACGTTCCGGTCAATCAGATCACCCGGCAGACGACGGCGATCACACCGGAATTGTTGCCGCTGATCACGTTGACGCAATCCGACATCGACAGCATCGTGGCCGACGTTCCTGGCGGCGTCGCCAACATCCAAGATGTCTACGGCCTCTCGCCACTTCAGGATGGCATTCTCTTCCACCACCTGCTGTCGAAGGAAGGCGATCCCTATCTGCTGGTCGGCCGAATGGCATTTGCCAGCCGCGACCTGCTCGATCGCTATCTCGACGCGGTCCGGCAGGTGGTCGCCCGTCACGACATTCTGCGAACGTCTATCGTGTGGAGCGGACTGTCCACGCCGGCACAGGTGGTTTGGCGGCAGGCGTCCTTGGTCGTCGACGAGGTCGTGCTGGATGGCGAAGGCCCTGGGGATGAGCAGCTCGCGCGACGATTCGATCCGCGTTTGCATCGGATCGATCTCGGACGGCCGCCGCTTTTGCGATTTGCGGTCGCGGCCGATCCGGGTGGAGAGCGCTGGCTGCTTTTGGTCCTGCTGCATCATTTGATTGGCGACCACTCCACGCTCGAAGTGATGCACGACGAGGTCGGGAAGATCCTGTCCGGGCGGAGCCACGAATTGCCGCCGCCTTATCCGTTCCGGAATCTGGTGGCACAGGCGCGCGGATCGGCGGCGACCGTGGAGCATGAGCGTTTCTTCCGCGGCATGCTCGCCGACATCGACGAGCCGACCACACCGTTTGGACTGGACCGGGTGCACGGCGACGGCGGTGGCGTCGTGGAAGCCCGGCGAATGCTGCCTGAAGGGTTGAACGCAAGGCTTCGTGTGCAGGCGCGGCGGTTGGGCGTCAGCCTCGCCAGCCTTTGCCATCTCGCCTGGGGGCAGGTGGTGGCGCGAACCAGCGGGCGCGAGCACGTGGTGTTCGGGACCGTCCTGTTCGGCCGCATGCACGCCGGCGCGGGCGGCGATCGCACCATGGGCTTGTTCATCAACACCTTGCCGTTGCGGCTGGATCTTGGTGACGCTGCGGTCGAGGACAGCGTTCGTGATGCGCATCGCCGGCTGACCGAACTGATGGCACACGAGCACGCCTCCCTGGCGCTCGCGCAGCGATGCAGCGGCGTCACGGCACCTGCGCCTCTGTTCAGCGCGGTCCTGAACTATCGGCACAATGCAATGCCGGCGGATCTGGCTGCCAACAGGGAGAGCACCGGCATCGAATGGCTCGGGGGCGAGGAACGCACCAATTATCCCCTGATGCTGGCGGTCGAGGATTATGGCCAGGCGCTTGGCCTGACCGCCCAGATCGTCCATCCGTTCTCGGCCGATCGCATTTGCGCCATGATGCAGCAGGCACTCGATCAATTGGCCGATGCGCTGGATCGCGCGCCGCGTGCGCCGGTCCGGCAGCTCGACATTTTGCCCCACGACGAGCGGCAGCTGTTGCTGGAGACGTGGAACCGGACGCAGGCGCATGATCGGCGACAGTCGTTGATCGAGCAATTTGAAGCACAGGTCCGGAAGTCACCTGAGGCGATCGCGCTGGTGTTCGGCGAGGTGGCGCTGAGCTATGCCGCACTGAATGCGCGTGCCAACCGGCTGGCGCGACGATTGCGGGATCACGGCGTCGGGACCGAAATCGTAGTCGGGCTGGCGCTCGACCGCGGCGTCGAGATGCTGGTCGCACTGCTGGCGGTGCTGAAGGCCGGCGGGGCCTATCTGCCGCTCGATCCGGACTACCCGCTGGAGCGGCTGGCGCACATGCTGCGCGACAGCGGCGCGGCGCTGGTGCTGACGCAAGAGAGATTGCACGATCAGTTCGCAAGCATATTAGCGGAGACCGGTGCGGAGGCTTGGCTCATTGATGCACAGGACGGCGAGGGCGGCGATGCCGGCAATCTCGATCTCGCCGTTCACGGCGAGAGCCTGGTCTATGTGATCTACACCTCGGGCTCGACCGGTCTGCCCAAGGGCGTGATGGTCCGCCATGATGCCGTGACCAATTTCCTGGCGACCATGGCGAAGCAGCCCGGCATGACGGCTAGCGACCACGTGCTCGGACTGACCTCACTGTCCTTTGACATCGCAGTCCTGGAGCTGTGGCTGCCGCTGACGATCGGCGCCTGCGTCGTGCTGGCGGATCGCGCGGCCGCGCATGATCCTGCCAAGCTCAAGACGATCGTGCAGCGGCATGGCGTGTCCGTGATCCAGGCAACGCCATCAACCTGGCGGATGCTGCTCGATCACGACGGTCCTGCGCTGCCGGCGAGCTGCCGGGTGCTGTGCGGCGGCGAGGCGCTGCCGCCGGATCTGGCGCGGCGGCTGGTGGCCCAAGCCGGCGAGGTCTGGAACCTGTACGGCCCGACCGAGACCACGGTGTGGTCGGCGTGCCATCGGCTCGATGCGATGGATGATCGTCCGCTGCTCGGCCGCCCGATCGGCAACACCACGCTTTACGTTCTCGACGGTGACCTCAACCTCGCGCCGGTCGGCGTCGCCGGCGAGCTCTATATCGGCGGAAGCGGGCTCGCGCGGGGCTATTGGCAGCGCGGCGGCCTGACGGCGGAGCGCTTCATCCCGGATCCTTTCGGTCCGCCGGGGGCGCGGCTGTACCGCACCGGCGATGTGGCGCGGTGGCGGTCCGACGGCGTGCTCGATTATGTCGGCCGTGCCGATTACCAGGTGAAGATCCGCGGCTTCCGCATCGAGCTCGGCGAGATCGAGGTACGGCTGCAGGCGCAGCCGGGCGTTCGCGCCGCCGTCGTGGTGGCGCGCGAGGCCGGCACCGGCCGCCAGCTGGTCGGCTATGTCAGCGGCGAAGCGCTGGATGGGGCGGCGCTCAAAACGGCGCTGTCCCCGGTGCTGCCCGACTACATGGTCCCGGCGCGGATCGTGGTGCTGGAGCGTCTGCCGCTGACGCCGAACGGCAAGATCGACCGCAAGGCATTGCCGGCGCCGGATCAGCTCGCGGCGTCCGCCCAGCATGTGGCGCCGCGCACGCCGGCGGAGGCTGCATTGGCCGCGATCTGGGCCGATCTGCTGCGCCAGCCCAATATCGGTGTCACCGACAATTTCTTCGAGCTCGGCGGCGATTCCTTGATCGCGGTCCAGCTCGTCAGCCGCATCAAGCGGGATCTCGGCCACGACCTGCCGCTCAATCGTCTGTTTGAATTGACGACCGTTGAAACCATGGCTGCTGCGCTGGGCCTGGAGAGCGAGATCGACAAGCGAAGCGACGACATCGTAGCGATGCTCGACCTGTTGAAGGAAGTCGAACTGTCCCATGAGTGACACGGCAACCACGCAAAAGCAGCAGCTGCGCGACATTTCACGGCGCTTGATGCGTCTCGATTCCGGCAAGCAGCACGCGTTCGTGTCGCAGCTCGCGGCGAAGGGCGTCAACCTCGCCATGCTGCCGATCGTGCGCCAGGGGCATAAGCGGGCGCCGCTGTCCTTTGCGCAAGCGCGCCTCTGGTTCCTGTGGCGGATGGATCCGTCCAGCGCGGCCTACAACATATCAGCGACGGTGCGCGTGCGCGGCCAGCTGCAACCACGCGCATTGCAACAGGCGTTCGATATGCTTGTCGCCCGCCACAGCGCGCTTCGCACCGTCTTTCGGCAGGAAGGGGAGCAGGCCGAACAAGTCATCCAGGTTCCGCAGCCGGCCGCATTGCGGCACCTGGCCCTCGATGGCGACGACCGCGAACGGCAGGCGCGCGAGCTTGCGCGGCAGGAGGCTTCGCTGCCGTTCGATCTCGAGGCCGGCCCGCTTATGCGCGCGACGCTGCTGACGCTGGACGAGGGCGATCACTTCCTCGTCGTCAGCCTGCACCATATCGTGGCCGACGGCTGGTCGATGGGCGTGCTGGTTGACGAGTTCTGGAAACTGTACGCGGCATTCGCTTGCGGTGAAGAACCGGCGCTGCCGGAGCCGGAGATTGACTATGCCGACTACGCCGAATGGCAGCGGCTCTGGATGAGTGCGGTCGATGGCGAACGGCAGGTCGGCTACTGGACCAGGCGTCTCGCCGATCCGGCGGTGCTCCAGCTGCCGATCGACCGGCCGCGCCCGGCGGTCCCGGATCTGGCGGGATCGGCACATCGCATCCCGCTCGACCCGGCGCTAGCCGATGGCTTGCGCGGGCTCGCGCGGCGGCATCGCACGACCCTGTTCGCCGTCCTGCTGGCGAGCTTCAAGCTGCTGCTCTATCGCTACACCGGGCAGTCCGACATCAACATCGGCGTGCCCGTCGCCAACAGGCATCGCGGCGAAGCGCGCGGCGTGATCGGTCTGTTCGTCAATACCCAGGTGCTTCGCACGCAGATCGACGGCCGCGCGGCGATCGCGGACTTCATTGCGGCGGTTCATGCGGCCACTGTCGAGGCACAGGAAAACCAGGACCTGCCGTTCGAACGTCTGCTCGAAATCCTTCGGCCCACGCGCAGCCTGAGTCAGAATCCACTGTTCCAGGTCCTCTACAATCACCAGCGCCGTCGGGCGTCGGCTAGTCCATCGGATCGGACCGGTCTCCAGATCGAGACGATCGATACGGAGGTCGATGCCGTCAAGTTCGACCTCGCGCTCGATACCGAGGAGGGGCTGTCAGGCGAAATCCGCGCCGTCTTTACCTATGCGGCGGCGCTGTTCGAGGCGGCGACGATCGAGCGTCTTGCCGCGCATTGGACCACGACCCTGAAGGCCATGGTTGCCGACGACGCGCAAGGGATCGCCGATGTGGCGTTGCTGTCCGAACAGGAACTGGGGCAGTTGCGGCAATGGAATCGCGCCGACGAAACGGCAAGCTCATCGTTCACACCGGTGCATCGGACGGTTGCACGGCTGGCCGCCGAAACGCCCGACGCGCCGGCGCTGGTCTTCGGTGACTATGAAATCAGCTATGCCGAGCTCAACCGCCGCGCCAATCGGCTCGCACACCACCTGATCCGCCTCGGTGTCGGGCGCGACGACCTTGTCGGTGTCTCGGCACGGCGTTCGCCAGGCCTCATTACAGCGCTGCTCGCCATCTTGAAGACGGGTGCAGCCTATCTGCCGCTCGATCCCGAGCATCCGGCCAGACGACAGGTCGGCACCCTGCGCGATGCCGGCGCGCGTGTCGTGCTGGTCGACGCAGATAGTTCGGCGTTAACGCCGCCGCCAGCTGGCGTTGTGGTCGTTCCGCTCGGTGCGATCGATCTCGCCAAGGAGAGCGAAAGCGATCCCGAGATCGCGGTGGTGCCAACCAGCCTTGCCTATGTGATCTACACCTCCGGCTCCACCGGCATCCCCAAGGGCGTCGCGGTCGAACACGGTCCGTTCGCCATGCACTGCGAGGTGACGGCCGGGCTCTACGACATGGATCGGCACTCGCGCGAGCTGCACTTCCTGTCCTTCACCTTCGATGGCGCCCATGAGCGGCTCTGGACCGCACTGACCTGCGGCGCGGCGCTCGTGATGCGGGATGCGGACCTGTGGTCCGCCGAACAGACTATCGAGGTTCTGCGCCGGCAGCGCGTCACCAATGCCGGATTCCCGCCCGCCTACCTGCAACAGCTCGCTGATTTCGCGATGTGGCGTGGCGATCCGCCGCCAGTCGAGTTGTACTCGTTCGGCGGCGAGGCGATGCCAAAGGCCGGCTTCGACAAGGTCAAGCGCGCGCTCAAGCCGCGGGCATTGATCAACGGCTACGGGCCGACCGAAACCGTGGTCACGCCGCTGGTCTGGAAGGTCGATGCGAGCGAGGAGATCGACGGCAATTATGCCCCGATCGGTCGCCCGGTGGGCCGCCGCTCGGCCTACATCCTGGACAATGATTTCAACATCGTCCCGGTCGGCGTGACCGGTGAACTGTTCATCGGCGGCGAGGGCTTGGCGCGCGGTTACTGGCAGCGCGCCGAGCTGACGGCCGACCGCTTCGTCCCTGATCCGTTTGGCGCGCCGGGCGCGCGGCTGTATCGCACCGGCGATCTGGCGCGGTGGCGCGCCGATGGCGTCATCGAATATGTGGGCCGGACCGATCATCAGGTGAAGATCCGCGGCTTCCGGATCGAGCTCGGCGAGATCGAGGCATGGCTGATGCGGCAGGCCGGCGTGCGGTCGGCCGTGGTCGTTGCCCTTGAAGCCAGCGTCAGCCGTCAGCTGGTCGGCTATGTCGCCGGCGATGGGCCGTTCGACGAAGCGGCGATGCGTGCGGCGCTCTCGGATGAGCTGCCCGACTACATGGTGCCGGCCCGCATCGTGCGATTGGACCGGCTGCCGCTCACCGCGCACGGCAAGGTTGATCGCGACGCCCTGCCGGCGCCTGAGATGCCGGCCGCAACCACCGCGCATGTCGCGCCGCGCTCCGCAGCCGAGACGGTGCTCGCTGCGATCTGGGCCGAGCTGCTCGGCCAGCCCGCCATCGGCGCCACCGACAATTTCTTCGAGCTCGGCGGCGATTCCATCATCTCGCTGCAGCTGGTCGGTCGCGCGCGCCAGACGGGCCTGCTGATCGAGCCGCGTGACGTCTTCCGGCATCAGACCTTGCAGGATCTGGCGCGCGTGGCGCGGAGTGAAGACAAAGCGGAGATCGTCGCCGCTGAGATCGATCTCGACGGCCGCGAGCACCTGCTGCTGCCGATCCAGTTGCGGTTCCTCAGTGAGGATGCAGGGGACCGTCATCACTGGAATCAGGCCGTCCTGCTGATGCCGAAGTCGCGGCTCGACTGGAAGCTCGTCGAGCTCACGCTTGCCGCTCTTGTCGCGCATCATGCGGCCCTGCGCCTGCGTTTCGAGGAGATTGATGGCGGTTGGCGCGCGACGTACGGCGCTACACCGCCAACGTCCGAGCTGCTGTGGATTCTTGGTGACCTCCAGGATGCCGCCGCAGTCACGAAGGTCGCCTCACAAGCTCAGGCCAGCCTGTCGCTGGCCGGGCCGCTGTTGCGTGTGGTCGGCATGGATCTCGCGGACGGCAGCCAGCGGCTTCTGGTGGTGGTGCATCATCTCGTCATCGACGGCGTGTCATGGCGTGTGCTGCTCGAAGACTTTGCGACGGCGTACGATCAGCTCCGTCAGGGCGCGGCTTCAGTCGCGCTGGCGAGGAGCGACTCTTATGCATCCTGGGGCGCGCGATTGCAGACCTATGCTGCGACCGACGAGCTGGCAGCCGAGCTCGATTATTGGCTGGAGCGAGGATCGCATGCCGCGTTTCCCTGCGATGACGATCATGGCGGGGTCGACCGGGTTGCAGACGGCGATGAAGTCCTGCTGGCGTTCGACGCCGGATTGACCACGCGGCTGCTGAAGGAAGCCCCGGCCGCCTACCGCACCCAGGTCAATGATCTCCTGCTGGCGGCACTTGCGCGAGCGGTGTCACGCTGGGGCGGGATTGAGGATGTCGTCGTTGAGCTCGAGGGCCATGGCCGCGAAGACGTCTTTGCGGGCGCCGATGTGTCCCGCACCATCGGCTGGTTCACCACTGCTTTTCCGGTGCGGCTGTCGGGTGGCTCCGAGGACGATGCCTCTCTGATCAAATCCATCAAGGAGGAGCTTCGGGCCGTTCCCAACCGCGGGCTGGGGTACGGCATCCTGCGCCATCTCGGCCCCGAGGCGCAGCGGAGCGCACTGGCGACACGCCCTGAGCCGCGCATCGTCTTCAACTATCTCGGCCAGTTCGATTCCAGCATGGGAGAGAGTGCCCCGTTCCGCCTCGCGCCCGAGAGCTCGGGGCCGATGCGCAGCGAAAGCGCGCCACTCGGCCGCTGGGTCAGCATCAACGGTCAGGTCGGCGAAGGACAGTTGCGCCTGTCGTTCAGCTATGGCCGCAGGCGTTACCGGCGCGCAACGATCGAACGTCTCGCCGAGCATTACGCGGCTTCCTTGCGCGAACTCGTCGCGCATTGCACGGGCGGCGCCCGCGGCATCACGCCGTCGGACTTCGCCTTGTCGAACCTCAAGCAGGCTGATCTCGACGCGCTGGTCGCGACGATCGACTGCCGCGAGATCGTGGACATCTATCCGCTGTCGCCCATGCAGCAGGGCATGCTGTTCCATGCCCTTCGTGATGGCGAGAGCGGCAATTACGTCAACCAGATCGGCCTGGAGGTCCGTGGTCTCGAGGCCGGCAGGCTGCGCGCAGCCTGGCACGAGATCAGCTCGCGCCACGCCGTGTTGCGAACCGGATTTGCGTGGCGCGAGCTGTCGGGGGCCGCGCAGCAGGTGGTCTATCGCTCTGCGCCTTTGCCATTCGAGGAAGAAGACTGGCGCTCGCGGGCGGCCGCCATGGAAGAGGAGGAGCTGCGGGTTGCGCTCGCGGGTATTGCGCAAGCCGAACGTACCAGGGCATTCGATCTGTCTCAGGCGCCATTGCAGCGGGTCCGGCTGATCCGGCTCGACGAGGCACGCCACTGGCTGATCTGGACCCATCACCATATCCTGCTCGACGGCTGGAGCGCCGCGCGTCTCATGGCTGAGATCCTGCAGCACGAACGCGGTGCGCGACTATCGGCCGTGAAGGGCCGCTACCGCGACTACATCGCGTGGCTGCAAAGGCAGGACCGCGACGCGTCCGCGTCGTTCTGGCGATCGGCCTTGGCCGAATTGGACGAGCCCAGCTTCCTAGCGGACACGCTGGGAGGACCTGCGGCCAACGGTGCTTCCGGCCATGGCTCGTCGGACCTGCTGCTCACGGCCGACCTGACGGCAAGCCTGCAAGCCTTTGCGCGGCGCGAGCGCGTCACGCTGAACACGCTGGTGCAAGGCGCTTGGGCGCAGCTGTTGCGCCGCCACACCGGTCAGCGCGCGGTCTGTTTCGGTGCGACGGTCTCGGGCCGGCCGGCGGAGATCAGCGGGGCCGAGGAGATGGTCGGCCTGTTCATCAACACGCTGCCCGTCGTCGATCAGGCAAGCCCGCAAACCGAGATCGGAGCGTGGCTGCGCGATCTCCAGGCGCGCAACACGGATCTGCGCGATCACGGCTGGATGCCGCTGTACGAAATCCAGCGTCTTGCCGGCCGTTCCGGACGCGCGTTGTTCGACAACATCCTCGTGTTCGAGAACTATCCGGTCGATCAGGCGCTGCGGGGCGAGAGCGAAAGCGGACGCCGGTTCGGCCGGGTCGAGCAGGTCTCGATCACCAACTATGCGCTGACGGTGGCGGTCTTCGCCAAGCCCGACGGCATCAATCTGGGCTTTCGCTACGATCGCAGCCGCCTCGACCACGATCATATCAGATATCTGCAAGCCTCGCTGTCGCAACTGCTGGCCAGGATCGTGGCGGACGCCTCGCGGCCGCTGGGCGCGCTGGACAGCCTCGATGCCGATGAGGAGCAGAGATTGCTCGGCTGGGGCGGCAGCGCCGAGCGGGCACCGAAGCTTGGCGACACTATCGTCGCGCAGATCGAAGCCCGGGCCGCGGCTTCGCCATCGTCGATCGCGTTGATCTTCAGTGAACGGCAGATCAGCTATGGCGAGCTGAACGCGCGTGCCAATCGCCTGGCATGGCGGTTGCGGGAGCACGGGATCAGTCGCGACCGGCTGGTCGGCTTGGCGCTCGAGCGCAGCATCGAGCTGATCGTCGGCGTCCTGGCCGTGCTGAAGGCCGGAGGCGCCTATCTGCCGCTCGATCCCGACTACCCGTCCGATCGCCTGCTCCACATGCTGCGTGATAGCGGAACGGCGCTGGTGCTGACCCAGGAGCGGCTGCTTCCGCATCTGGCGTCTGTGATCACGGATGCGGACGTCGAGGCCTGGACAATCGACGGCGAGGCTGAAGCTCGGATCGAAGCCCATGCCGGCAATCCCGGTGCGGCGCTTCATCCGGACAGCCTGGCTTATGTGATGCACACATCAGGCTCGACCGGCGTGCCCAAGGGCGTGGCCTGCTCGCATCGCGCGCTGGCGGCGCGGCTTGACTGGATGCAGGCGGAGTATCGTCTCGATCCTGCCGAGACCTTGCTGCACAAGACCCCGTTCAGCTTCGACGTCTCGGTTTGGGAGATATTGTGGCCGCTCGCAACCGGCGCGCGGCTCGTGATCGCGGCTCCAGGCGCGCATCGCGAGCCGCGACTCCTGGTGGACGCCGTCATCGCCCATGACGTGACGACGCTGCACTTCGTGCCGCAGATGCTCGAGCATTTCGTGGCCGAGCCCGGCGCGGCGCGCTGCACCTCGATCAAGCGCCTGTTTGCTGGCGGCGAGGCGCTGTCGCTCGATCTCATGACGCGTGTACGTGCGGCGTTCCCCCACGTGCGATTCGACAATCGCTACGGTCCGACCGAGGCTCTCATCAACGCCACGTATTGGACTTGTCGCGACGAGGATGGGACGAGCGTGCCGATCGGCCAGCCCATTCCCGGCGTGACGATCCGCATCCTCGACGCCGATCTGAACATGGTTCCGGCAGGCGTGACTGGCGAGTTGTTCATCGGCGGGGCCGGTTTGGCGAGGGGCTATTGGCGGCGCGAGAAGCTGACGGCGGAGCGCTTCATTCCCGATCCCTTCGGGGAGCAAGGCGAGCGGCTCTATCGGTCGGGAGACCTGGCGCGCTGGCGCGCCGATGGCGCGATCGACTATGTCGGACGCGCGGATCACCAGGTCAAGATCCGCGGCTTCCGCATCGAGCTCGGCGAGATCGAGGCGCGGCTGCTCGAGCAGCCCGGCGTTCGCTCCGCCGTGGTGGTGGCGCGAGAGGTCGGCGCCGGCCGGCAGCTCGTTGGCTACGTCAGCGGCACGGCGGAGTTGGAAGAGGCTGCGCTGCGGACAGCGCTGTCGGCCGTCCTGCCGGATTACATGGTGCCGCCGAGAATTGCCGTGCTGGAGCGGCTGCCCTTGATGCCGAGCGGCAAGGTTGATCGCCAGGCGCTGCCGGCGCCCGACATGGCCCATGGCCATGCGGATCATCAGGCGCCACGCACGCCTGCGGAGATGGCTTTTGCGGCGATCTGGGCCGAGCTGCTCGGCCGGCCGGCCGTCGGCCTCACCGACAATTTCTTCGAGCTCGGGGGCGATTCCATCATCTCGCTCCAGATGGTGAGCCGCGCCCGGCGCGCCGGATACCTGATCGAACCGCGTGACGTGTTTCAGCACCAGACCTTGGAGGCTTTGGCGCTTGCAGCGCGTTCGCAACAGCGCGCGGGCACGCTCGCCGACCAAGGGCAGGTCACCGGCCCGCATCCGCTCTTGCCGATTCAATCCCGCTTCTTTGCGGAGGACATGGAGAACCGGGATCATTGGAACCAGGCGGTGCTGTTGCAGCCGAGAGAGCGTCTCGACTGGAACGTGATGCGGCGCGCACTCGCCGCCGTGGTCGATCATCATGATGCACTGCGCCTCCACTTCGAGGAGAGGCAAGGGAACTGGTGTGCCGAGCACGGCGCTGCTGTGGGCGCGGAGGACCTGCTCTGGGTCCGGCAGGCGGCCGGCCGCGATGCCGTGACGGCGCTGGCATCGTCGGCGCAGGCGAGCCTGTCCATCTCCGAGGGCAGGCTTTTGCGAGCGATCGGCATCGATGTCGCCGACGGCAGCCAGCGTTTCCTGATCGTGATCCACCATCTCGTGGTCGACGGGATGTCATGGCGCATTCTGCTGGAGGACATCGCCGCAGCTTACGCGCGGCTTGGAAACGGCGACGCCACGGTTGTGCTTCCGCCCAAGAGCCACGCCTACGCACTGTGGGGACAGCGCTTACGGACCTACGCAACGTCCCCTGAACTGGCGGCGGAATTGCCTTACTGGGCCAGCCGCGGCGCGCATGCGGACATTCCCTGCGACGACGATCATGCCGACCTCGATCGCATGGCGGATGCCGATGAAATCCTGCTGTCGTTCGAAGAGCAATGGACGCAGCGCCTGCTGGCGGAGGCGCCATCGACTTATCGTACGCAGATCAACGATCTCCTTCTTGCCGGCCTTGCACGCGCCGTCTGGCAGTGGAGTGGGCAGGACGACGTTCTCGTCGAGCTGGAGGGGCATGGCCGCGAGCCTCTCGCTGGCGATCTCGACCTCTCGCGCACGGTCGGCTGGTTTACGACGGCTTTTCCCGTGCGGTTGGCCGGTGGCTCGGAAGATCCTTCGTCATTGATCAAGACCGTGAAGGAGGAGCTTCGCGGCATTCCCGGCCGCGGGCTGGGCTACGGCGCATTGCGCTATCTTGGCTCCGAAGAACAACGTTTGGCGCTATCGCATGCCGGCGAGCCGAAGATTGCGTTCAATTATCTCGGCCAGATCGACGGAGGCGACGAGGCGGCGCTGTTCAAGATGGCAGCGGAAAGCGCCGGCCGATCGCGGGATGCATCGAGCCCGCTGCGACGCTGGCTGACCGTGAACGGCACGGTGCGCGATGGTCGGTTGTTTCTATCGTTCGGGTTCGGCCGCAAGCGCTATCGGCGCGAGACGGTCGAGCGGTTGGCTGCGTTGTACGAGGCTGCGTTGCGCGAGCTGGTCGATCACTGCACCGGCGGCGCTTGCGGTCTGACACCATCGGATGTGGCGTTGTCGGGGCTGGGTCAGACCGAGCTCGACAGGCTTGCGCTTGATTGGCGCGAGATCGAGGACATCTATCCATTGTCGCCGATGCAGCAGGGCATGTTGTTCCATGCGATGCATGACGGCGAGAGCGGGCTCTACGTCAACCAGGTCGCGGCGGAGATCCGTGGGCTGGACGCCGGAAAGCTGCGCCGCGCCTGGCAGGCAGCCAGCGATCGTCACGCGGTGCTGCGGACGGGATTTATTTGGCGTGACCTGTCCGGCGCGCCGCAACAGGTCGTCTATCGACGGGCCGAAGTGCCCTTTATCGAGGATGACTGGCGGGCACGGAGTGCGACCTGGGACCAGGCGCAACTGGATGCGGCGCTGGCCGACGTTTCGCGGCAGGAGCAGGCCGCCGGCTTTGACCTGTCGCGGCCGCCCTTGCAGCGCGTTCGGTTGATCCGGCTCGGCAACGACAGGCATTGGCTGATCTGGACGCATCATCACATTCTGCTCGATGGGTGGAGCTCGGCGCGGTTCATCGCCGAAGTGATGCAACATAACGGCGAGGGGCGCCTGCCGCCGTTACGGCACCGCTATCGCGACTACATCGCGTGGCTGAAGAGCCGCGACAGCGACGCATCGGCGGCGTTCTGGCGCAATGCGACGGCTGGGCTGGTCGAGCCGAGCTTCCTCGCAGGCAGCCTGGCCGAAGGGGGGGACGTGGAAACGTCCGGCCATGGCATGCTTGCGCTGGAGCTGGATCCTGCCATGACCGGACGGTTGCAGGAATTCGCGGCGCGCGAGCGCATCACGATGAACACGCTGGTGCAGGCGGCATGGGCGCAGTTGCTGCGACAGCATACCGGGCAGGGCACGGTCTGCTTCGGTGTCACCGTCTCGGGCAGACCGCCGGAGCTCGCCGGCGCCGAAGAGATGGTCGGCCTGTTCATCAACACGTTGCCGGTCATCGACGGTGTCGGCCCGCAGCAGACCGTTGGATCATGGTTGCACGAGTTGCAGGATCGCAATCTGGCCCTGCGCGAATTCGGCGCGACGCCGCTCTACGAGATCCAGCGGCTGGCAGGGCGCCCCGGACGGCCGCTATTCGACAGCATCCTGGTGTTCGAGAATTACCCGGTCGACCGCGCGCTGATCGGACAGAACCGGCAGATCCAGGTCGGCGAAACCCGGATCGTCGAGAGCAGCAATTATCCTTTGTTCGCCAGCATCGGCGTCGATGAGCGCCTGCGCCTCGTCTTCAACTATCAGCGCAAATATTTCGACGAGGCCCAGATCGCACGGCTGCAGCGAACCTTTGTGCGGCTGATCGAGGCGCTGAGCATGGATGCCGATCGACCGGTCGGGATGATCGCGGCCCGCGACCCCGCGGATGACGTCCTGCTTGCACGGGCGAACGATACGCGCCGGGATGAACCGCGCGAAGGGATCATTGCGCAATTCGAGGCACAGGTCCGGAAGTCGCCGCAGGCGATCGCGCTGGTGTTCGGCGAGGTGGGGCTGAGTTACGCTGCGCTGAATGCACGTGCCAACCGGCTGGCGCGACGATTGCGGGATCACGGCGTCGGGACCGAAATCGTAGTCGGGCTGGCGCTCGACCGCGGCGTCGAGATGCTGGTCGCGCTGTTGGCGGTGCTGAAGGCCGGCGGGGCCTATCTGCCGCTCGATCCGGACTACCCGCCGGAGCGGCTGGCGCACATGCTGGGCGACAGCGGCGCGGCGCTGGTGCTGACGCAAGAGAGATTGCACGATCAGTTCGCAAGCATATTAGCGGAGACCGGTGCGGAGGCTTGGCTCATTGATGCACAGGACGGCGAGGGCGGCGATGCCGGCAATCTCGATCTCGCCGTTCACGGCGAGAGCCTGGTCTATGTGATCTACACCTCGGGCTCGACCGGTCTGCCCAAGGGCGTGATGGTCCGCCATGATGCGGTGACGAACTTCCTGGCGACCATGGCGAAGCAGCCCGGCATGACGGCTAGCGACCACGTGCTCGGACTGACCTCGCTGTCCTTTGACATCGCAGTCCTGGAGCTGTGGCTGCCGCTGACGATCGGCGCCTGCGTCGTGCTGGCGGATCGCGCGGCCGCGCATGATCCTGCCAAGCTCAAGACGATCGTGCAGCGGCATGGCGTGTCCGTGATCCAGGCAACGCCATCAACCTGGCGGATGCTGCTCGATCACGACGGTCCTGCGCTGCCGGCGAGCTGCCGGGTGCTGTGCGGCGGCGAGGCGCTGCCGCCGGATCTGGCGCGGCGGCTGGTGGCCCAAGCCGGCGAGGTCTGGAACCTGTACGGCCCGACCGAGACCACGGTGTGGTCGGCGTGCCATCGGCTCGATGCGATGGATGATCGTCCGCTGCTCGGCCGCCCGATCGGCAACACCACGCTTTACGTTCTCGACGGTGACCTCAACCTCGCGCCGGTCGGCGTCGCCGGCGAGCTCTATATCGGCGGAAGCGGGCTCGCGCGGGGCTATTGGCAGCGCGGCGGCCTGACGGCGGAGCGCTTCATCCCGGATCCTTTCGGTCCGCCGGGGGCGCGGCTGTACCGCACCGGCGATGTGGCGCGGTGGCGGTCCGACGGCATGCTCGATTATGTCGGCCGCGCCGACCACCAGGTGAAGATCCGCGGCTTCCGCATCGAGCTCGGCGAGATCGAGGCGCGGCTGCAGGCACAGCCGGGCGTTCGCGCGGCCGTGGTGGTGGCGCGCGAGGCCGGCGCCGGCCGCCAGCTGGTCGGCTATGTCAGCGGCGAAGCGCTGGATGGAGCGGTGCTCAAAACGGCGCTGTCCTCGGTGCTGCCCGACTACATGGTCCCGGCGCGGATCGTGGTGCTGGAGCGCCTGCCGCTGACGCCGAACGGCAAGATCGACCGCAAGGCATTGCCGGCGCCGGATCAGCTCGCGGCGTCCGCCCAGCATGTGGCGCCGCGCACGCCGGCGGAGGTCGCACTGGCCGCGATCTGGGCCGATCTGCTGCGCCAGCCCAACATCGGCGTCACCGACAATTTCTTCGAGCTCGGCGGTGATTCCATCATCTCGCTGCAGATGGTGAGCCGCGCGCGGCGCGAAGGCGTGCTCATCGAGCCGCGCGACGTGTTCCGGCATCAAACCATCGAGGCGCTGATTGCGTCGTCCCGAGATGTCGAGCCCGACAAGGAAGACCGCGCATCGGAGCGCGGTTCGCTGGCGGGACTCTCCAGCGAGCAGCTCGAACGGCTCGGTCTGAACTGGAGCCGCGTCGAGGACGTCTATCCGCTGTCGCCGATGCAGCAGGGCATGCTGTTTCACAGCCTGCGCGATGCCGGCAGCGGCGTTTATGTCAACCAGGTCAGTGTCGAGATCCGGGGCCTCGACCCGGAACGGCTCGGCACAGCGTGGCGCGAGGTGAGCGCGCGTCACCAGATGCTGCGGACCGGCTTCCTCTGGCGTGAGCTCTCCGGCTCCCCGCTGCAAGCCGTCTATCGCGACGCCATCGTGCCGTTCGCACAGGTGGACTGGCGAGGGCAGGCGATCAGTGATGAAAGAATTGCGGCGGCTCTTGCCGATGAGCGCGCCGCCGAGTTCGATCTCCAGAGGCCGCCGCTCCAGCGGGTGCGGCTGTTGCGCCTCCAGGACCACCTGTATCGGCTGATCTGGACCTATCATCACATCCTGATGGACGGCTGGAGCTCGGCAAGGTTCGTCGGAGAAGTCCTGGAGTGCTATTACGGCGGCGCTGCTGCCGCGAACGCGACGCGCTACCGCGACTATATCGCCTGGCTGCAGGCGCAGGACGCCAAGGCTGCCGAAGCTTTCTGGCGTGAACAACTCAGGAGCTTTGATCAGCCAACGCAGCTCGCCGACGCCTTCGGCGCGCGCCGCCATCAGGCATCCGGCCACGAACGCTGTTACACGCGTCTCGGAGAGGCCGCGACCGCGGAGCTGAAGGCGTTCGCGCGCCGCGAACGGATCACGCTGAACACCGTCGTCCAGGGCGTGTGGGCGCTGTTGCTGCAACGCTATACGGGCCAGAACACAGTCACATTCGGCGTAACCGTGGCCGGTCGTCCGGCCGGTCTCGACGGATCGCAGCAGATGCTCGGGCTCTTCATCAACACGCTGCCCGTGATCGATACGATTCCGCCCGAAAGCCCGATCGGAGAATGGCTCCGCGCGCTGCAGGACCGCAATTCGGCGATCCGGGACTACGAGCACACGCCGCTCTATGACATCCAGGGCTGGGCCGGCCGCGCCGGTCAGACCATGTTCGACAGCATCATCGTCTTCGAGAACTATCCGATCGAACGCAGCATGCACCGCGGCGCAGGCGCATTGCAGTTCAGCGGCCTCAAGAGTGTCGACGTGACGAACTATCCGATGGACCTCTCGGTGCTGGTCGAAGACACGCTCCAGGTCGAATACACCTATATGCCGAGTCATTTCACCGCAGCGCAGGCGGCGCAGATCAAGGCGCAGTTCGAGCTCTTGCTGGCGGAGCTGACGCGGGATGCCACGGTCGTGCTTGGCAGCATCCATCCCGTCACAGAGCTCGACGCCGCTCTTGCGGATCGTTGCAACCGCCACGCGACGTCGAGCGCTCCGCTGCCGCTGGTACATGAGGCGATCAGCAGCCATGCGCATCGTCATCCGGAGCGGACGGCGCTGACCATCGGCAGCTCGGTGCTCTCGTTCGGAGACCTCGAGCGCAGGGCCAACCGCCTGGCGCATCACCTGATCGCCCGGGGGCTCAAGCCCGAGCAGCGCGTCGGCGTGGTGGTCGAGCGAACTGCTGCCACGATGATTGCGCTGCTGGCCGTGCTCAAGGCGGGTGGGGCCTACGTTCCACTCGATCCCGAGCTGCCCTCGGAGCGGCGCGCGTTCGTCATGCGCGATGCCGCAATCGCGTTCCTGTTGACGGGTCCGCTCGAAATCGAGGGCAGCCCGGACGGCATGGAGCGAATTTCCTTGTCTTCGTTCGAGTTCGACGCGGGACCGGACCATCCGCCGCAGCCCGAACTGCATCCGGAAAACCTTGCCTATTTGATTTACACCTCGGGCTCGACGGGGACGCCGAAGGGCGTCGCTGTCGCCCACGGTCCGCTGGCGATGCACTGTCGCGTCACGGGCAGCCTCTACGAGATCGACGAAAGCTCCTGCGAGCTGCATTTCCTATCGCTGGCCTTCGACGGCGCTCATGAGCGCTGGCTCACAGTTCTGTCGCATGGCGCACGGCTGTTGATGCGTGACGCCGAATTGTGGACGCCGGAACAGACCGTCGAGAACCTGCACGCCCATCGCGTCAGCCATATCGGATTGCCGCCGGCCTACCTCCAGCAGGTCGCCGATTGCGTCGAGCAGAGCGGCAATCCACCGCCGGTCAAGCTCTACTCGTTCGGCGGCGAGGCGATGCCGAAGGCGGGCTTCGACAAGGTCAGGCGCGTTCTCAAGCCACGCATTCTGATCAATGGTTATGGTCCGACCGAAACCGTCGTCACGCCGCTGGTCTGGAAAGTCGATGGCGCGTCGGAATGCGACACGCCCTACGCGCCGATCGGCGTGCCGGTCGGAGATCGCCGTGCCTACATTCTCGATGCCGCGCTCGACATTATTCCCGCCGGCGTCGCCGGCGAGCTTTATCTCGGCGGCTTTGGGCTGGCACGGTGCTATCACGGCAAGGCCGGTATGACCGCAGAGCGCTTCGTGCCTGACCCATTCTCGTCGGCCCCGGGAGCGCGGCTGTACCGCACCGGCGATCTGGCGCGATGGCGCGAGGACGGCACCGTCGAATATCTCGGCCGCAGCGATGACCAGGTCAAGGTCAACGGTTTCCGGATCGAGCTCGGAGAGATCCAGACCTCACTGCTCCGTCACGAGGCAATCGCGCAGGCCGCGGTGGTGGCGGTGCCGGGTGCAGCCGGAAATCAGCTCATTGCCTATGTCGCGCCGAAGGCGGCAGATGACGCCGCGCCTGATGCGGCCGAGACGCTGGTCGAGCGCTTGACCGGTTTCCTGAAGCTCGTCCTGCCGGCCTATATGGTGCCGGCTCGGATCGTGGTGCTGGAGCGGTTGCCGACATTGTCGAGCGGCAAGATCGACCGGCGTGCATTGCCGGCTCCCGATGCGTCGATGCGGAGCTTCGTCCCCCCGCGAACCCCGGCAGAGATTGCAATGGCGCGCCTGTGGTCCGAGATCCTGGAGGTGCCGCAGGTCGGCGTCACCGACAATTTCTTCGAGCTTGGCGGCAATTCAATCCTGTGCCTCAAGGTCGTGGCGCGGGTCCGTCAGGACAAGACGTTCGGGATCGAGATCAAGCTGCGCGATCTGCTTCAGAAGCCGACGATCCGCGCCTTGCTCGCCGGCAGCGCCACCGCGGCGTCCGCCGTCGCATCCGCGCCATCGGCGCTGCTGCCGCTGAATGCCGCGGTTCGCGGCGTGAACCCGGTCTTCGCTGTGCATGGCGGCTTCGGCACAGTGTTCGACTACGGGCCGCTGGCGCGCCGCCTCGAAGGGCACCGGCAGCTGATCGGGCTGCAATCGAGAATGCTGGTCGATCCCTCGTGGACCGACGCCTCCCTCGAAGCCATGGCCGTGGACTACGCGGCCGAGATCAGGCGGATGCAGCCGCGCGGTCCCTATAGCCTGGTCGGCTGGTCCTTGGGAGGACTGCTGGTCGGTCTCGTCGCGGCCGAGCTCGAACGCGGCGGTGAGCGCGTCGATCGTCTCGCGCTGGTCGACAGCTTCGTGCTGCGGCAGCCGGACGGACCGAACCGGCAGGAGTCGATGGCACACTGGGCCGACGATCTCGCAGGATTGCTGTCGGCGGTTCTTCCGAGCGCTGCGGCCTCTCGCATCAAGGCGCAGGTCGAGGCAGCGAAACGCGCTGATTTGCCGGAGACGCCGGAGCGCATCCGCGATCTGGTCGCCTCTGTTGTGGAGCAGAGCAGGAGCGTGAGAGCGAACGACGCCTCGCTCGGCGCCGATGATTTGTCCGCTGCATTCGCAGTCGGACGGCACCTCAACAGGCTGGCGCAGAACACAGCGCTGCCGCGGGGCCTGGAAGCCACGCCGCTCTGCTGGTGGACCTCGACCCGTCTGGCACAGCGTGATCGGCTGGAATCGCAGATGCCGAAGGCGGTCGATCGCGGCTTCGTCGGCGACAACCATTTCACGATCCTGAGGGATGCCGGCCTGCTCGATGAGATCTGCGGTCTGCTCGTGCCGGCGGAGGCGTCGACGATCGCGCAGGATACGGTCCCGGAGCCAGCGGAGTAAGTCTTTGAGTCTTGATCCAGATATCGCGGCATTGCTCGAGATGGTGCAGGCCGGCACCGAAAGCGGCGCGCGCGTTCCGTTTCCGCAATTGACTGCTGCGCAGGCGCGGGCCGATTTCGATGCGTCCTCGCCGCTGCTCGACGTCGATCCGCCGGCGCTCGCCTACGAGCGGCGTTTGTCGCTGCCGGTGCGGGATGGCGCGATCATCGAGGCGCGGCTCTATGCGAGCGCGCAGCCGAGCGAACGCACTCCCATTCCTGTTCTTCTTTACATGCACGGCGGCGGCTTCGTCGTCGGCAGCCTCGATTCGCATCAGCCATTGTGCCGCGGCCTCGCCGAGGACAGCGGTGCGGCCGTGCTGTCGGTCGGCTACAGGCTCGCACCGGAGCACAAGTTTCCGACCGCTTTCGAGGATGCAGTCGATGCGCTGACCTGGATCGGCCTCGAGGGCCGCGCGATCGGGCTCGATCCCCGCCGGGTCGCCGTCGGCGGCGACAGCGCCGGCGGAACGCTTGCCGCCGCGCTCGCGATCGAGGCGAGGACAAACACGGGCCTTCCGCAGCCGGTGCTTCAGGTTCTCGCTTATCCCGGTCTCAGCTCCCGACAGACCTCCGCATCCTACCAGCGCTACGGTACCGGCCATCTCCTGGAGCGCAGCACTGTCGATTGGTTCTTCCGGCAATATCTCCGCGACGAGTCGGATCGCGACGATTGGCGTTTTGCGCCGCTCGCATCGGATGATTTGTCGGGCCTTGCTCCCGCATGCATCGTCCTCGCCGAGTTCGATCCCCTGGTGGACGAGGGGCACGATTATGCAGCCCGCTTGGCGGCGGCCGGCGTTCCCGTCGATCTGCACGTTTATCCCGGCATGATCCATGAATTCCTGCGCATGGGGAATGTCGTGGCCGATGCCTTGCAGGCGAGAGCGACGATCGGGCGGGCGCTGGCCAAAGCCTTTCTCGCCGCTGGTGAAAAGGCGGCCTGATATGGCAATGCAGCGTGAACGAGAGTATGTCATGATCATCATCTGTCGCGGCCTCTCTGCGAGAGGCGCCTGAACGGATCCCATGAGCACGTCTATTCCAGACCATAGGCTGTCCCGCCGTGCGCTCCTCGGCGCGGGCGCAGCGATCGGAGGCACGGCCCTTGCGGGTCCATGGCCCATGGCGTTTGCCCAAACCGCTGGATCGCAATCCGGGCCCCGGGTCGCCGCGCTCGGCTGGGCCTGTGCCCAGACGATCCTGGCGCTCGGCGTCGTGCCGCTGGTGATTCCGGAGATCGAGCGCTATGGCCGGCTCGTCGTCGAGCCGCCCGTTCCGTCCGCGGTTCAGGAAATCGGTCTGCGTTCGGAGCCAAATCTCGAACTGCTGCAGAGCTTCGCGCCCGACATCATCGTCATCGACCCCAGCATTGCGGCCGCCGTCCCCCGGCTCAAGCTGATCGCGCCGGTCGAAACGTTCACGATCTTCAGACCCGGCGGGCATCCTCTCGACACGGCGCGCCATTCGACGCTGGAGCTTGCCAAACGCCTCGGGGTGCAGTCGGCGTGCGAAGCCTATTTCGCCCGTTTCGACGTCGCCATGGCCGGCTATCGTGAGCGGCTCCGGGGTCGCGGCGGCAAGCCGCTCTATCTCGTCAGCGAGATCGCGCGCAACCGCGCGCTCGTGTTCGGTCCGAACAGCCTCTATCAGGAGGTGCTCGATCAGTGCGGATTGAGGAATGCCTGGACGGGACAGAGCGGCCCATGGGGCCATACCAGTGTTGGGCTCGAAGTGCTCGCCGCGGTTCCGGACGCGCGGCTGGTGTTGATGACCTCGCGGGTCGCCGATGTCGAAGCGCTGCTGAAAGCAAGCCCTGTGCTTCAAACCCTGCCGTCTCTTCGGTCGCATCGGCTGACGGTCCTGGGTAATCAATTTTTCTATGGCGGCGTGCCGGCGGCCGAACGTTTCGCCCGCCTTCTCGCCGAACGTCTGCCGCGGGAAAGCCATGAGCAAGGTTGAGGCACTGCCGGCCCGGTCCGGCTTGGAGATGCATCCGGCGGTGCTGATCGGCTTGCTGCTGGCAGCCGCGGCCGCGCTGACCTGGCGCAACCTGTCCGGATATCTGCCCGCAGGCGCCTGGCTGCCGGTGTTGTGGCGGCCCGAGGTCACCGATCCCCAGCAGATGCTGGTGCACTACACCGTGTTTCCGCGCATCGCAGTGGCGCTGCTGGCCGGCGCAGCCCTCGGTCTTGCCGGCACGGTCTCTCAGCAGGTGTTGCGCAATCCGCTTGCGGAGCCGAGCACCATCGGCGTCCTGAACGGCGCCTATCTTGCGCTGGCCGTGACGACCCTGTGGGCGCCGTCGCTGCTGGCCTTCGGCCGCGAGTGGATTGCGCTGTGCGGCGGGTTCGCTGCGTTCCTGTGCGTGTTCGGGCTGACCTGGAAGCGTGCGCTGTCGCCCGTCGTCCTGGTGCTCGCTGGATTGATCGTCAGCTACTACTGCGCGGTGACCACCCAGGCGCTGGTGCTGCTCAACCACGAATATCTGATCGGTCTGTTCATCTGGGGCGCCGGCTTCCTCAATCAGCAGGATTGGAGCAACGTCACCTTCCTGGCGCCGCGGCTGCTGATTTCGATCGTGCTGATCGCGGCGATGGTTCGTCCGCTGACCCTGCTCGGCTTCGACGACGAGACCGCGCGCAATCTCGGCCTCGGATTGACGAGGGCCCGGGTCTTCGCGCTCGTCATCGCGATCGCGCTCAGCGCGTCGGTCGTCAGCGTGGTCGGCGTCATGGGATTTGTCGGTTTGTCCGCGCCGGCCATCGTCATGCTGTCAGGCGCGCGCCGCTTTCGCGACCGGCTGATCTGGGCGCCACTTTGCGGCGCCCTGCTGCTGTGGCTGACGGATCAGCTCGTGCTTCTGATCCCGCCCGGCTATCGCGAAATGCCGGCCGGTGCGGTGACGGCCCTGATCGGCGCGCCAATGTTGCTCGTGCTGCTGCCACGGCTGCGAGCCACCATGCCGATGGGAAACCTCACGCCATCCGCTCCGGCGCGGCTCGATCATCCCTGGCGCGTGATCCTTTTGGCCTTAGTCTTGCTGCTGCTCGCCGTCTGGATCGCGCTGGCCCTCGGCGTCGGCTCCGACGGCTGGCGCTGGAGCGGCCTGTCGGGCTTGCAGGAATTCTGGCCGTGGCGCTGGCCGCGCGTGGTGTCGGCGCTGGCCGCGGGCGCGACGCTGGCGGTCGCCGGCACGCTGCTGCAGCGGATGACCGGAAACCCGATGGCCGCGCCGGAGGTCATGGGCATCAGCTATGGCGCCGCGATGGGCGTGATCGTTCTGCTCTATCTCTTTCCCGCCCACACCCGGCTGGAGCAGATTGCAGCGGCCGGGATCGGCGCCTTCATCGTGCTGGCGCTGGTGCTGCTGTTCAGCCGGCGGTCCGAGTTCAGTCCGGAGCGCGTGCTGCTGGCAGGCGTCGCCATGAGCGCGGCATTCGGTGCGATCATTGCCATGGCGCTGGCGACAGGCGATCCCCGCATCGGCACGCTGCTGTCGCTGCTGACAGGCTCGCTCTACCAGATCGGCCCGGCCGAGGCCGCAATCCTCGCCGCCGCGGCGCTCGTTCTGCTGATCATGGTGCCAATGCTGTCCCGCTGGCTTGATATCCTGCCGCTGGGATCTGCGACCTCGCGTTCGATCGGCATCTCGCTGACGCGGAGCCGCGTCATCATCATGCTGCTGACGGCGTTGCTGACGGCGACGGCCACGCTGATGGTTGGTCTTCTGAGCCTGGTCGGCTTCATCGCGCCACATATGGCACGGATGATGGGGGCGCAGCGCGCGCTGCATCAGGCGGCGCTGGCCGCGTTGATCGGGGCGATCCTGATGGTCACGGCGGATTGGGCCGGACGCATGGTGATCTTCCCGTTCCAGATGCCCGCCGGCATCTTCGCCATGATGCTTGCTGGACCCTATCTCATCTGGCTGCTGCGCCCGCAGCGCGGTTGACGGCGCTCACCGCGCGAAGCTGATGAGATGGCCATGGTCCGGCGACGGCATCACGCCCATGGGGATGCCGTAGATGGTTTCGAGCTCGGCCGGCGTCATGATCTTGTCCGGTGTGCCGCGCGCGATCAGCTTCCCGGAATGCAGCGCGATGATCTCGTCGCAGAAGCGGGCGGCCATGTTGACGTCGTGGAGCACCACGACCACGCCGAGATTGCGCTCGCGGGCGAGCTGCCTGACCAGCGACAGCACTTCGATCTGATGAGCGATGTCGAGCGCCGAGGTCGGCTCGTCGAGCAGCAGGCACTCGGCATCCTGCGCAACCAGCATGGCGATCCACGCCCGCTGGCGCTCGCCGCCGGACAACGTATCGACCAGGCGATCCGCAAAGGGTTCGATATGGGTCAACGCCATGGCGTTTGCGACCTTCTCGCGGTCGATGTCACCGAACCGTCCGAGCGCGCCGTGCCAGGGATAGCGACCGAGTGCGACCAGCTCCTTGACCAGCATGCCGGCGGCGGGCGGCGTCTGCTGCGGCAGGTAGGCGACCTTGCGGGCATAGTCCCGATCGCTCCAGGCGCGCAGTGCGCGGCCTTCGAAACGAATCGTTCCCGACGAGCTCGGCTGCTGGCGCGACAACAATTTCAGCAAGGTCGATTTGCCGGAGCCATTATGGCCGATCAGCCCGACGACGCTGCGTGCGGGAAGAGATAGCGTCAGCGGTTCGAGCAGCGCGCGCCCGGCCACGGCGAAGCCGACCTGGTCGAGCTGGAACAAGGGCGCGGGCGCTTCCAGTGAGGCCTGCGTGACGTCGGGCAAGGCGAGCGTCCTTTCGCTCGTCTGCGCGTGTTGGATCGTCATGGTTGGCGTAGGCTCCAATAGGCGACGGCCAGAAGCTGGTCACGGGAAAGCTTTCGCTCATCGCGCAGATGGTTGCGCAGGGTCTTCAGCGCCTGCGCCTCACACGCGATCCAGGCGAAGACGTCCCGATGGTCCGGCCATCGCACTGCCTTGACGGCGTCGACCAGGAGCTGCGTCGTCCCGGCTGGACGGCCCTCGCGATGCAACCAGCGGATTGCTACCCCGGCCGGGGCGACCAGCGGAACTTCCTCGCGCCGATCCGCGACCTCGATAAAGGCCTCACCCGTCGCCGTCGCCGGCAGCGTCTCCAGAATTCGCGCGATGGCGGGCAGGGCGGTTTCGTCGCCCGCCAGCAGCATCCAGCGCGCCGGACGAATGCCCCGGCCGAGCGGGCCAGCCATGCCGCAGATGGCGCCGGCCGTCGCGTTGACGGCGAACGCCGAGCCCGGCCCGGCATGATCATGGACTACGAAGTCGATGTCGATTTCGCGGCTCTGCAACTCGATGCGGCGGATCGTGTAATAGCGGGTGACGGGCCTGCGGTCGGGCTCCGGCCACAGGATACGTCCGTCGGGCGCGGGCCACGGCCATTCGGGCTTGGCGAGGCCCTCGGGCGGAAAATACAGGCGCACATGCAGCTCGTCGTCGTTTACGAAGCGCGCGATGTCTTCGCCGGTGAAGGTCAGCCGCCGCATATGCGGCGTCAGGGTGATCGCGGCCTTCAGCCGCACTTCACGGAAATTGGCCAGCGTGCCGCCGTTGGATTCATGACCGGACCAAATGATGGTTGGGGCAATGTCGCCCGCGAACTCGATCACATGCGAGGCGACGACCGAGCGCAGCATTTCCAGATTGCCCTTGTCGTTGGCCTCGACGCGGATCTTGAGCGCTTCGGCCTCGACGGCGAGGGAACTGATGCCGAACGGCAGTTTCGCCACCATGAGACCGTCCCGGTCCTCGAAGGCGATGTCATGCTCGGCCAGATGATCGATCATCCGCGCGGCGAGGCCGGCGGCGTCGGGAAGCGCGATGCGGGTTTCGGAGATCAGCAAGTCCAAACTCATTCTCCACCGGCCTGTCCGATGCCAGCCTGCAAGCGCTTCAAATGTCCGGATGTCGCGGCCTGGCACGGCTCTGGATCAAAAATCCTGCTCGCTCGCCGGCTGCGATGCAAAAGCGATACTACCCGCATCATATTAAAGGCATTGCCGATCCCAAATTAGAATCCATCGAAAGAGCAGCGAAAATAACCGCTGGAGTTGCGGTGCTGCCATCATGTATTCGCATCACTTCGGCACGGCTTGTCCGGCCATATAGGTTCGCTTCAGGTCTCCTCCAGCGCGGCTCTCATCATGAACTCACGAAGCGGCCTGACGACGCAGATCCTGCAGCTCCTGCGGCCCTACTGGCCACTCGTGCTCGGCGGCAGCGTTCTCGGAGTGGTCGGCGGTGCCTCCGTCGCGGCGTTGCTCGCGGTCGTGAATCATGGGCTTTATGCCACGCAGGCCGACGTGGTAACGCTGTTTTTCGCCTTCGCTGGCCTGTGCCTTCTGATCCTGATCGGTTCCATTGGCGCCGACATCAGCGCCAATTTTGTCGGACAGCGGATCATCGCCGAGCTTCGTAAGTCGCTCGCCGCCAAAATCCTGGCTGCGCCGATCGATCAGCTCGAAATCTACCGGACGCATCGCCTGATCCCGGTTCTCACGCAGGACGTCGACACGATCAGCGATTTCGCGTTCTTCTTTTCGTCCTTTTTCGTGTCGCTCGTGATCGCGCTCGGCTGCATGGTTTACCTGGCGGTGCTGTCTTGGCAGCTTTTCCTGATCACGGGAGTCGTCATCGTGCTGGGATCGCTGGCGCATGGATATGCGAGGACGCGCGGCGTTCGCGGCTTCAGCACCGCGCGAGAGGCCGAAGATCAGCTGCACAAGCAATATCGCGCGATCGCCGAAGGTGCCAAGGAGTTGCGCCTCAATCGGGTGCGCCGTCGGCGCGTCTATGTCGAGCAGCTCCAGCAGACCGTCGACCGGATCAGCTCGGTGCAGATCAGGTCGATCAATCTGTTCGTGACGGCGCGGGCGTTCGGGACGATGCTGTTCTTCGTCGTGATCGGCGTGGCGCTGACCTTGCGACCGTTCCTGTGGCCCGACAGTCCCGCTGCGGTGTCCAGCGGGTTCGTGCTGGTGCTGCTCTTTATGCGCGGGCCTATTGACCAGGTCATCGGCATCCTGCCGGCGCTCGGTCGCGCCCAGGTCGCGATGCGCCGCATTGCGGAGCTCTCGGGGCAGTTCTCGAGCCCCGAGCACGATCTGCTGGCCAGTGCGCCCGCTGCACCCGGCAAGACCGCCATCGAATCCATCGAGCTCCGCGGCGTAACCTATGCTTTTCGCGCCGTGCCGGGCAGCGATCCCTTTGTCCTCGGGCCGGTTGATCTGTTCGTTCGGCAAGGCGACATCGTCTTCATCGTGGGGCAGAACGGCAGTGGAAAGACGACCCTGATCAAGTTGTTGCTGGGCCTTTATGCTCCGCATGGCGGCGCCGTGCTGCGCGACGGTTCGCCGGTCCTGACGGAGACACGCGACGATTACCGCCAGCTCTTCACGACCATCTTCTCCGACTATTATCTGTTTGAGGATCTCATTCGTGGAGAGGGCGTGGTTCCTGATGTGGCGGAACGCTATCTCCAGCGGCTGGAGGTCGCGCACAAGGTCTCGGTCGAGAACGGCGTGTTCACGACGACGGACCTGTCGACCGGACAGCGCAAGCGATTGGCGCTGATGAATGCATGGCTCGAGGAAAGACCCGTGCTCGTGTTCGACGAATGGGCCGCAGATCAGGATCCGGCGTTCCGGCACATCTTCTATACGGAGCTCCTGCCCGATCTGAAGCGTCTCGGAAAGACCATCATCGTGATTTCGCACGATGACCGCTATTTCGGGATTGCAGATCATCTGGTGCGGCTGCGCGACGGCAAGATCGTCGGAAGCGAGACGAAAGCAGATAACGTCGCGAGCGTTTCCGCGGTTCCAAGTGACGCGCCGCTTTAGAGCTATTGTGACGAAGCGAGTGCTCTTTGTCACATGCAACGACAGCATGCGATCCCGTTTTGCGACAGGCCGTCAGATTTGTAGAGAATCTAATCTACGTGTGCGTGCATTCCTTGTCAGCCTGTAGGCGAGTGATCTACACCACGCCTCAGCGATGATCGAGATGCGAGGGCCGGATGAACAAGGCTTCGGATTCCGGGACCGGACCTCGTGCGTTCCCGGTCGGCCCATATTCCGCTCAGACCGTTTTCCAGGAGGGCGATCGCCTTCGCGTCGTCGCCGCCGATGTGACCGCGTTGGAACTGCGCCTGCGCGAGCGCGTCGATCACATCGAGATCCTGAAGGCCTCGGATGACTGCGAGGTTGCGGCACAGGCTGTATCGGCGTCCGCCGAGGCGCTGTTTGCCTGGCGACCTGGCGCCGATCGGCTCGTTCTGGACTTCGCTGGAAGAGCGCCGCTTGCACGAGAGCTGACCGAGAGTGGTCTTGCCATCATGTCCGAGGGGCGACTGGTGCTGCTGCCCGAACTGGTGATGCAGCGGCGGGACAACTGGCTGGTCAACCCCGGGCGACCGCCATTGCCGCAACTCCACGTCATGACGGACGGCAAGCGCCATCCGCGCCGCGCCGCAAAGCCGGCGGGAAAGGTGTACGGTCGTTTCATTCCCTGGCTGTCGGAGGTCATCTCGTTTCGCGTGGCCGATCTCGAGAATGACCTCCATTTGTTGCACCGCTGGATGAACGATCCTCGCGTCGATGCATTCTGGAACGAGGCGGGCGATCTCGACAAGCATCGGCGATATCTGGCCGGCATTCTGGCCGATCCTCATATGCTGCCGTTGATCGGCTGCTTCGGCGAGCAGCCGTTCGGCTATTTCGAGCTCTATTGGGCCAAGGAAAATCGCATTGCGCCGTTCTATGATGCCGACGACTATGACCGGGGATGGCACGTGATCGTGGGCGAGGACGCTTTTCGCGGCGCTCGTTACATCAGCGCGTGGCTGCCGTCTCTGATGCACTACATGTTTCTCGACGATTGCCGCACGCAGCGGATCGTCGGGGAGCCGGCGGCCGCGCACTCCCAGCAGCTTCGCAATCTCGAGCGCTCGGGGTTTGCGAAGATCAAGAATTTCGACTTTCCCCATAAGCGCGCGACCCTGGTCATGCTGTTGCGCGAGCGCTTCTTCGGCGATCGGCTTTGGCTTCCGGCAGCCGCCGGCCCAACGGTCTCGTCTTAAAGCGCAAGCGGAGCGCGGCTTCATGTCCCATCAACTTGCGATCGAGCACGACGTCATTGGCGTCGGATTCGGGCCTTCCAATCTCGCGCTCGCCATCGCATTGGACGAATGCGCGAAGCGATCACGGCTGAAATGCACGCCGCTGTTCGTGGAGAAGCAGCCGCACTTCACCTGGCATGGCGGCATGCTGCTTCCGGGCAGCGACATGCAGATATCGTTTCTCAAAGATCTGGTCTCCTTGCGCGATCCGACCAGTCCCTTCACCTTCGTGAACTACCTGCATAAGCGCGGCCGCCTACTGGATTTCATCAACTGCCGGACGTTCTATCCGAGCAGGGTCGAGTTCAACGATTACCTGCAGTGGGTGGCGAGCCATTTCAAGTCGCAGGCCGCTTACGGCGAGACCATCGTCGCCGTCGAGCCGGTGACGGCCGGGCAGACGGTGACGTCGTTGCGGGTGCATTCGCGCTCGCTCGCCGGCGGGGAGACCGTGCGGCTGGCGCGAAATCTCGTGGTCGCGGTTGGAGGCCAGCCCTATGTTCCGCAGGTGTTTGCCAAGGCTACCGACGATCGCAGGCTGCTGCATTCCAGCCGCTATCTCGACTTGATCGAGCGCGTTGTCCCGCGCGGCCGGTCCGTGCGTGTGGCCGTCGTCGGTGGCGGACAGAGCGCGACCGAGGTAACGGTCGATCTTCATGGCCGATGTCCCGAAGCGCATATCGATCTGATCTTCCGCGGCCATGCTCTCAAGCCGTCCGACAGCAGTCCCTTCGTCAACGAGATCTTCAACCCCGACTATACGGACTTCGTCTACGCGCAGCCTGCCGAGCGGCGGGATGCGATCGTCCGCAACTTCCGGAACACCAACTACGCCGTCGTCGATGCCGACCTGCTGGACCAGCTTTATCGGCTGCTCTACCAGCAGCGCGTCGGTGGCGACACAAGGGTCATGTTGCGTCCCCGCAGCGAGATTTCCAATGTGGATGCGGGACCGGACGGCATCGAGATCGGCGTGATTGACAAGTTCCGCGGCGAAAACCGTCGTTCGACTTATGACGTGGTCGTGCTGGCGACGGGATACGACAGGGAGACGCCGCACGGGTTTCTCGAACCGATCCGCCGCTACATTCGCGATGCGGCGCTGGATCGCAACTACCGGCTCGTGATCAATCCGGCGTTCCGGCCGCAGATCCACCTCCAGGGCTATTCGGAATCCTCTCACGGTCTGAGCGACACGCTGCTTTCGGTGATTGCCGTGCGGTCGCAGGAGATTGCGGAGTCTCTGCTCTCGACAATCTCGCGCCGGGAACTCATCGCCTAGAACACGATCCGGGAGAGATCGCAGCTCCAAAAGCCTTGCGCGGATCGAGATTGAAACGCATCACGAATCGTCCCGTTCTCATTACACAATAGCCGGCGTTCTCGCGGTCACCCTGCAGGCGTGTTCCGCTGTCCCTTTGGGGTTCCCCGATCTAGAACCTGTCTAATCGAGATCAACCGCAGCGTGTACGTGTGAGACAACGCCGATTGGCTTTGCTAGAGGAGTTCTTAGAACGATCTTGGAATTTCTGAAAGTCTAGCTGGAATTGACCGTGAGGAAAGCTCTCGTTCCCAAGCAGGGGCAAAGCCTTCTCCCTGAGCGAATTGCAGGCATTCTGGTTCACAGTCCGCTTGCGGCGTTGGTTGGCAGAGAGCCCGTGACGCGCATGCACTACCTCCTCGAGATTGCGTCGCTTCACACCAAGGCCGAGCTCCTGGCGCAGCCGGGCTTGGGACGTTCAGGCATGCGTCGCATCGAGAACTGGATGGCCTTTCACGGACACCGCATGCGCGACGTGAATGAGAGTCTCGATAGCGTCATCTGCCGCTTTGCGTTCCGACGTTCTTCCGTTCGGAAAGGAAACGTTCGTTCTCTCCCCTTATCGGCGTTGCCCTCGCGTTTCACGCGGGCGGCTGGTGGCTAAGGCGGTACATGCGTGGGCGCAAAGCAGGTCGATTGTTTTCAGACGCTGTCTCACGAGCTTGTGCATTGGACCGGCGCTCCCTGTCGAAGCCAGCGAGCTCGCCCGAGTGCTCGGGCGAGCTGCTGCTTGAGCTTGGTGTAGCGCCGCGGCGTACGCCAATCCTCGCGGCCCGCGACAAGCAAGGTAACGACGGCCGAGTGGCGAAGCCTGATCTGATCAGGCGCAACCACGCTGCACAGATTTGCTGCATGGCGACGTGATTGGAGCAGCCTGCGCTGCAATAGCGCGCTTGATTCCGCTTTCGATCTCTCATGTTGGTTAGGGGGCGTGTCCACGACATGTGCACCGGGAGATCAAGGCAAATCTTCCGACGGCCCACGTGAGTGAGCATGCTCTTCGCGCGCTACTCGCTGGCAGCGGACTGGTCGCGTTCGACGTGTACGCGTTCGAGCGCGGCGCCGCGCCGTGCTGCCGCGAACCGCTTGCCGTCTGGTCTGGCGCCGGCCTTCCCCGCGCCGATTGGCTCGCAGAGCGTGTCATCGGACCCGGCTCGGTCATGAAATCCGCTATTCCCGTCGGGGGCTCGAAAGTCTATATGATCCATATGTTGTCTCATCGCTTTTCCGTGGCCCCCATGATGGATTGGACCGACCGGCATTGCCGGGTGTTCCACCGTCACCTGACGCGGCGGGGATTGCTCTATACCGAGATGCTGACGACCGGCGCGATCATTCACGGCGACCGGGTGCGGCTGCTTGGGTTCGACGCGGTCGAGCACCCCGTGGCGCTTCAGCTCGGCGGATCGGATCCGCGCGAGCTCGCGGCGGCGGCACGGATCGGCGAGGACTTCGGTTATGACGAGATCAATCTCAATGTCGGCTGCCCGTCCGATCGTGTGAAGGATGGCCGTTTCGGCGCCTGTCTAATGGCCGAGCCGGAGCTGGTGGCGAGGTGCGTCGACGCGATGAAGCGCGTGGTCGCCGTTCCCGTCACGGTGAAGTGCCGCATCGGCATCGATGATCAGGATCCGGAGGTCGCGCTCGATGCGCTCGCGCGTGCGGTGGTCGCCGCGGGCAGCGATGCGTTGATCGTGCACGCCCGCAAGGCCTGGCTCAACGGCCTGTCGCCGAAGGAGAACCGCGATATCCCGCCGCTCGACTATGATCGCGTCTACCGGCTCAAGCGCGCGATGCCCGATGTGCCCGTCATCATCAACGGCGGCGTTCGGAGCATCGACGAGGCAAAGGCGCATCTTGCCCATGTCGACGGCGTGATGCTCGGCCGCGCCGCCTATCAGGAGCCGTGGCGGCTGCTCGCGGTCGACCACGAAATCTTTGGAGGACCGGCGCCGCACGCCACCATGCAGGACGCGCTCGAGGCGATGATGCCCTACATCGAAGAGCAGCTCGCGCACGGCACGCGGCTGCACGCGATCACGCGGCATTTCGTCGGCGCATTTCATGCTGTGCCCGGCGCGCGTGCGTTCCGCCGGCATCTGGCCGAGCAGGGTGTGAAGCCCGGCGCCGGTCTCGACGTGCTGCGCGAGGCGATTACGTGTGTCGGGGCCCGCGCGCCGGCTGAGGCGGCCTGAATGAGCGGGAGCATGATCCGGAAAAGTGCGCAGCGGTTTTCCGAAAAGATCTTGTTCAAACAACAGCCTAAAGCGCGAGACGATTCATCCTAATCGCATCGCGCTTTAGTCGACCGCCGTACGCGCGCGGCGGGGACTGCGCTGCTGCTCCGGATACCCTGTCAGCATCAGCGTGTCGGCGCGCACGCCCCAGCTTTCCAGCCGGTCGAGGAAGCTCATGCCGAGCAGATTGGTCTTCATCTGGCCGCGCTGCACGACGAGGGCCGGCACCGACTTCTCGACCAGCTTGCCGACGGCGAGACGGTCGAGCGTGAGCCGCGCTGCCTTGGTGTGGCCGCCTGCGGTCTCGAGATCGACGTCGTATTCAAGCATCTCGAGCGGCAGCCCGATCGCCCTTGCGGTTTCCCAGGTCAGTACCACCGACGTCGCGCCGGTATCGATCACCATCGGCGCAGTGACGCCGTTGATCTTCGCGCGCAGCGTGAATTCGCCGCCCTGGCCGCGCGGGATCTGCACGGCCGGCGCCGGGGAGGCGGCTTGTGCGCGAAAAATATGCGAGACCTTGTGGCTGGCGCGCGCGATCTGGTCGGGATCGCCATAGGCGACGACGGCACCTGCCGTGCCGGCGAGCATGATCAGGACGAGCAGGAAGCGGATCATCGCGCGCCTCCAAGGGCACGCAGGCGGATCAGACGTGCTTTGGGGATCCAGCGATCCGCACTAGTCCGGCTTCCGTCATGCGCTCCGGCAAGAGGGCCATGATCGCGCGCCGGTCCGCGCTCTCCATGGCGTGCCAGCGTGCGATCTCCGGCAAGGTGCGGCCGCAGCCGAAGCACAGCTTCGTCTTGGGATCGATCATGCACACGGCGACGCACGGCGTTTCTTTGCTCATACGGACATAGTGAGGGATGATCGGGCATGTCTGCAAGCATCTCGTTAAGAGCCTGTGCCGGCACTCATGATCGGCTTGTGCCGCGGCCGGCGTTTCTCGTCCGGCACGACGGAGCTCTCCGGCTGGAGCGGTGGAGAATCGTCCGAGAGTGGGGCAAGCGCGCTCATCACGCGCTCCGGCGGGAATGTGACGATCACCTCGGTGCCGATGCGCAGCTTCGATTTCAACGTGAACGTGCCGCCGTGCAGGTCGATCAGGTTCTTGGCGATCGGCAGGCCGAGGCCGGCGCCCTGTTCAGCCGACTTGATCGAATTGGAGCCCTGGCCGAACGAGGCGAGCACGACCGGGATCTCGTCCTCGGGTATGCCGGAGCCGGAATCCCTCACCGAGAGATATTGTCCGCCGGAGGCGGTCCAGCCGGCCTTGAGCCAGATCTCGCCGCCCTGCGGGGTGAACTTGATCGAGTTGGAGAGCAGGTTGAGCACGACCTGGCGGATCGCGCGCTCGTCGGCCCAGAGCCGCGGCATCGCCTGCTCGAACACTTCGTGGATGGTGATGCCGCGGCTCGAGGCACGCAGCTTCATCAGATGATGGCAATCGGCGACGATGCCGACCAGGGACACCGCTTCCTCGTTGAGCTCGTAACGGCCGGCTTCGATCCGCGACAGATCGAGGATCTCGTTGATCAGGTTGAGCAGGTGCACGCCGGAATTATGGATGTCGGCGGAATATTCCTTGTAGACCGGTACCGCATGCGCGCCGAAAATCTCGCTCTTCATGACCTCTGAGAAGCCGAGGATGGCGTTCAGCGGCGTCCGCAGCTCGTGGCTCATCTGCGCGAGGAAGCGCGACTTGGCGACGTTGGCGGCTTCGGCGCGGTGGCGCGCTTCGTCCGAGATTGCCTTGGCCTGCTCCAGCTCGCCGATCAGCGCGTCCTTTTCCGCACGTGCTTCCAGCGTGGCGAAGGTGGAGGAGTGCAGGCGGTGCGCCAGCAGCACGAAATAGCCTTCGGCGGCGAGCGACAGCGCTGCCAGGATGTAATTGTCCAGCGATCCGGTCGTCACGAAGCTCAGCGCCATCGCAACCGCGACCGGCGCCGTGGCGGCGAGGGCTGCGATCGGCAGATTGGCCGCGAGCATGCTCGATACTGCGATCACCAGCAGCATCAAGAACATCATCAGCGTTTCCGTGACCATGTCGAGCACGGGATGGATCAGGATCGCCATCCAGCACAGGCCATAGAGCAGGTCGAGCACGACGAAGCGCGTCCGCCATGCGCGTGTCGCGGCCGGCGAGGCGGGCTCGGTCAGGAAGCGCCGGCAGCTGCGGATCATGGCGCTGTGGATGCAGAGCATGCCCGCGGTCCAGGCCGCGGCCGGGATCGGCTGCATCCATAGCCCGAACAGCACGCCGGTCGCCACCACCAGGAGCATCACGACATAGGAGGCCGACAGCCGGGTCTGGGCGTATTGCCGCAGCATCTCGGCGTCGAAAGCCGGCCGGGTTCCACTGGTCGACGTTAACTTGTCGCGCGCCTCGCGCACCCGCTGCGCCGCAGCCCTTCGGCTGCTCGCCGATGGCGCGCTCACCGGCTCGGCCGGAAGCTGCACGACCTCAGGCTTTTCAGCGGGGTTACTCATCAAGCAACACGGATTCCTGCCCACGCCGGACGCGGGCTTTCTGCATTGTCTATCTCTGGCAAGAAATCCTTAAGAGCTGACTTAAGGAGCTAAAGAATTACGTTAACCGAACGTTAATTCATACGCAGTCCGGGCGGCCGCTTTCATCAACCCGCGCTTCAATCATCTGAAGAAAACGAGCGTGACCAACCCGAAGACCGGCAGCAGCAGGACGGAGGTCCAGGCCATGTATCCGAAGAAGCCGGGCATTGCGACACCACTCGCTCGGGCAATTGCGTACACCATGAAATTGGGCGCGTTGCCGATGTAGGAGTTTGCGCCCATGAACACCGCACCGGCGGAAATCGCGGCAAGGGTCAAGGCGCCGTTCGTCATCAGATGCTTGGCGTCGCCACCGGCAAGTTCAAAGAAGACCAGATAGGTCGGTGCATTGTCGAGAAAGGATGAGAGCAGGCCGGTCAACCAGAAATATGCGGCATTGTTCGGCGTGCCGTCTGCGTTGGTGACCATGTTTACGACGGAGGCAAACGCGCCGGATTTGCCGGCGTTGAGAATCGCGAGCACGGGAATGATGGTGATGAAGATCGCGGCAAACAGCTTTGCCACTTCGATCATCGGGCCCCAAGAGAAGCCGTTCGCGTCGTGGTCCTCCTTCGAGGTGACGGCGAGAGATGCGAACACGACTCCGATCATCACGGCATCGCGCAGGAGATTCTGCACCTGGAGATGCGTGCCGAGAACTTCAAATCCGCCGAGGTCGAGCTTGGCACTCAAGAGGATCGCAGCGATGATGACTCCCATCAAAGCGAAGTTGAGGCCGCCGCTGATCCGCAAGGGATTGTCCGGAGTTGGGTCCGGTTTGACGCGGCCTTCCTTGCGATAGAGATAAGTATCGATGCAAAAGAACAGGGCGAGCAGAATCCAGGCCGCGAACGTGGTCTGGGGAAGCAGGTGTGTCGTCGTCCAGAAAAAATCCACGCCGCGCAGGAACCCCAGAAACAACGGGGGATCTCCCAGGGGGGAGAGCGAACCGCCGATGTTGGACACCAGAAAGATGAAGAAGATCACGACATGCGCGTTGTGCCGCCGATCGTCATTGGCGCGGATCACCGGTCGGATCATGACCATTGAGGCGCCGGTCGTGCCGATGACGCTCGCGATCAGAGTGCCGAGAGCGAGCAGCAGCGTATTCAGGACGGGGGAGCCGTGAAGATTGCCGCGCACCACGATTCCGCCGGCGACGGTAAACAGGGCGAGGAGCAGCAGAATGAACGGGACGTATTCGAGCAGCGCCGTGTGAACGAGCGCTTGGACGGTTGGAAGCGGGCCGTACCAGATTGCAAGCGGCAGCGCGATCAGGGTGGCCCACATCGCGGCAATCTTGCCTTGGTGATGCTCCCAGAAGTGAGGCGCGGCGAGCGGAAATATGGCGATCGAGAGCAGCATCCCCGCGAATGGAAGCGCCCATTGCGGGCCAATGCTGGCACCATCGAGCGATGCGGCAAGCGCCTGCGAAGGTGATGCCAGCAGGGCCAGGAGCGCGACCGGGAACAGGCGCGCAACAACAGCAAGGACGGCGGCGATCACGTTAGGCAAGGCTTCCCCCCGGAAGTCTATGATTGTTTCGGTCGGCGCGCTTTACGGAACGCCGTCGCGACGGATGTCGCGACGACGTTCAAAGCCGGCTACGCCGAACCAGGCCGCAACAGAGCGTCAGCGTTGCAGGCGTGCGAGCAGGCTCGACGTATCCCAGCGCTTGCCGCCCATCTTCTCGACCTCGGAATAAAACTGATCGACGAGCGCGGTCACCGGCAGATTGGCGCCGTTGCGGCGGGCTTCGGCCAGCGCGATCGAGAGGTCCTTGCGCATCCATTCGACCGCGAAGCCGAAATCGTACTTGTCCTCGTTCATGGTCTTGTAGCGGTTCTCCATTTGCCAGGACTGGGCGGCCCCTTTCGAGATGGTCTCGATCACTGCGGCGACGTCCAGGCCGCTCTTCTTGGCGAAATGGATGCCTTCGGAGAGGCCCTGCACCAGACCGGCGATGCAAATCTGGTTGACCATCTTGGTCAGCTGGCCGCTTCCGGCGGGCCCGAGCAGCTTGCACATCCGCGCATAGGCGCCCGTGATGATCGGCTCGGCGCCGGAATAGGCGTCCTGCGCGCCGCCGCACATCACCGTCAGCACGCCGTTCTCGGCGCCGGCCTGGCCGCCGGAGACGGGGGCGTCGACGAATTTGAAGCCGGCCTTGGTCGCGGCTGCGTCGAGCTCACGGGCGACCTCGGCGGAGGCAGTGGTGTGGTCGACGAAGGTCGCACCCTTCTTCATGCCGGCGAAGGCGCCGTCGGGGCCGATCGTGACCGCGCGCAGATCGTTGTCGTTGCCGACGCAGCACATCACGAAATCCTGACCCTCGGCGGCGGCCTTCGGGGTCGGCGCGGTCTTGCCGCCGAACTTGTCCGCCCATTCCTTCGCCTTCGCCGCGGTGCGGTTGTAGACGGTGACCTCATGGCCCCCTTTTTTCACGAGGTGTCCGGCCATGGGGAAGCCCATCACGCCAAGACCGAGGAAAGCGACTTTAGCCATAGTGGTACCTTGTCCGTAGTTCGGGTTTACGGTTCTTGCCAAGCGAGGGATGCCTGGGTTCCGCGGTGAGGGCGGACCGGAGGCGCACCATAAACCCTTGAGGCCAGAGGGCAACGGCTTCGTTTGGCGGCCTGCCGTGCTAGGGTGGCGACCCAAGGACTTCAAAACAAGGGAGCGAGAGCATGGGCGGCGTGAGCGTAGGCGTCCTCGATCATTTCAACATCCGGACCCGGAATCTGGCCGAGACCGTCCGCTTCTACGAAGACGTGCTGGGCCTGGAAAAAGGCGCGCGGCCGAACTTCGCCTTCCCGGGCGCCTGGATGTACAGCGAGGGCAGGCCGGTGGTTCACCTCGTCGACATTTCCCCGACCGACGAGCCACAAAAGCCGGATTCCGGCGTTGTCCACCATGTCGCCTTCGCCAGTCGCGGCTTTGACGGTATGAAACAGCGGCTGGCGTCAAAGAAGATCAAGTTCGAGGCCCGCCAGGTGCCCGGTGGCGATCTCTGGCAGATATTCGTCCACGACCCCAACGGGGTCATGATCGAGCTGAACTACGAGGCTGCCCTGGAGCAGGGGGCGGCGCCGGCCGAAAAGGCGGACGATATCGGCAGACAGTAGCCTTTTGGGCGTTTCCGCTCTAATGGGGCATCCTCAACTGCAGGAGATGCGCTTTGAGCGTGACGCAGCAACAGGTTCTCGATAGCCTCGCCAGGGTCCAGTCGCCCCGCGGGGTCGCACTCCCCCATGCCAATGTGCTGAGCGCGATCAGCGCCTCCGACGGCAAGGTATTCTTCTCGATCAATGTCGACGCCGCCGAGGCAAGAGCCTGGGAATCCGTCCGGGCCGAAGCGGAAGCCGCCGTGCGAAGCATTCCCGGTGTCACCACCGTCATGGTGGCGCTGACCGCCGAGCGCAAGCCGGGCTCCGCGCCGCCGCCACCCCCGCAGCCGAGCCGCGGCACGCCCGGCGTGCAGCCGGCCCATGCCCACAAGCCGCCCCAGGGCGGGGGGTCGCCGATGGCGCGGCAATCGGAAATTCCCGGCGTTGCCGCCGTAATTGCGGTCGCCTCCGGCAAGGGCGGCGTCGGAAAGTCGACCACGGCGCTCAATCTGGCGCTCGGCCTGCGCGACCTCGGCCTCAAGGTCGGGCTGCTCGACGCCGATATCTACGGCCCCTCGGTGCCGCGCCTGACGGGCCTGCGCGACAAGCCGGAGCTGAACGACGAGCGCAAGATGATTCCGCTTCGGCGCTTCGGGCTCGCCATCATGTCGATCGGCTTCCTGGTCGAGGAGGAGACCGCGATGATCTGGCGCGGTCCGATGGTGATGTCGGCGGTGACGCAGATGCTGCGCGACGTCGAATGGGGCAAGCTCGACGTGCTGGTCGTCGACATGCCGCCGGGCACCGGCGATGCCCAGCTCACGCTGGCGCAGAACGTGCCGCTCAAGGGCGCCGTGATCGTCTCGACCCCGCAGGACCTGTCCCTGATCGATGCGCGGCGGGGGCTTGCCATGTTCAAGAAGGTCAACGTGCCCGTGCTCGGCATCGTCGAGAATATGAGCTACTTCCAATGTCCGCATTGCGGCACCAAGTCGGATATTTTCGGCCATGGCGGGGCGCGGCACGAGGCCGAGAAGCTCGGCGTCCCATTCCTGGGCGAGATCCCCCTGCACATGGCGATTCGCGCCACCTCGGACGCCGGCAATCCCGTGGTCGACAGCGAGCCGGACGGCCCTCATGCGGCGATCTACCGCGCCATTGCCGGCCAGGTCCGGGACCAGCTCAAGGGTGTCATCGCCGCGGCCTGAATGGGGGCACCGCGGCAGGCTCCGGGGCATGCGACTTTCGTAGAGCCCCGTCATGCCATTGTCGCGTTCCGAAACCGGGCTGGCCGTGTTAAAGGCCCCCCGCAGTCAAGCCCCTTCGGTTCGACGCGACCTCAACGCGTCGCCGGAACGAGCGGCGGCAAGAAGAGAAGTCAAGGGGAAACGCCCCAGCAAGGAGAGACCTGAAGATGAAGCGTCGTGATTTTCTCAAAGTGTCGGCAGCAGGCGCGGCGGCGACCGCGGTGGCCTCGCCGGCGATCGCACAGTCCTCGCCCGAGGTGAAGTGGCGCCTGACTTCGAGCTTCCCGAAGTCGCTCGACACCATCTATGGCGGCGCCGAGCAGGTGGCGAAGTACGTCGCCGAGATGACTGACAACAAGTTCCAGATTCAGGTGTTCGCCGCCGGCGAAATCGTCCCCGGCCTCCAGGCGCTCGATGCGACCTCGAACGGCACGGTCGATATGTGCCACACCGTCTCGTACTATTACGTCGGCAAGGACCCCACCTTCGCGATCTTCGCCTCGGTGCCGTTCGGCCTCAACGCGCGTCAGCAGAATTCGTGGCTCTATCAGGGCGGCGGCAACGAGCTCGCCAACGAGTTCTTCAAGAAGTCGAACGTGATCGGCTTCCCATGCGGCAACACCGGTACCCAGATGGGCGGCTGGTTCCGCAAGGAGATCAAGACCGTTGCCGACCTCTCCGGCCTCAAGATGCGCATCGGCGGCATTGCCGGCCAGGTGCTGCAGAAGGTCGGCGTGGTGCCGCAGCAGCTCGCCGGCGGCGACATTTATCCCGCGCTGGAGAAGGGCACGATCGACGCCGCCGAGTGGGTCGGCCCCTACGATGACGAGAAGCTCGGCTTCGCCAAGGTCGCCAAGTACTACTACTACCCCGGCTTCTGGGAGGGCGGTCCGACCGTCCACGCCTTCGCCAACCTGGAAAAGTTCAATGCGCTGCCGAAGAGCTACCAGGCGATCCTCACGAACGCGACGGCGAACGCCAACAGCTGGATGGCTGCGCGCTACGACATGCAGAACCCGGCGGCGCTGAAGCGCCTGGTCGCCGGCGGCACCCAGCTTCGTCCGTTCACCAACGAGGTGCTGGAAGCCTGCCTCAAGGCGACCAACGAGCTGTGGGCCGAGGTTTCTGGCAAGAACGCCGACTTCAAAAAGGCCATTGACTCCATGCAGGCCTACCGCTCCGACGAATATCTGTGGTGGCAGGTTGCCGAATATACCTACGACAGCTTCATGATCCGCTCGCGCACCCGCGGCTGATCTACGGCTTAGGTCGTAAGACCACTAGCCCGGCCTCCCCAGGAGGCCGGGCTTTTTCTTTGCGATCGGGATGGCATTCGGTCCCGTGATGCTCCATTCTGTCGGCAAGCCTCGCAAAGAAGGCTCCACAATTAGATCCATTAGGGTAGGAAATCATGAAGAGAAGAGACTTCATCAAGGTCACAGGACTTGGTGCGGCCGGCGCCGCCACGCTCGCGGCTCCCGCGATCGCGCAGTCGATGCCGGAAATCAAATGGCGCATGCCGACGAGCTGGCCGAAATCGCTCGACACGCTGTTTGGCGGCGCCGAGATGATGTGCAAGATGGTTGCCGAGGCGACCGACAACAAATTCCAGATCCAGATCTTCGCGGCCGGCGAAATCGTGCCGGGCCTGCAGGTGCTCGACGCCGTGCAGAACGGCACCTGCGAGATCGGCCACACCGCGTCCTATTATTATTTCGGCAAGGACCCGACCTTCACCTTCGGCTCGGCCGTGCCGTTCGGTCCCAACATGCGCATCAACCAGGCCTGGTACATGCTGGGCGGCGGCCGCGACGTGCTCAACGAGTTCTACAAGAGCTACAACGTCGTCTCGCTGCTCGCGGGCAACACCGGCTGCCAGATGGGCGGCTGGTTCAGGAAAGAGGTCAACACGCCCGACGATCTCAAAGGCATGAAGTTCCGCATCGGCGGCTTCACCGGCCGCGTGCTCCAGAAGCTCGGCGTGGTGCCGCAGCAGCTCGCCGGCGGTGACATCTATCCGGCGCTGGAGAAGGGCACGATCGACGCCGCCGAATGGGTCGGGCCTTATGACGACGAGAAGCTCGGCTTCTACAAGATCGCGCCGCACTACTACTACCCCGGCTGGTGGGAAGGCGGTCCGATGCTGATGGCTTTCGTCAACCTCGACAAATGGAACGCGCTGCCGAAATATTACCAGAGCGTGCTGGAGCAGGCCGGCCACTACGCCAACAATTACATGATGGCGCGCTACGACAACGCCAATCCGCTGGCGCTGAGGAAGCTGCTCGCGGGCGGCACCAAGCTGCACGCCTTCTCGCCCGCGATCATGGATGCCTGCTACAAGGCGGCCAAGGAGCTGCACGCCGAAGTCGCTGCGACCAATCCGAACTTCAAGAAGGTGAACGACTCGCTCGCCAAGTTCACGAGCGACGGCTATTCCTGGTTCCAGGTGGCCGAGGTCGGCTACGACATCTTCATGGCGCGGCGCTCGCAGAGCTGATCGCGTCCCGATCGGATGCGGCACGCCCCGGAGCGAAAGGCTCCGGGGCGTTGTCGCTGCTGTTGGGAGGGCGTCCAACCAAAACATCGAAAACAACCCCATGCACAGTAGACCGGGGCAGCGATATCAATGACTTGACTTCGTTACCACGAGCGATTGCGAAATTACCGAAATTTTTGACCCGTCGGGCAAAACAGTGGTAGACATGCATCATCGCCCGATCCGAAATCGTGGCGCTGAACGATGCCCCCGATGCGCTTCGATCCCGATGAAATTCAAAGAGCGCTGCGCAAGGCCTGGTCGGTGTCCTTTCCGTTAGTGCCGGCGCGCGTCGTAATGGAAAGGTCCGCGCGTTGGGGCAAGCTGAGTCGTAGCAGCCGAGCTTATTTGCCGCCAGAGGCGGACCATCGGTCGGCTGCCGAGCATCGGAAGCGCGGCTAGCGAACGACGCCTGCTGCGTCTCTTGCGCTTGGCATGAGCCAGTCGAGCCCGAGCAGGGCAGCTTCGAGAATGACGAAGGCGACAATTCCGCCGATCCAGCCGAAGAACACGATCGAAAAGGTGCCGAGCAGGATCGCGCAGAAGACGTCGGCGAGCACCTTGCAAATGCGGAAGGCTTGGTCTTCGCCAGATGGAAAATACGACATCGGGCTCCTCCAGGCGCTCATCCTGAGCGCTTGGATTTAACGACACGCCAAAACGAATGTTCCGTGGGTCAATCTTCGGCCGGCGATGATCATGCGGTCGATGACCGGGTTCATGCGCAGCGCTGGCTTACACCGACCTGACAAGGAGAGGCTATTCGGCGCTTTTTCGCTGGCCGCGGCGCCCCCAATGCTGGAAAAGAGCGCAGATGCGGCGCGAGCGGTGCGGTATCAGGAACGTCCAGCGGATATGCGATGCGGCTTCTGATCGTCGAGGACAATGCCGAGCTGTCGCGGCTCGTGGCCGGTGGGCTGGCCGCAGCCGGCTATGAGAGCGACATCGTGGGCAGCGCGGCCGAGGCGCGCGAGGCGGTGAACAGCGTCAGCTATGCCGCGATGATCCTCGACCTCGGTCTGCCCGATGCCGACGGCCTGTCGGTGCTGCGCGAGCTGCGCCTCAAGATGGAGCCGCTGCCGGTGCTGGTGCTGACCGCGCGCGGCGGCTTGCAGGACCGCGTCACCGGCCTGCGCAGCGGCGCCGACGACTATTTGGCAAAACCGTTCGCGATGGAGGAGCTGGTGGCGCGGTTGGAGGCCATCCTGCGCCGCCCCGGCCAGTTGCTCGGCCGCTCGCTCACTCTCGCCAACCTCGTCTACGACACCGAGAGCCGGCAGATCTTCGTCGACGACCAGCCGCGGATCATCTCCGCGCGCGAGACCTCGGTGCTCGAGATCCTGCTGCGCCGGCAGGGGCGGGTGGTACCGAAGAAGAACGTCGAGGACCACATCTTCGGTCTCGAAGGCGACGTCGCCTCCAATGCGATCGAGGTCTACGTGTCGCGGCTGCGCAAGCAGCTGACCGAGCACGGCGCCAAGGTCGTGATCCATACGATCCGTGGCGTCGGCTATCTCATGACCGAGGAGAAATAGCGTGCCCGCCGCGGGCCGTGCCGGATCGCTGACCTTCAAATCGCTGATCTCGCGCATCGTGTTTCTGCACATCGTCGCGGTCGCGATGGTCGCGATCTTCCTGCCGCTGGTGTTGTTCTGGCTGCTCAACTCCGAGATCGACCAGCTGCATCGCGATGCCATGCGCGCGCAGGCCGAGGTGCTGGCGGAGCGCATCGTCGCGCAGCCGGACGGCACGTTGACCTTCAACCTGCCCGACAGCCTCAAGGGGCTCTATTCGGACGCCTACGGCCGCTACCAGTTCGACATTCGCGATGCCGACGGAAGGTTGCTGTTCTCCTCGCACCGGCGTTCCGCCGCGACGGCGCCCTCCCGTTTCTCCGACACCGTCTCCGGCGCCAGCGTCACGCGAGACGTTGCCGGCAAGACGGTGCGCATCCAGGTTGCCGAGGATCTGGCCCACCGGGACGTCATCATCGACGATATCGTCTCGAACTTTTTTCGGCGGGTCGGGTGGATCACCGTCCCGATCCTCCTGGTCCTGCTTGCCATCGACATCATCATCTTCCGCCGCGCGATCGCGCCGTTGTGGAAGGCCTCCCAGGAGGCCAGCAATATCGGCCCCGCGCGCACCGATATCCGGCTGCCGACGGCGCGGATTCCGCGCGAGATCGTGCCGCTGGTCACCGCCGTGAACCAGGCGCTCGACCGCCTCGAGGCCGGCTTTCGCGTGCAGCGGCAGTTCACGGCGGATGCCGCGCATCAATTGCGCACGCCGCTCGCAATCCTGCGCACGCGGATCGAGACGCTCGGCGACGGTGCCGAACGGCAGGCGCTGCATGCCGACATCGAGGCCATGAGCCGGATCGTCGCCCAGCTGCTTGAGATCGCCGAGCTCGACACCCTGGTGCTCGATCCCGGCGAGGCCGCGGATTTGCGCGCCGTCTGTGCCGAGGTGGTCGGCTCGATCGCCCCGTTCGCGATCGCGCAACGCAAGGACATCGCGCTGAAGGGCACCGACGCACCGGTCCTGATCCACGGCAATTCGGAGATGCTGCAGCGCGCGGTGTTCAATCTTGCCGAAAACGCCATCAAGTTCACGGCGGAGGGCACCACCGTCGAGGTCGAGGTGGGGGAGGACGGTTCGGTGCGGGTGCGCGATTCCGGCCCGGGGATCGCGGAGGCCGAGCGCGAGCTGATCTTCCAGCGCTTCTGGCGCGCCGACCGCCGGCGCAGCGACGGTGCGGGGCTGGGACTCTCGATCGTGCGCGCCGTGGCGGACGATCACGCCGCCACGGTCGCGGTGCAGAACCTCCCCGGCGGCGGTGCGGAGTTCACGCTGCGGTTTCGGCTGGCGGACAAGGTCACGATGGGGGAGGAACTGGCCCGGCAATGACAGTGCACCTTTTCCCGTGCGCGGAGCAGGGAGCCCGGATGGCGCTTGAGGCATGTATGACATTGTCATATCTTGCGTTGTAGAGCACTGAAGGGGGACCACATGCGGACCAGCAAGCCGATCCCCGTCACTCTTGGCCCGCAGCGCGCGAGCCTGGAAGCCCGCCTGAAGTCAGGCGAATATGCCTCTGCCAGCGAAGTCATGCGCTCGGCCCTCCGCGCCCTCGATCGTCAGGATGCCGCGCTTGACGAATATCTGGCCGCCAAGGTCCAAGCTTCGGTCCAGGATCCTCGCCCAAGCGTTGCTGCGAGCGACGTTTTCAAGCGCCTGCGGACTCGTCACGCCAGAAACGTGAAGGCAGCCAAGCGTGGCACTTAAGGTCGTATTCCGACCGGAGGCGGAGGCCGATCTGGTCGGCCTTTACGAGTACATCGCAGAACGTGCCGGCTACCGAATTGCAGGCGGCTATATCGACCGTATCGAGAAGGCATGCATGGCTCTCGCCACCTTTCCCAAACGTGGGACCAGTCGCGACGATCTTCTTCCGGTCTGCGTACCGTCGGATTCAAGCGGCGCGTGACGATCGCGTTCCGTGTCCTGAAGACAGAGGTCGAGATCGTCACAATCGCATATGCCGGACGTCATTTCGAAGGCGATGTCTGAACACTCCTGTTCGGACGAAAGAGCTTCGCTCTGTCTCGTCGCAACGGAAGGCCGCGAGCCGGAGAGTGACGGCGACCGCAGCCGCTATTTCAGCTTGCCGGTGGACAGGTCCATGATCATGCGTGTCGTCAGATAGAGCCGCGGCACGATGCTGCCCACCTGCACATATTCGGCATCGTTGGAGTGCGCGCCGAAGGCCGACAGGCCCATGCCTTCCACCACGGCTCCTTTGGATTGCAGTGCGGCGAAAGCCGCGTCGGTGCCGCCGCCGATGGCCTTCTCGTCGACCTTGAGGGATAGTCCGATCTCCCCATAGATCGTCTTGCCATAGGCCGCCACCCGGCGCGAGGCCTCACTGGGTTCGAGCGGCGGGCGCCGCACCTCGAACTTCAGCTCGACTCTGGAATCGGGCAGCAGGCGATTTTTGATCTTGTCCTGCAGCGCCTTCTGCAACTCGTCGAAGTCGGACACCTTGAGGGCGCGCGCGTCGGCCTGGGCCGTCGCCTCGGCAGGGATCACATTGCGGTTGGTTCCGGACTTGGACACCGTCCAATTCAGCTTCAGGCCCTGCTCGGGCTTGGACAAGTCCTTCATCTGCAGCACCTGGTGCGAGAGCTCGTACAGCGCATTCACGCCGCCTTCGGGCCGTGCGCCGGCATGTGACGATCTGCCATGCACGGTAAGATAGGCCGAGCCGATGCCGCTGGTGGCGAGGCGCAGCGTGCCGTCGGCGCCGCCGCCTTCGAACGAGAACACCACGTCCTGATCCGATGCGAGCTTGGTGATGGTGCTGCGCCAGCCGGGCGAGGAGATCTCCTCGTCGCCGTTCGTGAGCACCGTGAGCGTGCCGTAATCCCTGAAGTTCAGCTTCTGCAGCAATGCCACGGTATGGAGAATGAGCGCGATGCCCTGCTTGTCGTCGGCAATGCCGAGCCCGTACGCCTTGTCGCCGTCGATGCGGAACGGCTGGTCCTTCAGCATGCCCTTCAGGTACACCGTGTCCATGTGAGCAATCAGCATGATCTTCTTGGACCCCGTGCCCTTGAACACGGCGTGCACGGCCGGCCCGATCTTTTCGGGGGTGTCGTCGAGGCGATAGATGTCAGTCGGCTGCAGGATCTCCACCGTGCCGCCGAGTTGCTTGAGCTGACCGGCAATGCGCTCGGCGATCTGGTTCAGGCCTTCGATGTCCTTGCTGCCGGATTCGATGTTGACGAGATCGCGCAGCGTGTCGAGCAGCGGCTGCTGTTCCTTCTGCGCCAGCGCATGGACGTTGGCGACCGGCTCGGCGTGCACCAGCGTTGCGGCAGATGCCAGCCAGAGTGAGGCGATCAACGTTCCAAAGAACGTGGAAGCGGGGTGCGATCGGGGCATGAGCGGACAGTCCTTCGGTTGAAGAAGGAGCCGATATGCCTGTGTTCGCGGCGCTTGTCACGCGGCCGTGCTGCACCCTCTCCCCTGGTGGGAGAGGGCGGCTTCGCGATAGCGAAGCCGGGTGAGGGGTTGTCTCCGCGAGTCCGACGGCGAGTAAAATGCGCGGAGAGAAACCCCTCATCCGGCGCGAACTGCGTTCGCGCCACCTTCTCCCACAAGGGGAGAAGGGAAGAGGGTGTGGGCGCTCGCGCCTAGAACCAGTTGTCGCACTACTTCTGCGGAGGGCCGAGATCCAGCGGAGGCAGCTCGATCTGCGGCACCTCGATCTTGATCGTGCTGGGATCGATGTTCGTCTGCACGCCCTTGTAGTGCATCACCATCGACGGGAACGCGATCACGAGGCCGACCATGATGATCTGGATGACGACGAAGGGCACCGCACCCCAATAGATCTGGCCGGTGGTGACGGGGTCCATCCGCTTGCCAGTGACCCGATCGGTGTATCGCTCCTTCGGCGCGACGGACCGGAGATAGAACAGCGCGAATCCGAACGGCGGGTGCATGAACGAGGTCTGCATATTGACGCCGAGAATGACGCCGAACCAGATCAGGTCGATGCCGAGCTTCTCGGCGGCCGGTCCCAGTAGCGGGATCACGATGAAGGCCAGCTCGAAGAAGTCGAGGAAGAAGGCCAGTACGAATACGAGCGCGTTGACGAAGATCAGGAAGCCGATCTGGCCGCCCGGCAGCGATGTGAGCAGGTGCTCGACCCAGACGTGACCGTTGACCCCGTAAAAGGTGAGCGAAAAGATGCGGGCGCCGACCAGGATGAACACGACGAAGGCCGACAGCTTGGCGGTCGATTCCGTGGCCTGCCGGATCAGGTCCCAGCTCAGCCGCCGCTTCACGGCACCGAGAATGAGGGCGCCGGCGGCACCCATCGCACCGCCTTCGGTCGGCGTGGCGATGCCGATGAAGATCGTGCCCAGCACCAGGAAGATCAGGAACAGCGGCGGCACCATCACGAAGGTGGTCTGCTGCGCCATCTTCGAGAGGAAACGGAATCCGGTCAGCTTATCCACCACCCAGTTCAGCACGGCGACGGCGAATGCGAAGATGATGCCGTAGAACATGCTGAGCACCACGTAATCGGCGCCACGAGTGCTGGAATTGCGCATCATGAGCCATCCGAATGCGCAGCTCGCGAGGAACAGCACACCGAGCGATACAAGGCCGCGATCGCCGTTCTCTTCGCGGAAGCCGATGGCGTCCTTCGGCAGGCCGGGCGTCGCCTTCGGCCAGATCATGCTGACGAGGAAAGCGTATCCGGCGTAGAGGGCGGCAAGCACGAGGCCCGGGATGAAGGCGCCTTCGTACATGTCGCCGACGGACTTGCCGAGCTGGTCGGCCATCACGATCAGGACGAGGGAGGGCGGAATGATTTGCGCGAGCGTGCCGGAGGCGGCGATGACGCCGGCGGCCACGCGGCGATCATAGCCATAGCGCAGCATGATCGGCAGCGAGATCAGGCCCATCGAGATCACGGACGCCGCGACCACGCCGGTGGTCGCAGCGAGCAGCGCGCCGACGAAGATCACGGCATAGGCGAGGCCGCCGCGGATCGTGCCGAACAGCTGGCCGATCGTGTCGAGCAGGTCCTCGGCCATGCCCGACCGCTCCAGCACCAATCCCATGAAGGTGAAGAAGGGGATCGCGAGCAGCGTGTCGTTGTTCATCACGCCATAGACGCGCTCCGGCAAGGCCTGGAGGAAGTCGGGGTGAAACTGGCCGAGCTCGACGCCGATGATGGCGAAGAACAGGCCGACGGCGCCGAGCGAGAATGCCGCCGGATAGCCGAGCAGCAGCATGACGACCAGCGATACGAACATGATGGGCGCCATATTGGCGATGATGAATGCGGTCATGGATTCCCCCTACACCGTCGCCAACGGCTACTTCTTCTCGATCGCTTCAACGAGATGCTCGACTTCCGCTTCGAGCGCCGACACCTGCGATTCGTGCGGGTCCGGTATCAAGCCGCGCATCACCGCGATCCGCTTGATCAGCTCGGAAATGCCTTGGACCAGAAGGAAGGCGAACCCCACCATGATCAGGGCTTTGGCGGGCCATTGCGGCAGGCCGCCGGCATTGCCGGATTGCTCGTTGATCTGGAAGGAGCGCAGGAAGAACGGCACGCCCGTGACGATCATGACGATGCAGATCGGAATGAGGAAGAACACGTGACCGACGATGTCGATGACGTTGCGCGCCTTCTTGGGCATCGTGTTGCTTACGATGTCGATGCGGATGTGCTCATTGTCGAGCAGCGTCCACGGCGAACAGAGCAGGAAGACGATGCTGAACAGCACCCATTGCAGCTCGAGCCACGAATTGGACGAGGTGTCGAACGTCTTGCGGATGATCGCGTTGACCGCCGAAATGACAACGGCGAGCACGATCAGCCACGCAATACGTTTGCCGGTCCAGCGCGTGAACGCGTCGATCCTGCTGCTCAGCTTAAGGAGCGCTTGCAACGATAGGTCCTCCCCCGATTGTGCCCCGGCCGTCTTGACTGCGCCGAGATGGCGCGTGGCTTATCTCGCCGCGCAGGCATGAGGCCGCCGCACCAAACCAGCGGGCGTGCCGCCAGTCAATCGGAAGTTTGTTGATAGTTAAGGGGAATAGGGCCGCAACTATACGGAGTTAGCCGCCGGTGACGCTCATGTGCCTGGAGACGCTGGGCCGGTCGTGGCGGCGGTCGATGATGAAATCGTGGCCCTTGGGCTTCAGCCCGATGGCGCGGTCGATCGCATCCGCAAGCAATAGATCGTCGCTCGATGCACGCAGAGGTTTGCGCAAATCGGAGGCATCCTCATGGCCGAGGCAGGTGTGCAGCGTTCCGGTGCAGGTGATGCGTACCCGATTACAGGATTCGCAGAAATTATGGGTCATCGGCGTGATGAAGCCGAGCTTGCCGCCGGTCTCGGCGACGCCGACATAGCGGGCCGGACCGCCGGTGCTCTCGGCCAGATCCGTCAGCGTGAACTGCTGGGCGAGGCGGGCGCGCACCAGCGACAGCGGCAGATATTGGTCAATGCGGCCCGATCCGATCTCGCCCATCGGCATCACCTCGATCAGCGTCAGGCCCATGCCCTTGCCGTGGGCCCAGCGCATCAGCGAAGGCAGCTCGTCCTCGTTGAGGTTCTTCAGCGCCACGGCGTTGATCTTCACGGCGAGCCCTGCGGCGCGCGCGGCCTCGATGCCCTCCAGCACCTTGTCGATCTCGCCCCAGCGGGTGATCTCGCGAAACTTCTTGGGATCGAGGGTGTCGAGCGAGACGTTGATGCGGCGGACGCCGCAATCGGCGAGCTCCCGCGCGTGCTTCGCAAGCTGGGTGCCGTTGGTGGTCAGCGTCAGCTCGCTCAACGCGCCGCTCGACAGATGCCGCGACAACGAGCGCACCAGCGACATCACATTGCGGCGGACCAAGGGCTCGCCGCCGGTGAGGCGCAGCTTCTTCACGCCCTTGGCGATGAAGGCCGTACAGAGCCGATCGAGCTCCTCCAGCGTCAGCAGGTCCGCCTTGGGCAGGAACGTCATGTCTTCGGACATACAGTAGAAGCAGCGCAGGTCGCAGCGGTCGGTGACGGAGACGCGCAAGTAGGTGATGGTCCGCCCGAACGGATCGGTCATCGGGGTCGACAATGCGGCGGATCCGGTCATGCGAGAGGCCTTCACTTATGGCGACGGGCGCACCTTTGCTGCAGCGGTGCGGTCGACGCAATCTAAGCATCGGACGCGGCAAGGACAATCGGGTGGTATACGTGAGTGCAGCACTGACGCATGTGACCCCCTCGGCGCGGGATTTCGGCTCGTTCGGTGCGGCTCGCAGCTGGGTTCCGCGTACGACCGGCAACGCCCGCGGCGCCGGTGAAGTCAGCCCTCTATGCATCCATTCGGGATGTGAGGCGGCGAAAATGGCAATCCTATCAAAGCGTTGCTGTGTTGCTTGCCGTCATCAGGCTGATCGCGGCCGCCGGCAGATCGCGCATGTGGTGGATCAGGCGGTCCGGCTTCAGCTCGGCGATCGGCACGTCGGTGTAGCCGAAGCTGACCCCGATCACCGGCACGCCGGCCCGCCGGGCGACGCCGACATCGGTTCCGGCGTCGCCGACCATGATGCTGGCCTTCACGTCGCCGCCGGCCCGGGCCACCGTCTCCCGAAAAATAGTCGGATCGGGCTTCTGGACGCCAAAAGTGTCCGCGCCGCAGATCGCCGCGAAGCGGCGGCTGAGGTCGAGCTGGTCCAGCAGGCGCTTCGACAGCCATTCCAGCTTGTTGGTGCAGACCGCGAGGCGATGGCCCTGGGCGGCAAACTGGTCCAGCGCGGCCTCGAGACCCTCGAAGGGGCGGGATTCCACCGCGATATGGTCGGCATAGTACGCGATGAAATCCGCAGTCATCCGGTCCATGTCCGCGGGCGTGACGGTGCGGCCCTCCGCTTCCAGCCCCCGCTCGATCAGCTTGCGGGCACCGGCGCCGATCATGTTGCGGGCCGAGGCCATCGGCACCGGCGGCAGGCCTTCGCGGTCGAGCACGTAATTGAGGGCCGTGATCAGGTCGGGTGCCGTATCCACCAGCGTGCCGTCGAGATCGAAGACGATGGTGTGAGGGGAAGTCGTCTTGAAGAAGGTCATGATTTCCAAGCGCTACCGGCCTGGTCCTATCCGCGCAAGGGGCGGGCCCATAAGATCACCTTATAGGCCTGTTCCCAGACCCTGTTCCAGGCCCTGTTCTCCTGGGAAAAACGAGGCTACATAGGCGCCCGAAACCGGCCGGAATCGGCCGCATGTTCGAGACTTCACAAGGCAGGCGCACACGTGACCATGGACCAGTTGAAGCGGCAGGCTGCGGCGCGTGCGCTGGAGGAGGTGCGCGACGGCATGCAGCTCGGGCTCGGCACCGGCTCGACCGCCAAGCACTTCGTCGAGCTGCTCGGCGAGCGCGTTGCCGCTGGGCTCAAGGTGATCGGCGTGCCGACCTCCGAGGCGACGCGGGCCGATGCGGAGCGCTGCGGCGTCAAGCTGACGACGCTGGACGAGATCGACCATCTCGACCTCACGATCGACGGCGCCGACGAGATCGATCCCGAGCTCAATCTGATCAAGGGCGGCGGCGGCGCGCTCCTGCGCGAGAAGATCGTGGCGGCCGCCTCGGACCGCATGATCGTGATTGCCGACGACAGCAAATGGGTGCCGACGCTCGGCAAGTTTCCGCTGCCGATCGAGGTGATCCCGTTCGGGCTCGGTGCGACGCGCCGCGCGATCGAAAAGGCATTTGCCGAATGCGGCGTTTCCGGGCAAATGGCGGTCCGCAAGGCCAAAGGCGGGGACAAGGACGGCCACGTTTTCGTCACCGATGGCGGCCACTGGATCGTCGATGCCCAGCTCGGACGTATTACGGATCCCCCCGGTCTCGCCAAGGCGTTGAGCGCCATTCCCGGTGTGGTCGAGCACGGGCTGTTCATCGGCTTGGCCAGCTCCGCCGTTCTGGCGGGCGGCGGCGGAATCCGCGTGATTGAACGGCGCAAGCCGAAAGGAGACCAGGAATGAAGAACGTGTTGAAATTCTTGCCGGCTGCGGCTCTCGCTGCGGGATTGGCCCTTTCCGCCGCCCCGGTCGCCGCGCAGCAGGCGGGCCAGAAGGCTCCCGCGGCGCCGGCCCTGCCGAAGGCGTCGCCCGCGGCGATTGCGGCGGCCAAGGAAATCTTGCAGATCAAGAACGCCGCCGGGATGTATGCGGGCGCCGTGCCGGGCATGGTCGAGAAGACCAAGGGCGCGCTGATCCAGCAGAACCTGAATTACCAGAAGGACCTCAACGAGGTCGCGCCGATCGTGGCCCAGCAGCTCAATGGCCGCCAGAGCGAGATCGGCGAAGGCATGGCGCAGATTTATGCCAGCGAGTTCACCGAGCAGGAGCTGAAGGACCTCGTCACCTTCTACAAGTCGCCGCTGGGCAAGAAGCTGATCGATGCCGAGCCGCGCGCGATCGGGCAGAGCATGGCGTTCATGAACAGCTGGGCCCAGAACTTCTCGGAAACCGTGATGGGCGCCTTCCGTGCCGAGATGCGCAAGCGTGGCAAGGAGATCTGAGCGCACCTATCTGAAAGCTCGTTCCTGATAAGGGGTCGGAGTGGATAATGGCTGATTTCGACGTCGACCTCTTCGTCATTGGTGGCGGCTCGGGCGGCGTCCGTGCCGCCCGCATCGCGGCCGGCTACGGCGCCCGCGTCATGATCGCGGAAGAGTACCGCATGGGCGGCACCTGCGTGATCCGCGGCTGTGTGCCGAAGAAGCTGTTCGTGATCGGCTCGCACGTCCGTCACGAGCTCGAGGACGCCGCCGGCTTCGGCTGGACCGTGCCGCCCGCCAGCTTCGACTGGCCGACGCTGATCGCCAACAAGGACAAGGAGATCGCGCGGCTGGAGGCGGCCTACACCGCCAACGTCGAGAAATCAGGCGCGCAGATCGTCAAGAGCCGCGCGGTGATCGAGGACAAGCACACCGTCCGCCTGCTCGAGAACGACAGGAAGGTCACGGCGAAGTACATCCTGATCGCCACCGGCGGCGCGCCCAACCATGGCGCGGCGATCCCCGGCATCGAGCACGTGATCTCCTCCAACGAGGCGTTTCATCTTGCGAGGCTGCCGAAGCGGATCGTGATCCAGGGCGGCGGCTATATCGCGCTGGAATTCGCCGGCATCTTCGCCGGCTTCGGCTCCGATGTGACGGTAATCTATCGCGGCGACAACATTCTGCGCGGCTTCGACGAGGATGTCCGGACCCATGTCCGCGCCGAGATGGAGAAGCAGGGCATCACCATCCTCACCGGCTGCACCGTGACCAAGGTCGACCGCCACGGCGAGGACTTCACCACGCATCTGTCGAACGGCTCGAGCCTCGCCTCCGACCAAGTGATGTTCGCGATCGGCCGCCATCCGAACGTCGCCAATCTCGGCCTGGAGAATGCGGGCGTCGCCATCAATCCCGCCAACGGCGGCATCGCGGTCGACCATTTCTCCAAGAGCTCGGTCGACAGCATCTATGCCATCGGCGACGTCACCCACCGCTTCAACCTGACGCCGGTCGCGATCCGCGAGGGCCATGCCTTCGCCGACACGGTGTTCGGCAAGCGCGAGGTGCAGGTCGACCACGCCAATATCCCGACGGCCGTGTTCTCGCAGCCGGAGGTCGGCACTGTCGGCCTGACGGAAACCGAGGCGCGCGCGCAATTCAGCCACGTCGACATCTACAAGACGACGTTCCGGCCCATCAAGGCGACGATGTCCGGCCGCGACACCCGCGTGCTGATGAAGCTCGTGGTCGACGGCGCGACCGACCGCGTGCTCGGCTGTCACATCGTCGGCGATGCCGCCGCCGAGATCACGCAGGCCGTCGCGATCGCGGTGAAGATGAAGGCGACCAAGGCCGATTTCGACGCGACCATCGCGCTGCATCCGACCGCGGCCGAAGAGCTCGTCACCATGCGCACCCCGACCGCACGGCACGTGCGGCAGGCGGCGGAGTAGCTGCACGAGCGGGCTTTTGCTTGCTCGCCCGCCGCTCCGCGAGGAGGCGGGCAGGTATGCCCATGCTTCGCAAGACGCGGAGCCGCACCTTGGTCCACCTTTCTGAGCAATACGAGGGCGGAAGTTCCCGACGGGAACGTGCGCGCCGATTGAGTGCGACCTTGCTCGATTGATTTAAATCAAGCGCGCAAGGTGAAGGAAGAGAACTGATTGCCACCTGTGCCGCTGGCGCAAGCGTTCAAGTTCTGAAGACAGCAGCCGTCGGCACATTACTCCCCGGGAGGATGCTATGGTTCGATACGGTCTGATCGGCTTTGCGGCCGCGATCCTCGTCGCTGCCAGCCTTGTTCCTGATGATGCATCGGCACGCCGCGGTGGAGGTGGCGGCATTCGCGGTGGGGGAGGATTTCACGGTGGCGGCATGCGCGCGGGAGGCTTTCACGGCGGCGGCATGAGAACAGCTCACGTTCGGAGCGGCGCCGCTCACGCGGGACGCATTCACGGTGGTCGCGGCTATCGCGTGGCCGGAGGTCCTCGGCCTTCGCATCCAATAGCTGGACGTCCCGGTCGGCCGGGTTATCCAGGTGGTCCGATCGCCGGCCGTCCGGGGCGACCGATCGCGGGTTACCCCGGATACGGTGGTGGCTATTATCGACCGGGTTGGGGCTACGGTGCTGCCGCTGTAGGCGCCGCTGCTGCGGCGGGAGCGTACGGTTACTACAACAATAGTTGCTACTACGATGCCTACGGCAGGTATATCTGCCCAGGTCAATATCCGTATCAGTATTGAGCCGAGCGAGGGAGCGGGAGCGGCGGCGCTCCTCGCTCTTTCGCGATCGCTGCAGACAAGGTGCAAACTTCTTCGCGGCGCCTTGCCCTGGGCCAGGCAGGAAGCTTATCCCTCTTGCTGGCTCAGACTGGGCATGAGCGATACATGGCCTGCAGCGGGCCTCCGCTCAGAAATATCGTTCGCCGCGTTAGCCCGCCACGTTGTGCGATCCAGCGACGCACCGGCCCCGGATACATCGAATAGATCATGCGGGTCGCGCCTGGGTTTGTCACGGGCCGCCCTCGATGCCCAATGTCCCAAGCGGCGTGAAAGGCTAATTCTGCACGTGAAGTGACGCAAATCCTGTTGGAGGGTAAGGTCGCCAAGACAATCGTGCATGCAGATGCGCAGAAACCATCGATAATTACGTGCTGGCCTGAAGCGCGCAGCCGCTCATACCGATAGATATATTTCCCGATCCGTCCACCGGGGTCGTCTGCGATCCGCACGGCCGCCTCGCTTGCGCATGATCCAGCAAACATGAGCATTGTGATGAGAAGCCCCATCCAGCGTTTCATGCCTATCGCCCCAAAAGGTCGACTTCTTCCCTGTGCTCCATTTTGCCAATCAGAACCGCAGGAAATTGAATCTACATCAACGAGCGGCAGGACATGAGCGGCTCAGTCGGGGGGCCAGCTAGCAGTGCTCATCGCGTACGGAGCAAGAGGATGTGGGTCCTGATGTACGTCTTCTCCTACTCAGTCAGCCCGGCCGCCACCAGTGACAAGGCGGAATGGAGGCTCCTCCCGACAGTCGTGTTTCAGGAGTTCACGAGTGAAGAGCGATGCCGGAAGGCCAAGACGACACTTGAAGGCAGCTTGAGCGAGGCAGGAGCCAAGCTTAGAAGCGGTTTGGAAGATTTGAAGAGCCTCGGGAAAGCCGATCCGACGCAGCTCATCATTGCATACAACGTCGAATGCCTTCCGAAGTAAATTTCGGCCATGGGCCGGTGGGATCCCGAATCCGTGCGCGAATGCGGGCGGATCGAGGCTCAGCGAGCGCAAACCAGCTCTACCTCATGAGGCCCAACGTTCACTTTTGCACTGTTGTCCGCTAAGGTTCGATGTAGGATTGTCGGGCCGGAGAGGACGTAATTCATGCGAGACCGCGTTACCTAGCGCTCGCCGTCTCAGCCAGCATATTCACGATCACGGCCGTTTCTCTCCTCGCCCTTGGTTTTCGATTCCCAATTGGCGCATCAAAGCCGAACCGGGCCGCCCCTTTTGAACGCGACCCTTATGTTTTCGAGAGCGATCTCATCTGCCAAACATTTGGCTTGGGAGAGTGACCCATGCGGAGCGCCGAGGAGTGCCGCAAACTCGCGAGCGACTATCGAAGAAGGGCCGAGGAAGATGGAGTGTCACCGAGAATGGCGAACCTGTTCAAAAACATCGCAAACAGCCTAAGCGGCCTCGCGAGCCAGTTCGAACTTCTGACTGCTGTCGCAGCGGAGGAGTCACGAGACAGGACAAGACGCAAATGACCGACATTTTGCTCAGCCCTCACGAGAAGCGCTTTCTCAGGCGCTTGGCCGCCGGGAAAACGGACGCGGAGATCGCTGTCCGGCTTGGAGGCAGCCGCAAGCAAATCGCGGAACAGCGAGTGCGATTGTTGGGGAAGCTGGGACTCACGGCTCCAGAGGAGATCGCCGATACAGCGAAGCGACTTGCGAGCTGGAGCACCTACAGAGGTGTTACCTAACGAGGCCGGCATCACGTATTTTTCTCAAACGGCCTGCTGTTGGTCTCAAGTACGATTCCTGCGTCGGAAGACAACGGCAGCCTAGCTGCGAACCGGCCTAGCCGTACAAATACCCGACCGGCTTGCCTTCGGTGCGCAGGGGACGCACGTCCTTTTGCGTGATGATCTGACCGGCGAGGCCGTCGATCTCGTCGCGCTGTGTCGCCGTCCAGCTGCGCAGCTCGTTCATGCCCTTGAGCAGGCCGAGGCGGAGGACCTGGGTGTTTTCGCCGACGCCGATCAGGTTGATGGAATCCTTGCCCGCCGTCACCACGTCGCCGGCAGAGAGTTCAAAGCTCTCGCCGGACTTCTTCTTGAACTCGGCCGTGCCGCGAATGACGCGATAGATCACGACCTCGCCCTTGGCAAAGCAGGTCGCGTCCGCCGCGGCAGACGTGCTCTTCGGCAAGAGTGCGTGGCCACGCGGGTCGGTCGCGATGATGTGGCCGGTGACGAGATGCCCGCTCGGAATCTCGATGCCGATGTCGCGTATGTAAACCGGCATCGCCGATCTGACAGAACCATCGGTGAGCGGCTTGAACAGCGCGTCGAGCGCCAGGGGATCCTGAAGCCAGAAGCCGGCATCGGCCGGGCGGTCATGCAGCGGATGGCTCCAGGCCACGCGCGGCGTTTCGTCCTCATTGATCTGATCCGGGCCGACAATGGTCGGGTTCGGAAAGGTGGTGGGATCGGTGATGAAGGCTTCGAGAAATTTGCCGGAATAGCCCATCGAGATCGGATCGGGCACCACCGTCTGCGGCGTCTTCAAATTCTCTTGGGTCGACAGGCCCGACCAGGTGTAGAACAGCTGGCGATGCACGATCGCGCTTTGCAGCATCACCGCGCCCGGGCCGACATTGTACCAGCGGCCGTCATAGTCGAAGGTGAACGCGCCCGAGGTGACCAGCACGAGCTGAAAGCCGCCCGGCGGCAGATGCAGATGGAAGTCGGTAGGGCCGGTGTCGGGCCGGTAGATCGGCAGATTGGTGGCCACCTCGTGCAGCAGGAAGGTTTCGTTGTTGGCGTGGAAGCCTTCGTTGGCGCGGTTGTAGAGCGCCTGCGGCCGGTAGGTCGCCTCGAAATTCGCATTCTTGTCGCGATCGATCGCCACGAAGTCCTGATCGTTGAGGCGCAGCCGGGCGCCGTTCGGATGGGTGAGACCGGTGAATTTGATGTCTCCGGCAGCATGCACGTTCATGGCATTCTCCGATCTGAGGCCATTCATCCCGGAAGCCGAGCGCACGTGACTGGCCGCTCCTCATCGTGGCCGGGCAGGGACTTGGCCTGATGCGGTCTTGCGAATTTCAGGCCAGCCGGAGCGCAATGCGGCGCGCTGGTCCGCCGGCTGCACGCGACGCGCAAATAATCGAGATTGCACCTGAGGTTAGACAATAGGTGGCGCCGAACTCGCCCGACCTATCCTGGCAAGCCGTCAGTGGGCGCAGCGGCTTGTCTTGTCTAATTTGTCGGCATGCCCTGCAAAAGCGCATGCAGCCGGCCCCCGCTTCGGGCGCCCGGCACGGTTCAGTCGAATGATCGCGGGAGCGCCGGCTCGGGCTTGCCGGACGGGCTGCCTGCCCATTTCGCCATGTCCATGGCGCGCGCGTCGTAGCCTTCGCACCAGAGGCAGCTCGGCTCCGTGTGGCCGTGGGCCGTCAGCATCGGGACAAGCGCATGGCCGCAGCCGGGCAGGGTGTGGTGCGATTCATGCGCTTCTCCATGATCTCCGTAATTCAGGAATGGCATTTTCGTCGCGCAAGCTTGCGCGGGCGCTATGACGGCGCAGCAGCGCTGCGATGCACAGGCGCGCTCGTTCCCGACAGCGTAGAGGTAGCGATCCATTGTGACACGGCTGCGATGTCGTCGCCGCTTTCGCGATAGGCGCGAAGCTGGAATTCCGCCGAGCTGCCGCGCGCGACGATGGTGCGGCAGTGTTCGATCTCGGCGGAGCAGTGCAGTGCGGCTGCGTCCTCCGCAATGTCGTCGATCACCCCGGTGAGCAGCTCCGAGATCGTCACCGGTCCGTCCTTGGAGGCGAAGATGCAGTCGGTGCCGTAGCGCTGGGCGCGCCATTTGTTCTCGACCGCGATCGCGCGCTCGACCGCAGTGACCTCCCGGGACAGCTGAGGGCGCAGATAGAGATGCCGCGTCAGGCAGCGGTAGAGCGAGGCGATGGCAACCGCGTCGTCGACGAAGGTGCAGGTGTCGGGCGCGCGAAGCTCCAGCGTCGGATGGTTCATGGAGGGGCGCATTGCCCACCAGATGTGGCTTTCGTCCGGGATCACGCCGGAGCGCTGCAACGCGCCGACATAAGCGTCGAAATCCTGCTTGCCTTCGAACAATTCGGGCAGGCCGGTGCGCGGCAGCTCGGAATAAGCCGCGAGGCGGTAGCCCTTCAATCCGGTCTTGTGCGAATTCCAGAACGGCGAGGACGTCGACAGCGCGATGAACAGCGGCAGATGCGGCAGCATGGCCCGCATCACCGCCATGCGCTTCTCGGGATCCGGCAACTGCACATGCACGTGCATGCCGCACATCATGTTGCGGTGACCGATGCTGCGCAGATCCTCGATCATCTCCTCGTAGCGCGGTTTCGGGCTGGGCTGCGACATGCGCCAGACTGCGCTCGGGTGCGTGCCGCAGGCCATGATCACAAAGCCGTATTGCGCAGCGACGTTCGCGACCTCTCGTCGCAGGAAGCGCAGCTCCTCCCGCGCGTCGTTCACGTCGACATGAACGTTGGTTGCGACCTCGAGCTGCGATTGCAGCATCTCGCGCATGGCTTGGCCGCCGGTCGACCAGTTTGCCGATTCGAACAGCTCGTTGGGCGTGCGGATCGCGACCTCGAAGCTGCGGCGGTCAGCGAGGAAGTATTCCTCCTCGATGCCGAAGGAATATTCCGCCGGATTGCCGCCGCCGCCGGCAGAACGGATGACGACATGCTGCTTGTCCTCGGAGGGGGCAAGACGCAGCAGCTTTGAAACGTCTGAAGCAAATGTCATTGGCCACCGGCGCGGTCATTACCTGCGGGCGATAATCCGTCTGATGGTGGCCGGTTCCGCACCCAATGTACTGGAAATTGCAGGGTCGAACGGAACAATTTTGACGGCTTCGGACGCTCGCGCGATCAGGGCGTGGTTCGGCGGGACTTCCGCCCAGTCCGATTCCTTATCGAACGGCTCGGAGACGACGATGACTTGCCCGCCGTCCTCGCGGAAGTAGAGCGTGTTCGCGGCATCGTTCACCGAGACCCGAAATGCGTAGAGGTCGCGGCCGTTGGCAATCGCGCTGGTAAAGCGCAGCCGCTCCCGAAGCCCGCCTTCATTGACGAATCCGAGGAGCGATTGCAGCACGGACTGTGTCGCGCCGAGCGGATCGTGCTCGAGACCGGCCCCCATCATGGCCAGGAACACGGCTTCCGAATCCGTCGTGCCCAGCCGCGACGGATAGTAGGCATCGGGAATCAGCGCCTCGACTTTGCGCCGCAGCCGATTCCAGCTGCCGACGAACCCGTTGTGCATGAACATCCAGTGCCCGCAGGCAAAGGGGTGACAATTCTGCCGCGTCACGGCCGTGCCGGTTGCGGCACGCACATGAGCGAAGAACAGATGCGAGTGCAGATGCCGGCAGAGGTAGCGCAGGTTTTCGTCCGACCACGCCGGGCGCGTCTCGCGATAAAGGCCCGGCTCGGGGTGCTCGCCATACCAGCCGAGACCAAAGCCGTCTCCGTTCGAGCCCGCCGTGGACTGAAGCGAGCGGATGCTCTGCGCAATCAGCGAATGCTCGGGTTCGGTGACATAAGGCTCGAACGAGGTGGTTTCGCCCCGGTATGCGATCCAGCGGCACATGCGGGTTCCTGCCAGGCGGTTTGATGCGTCGCGAGGTGCATCAACACCTGTCACGGACGCATGGTTCCAGCTGCGAAAGGGTTGCATGACCGATCCCGCAACGCCGAACGGATGCGGCGGCTGGTCGCAGCCGGTCCGCCTTGATTCCGACAGGCGTACCTATAATTCTGAAGCGAACAAGAATCCGGGCCCCTCTGGCGAGGACGTCGACGTTCGTCGGCAAACCTCGCGATGTCGGATGACCAGTCCCGCGCGAATGCGATGGATCGGCCGATTGTCGGGCCCCCTGTTTCGTTTTCTCCGACCATTCGTCCCCATCGCAGCTCCGTGCGGCTATTTCGCAAGTTAAGGGAGCTACGATGTCCGGAACCAAGTCCTCAAATTCGATCGAGATCACGGAATCGTCCAGCCTGAATGAGCAGGCCGCGGCGGCCGTGGTGATCGTGGGCGCCCTGGTAGCGGTTGCTGACCGGCGCGTCTCACCCGTCGAACGCGACGAGGTGATCCGTTTCATCAGAGACCGCAAGCTGGCGCCGCACATCGGCGACGAACGGCTCCGTGCGATGTTCGACGAACTCGCCGAACGGCTCGAAGAGCCGGATTTTGCCAACGTCGTGATCGATACGCTGCGACCGGTTTCGAACCTGCCGCTGTCGTCGCATCTGGTGGAGCTGTCGGAGCGCGTTGCTGCCGCAGACGAGGACGTACATCCCCACGAAGTCCAGGCGATTAAATTGTTGCGCTTGCTGACGCTGGTGCTGCCGCGCGCGAAGCCGGTCGGGGCGAGTGCGCCGGGCCCCAAGCTGCAGGCCGCCTCGAAGGGGTAAGCATGAGCACGATTTCGAACGAGCGCGCCAGGCAAACCGAGGGGAACACCGAGCAGATCGCTGGTGGAGACCCGCGCCTGGCCAAGCTCGTCGACCGCCTGCCGCCGCGCATGAGCGACACCCTGACCTATCTGCTCAAGCCGTCCAGCCGCTGGGTCAGGATCCCCTCGGGCACGCTGCTGGTCGTCGGCGGTGTGCTCTCCATCCTCCCGGTGCTCGGCGTCTGGATGCTGCCGCTCGGCCTTGCTCTGCTCGCCGAGGACGTGCCTGCGCTGCGCTCCTCCCGTTCAAAAGTCTTCGACTGGATCGAGCGGCGCAAGCCGCATTGGCTCGATCCGTCTGCCTCTAGGAATGATCAATCATGACTGAACTCATCACCGCCGAAGCGCTGTCCGCGCTGTTTCAAGTCATCCTGATCGATCTCGTGCTCGCCGGCGACAATGCCGTCGTCATCGGCCTTGCGGCTGCCGGCCTGCCGGCCGAGCAGCGCCGCCGCGCCATCATCGTCGGTATCGCCGCTGCCACCGCACTGCGTATCGCCTTCGCCGGCGTTGCGACCCAGCTTCTGCAAGTGATCGGCCTTCTGCTCGCCGGCGGCGTGTTGCTGCTCTGGGTCTGCTGGAAGATGTGGCGCGAGCTGCGCGAGCAGGCCGCGCATTCGAAAGAACTCGCATTCGATAGTAACGGCGCAGGTGCTGCGCCGGTACAGCAGCCGGTAACGCAGAAGACTTTCGGCCAAGCGGCGGTGCAGATCGTCGCCGCCGACGTGTCGATGTCGCTCGACAACGTGCTCGCGGTCGCGGGCGCCGCGCGGGAGCATCCCTACATCCTGGCCTTCGGCCTGCTCTTGTCGGTTGGGATGATGGGCGTTGCCGCGGATCTGCTTGGCCGTTTGCTCCAGAAGCAGCGCTGGGTGGCCTATGTCGGCCTCGCCATCATCCTTTACGTCTCGTTTGAGATGATCTATCGCGGCACGCTGGAACTTGCACCGGTGATTGCGAGTCTCTGAGGCGACAATCTACCGCAGTCCGGAGTGATCAATGACGTCTGAACCCAAAGCACCTTCGGCGCGGGCCGCGCCGTTGCCACCGGTCGGCCTGCTTCCGAAGCTGATCTTCGGCTCGCGCTGGCTGCAGCTGCCGCTCTATGTTGGCCTCATTGTCGCCCAGTCCGTCTATGTGCTGTTGTTCCTGAAGGAGCTCTGGCACCTCGTCTTGCATTCGTTCGACGCCAGCGAGCAGCAGATCATGCTGGTCGTGCTCGGGCTGATTGACGTCGTCATGATCTCGAACCTTCTGATCATGGTAATCGTGGGTGGATACGAGACCTTCGTTTCCCGGCTGAACCTCAGCGGCCATCCGGACGAGCCGGAATGGCTCGGTCACGTCAATGCCAGCGTGCTCAAGATCAAGCTCGCAATGGCGATCATCGGCATCTCCTCGATCTCGCTGCTCAGGACCTTCATCGAGGCCGGCAATCTCGGCACGACCCGCAGCAATTTCACCGAGAGCGGGGTAATGTGGCAGGTGCTGATTCATATGACCTTCATCGTCTCGGCGGTCGGCATCGCCTGGGTCGACCGCCTCAGCGAGAGCGGCCATCGCAAGGCGGCCGAGCACGGCTGATAAGCTGGCCGCCCAATACCTCCCGAGCGGCCAATCCTGGAGCCCGCCTGATCGTCCGGTTGGGCGGGCTCTCTTTCGAGATCGATAAAATTGTCTGCAATCGGTTCAGTGCCGGCAAACGCTGCCGACAAGAAGCCGGGCGCCTTAAACCAGGCCTTTGGAACCGATCTGCATCCTGCCCGCAAAGGGCAGGGCATCGGCATGACAATTCTCAGGGAGATCGTCGCAGCGGTCGCGGGAGTCTACGCGCTCCTGCTGGTCTGTGACGCATTGTTCGGCGTCGGCGAGGCGCGCTTCGACGACGCTTATTACCGCGCAAGCTTCTACGCACCGCGGCCGAAGGAGTTTCGGTTCGCGAGCGACACGCCGCCGGCGGTGCGCGTCAGCGACGCCTTCGCGCAGTTCGCACCTAGCGACGCCAAGCCGAACCGGCGCTACTCGTCGCTGACGACGATCATCCGCTGACGCAGCCTCATTCCCCCTGAATCCATTCCGCGACGCCGCGCCACAGCGTGTCGCGGTGCTCGGGGCGGAAGAAGCCGAAATGGCCTATTCCCTTGGCGCCGACGTCGGACGGTTTGACCATCAGCACCTCCGGCTTGATCGCAGTGAATCCGCTCGCGAGCAGCTCGACCGCGGGCCGCGTCGCCCAGGGATCGTCGGAGAAACATAGCGAGCGCAGCTCGCCCTTGAACCTGGCGAAGTTCTCGAGTGCCGGCAGCTTTGAATCGAACAGATAGCGCGGGCTCGAGACCCATTCGGTCCATTGCAGGAAGACGCCCTTGGGCAAATCCTCGCCGACGCCGGCCCAGCCCGGTGCGTAACCGAGTGCATGGACCAGCGGAACGCCGACAAAATTCATGAAGGCGTAGACCCGGTATTTTTCCGGCGAGGTCATCAACCGCCATGTCGCGGCCTGCGAGGCCACCAAGGCTGCGCGCGAGATCTCGCTGTTGTTCGCGATCAGCCCGAGCGCCTGGCCGCCGAAGGAATGGCCGATATAGGCGAGCGGCAGGGCATGATAGCGCTCGCGCATCCAACTGACCGCGGCGGTGACGTCGAGCGCAGCCCATTCCGACATCGAGGCCTTGAAGCCGACCAGCGATTTTGGCTGGTTGTAGCCGACCATCGCCGGCAGGCGGGAATCGCCGATGCCGCGATAATCGTAGGTCAGCACCGCGCAGCCGCGATGGGCGAGGTAGGAGGCAAAGCCCCGATAGATCTTTCGCGGCACGGCGGTCGCCGAATTGATCAGGACGGCATGGCGCTTGGCGCCGCGCGGCAGGAACAGGGTGCCGGTCAGGGCATAGCCGTCGGCTGCCGGGAAGCTGATCTCGTCGATGAAAACGTCATCCAGTGCCGCGCCCATGGCGGTCGGTGTCCTGTCGGATTCCTCAAGCCTGCCCAAGCAAATGCGAATTCGGCTTTGGCCGCAAGGGTTTGCGCTGCGAAATGGATTTACAACTGGCGGGGCGTGGCCGGCCTGTGTATAAGGCGGCCCTCGCAACCCCTAGATCAGGTTGCGGTTTTTGCTTCACGGAGAGATTGCGATGTCCGAGCGGTGGACGCCCGAGTCCTGGCGCAGCAAGCCGGTGCTACAGGTGCCCGAATATCCCGACACCAAGGCTCTGGCCGACGTCGAGGCGCAGCTTGCGACCTTTCCGCCGCTGGTGTTCGCAGGCGAGGCGCGCAATCTGAAGAAGGCCTTGGGCCGCGTTGCGGCCGGCGAGGCCTTCCTGCTGCAGGGCGGCGACTGCGCCGAGAGCTTCGCCGAGCACGGCGCCAACAACATCCGCGACTTCTTCCGCGTGCTGCTGCAGATGGCGGTGGTGCTGACCTATGCCGGCGCGGTGCCGGTGGTGAAGGTCGGCCGCATCGCCGGCCAATTCGCCAAACCGCGCTCGTCGGCGACCGAGAAGGTGAATGGCGTCGAGCTGCCGAGCTATCGCGGCGACATCGTCAACGACATCGCCTTCACCAGCGAAGCGCGCATTCCCGATCCGCAGCGCCAGCTGATGGCCTATCGCCAGTCCGCCGCGACGCTGAACCTGCTCCGCGCGTTCGCCACCGGCGGCTTCGCCAATCTCGGCAGCGTGCATCAATGGATGCTGGGTTTCCTCAAGGATAGCCCGCAGTCACGCCGCTACAAGGAGCTGGCCGACCGCATCTCGGACGCGCTCAACTTCATGCGCGCCTGCGGCCTCGACCTCGAGAGCCATCCGGAGCTGCGTGCCACCGATTTCTACACCAGCCATGAGGCGCTGCTGCTCGGCTACGAGCAGGCCATGACCCGCGTCGATTCCACCACCGGCGACTGGTACGCGACCTCGGGCCACATGATCTGGATCGGCGACCGCACCCGCCAGCTCGATCACGGCCATGTCGAATATTTCCGCGGCATCAAGAATCCGATCGGGCTGAAGTGCGGCCCCTCGCTCAAGGTGGACGAGCTGCTGAAGCTGATCGACGTGCTCAATCCCGACAACGAGCCGGGCCGGCTGACGCTGATCGGCCGCTTCGGCTCCGACAAGATCGGCGAGCATCTGCCGAACATGGTCCGCGCCGTGAAGCGCGAGGGCCGGGTGGTGGTCTGGTCCTGCGATCCCATGCACGGCAACACCATCACCTCGACGTCCGGCTACAAGACTCGCCCGTTCGACCGCATCCTGTCCGAGGTCAAGTCGTTCTTCGCGGTCCACGCCGCCGAGGGCACCCATGCCGGCGGCGTGCATCTGGAGATGACCGGCCAGGACGTCACCGAATGTCTCGGCGGCGCCCGCGCGATCACGGATGAGGATCTCAACGATCGCTACCACACTGTCTGCGATCCCCGCCTCAACGCCGAGCAATCCATCGATATGGCGTTCCTGGTCGCGGAGCTGCTCAAGCAGGAGCGCGCCGGCAAGGCTCAGCCGATTCCGGCCGCAGCGGGGCTGTAAGACCTTGCTGCGGATCTGGAAGGCCACGATCAATTCTCGCAACGGGCTGGCCTTTGCGTTCCGGTCGGAGCAGGCGGTCCGCGAGGAGATCTTTGCGCTGCTGCTGTCGGTGCCGCTCGCCTGGTTCATCGGCGCCACCGCGATGCGCGCGGTCGAATTGGTGTGCTCTGTCGCTTTCGTGCTGACGGTCGAGTTGCTCAATACCGCGATCGAGAAGCTCGCCGACCGGCTGACCTTGGATCACGACAAGCAGATCGGCCGAGTCAAGGACATGGGCTCGGCCGCGGTTGGCGTTGCGCTCTTGATGACCGGCGCGTTCTGGATCATTGCCATCATCGAGCGATTGGGGTTCCTCTAGAGCGCGGAGACAATCCATTGCGCGTGGGTGTCCGAGGTCCCTTCACCTCTCCCCAACGGGGAGAGGTCGATTTGTGTCTCGCGATGCGGAGCATCGTCGAGCTCAAATCGGGTGAGGGAGCTCAGCTCCCACGAGATACCGTAACCCCTCACCCGAATTGCATCTCCGACGCAATTCGACCTCTCCCTTCGGGAGAGGTGAAAGCGAGCGCGCGATGACCGAACGTCTCGAGACATTCGCGGTCACGCTCGCCCAGCTCAATCCGACCATGGGCGACGTGGAGGGCAATGCGGCCAAGGCGCGCGCGGCGCGGGCGCAGGCCAAGTCCGGCGGCGCCGATCTCGTGTTGTTTCCAGAACTGTTCATCGCCGGCTATCCGCCGGAAGACCTGGTGCAGAAGCCCGCCTTCCAGGCCGCCTGCCGCGCCGCGATCGAAAGCCTCGCGCGCGAGACCGCCGATGGCGGGCCTGCGATGCTGGTCGGCACGCCCTGGGTCGAGGAGGGCATGCTCTACAATGCCTGTGCGCTGCTCGACGGCGGGCGCATCGCGAGCCTGCGTTTCAAGTGCAACCTGCCGAATTACGGCGTGTTCGACGAGAAGCGGCTGTTTTCGCGCGGCCCTGCCGCCGGTCCCGTCACTGTGCGCGGCGTGCGCATCGGTGTGCCGATCTGCGAGGACATCTGGCTGGAAGAGTCCGAGGATTACGAGAACGTGGTCGAGACGCTGGCCGAGACCGGCGCCGAGATCATCCTGGTGCCGAACGGCTCGCCTTACGCCCGCGACAAGAACGACGTGCGCCTGTCGGTCGCGGTGGCGCGCGTCACGGAGAGCGGGCTGCCGCTGGTCTATCTCAACCAGGTCGGCGGCCAGGACGAGCTCGTGTTCGACGGCGCATCCTTCGCGCTCAATGGCGATCTCTCGCTCGCGGCGCAGCTGCCGGCCTTCGAAGAAGGCATCGTCACGCTGCGCTTCAGCAGAAACGGCGACGACTGGCGCTGCAGCGGGCCGATCGCCGAGCTGCCCGAGCGCGACAAGGCCGACTACGCCGCCTGCGTGCTGGGCTTACGCGATTACGTCGCCAAGAACGGCTTTCCAGGCGTGCTGCTCGGCATCTCCGGCGGCATCGATTCGGCGCTCTGCGCGGCGATCGCTGTCGACGCGCTCGGCGTCGACCAGGTGCATGGCGTGATGCTGCCTTACCGCTACACCGCGCCGCATTCGATCGCGGATGCCGGCGAGCTCGCCGGCCATCTCGGCATCCGCTACGAGGTGCTGCCGATCGCCGAAGCCGTGACCGGGTTCGAGACGATCCTGTCCGGCATCTTCAAGAACCTGCCGCCCGATATCACCGAGGAGAACCTCCAGGCCCGCACCCGCGGCACGCTGCTGATGGCGATCTCCAACAAGACCGGGCTGATGGTGGTGACGACCGGCAACAAGTCGGAGATGTCGGTCGGCTACGCCACGCTTTATGGCGACATGAACGGCGGCTTCAACCCGATCAAGGACATCTACAAGACGCAGGTGTTCCGCCTGGCAAGCTTGCGCAATTCCTGGAAGCCGGAGGGCGCGCTCGGCCCTGCCGGCGAGGTGATCCCGCCCGACATCATCACGCGCCCGCCGACCGCGGAGCTGCGCGAGAACCAGACCGATCAGGACTCGTTGCCGCCTTACGACGTGCTCGATGCCATCCTGGAGCGCCTGGTCGAGCGCGAGGAGCCGCTCGACCAGATCATCGCCGCCGGCTTCGACCGCGAGACGGTGATCCGGATCGATCATCTGCTCAACGTCGCCGAATACAAGCGCCGCCAGGCCGCGCCTGGGGTGAAGGTGACACCGAAGAATTTCGGCCGCGACCGCCGTTACCCCATCACCAACCGTTTTCGCGACAAGGGCCAGCCGTTGCCGGCGACGGATGAGGCGCTGGTGTCACGTGGAAGCACGGCGTCAATCGACGCATTCGAGGGGTGAAGCCTAGCCTGAGCGACGGCAGGCGCTATGACGGGGTTGCGAAAAACAGCACCCTCAGGAAGCGCGTGTATTCGGATTCGAGCGCCATGATCGCCACAAATACGAATACCACGACCGGCGGCAGCAGGATGGCATAGGTCAAGGCCAGCCGCTCCCAGGCCATGTGCATGAAGACGGCGACGATCAGGCCGGCCTTCAACATCATGAACAGCAGGATCAGCGACCACCTCAGATAGCCATGCAGGCCAAAGTAGTCGACGAGGTAGGAGAACGTGCTGAGGACGAACAACCAGCCCCAGACCACGAGGTAGAGCTTGATCGGGTGCTGTTGCCCCTCGGCGTGAACGGCTTCCATTGCGACTGCGCCGTGCGCCGGAGCGTGGAGCCGCTCTTCCATGTGTACCGCCGCGTTTGTCATGCGCCGACCTCACCAAAGATAGAAGAATGCGAAGATGAACACCCACACGAGATCGACGAAGTGCCAGTATAGGCCCGTGATCTCGACGATCTCGTAATTCCCCCTTCGGCTCGTGAAGAAGCCGCGCCTCTCGACGTCGAAGTCGCCACGAAAGACCTTTCGCGCGATGGCGATCAGGAAGATCACACCGAACGTCACATGGGTGCCGTGGAAGCCGGTGATCATGAAGAAGCTCGCACCAAACTGCGGGGCGCCCCATGGATTGCCCCAGGGCCGGACGCCCTCCATGATCAGCTTGGTCCATTCGAAGGCCTGCATTCCGACGAAGGTCGCGCCGAAGGCTGCAGTGACCAGCATCAGGATTGCGGTTCTCACCCGATCGCGGCGGTAGCCGAAATTGACGGCCATCGCCATCGTACCGCTGCTGCTGATCAGCACGAAGGTCATGATGGCGATCAGGATCAGGGGCATGTGGTTGCCCCCGATATCGAGGGCGAAGACTTCGCTGGGATTGGGCCACGGCACGGTCGTCGACATGCGCGCCGTCATGTAGGAGAGCAGGAAGCAACTGAAGATGAAGGTGTCGCTGAGGAGGAAGATCCACATCATGGCCTTGCCCCAGGACACGTTCTTGAAGGCGCGCTGATCGGACGCCCAGTCGGCGGCGATGCCGCGCCAGCCTTCAAGCCGCGCAGGCGATTGGCCCGGATTTGTCAGCACGGTCTCAGCCATCTGGTCTCGCCTCCTAGCTCAGCAATTGGCGGCAGATGTCGATGAAATCGTCGGTCCAGCCGGTGAGAAGACCGAGCAGGACAAGCCAGACCAACAGCAGGAAGTGCCAGTAGATGGCGCACAGCTCCACGCTCAAGCGCATGTCGGCGATCTCGGCGCCGCGCCACATCTTGGCCGAGGTTCGGCCCAAGGCCACCAGACCGCCCGTCAGGTGCAGCCCGTGCACTGCGGTCAACAGGTAGAAGAAGGAATTCGATGGATTGGACGCCACGAAATATCCCGCAGCCCCGAGCCGTTGCCAGGCCAGGAGCTGCCCGGCGAGGAAGATCACGGCAGATGCTCCGCCCGCGAGCAGACCGATCATGACGCCTTCGGTATCGTGTCGGCGCGCGGCCACGTAAGACCATTGCAGCGCGACACTGCTCAGGACCAGGACGCCCGTGTTGACCCACAGCAGCCGCGGCACCGGCAGCGGCCGCCAGTCCACCACGCTCATGCGGATGGAGTAGGCGCTGATGAAGAGGATGAACAAGGCGCTCGCGACCGCGAGAAACACGCCAAGTCCGATCTTCGCTGCCGGCCAGGTTATGGCATCGCCGCCGGGGAAGTCACCGGCCGGGCCTTCCTCCAGCCAGGGCTTGGCCGTCAGGCGCTGTTGCGACAGCCACCATCCGGCGATCACCGCAAGCACAGCCAGGAACAGGATGATGGCGCTCACGAAGCAGCTCCCTGAACGAGCTGAGTCGCGCGCGGCGGCTGGTTCTGCGGAATGAAGTCCTCCGCGGCACCGGGCACACTGTAATCATAGGCCCAGCGGTACACGACAGGGAGCTCCTTGCCCCAGTTGCCGTGCGCTGGGGGCGTCTCCGGCGTCTGCCACTCCAGCGTCGTCGCCCGCCACGGATTGCCGCCTGAGGCCTCACCTTTGAACAGGCTCCAGACAAGGTTGAACAGGAACACCATCTGGCTAAAGCCGACGATCAAGGCCACCACGGAGATGAAGGCGTTGAGTGAATGGGCCGAGGACGGGATGAACGTCGTATCCAGGAGTTCGAAATACCGGCGCGGGACCCCGAGCAGTCCAAGATAGTGCATGGGGAAGAAGATCAGGTAGGCGCCGAGGAAGGTGACCCAGAAGTGAAACTTGCCCATGGCCTCGTTCAGCATCCGCCCCGTGACCTTTGGGTACCAATGATAGATCGCGCCGAGCACGACCATGATCGGCGCCACGCCCATCACCATGTGGAAATGGGCGACCACGAACATGGTATCCGAGAGGGGCACGTCCACGACGACGTTGCCGAGGAAGAGGCCGGTGAGCCCGCCGTTCACGAAGGTGACGATGAAGCCGAGGGCGAACAGCATCGGCACCGTGAGATGAATGTCGCCGCGCCACAGGGTCAGCACCCAGTTGTAGACCTTGATCGCGGTGGGGATTGCGATGATGAGCGTCGTGGTGGCGAAGAAGTACCCGAATTGCGGGAACATGCCGCTCACATACATGTGGTGCGCCCATACGATGAAGCTGAGCGCGCCGATGGCTACGATCGCCCAGACCATCATGCGATAACCAAAGATGTTCTTGCGCGCATGCGTGCTGATCAGATCGGAGACGATGCCGAAGGCGGGCAGGGCAACGATGTAGACTTCGGGATGACCGAAGAACCAGAACAGGTGCTGGAAGAGCAACGGGCTGCCGCCGCCATGTTTCGATAGCGTGCCCATCTCGAGGAGGGCGGGCATGAAGAAGCTGGTTCCCAAGAGACGGTCGAACAGCAGCATGACCGAGGCAACGAACAATGCAGGGAACGCGAGGAGCGCCATAACGGTCGCCGTGAAAATGCCCCACACCGTCAGGGGCAGGCGCATCAAGGTCATGCCGCGCGTGCGCGCCTGCAACACAGTGACCACATAGTTCAGCCCGCCCATGGTGAAGCCGATGATGAACAGGATCAGGGACGCGAGCATGAGAAGGATGCCCCAATCCTGCCCGGGCGTTCCTGAAAGGATTGCTTGCGGCGGGTACAGCGTCCAACCGGCGCCGGTGGGGCCACCGGGCACGAAGAATGTCGAGGCAAGCACCAGGACTGCGAGCAGGTAAATCCAGTAGCTCAGCATGTTCACATAGGGGAAGACCATGTCCCTGGCGCCGACCATCAGCGGGATCAGGTAGTTGCCGAAGCCGCCCAGGAACAATGCGGTGAGCAGGTAAATCACCATGATCATGCCGTGCATGGTGATGAACTGGAGGTACTGGTTGGCATCGATGAAAGAGAACGTGCCGGGGAATCCCAGTTGCAGCCGCATCAGCCACGACAGCACCAGGGCCACCAGCCCGATGGCCGTGGCCGTCAGCGAATACTGAATGGCGATCACCTTGGCGTCCTGCGAGAACACATATCGTGTCCACCAGCTCCGCGGATGATAGAGCTCGACGTCAGGTACTTCGGCAGGCGGGATGCCGGGGATTCCTTCATATGGAACATCGACCATAGAACCTCCTCGGTCGTTCCATCGGGGGGAGGCGCTGGCCTCTTGCGCCCGATCTATCTTCGGCGGCAGCTTGCTACTTGCTGCCGGATTGGTACGTCGTCTTCACGACGGCTTTTGCCGGCGATAATTCTGCGAACGTTTTTTGTTGCTCCAGCCAAGCGTGATATTCGCGCTCTTCGTCGACGATGACCTTGGCCCGCATTTGATAGTGAGCAGTGCCACAAAGCTCCGCACAGAGGACATCGAAGGTTCCGGTTCGGATCGGCGTCATCCAGAAATAGGTCACCATGCCTGGAACCATGTCCATCTTGGCCCGGAATTCGGGCACGTAGAAATCGTGCAGGACATCAACCGAGCGGAGGAGAACCTTGACCGGCTTTCCGACTTGAAGGTGCAGGTCGCCGCTCTCGATCACGACATCGTCCTGCGCGTGCCGGTCGTCACGATTGAGCCCCATCGGATTGTCGGAAGCGATGTTGCGGACATCGGATGTGCCCAACTGCCCATCCTTGCCCGGAAGGCGGAAGCTCCACTGCCATTGCTGGCCCATGACCTCGATCTCGGTGGCATCCGCAGGCACCGTCACGAACTGGTGCCAGACCACGAGGCCAGGCGCCAGCATGGCCGCGACGCCGACGCCGGTCCCGACGCTCAGCCACCATTCGAGCCTTTTGTTTTCCGGATTGTAGTCAGCCCTTCTTCCCTCTCTATGGCGAAAGCGGAAGACGCAGTAAGCCATGAAGGCGATCACGGCGACGAAAACAAAGCCCGTGATCCAGAACGTGATGTTGATCGTGTGGTCGATATAGGCCCAGTTCGTGGCGATCGGCGTCCACCACCACGGGCTGTAGATGTGAAACAGCACCGAGCCGATCGCGACCAGAAGCAGTATCAGTGCGACAGCCATCCTGATCCATCCTTGCCATCGAAGGCTACGGATACGAATCCCGGGCGGAGCTCATGTCTGTCGCGATGGCTGGCCTTTCTTGGCATATGCCATCGCCGGCCTCTTGCTTCGCCCAGTCCACCGATCGCGAAATCAAGAGAACGCTCGCGACCTTCAACTCTAAGGGCGTCTGCGTCTAAAATGATCCCAGCCTAATCCGGCGTCAATAGAGCAATAGAGGTGCCCGAATTGGTGTGATTGCCGGTGCTGGCAAACCGACAAGCATCCGGCGCCTATGTTCGGTTTGGGTGATGCAACGCACAAATCCGTGCGGGTGCGCAATTCACCCAACCGTGAGTGCAGTCGTGCTCCGCGCGCGCTAAGCTTGCCGGGCAGGTCGCGACGGGTTCCGTCCGGCCAGGCTCGGTTACTGAACCTGGGTTGCCGTACCAGACCCATCGCGTTTCCTGCTCGTCAGGCGGACACGCGTGGCTGAAGAGCGCGTGTTGTCGAAAACCGCGATTTTCAGCACGGGAGGGTCCGTACATGGCCACTCTGTACTCCCACGACATCAGGCGGCGCGCATTCGGCGAAGCGACCTCCTATCCCATTCGCAAGATCAGCTTGTCCGACCTGACCGAGGTCCTGCGCCTGGGTTGGGGTGATTTCCAGGCGATGCCGAGTCACGCGATCGTCGTGTGCCTGATTTATCCCGTTCTCGGTCTCGTCCTGTTCAGGATGGTGCTCGGCTATTCGGTGCTGCCGCTACTGTTTCCGCTGGCCGCCGGCTTTGCCTTGATCGGTCCTTTTGCCGCGATCGGTCTCTACGAACTCAGCCGTCGTCGCGAGCGCGGCGAAGAGGTCGAAGCATGGGATGCGATCAAGGTGCTGCGCGCACCGTCGTTCGGCGCCATGGTCGAACTCGGCGTGCTCCTGCTGGTCCTGTTCGGGGCCTGGATCGGTGCCGCGAACGCAATCTATGTCGCGATCTTCGGTCACGCTGCGGCCGCAAGCATACCCGACTTCGCAACGCGCGTGCTGACGACACCCGAAGGCTGGTCGCTCATCATCATCGGTTGCGGTGTCGGCTTCCTGTTTGCGGTTGTGGCATTGTGCGTTAGCGTCGTGTCATTTCCGTTGATGCTGGACCGTCATGCGACGGCGATCGACGCGATCCGCACGTCGCTCCGAGCGGTGGCGGCGAATCCGGTTGCGATGGCCGGATGGGGCCTCATCGTGGCGGCGCTGCTCGTGATCGGCTCGCTGCCGCTCTTCGTCGGTCTCGCCGTCGTTCTGCCGGTGCTCGGTCATGCCACCTGGCACCTCTATCGGCGGGTGGTCGAGCCCAATCCGAACCCACCGGATGCACCGCTTCCGCCCCGGAAGGGCAGGCGCTACGCAGCAGACTTTCCGGCCAATCTCTTCCCGTGGAGCCGCGAGGGCGAGCCGTAACAGCGGAACGGCCGCGCTGGGACGCCCGCGCGGAGCATGACAGAGCGACGGCCTACTTCTGCTGCTGCGGCAGGAAGGTCGGGCCGACCGAGCGGATCGGCTTGTTCTCCGACGCGGGGCTCGCGTCCGCGGGTGGCGTGGCGACCGGTGCGGCAGCAGTTGCTGGCGCAGGAGCCGCGCCTTTCTTGGCATTGGCAGGCTGCGGCGCGCCCTTGTTGAGTCGTTGCTGCTGCATCTTCCTGGCGCTTTCCTCGGTGACGATGATGTCGCCCTGCTGCTCGGCCGCGGCCTTGTCGTCGGCCGATTTCAGCGCATCCGCCCAGGTCTGTCCCGCCGCCTTGCAGGAGCAGGACGGGTTGAACTCGCTGCGGAATTTGAATGCGGTCGGCAGCGCCGTGTAGGGCTGGCCGCCGATCGAGACCGCAGCGTTCATATCCTCGCCGGGATTGCGATGGCTGTAGAGCACGGCTTCCGCCGCCGGGCACAGCGCCTTGCAGGTCTTCTCATCGTCAGGGAAGCGCGCCGGCACGGTGGCAAAGGAGATCGGGAAATAAGCGCCGTCGCAGGTGCGCACGCAGACGGTGCGGAAGGTGCCGGATTGCGGGCCGAGATCGGAGGGCGGCATGGCCTGCGGATTGTTCGGATTGTTGCCGCCGAACAGATTGCTGAGGAAGTTGCCGCCGCCCTGCTGCTGCACGGCATTGGCATATTGCGGGCCGCAATTGTTCTGCGCCAGCGCCATCAGCACCGAGCGGCGCTGGTTGTCGCGCTCCGGGTTGGCGCCGGGGCCGCCGCGCAGCCGCTCGAGGCTGCCGGTAATCTGGTCCAGATTGGCGCGCATCTGCTGGATCTGGGTGTTGACCGGGCCGCACTGCGCCGACTGGCCGTTGAACAGCGAGAAGAAGCCGGAGGAATCACAGCCCATGCGCTTGGCCTGCATGGTGACACGGTCGAGCTCGGCCTGCTGCTTGGCCTGGGAATCCTGGTAGCGGCGAATCTGCTCTTCGCGAGCGGCATCACCTCCGCCGCGATCGAGCGCGGCGAGCTGGGCTTCCAGCCGCACGCACATCGGGTTCGGTCCGAGCCCGTTCTGGCCGGGCTGGGGCGGCGGGCCGGCCTGCGCCAAAGCGCCATCGGCGAGCACGAGTGTGCCGAGGAGCACGGTGCAGGCAAGGAGGGAGCGGGCACGGAGGAGAGAGAAGAATTCAGGCATATCCGCCATTCTAGCGAGGTCACGGCCCAGCGTGATCATCCAAGTGGGGTGGGGGCCGAAGCGCGCCCTCCCAATAGCCGCTTCCTGCGGCATCGTCACGTCGTTTCAGGGGCCGAGCTGGTCCTAAGGTCCGCCAGCTCCGAGGGAATTCAGCGCTGGCAGGTGATTGCGACATATTCGTCGCAATGGCCATGGGAGCAGTTTGTGCCGGATTTGGGGACGGAGCCGGTAATTTCATCGGGATCGACCCGGCGATAGCTTGATGCCCTCGCAAAATCTCGTGACTGGCAATAGGTGCGCGCCGCGGAGGCGCCGCACGTGTCGCCCTTGGTGTCGTTCTTGGCCAGGCACTGGTCGGCGATGATGAAGACGCGGGTCTCGGCGCACGCCTGAGGTGCTGCAAGGAGCGAGGCGCTGAAAATGAGCGCGAGCAGGGATCGCATGAAATTACCGGGGGCAAAAAATTGGGAACCGCAGGTTCCAGAATGGCCTCAAATGGTTATGGGATCATGAACCCTCCGGGCAGGCCGCGCTCCGTGCGGGGGCAAAAACGGCATTTTCGCGGCCCTTGACGCCGGGGCCCGTGGTGGCCCATATGTGCCCGCATGAACGGTCTCCTCGCCATTTGCGCCATTTGCCGCGAGATTACGAGCTAGCGATTCGCTGGCTGGAGCCGTCTTTTCTCAAACACATTGAGAGCCTTGGACGCCCGGCCGAGAGGGATGGGTTGTCATGGAATTGCGTCTTTACGATACGCTGAGCCGGGAAAAGCGCACCTTCGTGCCGCTCGATCCGAACAACGTCCGCATGTATGTTTGCGGACCGACGGTCTATGACTTCGCCCATATCGGCAATGCGCGGCCGGTGATCGTGTTCGACGTGCTGTTTCGGCTGCTGCGCCACATCTACGGCGAGGCGCACGTCAAATATGTCCGCAACATCACCGACGTCGACGACAAGATCAACGACCGCGCCGCGCGCGACTTTCCCGGCCTGCCGCTGAACGAGGCCATTCGCAAGGTCACCGAGCAGACCGGCAAGCAGTTCCATGCCGACGTCGATGCGCTCGGCGCGCTTCGGCCGAGCGTCGAGCCGCGCGCCACCGAGCATATCGGCGAGATGCGCGAGATCATCGAGAAGCTGGTCGCCGGCGGCTTTGCCTATGTCGCCGAGGACCACGTGCTGTTCTCGCCGCAGGCGATGAACGCGGCCAATTCCGCGCTGCCGCGCTATGGCGCGCTGTCGAAGCGCTCGCTCGACGAGATGATCGCCGGCGCGCGGGTCGATGTTGCGCCCTACAAGCGCGATGCGACCGACTTCGTGCTGTGGAAGCCGTCGAAGCCGGGCGAGCCGTCCTGGCCGTCGCCATCCGGCATCAAGGCGGAGGGGCGTCCGGGCTGGCACATCGAGTGCTCAGCGATGGCCTGGAAGCATCTCGGCGAGCATTTCGACATCCATGGCGGCGGCATCGATCTCGTGTTTCCGCACCACGAGAACGAGGTCGCGCAGACCTGCTGCGCCTTCCATCGCGAGCGCATGGCGAATTATTGGATGCACAACGGCTTCTTGCAGGTCGAGAGCGAGAAGATGTCGAAGAGCCTCGGCAACTTCATCACGATCCACGAGCTGCTCAGGGATTGGCCGGGTGAGGTGCTGCGCCTCAACATGCTCAAGACGCATTACCGCTCGCCGATCGACTGGACCATGAAGTCGCTGGAGGAGAGCGCCAAGACGCTCGACGACTGGTACCGCGTCGCGGCCGATGCCGCGCCCGGCGAGCCGGCTCCGTCGGTGGTCGAACCGCTGCTCGACGACCTCAACACGCCGCAGGCGATCGCGGCGCTGCACGGCCTGCGCGGCAACGATATCGCAGGTCTTGCGGGCTCGTTGAGGCTGCTCGGATTCCTCTCCGAGAGCGCGGCGCAGTGGGAAGGGCGCAAGCAGCAGGCGAGCGGGGTCGACGCCAAGGAGGTCGAGCGCCTGCTCGCGGAGCGAACAGCTGCGCGTAGCCGCAAGGACTTTGGCGAGTCCGACCGCATTCGCGATCTGCTCGCTGCGATGGGCGTCGCGATCAAGGACTCCAAGGAAGGCACCACCTGGGAGATCGCCCGATGAAGCGCCCCGAGACGCCGTTTCCGCGGCACTGGCTCTATTACATCGCGCTGAAGATCGGGCTGCTCGCCGGCGCAGTGGCGATCGTGCTCAAGCTTTATGGGGTGTGGTGAGGACGATGGGACAGACTTTGCCAAAGCCCGCACTGAGGCCCTTCCTGCCGGCGGATGTGCCGATGCTCGCCGCGATCTTCGCCGCCAGCATCGAGGAGTTGACCGGCGACGATTATAGCGAGGCGCAGCAGGAAGCCTGGATGGCGGCGGCCGAGGACGAGGAGTTCGGCAAGCGGCTTGCGTCCGACCTGACGCTGATCGCGACGCTGGAAGGCTCGCCTGTCGGCTTCGCCTCGCTGCGCGGCAATGATCACATCCGCATGCTCTATGTGCATCCGGCCGTGGCCGGGCAGGGCATCGCGACCATGCTGGTCGACGCGCTGGAGAAGCTCGCCGGCGGCCGCGGCGCCAAGAGCCTCTCGGTCGACGCCAGCGATACCGCGGAGGGCTTCTTCGCCAAGCGCGGCTACACCGCCCAGCAGCGCAACAGCGTCACCATCAACGACGAGTGGCTCGCCAACACCACCATGAAGAAGACGCTCGGAGCGGGGCAATGAGCAAGCAGCGTCTCTATCTGTTCGACACCACGCTGCGCGATGGGGCGCAGACCAACGGCGTCGACTTCACGCTGGCGGACAAGCAGGTCATCGCGGCGATGCTCGATGATCTCGGCATCGACTATGTCGAGGGCGGCTATCCCGGCGCCAACCCGCTCGACACCGAGTTCTTTGGCTCCAAGCCCAAGCTCAATCATGCGCGCTTCACCGCCTTCGGCATGACGCGGCGGGCAGGCCGGTCGGTCTCGAACGACCCGGGCGTCGCGGGCCTTTTGGAAGCGAAGGCGGACGCGATCTGCTTCGTGGCGAAGGCGTCGGCCTATCAGGTCCGCGTGGCGCTGGAGACCACGAAGGAAGAAAATCTCGCCTCGATCCGCGACAGCGTCGCGGCGGCGAAGGCGGCCGGCCGCGAGGTGATGCTCGATTGCGAGCATTTCTTCGACGGCTACAAGGAAGACGCCGCCTTCGCGCTTGCCTGCGCCAAGGCCGCCTTCGATGCCGGTGCGCGCTGGGTGGTGCTGTGCGACACCAACGGCGGCACCATGCCTGATGAGGTCGAGGTCATCGTCAGAGACGTGACCAGGCACATCCCCGGCGATCACGTCGGCATCCACGCCCATAACGACACCGAGCAGGCGGTGGCCAATTCGCTCGCCGCGGTGCGTGCCGGCGCGCGGCAGATCCAGGGCACGCTGAACGGCCTCGGCGAGCGCTGCGGCAATGCCAATCTCTGCTCGCTGATCCCGACGCTGAAGCTGAAGACGGGGTTTGCCGACGCTTTCGAGATCGGCGTCACCACCGAGAAGCTGGCGACGCTCGTCAAGGTGTCGCGCACGCTCGACGACATGCTGAACCGCGTGCCGAACCGGCATGCTCCTTACGTCGGCGAGAGCGCCTTCGTCACCAAGACCGGCATCCATGCCTCCGCCGTGCTGAAGGATCCGCAGACCTACGAGCATGTGTTGCCGGAGCTGGTCGGCAATCACCGCAAGGTGCTGGTGTCCGACCAGGCCGGGCGCTCCAACGTCATCGCCGAGCTCGACCGCGCCGGTATCCCCTACGAGAAGAGCGATTCGAAGCTGACGCGTCTCGTCGAGGAATTGAAGGAGCGCGAGGCGGCCGGCTATGCCTATGAATCCGCCAACGCCTCGTTCGAGCTCCTGGCGCGCCGCACGCTCGGCAAGGTGCCGCATTATTTCGAGGTCGAGCAGTTCGACGTCAACGTCGAGCAGCGCTACAACGCGCTCGGCGAACGCGTCACGGTGGCGCTCGCGGTGGTCAAGGTCGACGTCGCCGGCGAGCATCTGATCTCGGCGGCCGAAGGCAACGGTCCCGTCAACGCGCTCGACGTCGCCCTGCGCAAGGACCTCGGCAAGTACCAGAAGTTCATCGAGGGCCTGACACTGATCGACTATCGCGTCCGTATCCTCAATGGCGGCACCGGCGCGGTCACGCGCGTGCTGATCGAGAGCGAGGACGAGAACGGCGATCGTTGGACCACCGTCGGCGTGTCCCCGAACATCATCGATGCCTCGTTCCAGGCGCTGATGGATTCGGTAATCTACAAGCTCGTGAAGTCGGACGCGCCGGCGTAACCCCCACGACGACTGTCATTCCCCGCGAAGGCGGGGAATCCAGTACGCTGCGGCCCATCGATTTATCTACTGCTGTCACGGAGTACTGGATCGCCCGGTCAAGCCGGGCGATGACACCGAGGATGGGGAAAGGCACGGCCATGATCGACCACATCTCCGTCGGCGTCAGCGATCTCGATCGCGCCGCAAAGTTCTACGAGGCGACGCTCGCCGCACTCGGCCTCGCGCGCCTCGTCACGCGGCCGCGGACGATCGGGTTTGGCAAGGCCTATCCGGAGTTCTGGATCAATCTGCGCGAGGGCATGCCGCGTATCGCGCCGGAGAGCGGCGTGCACATCTGCCTGCGGGCGAAAACCGCGGCCGAGGTCGATGCGTTTCACGCAGCTGCGCTGTCCGCTGGCGGCGCCTCCGACGGCGCACCGGGCCTCCGCCCGCACGATCGCGTGCGCTACTACGCCGCCTTCGTCACCGATCCCGACGGCAACCGGATCGAGGCGGTGACGTTTCCGCAGGAATAGGGTCGGTCTAAAGCGCGATGCGATTAGGATGGATCGTCATCGCGCTTTAGGTTGTTGTTTGAGCATGATCTTTTCGGAAAACCGCTTCACACTTTTCCGGATCATGCTTTAGAGCCGCCGGGCCACGTCGGGCGCGAGATCGCGCTGGTCGTCAGGGATCTGCGCCGCCGCGGCGCGCAGCCGTGGGATGATCTCCTCGACCTTGTCCGCCTTCAGGATATCGACGGTGAGGCCGGCACGGATGAACTGGGTCTGCCGCATGTGGGCCACCAGGGAGAACAGCGGCTCCCAGAAGCCGTCGACATTGGCGAGCAGCACGGGCTTGGCGTGACGGCCGAGTTGCTGCCAGGTCAGCTGCTCCACCAGCTCCTCCAGCGTGCCGAGCCCGCCGGGCAGGGCCACGAAGGCGTCGGAGCGCTCGAACATCAGCCGCTTGCGCTCGTGCATGTCGGGTGTGACGACCATCTCCTGCACGCGCGTCAGCGCATTCTCGCGCATCCGGAGGAAGTCGGGGATGATGCCGGTGACCATGCCGCCGTGATCCAGCACGGAGGTCGCAACCGCGCCCATCAGGCCGAGCGAGCCGCCGCCATAAACGAGACGGATCTTGTTTTCCGCCAACGCTCTGCCGAGCGCCTTCGCTGCTTCAATGAAGTTGGGATTTGTTCCAGGGCCGGAGCCGCAATAGACACAGACGGTTTTGATCGTGCTCATTGGTGCCATGATGCATTGCAGCGAAGTGGCGTCAAGCCCAAACGGTGATTCGATACTTCCGGGAATTTACCGGTAAATCGCGACAAACAATCTAGGATTCGCCATCTGGCGGGGTGCGCGGGCATCGGGAAGGCTCTATATGACGGGCGAAAATCGTTAATCGCAGTTGCGCCCGCACCCGGCGGGCTTCGGGTTTGTTGATGGACCAACCTCAATCGTTCGACGGCGCCGACGTTCCTGATCCTTCCGTGGCAGGACCGCAGGCCGGGGCCACGCTGATGGGCACGCTGGCACATCTGTGGCCCTACATCTGGCCCGGCGACCGTTCCGACCTGAAGATGAGGGTGGTCTGGTCGCTGGTGCTGCTGCTCGCCGCCAAGCTGATCACGCTCACCGTGCCGTTCAGCTTCAAATGGGCGACGGATGCGCTGACCGGCGCCAACACCGCCCCGGTAGCGGCCGACAATTGGCATCTCTGGGTGATCGCCTCGCCCTTGCTGCTGACCGCGAGCTACGGCGTGATGCGCATCCTGATGGCGGTGCTGACGCAATGGCGCGACGGCATCTTCGCCCGCGTCGCCATGCATGCGGTGCGCAAGCTCGCGACCCTCACCTTCATCCACATGCACGAGCTGTCGCTGCGCTTTCACCTCGAGCGCAAGACCGGTGGCCTCACGCGCGTGCTCGAGCGCGGCCGCGAGGGCATCGAGGTCATCGTGCGCATGGTGATCCTGCAGCTGATCCCGACCATCGTCGAGGTCTCGCTGCTGCTGGCGGTGCTGCTCTGGCAATTTGACTGGCGTTACGTGGTCGCGACCCTGATCACGGTCACGCTCTACATGTACTACACCTACGTCGCGACCGAGTGGCGGATCGGCATCCGCCGCAAGATGAACGATTCCGACACCGAGGCGAACACCAAGGCGATCGACTCGCTGCTCAACTACGAGACGGTGAAGTATTTCAGTGCCGAGGCACGCGAGGCGCAGCGCTACGACAGGTCGGTCGAGCGCTACGAGGAGGCGAGCGTCCGCACCTACACCTCGCTCGCGGTGCTCAACACAGGCCAGGCGGTGATCTTCACGCTGGGCCTGACCGCGACCATGCTGATGTGCGCGATCGGCGTGCGCAACGGCACCAACACGGTCGGCGATTTCGTGCTGGTCAACGCCATGATGATCCAGCTCTACCAGCCGCTGAACTTCATGGGCATGGTCTATCGCGAGATCAAGCAGGCGATCATCGACATCGAGAAGATGTTCGGCGTGCTCAGCCGCGAGGCCGAGATCAAGGACGCGCCTGGCGCGAAGCCGCTGGTCATCTCCGCCGGCACGGTGCGCTTCGAGGACGTGCGCTTTGCCTATGAGCCGGCGCGCCCCATCCTCAAGGGCATCAGCTTCGAAGTGCCGGCCGGCAAGACGGTTGCCATCGTCGGCCCCTCTGGCGCCGGCAAATCGACCATCTCGCGGCTTCTGTTTCGCCTCTATGATGTCTCCGGCGGCAGGATCCTGATCGACGGCCAGGACATCCGCGAGGTCACGCAGGCCAGCCTGCGCGCATCGATCGGCATGGTGCCGCAGGATACCGTGCTGTTCAACGACACCATCCGCTACAACATCCGCTACGGCCGCTGGGACGCGACCGATGCCGAGGTCGAGGAGGCGGCGCGGCTGGCGCAGATCGACCACTTCATCCGCATGGCGCCGAAGGGCTACGAGACCCAGGTCGGCGAGCGCGGCCTGAAGCTGTCGGGCGGCGAGAAGCAACGTGTGGCGATCGCGCGCACGGTGCTCAAGGCGCCGCCGATCCTGGTGCTCGACGAGGCGACCTCGGCGCTCGACACCCATACGGAGCACGAGATCCAGGGGGCGCTCGACCGCGTGGCGAAGAACCGCACCTCCCTGGTGATCGCGCATCGGCTTTCCACCATCGTCGGCGCCGACGAGATCATCGTGCTGGACCAGGGCCGCATCGCCGAGCGCGGCACTCACGCGAGCCTGCTCGCGCAGGGCGGGCTCTATGCCAGCATGTGGAACAGGCAGCGCGAGGCCGAGGAGGCCCGCGAGAAGCTGGCCAAGATGGCCGACACCAATGCCGCGCCCAACCGGGAGCCGCCGCCGGTCGATGATAGCCTGACGACACCCGCGGCGGCGGAGTGACCTTGTCTCCGGTCCCAAGTCTGGCCTAAACAAAGTCTGGCCTAAACAAAGTCTGGCCTAAACAAGCCCGCGCGACGACCCCGTGGCATCAACCCCGACCGGCAAAAAGCAATGTCCATTCTCGATTCGATCCAGCGTCAGATCCCGCCGATCCACAAGGAGGGCTATCCCTTCATCGGCGCCTTTGCGCTGGCGAGCCTGCTCCTGTTCTGGCTGTGGTCGCCGCTGGGGTGGATCGGCACGATCCTGACCGTTTGGTGCGCGCTGTTCTTCCGCGATCCCGTCCGTGTGACGCCGGTGGGCGAGGGTCTCGTGGTGTCGCCGGCCGACGGGCGCGTCTCCATGATCACCATGGCGCTGCCGCCGGCCGAGCTTGGGCTGGGCGACCGGCCGCTGCCGCGCGTCTCGATCTTCATGAGCGTGTTCAATTGCCACGTGAACCGCGCGCCCGTGGCGGGCAGGGTGGATCGTATCGCCTACCGGCCCGGCCTCTTCATCAACGCCGAGCTCGATAAGGCGAGCGAGGACAACGAGCGCAACTCGCTGGTGATCACGACGCCGACGGCGCGGATCGGCGTGGTCCAGATCGCCGGCCTGGTCGCCAAGCGCATCGTCTGCTTCGTCAAGGAGGGGCAGGCGATCGGCGCCGGCGAGCGTTTCGGCCTGATCCGCTTCGGCTCGCGCCTCGACGTCTACCTGCCCGTGGGTACCAAGGCGCTGGTCTCGGAAGGGCAGACCGCGATCGCCGGAGAGACGATCCTGGCCGACCTTGCCGGCGACGACCCGGGCCGCGCGTTCCGCGCCAATTAACCAATAGTCGGTGCTCGCAGGCGTTCCGCCGCAATGGCGGAGGGCGGCGCGGCTTGCTATATCTCGCCTCGAGATAAGGACGAGCCATGACGCCTTACGATTTCAAGGATCCCGACGTCCGCCGCCGGCGGTTCCGACCGATCCCGGTGCGGATGCTGGTGCCCAACGTCATCACGCTGCTGGCGATCTGCGCCGGCCTGACCTCGATCCGCCTGTCGATCGAAGGACGGATGACGCTCGCGGTCTATGCCATCGTGTTCGCCGCCGCGCTCGACGGCATCGATGGCCGCATCGCGCGCATGATCAAGGGGCAGTCGAAGTTCGGCGCCGAGCTCGACAGTCTCGCCGACTTCGTCAATTTCGGCGTGGCGCCCGGCCTGATGCTGTATTTCTGGCAGCTGCACGAGCTCGGCAATGCCGGCTGGATCGCCGCCATGGTGTTCGCGATCTCCGGCGGCCTGCGGCTCGCCCGCTTCAATGCCACCATGGACGATCCGAACAAGCCGGCCTTCGCCGCCAATTTCTTCACCGGCGTGCCGGCGCCCGCCGGCGCGATCACCGTGCTGCTGCCGATCTATGTCGCGTTCCTCGACGTCGGGCGCACACCTGCGGCGGTGACCGCGGCCTACACGCTTCTGATCGCGTTTCTGATGGTGTCGCGCCTGCCGGTGTTCTCCGGCAAGACCAAGCGGATGCGCGTGCCGCCCGAGCTGGTGCTGCCGGCCTTCGTCGCCGTGATCGTCTTCATCGCGCTCCTGATCGCCTATCCCTGGCACGTGCTGTCGATCGGCACGGTGGTGTACCTTCTCGCGCTGCCGCTCGGCTACAAATCCTATCGCGACCAGGCGCGCGCGATGGAAGCCACCGCGCCGGCGGGAGGCGAGGTCCCGTCACCGCCCTCGGCGCCGACGCTGGCGAATTTGTCGGAGCCGCCGCAAGACGACGATCGGCCCGGACGACTGCACTAAAGCGCTCCTCGCGGATATCTGCCATGAAGCCCGCCTGAGTTGGGTCGAGATCCGATCTCGGCTATATCGCCCTGTGCCGGCGGCATCGCGCAATCAATCGCCGCCAACCTGGGAGAGAACGCCGTGACCAATTCCGCGACCGGGCCGCTGCCCGCTTCCGTCCTCGAAGCGCTGGGCCGTTACGATACGCCGACGATCTGCAACGCCATGGAGATCGTGGCGCCCGAGCGGCGGCTGATCGGCTACACCACCAAGCAGCTGGTCTGTCCGTTTCCCGACCTGCCGCCGATCGTCGGCTATGCCCGCACGGTGACGATCCGCTCGGTTCTGAAATCATCGCTTCCGGCCGAGGAGCAGTCCAGGCGCCGAATCGCATATTACGAATATGTCGGCACCGGCCATGGTCCGCGCATCTCGGTGATCCAGGACATCGACGGACCCGACGTCGGCTATGGCGCGTTCTGGGGCGAGGTACAGAGCAACGTGCACAAGGCGCTCGGCTGCCTCGGCGTCATCACCGACGGCTCGATCCGCGACATCCCGCAATGGGCGCCAGGGTTCCAGGCGCTAGCCGGCTCGATCGGCCCGTCGCACGCCTGGGTGCACGCGGAAAGCTTTGGCGGCGAGGTGCGCGTCGCCGGCATGACCGTGAAGTCGGACGACCTCATCCACGCCGACCGGCATGGCGCCATCGTGATCCCGCTCGACCTTGCCGCAAAGCTGCCGGAGGCGGCCGAACTGTGCGGCCGCCGCGAGACGCCGATCCTGGAGATCGCCCGCAGTCCCGACTTCTCGCTCGAGAAGCTCAAGGCCGCGCTGAAGCGCTCTGCGGAGATCCATTGACGGCTGCTGGAGCGTGATCCGGAAAAGTGTGTAGCGGTTTTCCGAAAAGATCATGCTCAAACAATAACCTAAAGCGCGATGACGATTGATCCTAATCGCATCGCGCTTTAGGGCAATCTACGGCCCGGACGACGGCCGAATGCCGCCTTGCTCGGTCAGAAGCAGGGCGACTTGATCCGGTTCTCCGAGCACGGCGGCTGCGCATCCGATCAGGGTGAAGCCGCCGGCAAGGTCCCAGAGGGTGATATCGTCTGCGCTGTTGGCGCTGCGCATCAACCGCGCCGCGAGCACGGCGAAGGCGGCCTCGATAAAGAGCAGCACGCTGAACGCCGGAAGCACGAGTTCCGCCTCGAGCAGGTGGAACGCCAGCGCCGCGGGCAGCGCCGTGAGTAGACCGAATAGCATCAACATCGCGCTGGCTCCGCGATTGGCCCTGTCGCAACGCTAGCAGACACCAACTGATCCCCGTCCACGATGTGGCGGAGGGCCGCAGCCGACGTGACGTGGTGGGCGCCTGATTATGGTTAGCGAAGGGTTGAAATTCCTATCGCTGGACGGCAACCGGGACAAATTGCGGCGGCAGGCGGCACATCGTCGAGACTTAACCTTTACGCGCCTTTAAGGGCGGCGCTCTAGGGTCTGCGATGCGGTTCGGGGTTGAGCCGCGCCAGCGGCCAGGACGGCCGTTGTTGCGTAGGCGTTGGAGTCGATCATGGATATCGCAACACTTGTCGGCCTCGTCGCAGGCGCCATTGTTGTGTCGTCGCTGATCCTGATGGGCGGTACGTTCGGGATGTTCTACGACATCCACGCCGTCATCGTCATCTTCGGCGGCTCGTTCGCAGCGACGATGATCCGCTTTCCTTTGTCCGCGATGATCCACGGCGTGCCGCTGGGCGCGAAGTTTGCTTTCACCCTGAGCCGCCTGTCGGCTCACGACCTTGTCGACGAGCTCGCCCGCATCGCGGAAATCGCCCGCAAGCAGGGCCCGGTCGGACTCGAAAAGGTCGAGACCGACGAGCCCTTCCTCGCGAAGGGCATTCGCTATGTTGCCGACGGCTACGACCTCGATTTCATTCGCGACAATCTGGAGCGCGACCGGGACAACTTCCTGATGCACCTCGACGAAGGCAGCAAGATCTACCGCGCCGTCGGCGACTGCGCCCCGGCGTTCGGCATGATCGGCACGCTGCTTGGCATGGTGCAGATGTTCTCCAACATGTCGGATCCCTCCAAGCTCGGCCCGTTCATGGCCACCGCGCTGCTGGCGACCCTGTACGGCGCCGTTGTCGCCAACCTGATCTGCTTGCCGATCGCGGACAAGCTGCACGGCAAGCTGCTGGACGAAGAGACCAACCGCACCTTGATCATCGACGGCATCCTGATGATCCGCGACTCCAAGAGCCCGACCCTGGTGCGCGAAATGCTGCTGGCCTATCTGCCGGAGAAGCATCGTCACACCGAAGGCGAGCCGGTGCCGGCTTGAGGCCGCCGCCTGGATTTTGAGAGATGGCCAAGAAGAAGCGCGGCAATGCTCACGGTGGCGGCCACGGCTGGTTCGTGACCTTCGCCGACCTGATGGCGCTGCTGCTGGCGTTTTTCGTGATGCTGGTCGCGTTCTCCACGCAAGACGCCAACAAGCTGAAGATCGTCGCGGGCTCGATGCGCGAGGCGTTCGGCGTGCAGACCGAGGCGCGCTACTCCGGCATCGTCGAATCCGACGGCCTGCCGACGCGCCCGCGGCTCAAGAACGTCGACCACATCCAGCCGGAAGATGCCTCCAACACGCCGACGCCAGATCAGGAAGACCGCGAAAAGACCTCCGGCGCGAAGATCAAGGTCGACCGCAATTTCGCGCTGGCCGCAGCCTCGCTGCGCCAGGCGTTGCAGGACATGCCGGAACTGACCGAGATGTCCAAGCACATCATGTTCGAGGAGACCAAGCAGGGCCTGAACCTCGAGATCGTCGACCAGGACGGCCGCTCGATGTTCGCCGACGGCTCCAAGGTGCCCTATGACCGCACCCGCCGCCTGGTCGAGAAGCTCGCGATCCCGCTCAAGGCGACGCCGCTCCGCGTCTCCATCGCCGGCCACACCGCGGCGGGGTTCGTGCCGACCCGCAGCGACTATGGCGCCTTCGATCTGTCGGCCGATCGCGCCAACGCCGTGCGCCAGATCCTCGAGCGCCAGGGCCTGCCGCCGTCGCACATCTTCGCCGTCTCCGGCAAGGCCGATACCCAGCCGCTGTTTCCGGACGATCCCTCGCTGGCAGCCAACCGGCGGGTGACCATCACCTTGATGCGCGAAGATCCGCCGCTGCCGCCGAATCTGAGGCCGTAACCCCCTTGCGCTACCATCTTACCTGAGGCATGTCGTCGCGCGGGCGATGAGCGTGGCTGTGGCGTCACAGCATCCGGCTCGGCGCCTGCTATGATGGTGCGCCGATTGACAGGTGCACCGGAAGCGTCAAAAGGCGCCGGATCAATTTCAGGAACGAAGCGTTCTCCACCTTCATGACGGCGAGCATCACACAGGCCGAGACCCAGGACGGGCGGCCCACCGCAAGTTTTTGGGCCCTTACGCTCGGGAGTGTCGGCGTCGTCTTTGGCGATATCGGCACTTCGCCGCTCTATGCATTCCACGAGGCGGTCAAGGCCGCCGCCCATGGCGAGCCCGTCTCGCGCGTCATCGTGCTCGGCGTGCTCTCGCTGATCCTGTGGGCGCTCCTGATCGTCGTCACCGCCAAATATGTCCTCTTGCTGCTGCGCGCCGACAATAACGGGGAGGGCGGCACGCTCTCGCTGATGGCGCTCGGCCAGCGCGCGCTCGGGCGGCGAAGCTGGGTCCTGCTCGCGCTCGGCGTGATCGGCGCTTCGATGTTCATCGGCGATTCCATGATCACGCCGGCGATCTCGGTGCTATCGGCGGTGCAGGGCCTCAAGCTCGCGACCCCCGCGCTCGAGCACTATGTCGTGCCGCTCACCGTGCTCATTCTGGTGCTGCTGTTCGCCGTGCAGAGCAAGGGAACCGCATTGGTCGCCTCGGCCTTCGGGCCGGTGATGGTGGTCTGGTTCACTGTCATCGCCGTGATGGGGGCTGTCCACATCGCCGACGATCCCACGGTGCTGGCGGCGATCAATCCGTACTATGCGGTGCAGTTCGTGCTGTCGCACGGTGTGATCGGCCTCGTGACGCTCGGCGCGGTGTTCCTGGCGGTGACGGGCGGAGAGGCGCTTTATGCCGATCTCGGCCATTTCGGCCGCAAGCCGATCCAGTCGGCCTGGATGTTTTTCGTGCTGCCGGCGCTTCTAGTCAACTATTTCGGGCAGGGTGCGCTGGTGCTGTCCGATCCCAGCGCGATCGAGCATTCGTTTTATCGCATGGTGCCCGAGAGCCTGGTCCTGCCGCTGGTCGGACTCGCGACGGCCGCAACCGTGATCGCGAGCCAGGCGGTGATCACCGGCGCCTATTCGCTGGTCCACCAGGCCGTGCAACTCGGGCTCCTGCCGCGTTTTGAGGTGCGTTACACCTCCGAATCCCATGCCGGCCAGATCTATCTGCCGCGCGTCAACCGCCTGCTGCTGATCGGCGTGATGCTGCTGGTGCTGCTGTTCCACACCCCCAGCAATCTGGCTTCCGCCTACGGTATTGCCGTCTCCACCACTATGGTCGCCGACGGCATCATGGGCTTCGTCGTGATCTGGAAGTTGTGGAACTGGCGCGCCGCGACGGCCGCAGCCGTGATCGTCCCCTTCGTCATCGTCGATTTGAGCTTCCTCAGCGCCAACCTGCTCAAGCTGCTCGAAGGTGCCTGGGTGCCGCTGCTGTTCGGCATCGTCATGGCCGGGACGATCTGGACCTGGCGCAAGGGCTCCGCAATCCTGATCCAGAAGACCCGCCGGATCGAGGTGCCATTGGACGATCTGATCCGCAGTTTGGAGAAGCGGCCACCGCACATCGTCAAGGGCACCGCGGTGTTCCTGACCAGCGATCCGGCGTTCGTGCCGACCGCGCTCCTGCACAATCTCAAGCACAACAAGGTGCTGCATGAGCACAACGTGATTCTGACCATCGAGACCGCGCAGACGCCTCGGGTCGATCTGTCGGAGCGGTTCAGGATGGAGAAGATCAGCGAAAAGTTCTCCAAGGTCCGCTTGCGCTTCGGTTTCATGGAGCAGCCGAACGTGCCGAAGGCGCTCGCCATCGCGCGCAAGCAGGGTTGGCAGTTCGACATCATGTCGACGTCGTTCTTCGTGTCGCGCAGGTCACTGAAGGCCTCGGCACAGTCGGGCATGCCGCTCTGGCAGGATCATGTGTTCATCGCGCTGAGCCGGTCGGCCAACGATGCCACCGACTACTTCCAGATCCCCACCGGCCGCGTGGTTGAAGTCGGAACCCAGGTCACCATCTAGAATGCAACTGGCGTAGCCATGCATATTTGCATGGCTACGGCCCAGAATCGGGCTAGGCCATGCCGGTGGCGCAGGACTATAAGCCGCGCGCTCTTCCGCCGTTGTGCAGTGAAGCATTTTAGAGGCCATCGGGCTCTCCCATGACAAGCGACGTAGCAGTTCCCGCCCCGGAAACGGTGGCGGCCAATGGGCATGGCGATGCCCATACCACCGCCGGTTTCGGCGCGCTGACGCTCGGCAGCATCGGCGTCGTTTACGGCGACATCGGCACCAGCCCGCTCTACGCGTTCCGCGAGGCGGTGATGGCGGCCTCGGGCGCGGACGGGTTGCCGACGCCGGCAGCGGTCCTCGGCGTGCTCTCCCTGATCCTGTGGGCGCTCATCGTGGTGGTGACGCTCAAATACGTCGTGATCCTGCTCCGCGCCGACAACAACGGCGAGGGCGGCACGCTTGCACTGATGGCGCTGGCCCAGCGGGCGGTTGGCACCGGCCGCGGCGGGGCCACCATCGTCCTGCTCGGCATCATTTCCGGAGCTTTGTTCTACGGCGATGCCGTGATCACGCCGGCGCTCTCCGTGCTGTCGGCGATCGAGGGCATGAAGGACGTCACGCTAAGGTTCGAGCCCTACATCGTTCCGCTGACGGTTGTGATCCTGGTCGGCCTGTTCGCCGTGCAGTCCCGCGGCACGGCGCGCGTTGCCGCCTTCTTCGGCCCGATCATGTGCGTCTGGTTCACGGTTCTGGCGGTGGCGGCGATCCCTCAGATCGCCCAGCAGCCGCAGGTGCTGCTTGCGCTCAACCCGCTCTACGCCGTGAGCTTCATGCTGCACCATGGCATCGTCGGCTTCGTGACGCTGGGCGCGGTGTTCCTGGCGGTGACCGGCGCCGAGGCGCTCTATGCCGATCTCGGCCATTTCGGCAAGCGGCCGATCCAGACCGCTTGGCTTACCATCGTGCTGCCCTCGCTGGCGCTGAACTATCTGGGGCAGGGCGCGCTGGTGCTCGGCGACCCCGGCGCGATCGTGAGCCCGTTCTTTCAGCTGTTCCCGCAAGGCTTCGTCCGAGGCTGCATGGTCGTGCTCGCCACCATGGCGACCGTCATCGCGAGCCAGGCCGTCATCACCGGCGCCTATTCCCTGACGCGCCAGGCGATCCAGCTCGGGCTGCTGCCGCGCTTTGAAATTCGCCATACGTCGGAAGCCCATTCCGGCCAGATCTTCATTCCGCGCATCAACCAGCTGCTGCTGGTCGCGGTGGTGCTGCTGGTGCTGCTGTTCCGCTCGTCGAGCGCGCTTGCATCCGCCTATGGCATCTCCGTCACCGGTACCATGGTGGTCACGGCGATGATGGGCTTCGTCGTGGTCTGGAAGGGCTGGCGCTGGTCAGCGCTTGCCGCCGGCGCGCTGATTGCGCCGTTCCTGTTCCTCGATCTGACCTTCCTGAGCGCGAACCTGTTGAAGGTGTTAGAGGGCGGCTGGGTGCCGATGGCGCTCGGTGCGGTCATGATCATCTTAATGTACACATGGCGGCGCGGCAGCCGGCTGTTGTTCGAGAAATCGCGCAAGCTCGAGTTCCCGCTCGCCGATCTCGTGGCGATGCTGGAGAAGCGGCCGCCGCAGCGGGTGCCCGGCACTGCGGTGTTCCTGACCTCGGACCCGCTCAGCGCGCCGACCGCGCTGATGCATAGTCTGAAACACTACAAGGTGCTGCACGAGAAGAACGTCATTCTCACCATCGAGACCGCGCAGACCCCGCGGATCGATCCGGCCGAACGGGTGAAGCTGGAGCAGATTTCACCGACCTTCTCCAAGGTGACGCTGAAGTTCGGCTTCATGGAATCGCCCAACGTGCCGAAGGCGCTCGCGATCGCCCGCAAGCTGGGCTGGCAGTTCGACATCATGTCGACCTCGTTCTTCCTGTCGCGCAGGGCGCTCAAGCCCGCCGCCCATTCCGGCATGCCGCGCTGGCAGGACCGGCTGTTCATCTCGCTCAGCCGCTCCGCCAACGACGCCACCGACTATTTCCAGATCCCGTCCGGCCGTGTGGTCGAGGTCGGTACGCAGGTGACGATCTAGGGCAGCGACCTCAGGGCCTGGGATTCAAAGCGGACTTCAAGTCGCTGCGATTTAGCTTTAACTTGCGCCGCGCGGCTCAAGCCTTTGTGGCGCTTGATTTTCGTCTCCCGAGAGGCGAGGTTGCCGCCGGCCGGGATCACCCCGGCATGCGGCCCGCGACGTTGGAGGATGATGTGGCAAATCAAGTGCAGGATCTGACCCCGGACGAGGTCGCCAAGGGTGTCGCGGAAGGGCGTTATCTGCTCGTCGACGTCCGTGAGCCGAACGAGGTCGAGGCCGAGGCTTACCCTTACGGCGTCGTGGTTCCGCTCTCGACCTTCGATCCCAAGGCGATCCCCGATCCGCAAGGAAAGCAGGTCGTGTTCGCCTGCCGCTCGGGCAAGCGTTCGGTGACCGCCTCGCTGGCGGCGCAGGCGGCGGGCCTGCCTTACGACAAGCATCTGGCCGGCGGCATGCTGGGCTGGAAGGCGGCTGGGCTTCCCAGCAAGGTCGGTGGCTAACCGCGCAATGACGACCAAGAGCTCTTCGCTGAACAAGGTCTTCGCCGACCTTCCCGTCACCATCTTCGAGGCGATGTCGCAGGCCGCGCGCGACAACAATGCGATCAATCTCGGCCAGGGTTTTCCGGATGATCCCGGCCCCGAAGACATCCGCCGCGCCGCGGCCGAGGCTTCGCTGAACGGCTACAATCAGTACCCCTCGATGATGGGCCTGCCGGAGCTGCGCCAGGCGATTGCGACCCATTACGGCCATTGGCACGGCCTCAAGCTCGATCCGATGAGCGAAGTGATGGTGACCTCCGGCGGGACCGAGGCGCTGACCTCGGCGATCCTCGCGGTGGTCCAGCCCGGCGACGAAGTGGTCTGCTTCCAGCCGGTGTACGATTCCTATCTGCCGATCATCCGCCAGGCCGGCGGCATTCCGCGCTTGGTCCGGCTCGAGCCGCCGCACTGGCGGCTGAATGAGGACATGCTGAAAAGCGTGTTCAATTCAAAGACCAAGGCGGTGCTCTTCAACAACCCCTTAAATCCCAGCGCGGTGGTCTATCCGCGCGAGGACCTCGAGCTCTTGGCGCGCTACTGCCAGGAGTTCGACGTCATCGCGATCTGCGACGAGGTCTGGGAGCACGTCACCTTCGACGAGCACAAGCATATCCCGCTGATCACCATTCCCGGCATGCGCGAGCGCACCATCAAGGTCGGCTCGGCCGGCAAGATCTTCTCGCTGACGGGCTGGAAGATCGGCTTCGTCTGCGCGGCGCCACCGCTGCTCCGCGTCGCGGCCAAGGTGCACCAGTTCCTGACCTTCACCACCGCGCCGAACCTGCAGGCCGCGGTCGCCTATGGGCTCGGCAAGTCCGACGACTACTTCCTGTCGATGCGCAAGGACCTGACGCGGAGCAGGGACCGGCTGACCAAGGGACTGGAGAGCCTCGGCTTCCCCGTGCTGAAGTCGCAAGGCACCTACTTCCTCACCGTCGACCTGTCGCCGCTCGGGCTCAACGAGAGTGACACTGAGTTCTGCTGGCGCATCGTGAAAGACTACAAGGTCGCCGCGATCCCGGTCTCGGCGTTCTACGAGCAGGACCCGGTCACATCAGTGGTGCGCTTCTGCTTTGCCAAGAAGGACGAGACGCTCGACACCGCACTGGAGCGGCTGTCGGACGCGGTGCGTGGACGCAAGAGGTAGACAGAGATGACGAACGTCGGCCGCTCCGGCTTTGGCCTTGGTTTCGCGATCGCCGCCGCGCTGACGTTGCTCTCCGCTCCCGCAGGTGCCGAGGAGCGGGTCGTCAATTTCTACAACTGGTCCAACTACATGGCGCCTGACGTCCTTGAGGCCTTCACCAAGGAGACCGGCATCAAGGTCGTCTACGATACCTTCGACGCCAACGAGACGCTGGAGACGCGCCTGATGGCCGGCAAGTCCGGTTATGACGTCGTGGTGCCTACCGCTTATTTCCTGCAGCGCCAGATCAAGGCCAACATCTTCCAGAAGCTCGACAAGTCGAAGCTCCCGAACCTCGCCAATGCCTGGCCGGTGGTGACGCAGCGCCTCGCCACCTACGACCCCGGCAATGTCTACGCCGCCAACTACATGTGGGGCACGACGGGCATCGGCTACAACGTCGCCAAGGTGAAGCAGATCCTTGGGGTTGATGCGAAGATCGACAGCTGGGACATCGTCTTCAAGCCGGAGAACCTCGCCAAGTTCAAGGACTGCGGCGTCCACATGCTCGACTCCGCCGACGACATCTTCCCGGCGGCGCTGAGCTGGCTCGGGCTTGATCCGAACTCGACCAAGCAGGCTGACCTGGAAAAGGCCGCCGATGCCGTGGCGAAAGTCCGCCCCTCCGTACGCAAGTTTCACTCGTCCGAATATCTAAGCGCGCTCGCCACCGGCGAGATCTGCTTCGTGGTCGGCTGGTCCGGTGACATCATGCAGGCCCGCGCCCGCGCCGCGGAAGCCAAAAGCGGCGTCGAGATCGGCTACACCATTCCGAAGGAGGGCGCGCAGATGTTCTTCGACAATCTCGCGATCCCCGCGGATGCCAAGAATGTTAGGGAAGCCTACGAGCTGATCAACTATCTCTATCGCCCGGACGTTGCCGCCAAGAACTCGGACTTCCTGTCCTACGCCAGCGGCAACCTCGCCAGCCAGAAGCTGGTGGATCCAAAAATCCTGAACGACAAGAACATCTATCCGGACGAAGCGACGCTCGCAAAACTGTTCGTGATCACGGCGCGCGAGCCGGCGACGCAGCGGATCATCAACCGGCTCTGGACCAAGGTGAAGACGGGGCGGTAGTAGCGCCTGTCATTGCGAGGAGCGAAGCGACGAAGCAATCCAGACTGCTTCGGTGGAACGATTCTGGATTGCTTCGCTGCGCTCGCAATGACGGAGTATTTACCGCCACCTTCTATGCAGCCACAGCCATTGCTCGGGATGCTCGCGGACCCAGCTTTCCACGACGCTCGTGATCGCCTGTGTCGTGCCCTGGATGTCGATCCTGCCGTCGGCATCGCGCACCGGCGGGATCTCCTCGGTCAGCTCGCCGCGGAAGCGGCCGTCGGGCAGGCGGATGATGCGCACGCCGTGGATTGGGCATTCGACCTGGCGCAAGAGGCGCGCCAGCATCGGATTGGCGCGGGTCTTGCGGCCGAAGAACGTGACCTCGACGCCGGCTGTCAGATACTGGTCGATCAGCATGGCGACGTGCTTGCCGTCCTTCAGCGCCTGCGCGAGCCGCAGCGGCGCGTCGCGGCCGGCCGGGATCAGCGTGCCCATGTTGACCTGGCGCATCTCCTGGATGATGCGATCGGCCGAGGCGATGTTCGGGCGGCGATAGAGAATCGCGGTGTCCAGGCCATGCGCGACCGCGGCGAGCGCCGGCAATTCCCAGTTCGCAAGATGTGCGGCGAAGATCAGCGCCGGCTTGCCGTCGTCGCGGATCTGGTCGAACAGCTCGATGCTGCGCGGGGAAATCTCGATGCGACTCTTCTCGGGGACATCGCGGGCGTAGTCCCAGACCTGGTCGATATGGGCGAACTCGGCGCCGACGCGGCCGAGATTGTCCCAGACGCCCATCAGGATCCGTTCGATCTCCTCCGGCGACTTCTCGGGGAAGGCGGCGGTGAGGTTGGCGCGGCCGATGCGGTGCTCGCGCAGGCGCGGCCCGATCAGCTTGACGGCACGCGCGAAGAAGTCCGAGGTCTTGGCCGGATCGAAATAGCGCGTGGTGCGCAGCATCGCGACGGTCGCGGCGCCGATCAGGCTGCCGCCGAGCGATTTGGCAGCCTCCCGCGCGCGGGCCTTCGTGCTCGCAGGAAGGAGCGCCATGCGTCCGGTCAGGCCGGTTCGCGGGTCAGGATCAGCGAAGCGTTCTGGCCGCCGAAGCCAAATGAGTTCGACATCACCGCGGTCACGCGCGCATCGCGCGCCTTGTTGCCGACGACGTCGAACAGGATCGTGGGATCCGGATTGTCGTAGTTGATGGTCGGCGGAATGCGCTGATGCTCGAGCGTGAGCAGCGAGAAGATCGCCTCGACTGCGCCGGCGGCAGAGATGGTGTGGCCGACCATCGACTTGTTGGAGGTGACCGGAATCTTCTGCGCGAGCTCGCCGAAAACGGCCGACGTCGTGTTGAACTCCATCTTGTCGTTCTCGGGCGTCGCGGTGCCGTGCGCGTTGATGTGGTCGATCTGATCCGGCGTCATGCCGGCATCGGCCAGCGTCTTGTTCATGCAGCCGATGATCGGCTTGCCGTCGGGCGAGGAGCGGGTGCGGTGGAAGGAATCGGTGAGCTCGCCGCAGCCGGCGATCACGCCGAGAATTTTTGCGCCGCGCGCGGTGGCGGCTTCATAGCTCTCCAACACCAGCGCGCCGGCGCCTTCCGCCATGACAAAACCGTCGCGGTTCTTGGAGAAGGGACGGGAGGCCGCCTGCGGCGGATCGTTCTGGGTCGACAGCGCCGAGAGCAGCGAGAAGCGCACCAGCGCTTCCGGGTTCACGGTGCCGTCGGTCGCGACGCAGAGCGCTGCGTCCGTCTCGCCGCGGCGGATCGCCTCGACGCCGAGCTGGATCGAGGTGGCTCCGGACGCGCACGCCGTCGACAGCGAGATCGGCGAGCCCTTGGTGCCGAAGGTCTCGGCAAGATAGGCGGCAACCGAGCCGAACATGAAGCGATGATGATAGGCGCTAAACTTGCCGCCGCCGGAGATGCGGAGCAGATCGTCATAGGTGATGTCTTGCTGGCCGACGGCGCGACCGAGCTCGCGACGCTGCGGCCATTCAACCTCGACCGGCGCCACCGCGAGGAAAAGCGGACCCGGGAAATCGGCCTTGGCGCCGATGCCGGCCTGCTCCAGCGCTTCCTGCGTCACCAGCTCGGCCATCCGCTCGGACAGAGCGGTGGAAGAGAACGGATCGGCGCTGACGAAATCGACCGTGCCGGCCATCGTGGTCTTGAGGCCGTCGATCGGAAAACGCGTGATGGTGCGGATACCGGATTCGCCGGCGACGAGCTTTGCCCAATTGTCGGATTTGCCGGCGCCGAGCGAGGTCATGATGCCCATGCCGGTGACGACGACGACGGGACGCCCGAGTTTGTCGCGTGGTGCAGTCATGTCGATCCCCGCTTGAGCTGATTAAACCGCCTCGACCAGCGCCATGCCTTCGCCGCGCCAGTGTCCGGCTCCCACCACCACGATCTGGGTGGGCGCGCCCTGCATTTCAATCTCGGTCCCCGTGGAATCATTCGGCGGGAACAGCGCGCCGCGCGAGATCGACAATGCGGCGAGGGCAATGCCGAGCGGGAATTGCGTTTCCATGGCGTGGCCGAACACCGTGCCGGTCGAGCGCACCGGAAAGTCGGCATGGTTCTTCAGGAAGTCACGCTCGTCCGAGGTCGCAGGCTCCGCCCCGGTCGCGCCGGTGATGATCGCGCCCTTGCCCTCGCGCCTGGGCAGCTTGGCCCACAGCTTCTCGAGCGTCGCGGTCATGTCGCCAGGCTGCTTGCGCTTGGCGAGGTCGGCGACGACGCTCGACAGCTTGGCGAACGGCTTGGCGCCGCGCGCTTCCGCATGCGCCTTCGACTCCAGCACCAGGAAGGCGCCGGCCGAGCCGAGCGCGAAGCCGGGATGGTCCTTGCGCGCCCACACGGGCGCGAACTTGTCCTTCAGGTTGAAATCGCCGAATTCGTAGAGGACGAGCAAGTCCTTGCGCTCGCCGTTGTGCGATCCGCCGACCAGCGCGATGTCGCTCTCGCCCGAGGCGATGCGCGCGAGCGCGATGCGGGCGGCATCGGCGCCGGCGACCTCTTCGCCCATGAAGGTGCGCGAGGTGCCGCCGAGACCGTGCACGATGGCGATGTTGCCGGCAAGCAGGTTGGAGAGCTGGGCCAGGAACAGCGTCGGCCGGAGATCGCTCATCAGCCGTTCGTTGAGGAAGCCCGGCGCGTTGGCGCCCTTGGCCTCGGCGGTGAGAATGCCGCTGTCGACGTTGATGTCGCGCTCGCCGCCGCCCGCGGCGACCACCATGTCGATCTTCGACAGGATGTCCTTGTTGCCTTTGATGCCGGCGGAATCGAGCGCAAGACCGGCGGCATAGGTGCCGATGCGCTGCCAGGCTTCCATCTGGCGCTGGTCGCCCTTCTTCGGGATCTGGCTGTCGAAGGATACCGGCATCAAGGGATGCACGATGTAGGGCGCAAAGCCCTTCTCGTCGACATTGATGCGCTTCTCGGAAAGCGCGGCCCAATTGGCGTCGAGGCCCTCGCCGAGCGAGGTGGCGAGCCCAATGCCGGTGATCCAGACCTCGGTCTGGCCCGGCTTCAAAGCGGGAGTGTCAGTCATGACGATACGGCCTGTTGCGGAAAGCCGACGCGCTCGGCGACCTTCGCCATGTATCCGCGCATATCCGCATTGGGGAAGGGAATCAGCGTGAAGGTCAGCGCCGAATTGGCGCGCAGCTTGCCGCCGACCCGGATCTTGGCCTCGGTCATGGCATAGCCGGAGCCTTCATGGGTGAGGCTCGCCTCGATGCTCATGAGGTCGCCGGGGAAGACCGAGCCGCGGACCTTGGCCTCCTTCACGGCGGCCAGGATCGGCATGCGTTCGAATCGGAACACGCCGAGTTGAAGCCAGCCCGAGGCCTGCGCCATCGATTCGATCAGGAGCACGCCGGGCATCAAGGGATAACCCGGGAAGTGCCCCTCGAAGATGGTGCTTTCCTGCGGGACCTGCGCTTCGACGACGATCGTCTTCTCGTCGACCTTGAGGTCGACGATGCGATCGATCATGTGGAAGTATTCGAGTTGCATGACTGCGCCCTTAGGCGCTCGCGCCCTTGGCCGCAACCAGTTCGTCGATGCGGGCGCACAGGTTCTTCAGCACGAAATATTGCTCGGTGGTCGCCTTGCCGTCGTTGACCTCCTGAGTCCACTTCTCCAGCGGCAGCTTGATGCCGAACTGCTTGTCGATCGCGAAGGCGATGTCGAGAAAATCGAGGCTGTCGATACCGAGATCATCGATGGCATGGCTATCCGGCGTGATCGTGTCGCGCGGGATGTCGCAGGTTTCAGCGATGATCGTGGCGACCTGATCGAATGTGGATGACATCACTAAGCCTTTGATATATTGTAGGTATTTGTCAGATTGTCCAGAGTGGCACGGTGGCTGGGCATCTCGCCCCTGATGACGCCCTCAAACCCCCCTCTGGCCGGGTCGAAAGCCCGTATATCGGAGCGCCGCCTTGAGTTCAATGGAGCCGGGCAGGCCTCCGGGGACAGCATCGGACGTGGCTGGGGATGCCGGCTGGGTCCGTCCGCCGCGAGGTCCGTGCCGGGCCGGTCCCTAAATATGCGGCGTTGTGATCTTGACGCAGTCGCGGCGGCCCATCAGCACGCAATCCTGGGTCCGGCGCAGGTCGGCGATGCTGACCGCGAGCCAGATCCCGATCGCCGTCAGCGCGATGGTGAAGGCGAGCGCTGCGATGTTGGCAAGCATGCGCTGCCGGTAATTGTCGGGCTCGGCACGCGGCTGCTCGTAGCGTGACAGGTCCAGCCGTTCGGGCGTGCCGCGGAGCGGTTGCACGGAGCCATTGCCGCGCTGGACCCTTGGAGAAGGCGGGGTGCGCGGCCTGAACTGGAGCACCCGGTGCTCCTCATCAGAGCTTATGGGCCGCTGATTGTTCATGGGGCGGGGATCACTCCGAAGCAGCGATCTAGATAGCATAGGTGAGGCACGCGTTGCAGTAAATCTTTGCAATGCCAGGATGCATTTGTGCGTTCGTACTATTTTGCGCATGGACCGGTGTGCCGCGATCCAGCAACGGGCCATCGTGTCCGTCGCGAGCGTTGCGCTGCAACGCGGGCATAGCGACAGCCATTGAGGACGTCTTTTTACCGGTCGGCATCGACTTGTGATCTGCGCGTCTTCCGAACGGATTTTGCCACCGCGGGACCCGTGGCATAGTCGCGGGAACCCGAACCGTTCGTTGCTGCCAGGGGCCTCGATCATGACCACGACCAACGCGCGCGAGCCGAGAGTGCATCCGGTTCCGATCCTGTCGCTCCGGCCGACGCAGATGACGGTCGGCATGCGCGAGGTCAAGGAGAAGCGCAGGCGCTGGCGCGAGCACGGCAAGAAGAAGCAGGCGGATCTGCTCGGCAAGCACATGATCCCCGTCGTTTACGGTCCTGACGCGCGCTACTACGTGATCGATCATCATCACCTCGGCCGCGCACTGCACGATGAAGGCGTCAAGGAAGTGCTGGTGACCGTCGTCGGCGATCTCAGGATGGTGGAGCGCGAGGCGTTCTGGGGCGTCATGGACAACAAGCGCTGGGTCTATCCTTACGACGCCAAGGGTGAGCGGCGCTCGTTCCGCGACCTGCCGAAATCGGTGGCCGACCTCAAGGACGATCCGTTCCGCAGTCTTGCCGGCGAATTGCGCCGCATGGGCGGCTTCGCCAAGGACACCACACCGTTCTCCGAATTCCTGTGGGCCGACTTCCTGCGCCGGCAGGTCTCGCGCAAGGCGGTGGAGGCCGATTTCGATAATGCGCTCGAGAAGGCGATGGCCGCGGCCAGAAGCAAGAATGCGATCTATCTGCCCGGCTGGTGCGGCCCGGCGGACGACGACTGAGGGTATTCACGTCAGTCGCGCTGGAAGATCCTGGCGCCGGGATAGGCGCGGCGGGCGTAAGTTACCACCAGCGCGCGGTCCTGGGTATCCAGGAACGGCGTTCGGATCTGGCTCGATCCGACGATGAGGTGCCACAGGCCATTGAGCTTCTGGATCACGATCTTCATTTGCGTAGTCCTCGATGACTCCCATTTCACGAATGTTGCTCGTCACCGCAGTGCCTAGGATAGCGCTCGCGGGTATCAAATTCCCAATACGGCCGGCGCTGCAAAACACGTCTACCCTTGTTAGTTGGTTACGGATTGCGCCCAGATAAGCCGGATCTCATCACAGCCGCTTGAGCGAAATCAATTTCCGCGCCCACGAAACCGTCCTGAAACAGAGCCGTCCCATCTCTATGGGGTAGTCGAGCTCACACAGGAGGCGAACATGCGCCGTCTGGCTTTCGTAGTTGGCTTGCTCGCGGTCGCTTCGGCGGGAATCTCTGCATCCTTCGCCGCAGTCCACCACGCCAAGACGTTGACGTTCGCGGAGCGCTTTGCTCCGGCGCTCGAGTTGATGGCGAAGCGCTAGCCGCATACGCCTCGCAGCCGTGAGCGATGCAGCGGCTGTTCGCTGCTGGGCGGACATCACGTCGCAGTCGCCGACCGATGATGGCCGGGTCAGGTTTGACTTGTCGCAAACTTGCCTCGCCCTGAGCGGCTAAGGTCTGCCTGCATGGTTGCAGAGACAGCGTTGTGCCCCGATGGGAGGGCCCCCGGGCTCCAAGTCATGCAGATCTTGTCATGCAGATCTTGGAGGCACGACCATGAGCGTCATCTTTCGCATCCTCTTTGTCCTCGCCGGCGCGATCACGGCGCTGTTCGTTGCGCGTGACGCGCTGAACTTCACCATCATCCAGACTTTCGTCGCCGTCCTGCTCGCCACCGCAATCGTCGGTGCCGGCAGCTTCTGGAGCCTGCGGCGGAAACCGTGAGCGAGGTGCAACGCGGAGGTGCGGCCGGTCTGAGTGAGACCGAGGCGCGGGCGAGGCTCGCGGCAGACGGCCCCAACGAACTGCCTCGGCCGGAACGACGCAGTCCGCTGCGCATCGTGGTGGAAGTGCTGCGCGAGCCGATGCTCCTGCTGCTGCTCTGCGGCGGGCTGATCTACCTCGTGCTCGGCGATCTCAAGGAGGCGGTGATCCTGCTGGCGTTCGGGGCGATGTCCATCGTGATCACGGTGGTGCAGGAAACCCGGACCGAGCGCGTGCTGGAAGCCTTGCGCGACCTGACCAGCCCGCGGGCGCTGGTGGTGCGTGACGGTGCGCGCCGGCGAATTGCCGGCCGCGAGGTCGTGCAGGGCGACCTTCTCGTCCTCGGTGAAGGCGATCGCGTTCCCGCCGACGCCGCGCTCGTCGAAGCGCGGGACCTGCAGATCGACGAGTCCCTGCTGACCGGCGAGTCGGTGCCCGTCCGCAAGAAGACGGCCGACAACATCAAAGTAGCCGCTCACCGGCCCGGCGGCGAGGATCAGCCATTCGTGTATTCCGGCTCGCTCGTCGTGCGCGGCGAGGGGTTGGCGCTGGTCGAGGCCACCGGGCCGCGCAGCGAGATCGGGAAGATCGGGCTGTCGCTTCGCGGCTTGCAGGCCGAGCCGCCGCGGCTTCAGCAACAGACCGCAAGGCTGGTGCGGCTCTGCTTCCTCGGTGGCGCCGTGATCAGCCTGGCCGCGATTGTGCTCTACGGCGTCTCGCGCGGCGACTGGCTGCAGGCGCTGCTGGCAGGCGTCGCCATCGGTATGTCGATGCTTCCGGAAGAATTCGGTGTCGTGCTCACGGTGTTCATGGCCATGGGTGCGTGGCGGATTTCGCAGGCCCGCGTCCTGACGCGGCGCGCCGCCGCCATCGAGGTCCTCGGCTCAGCAACAGTCCTGTGCACCGACAAGACCGGAACGCTGACGCAGAATCAGATGTCGGTCGCCGAGCTGCGCCTGCTGGACGGCGCGCGCCTGCGCGCGGAGGCGTCCGGACCGGATCAGGTCGGGCGCGAATTCGCAGAGCTGGCGCGCTGCGGGGCACTGGCAAGCTCTCCGGAGCCGTTCGATCCGATGGAGAAGGCGCTGCATTCGTTCGCGCGTGGTGTCCTGCGGGACGGCGACGCGATGGATGGCGAGCGGACGCTGGTGCGCACCTATGGTCTACGCCCCGAGCTGCTGGCCATGACCCAGGTTTGGCGGACAGCCGGAGGGGCGGACCTCGTCGCATGCGCCAAGGGCGCGCCGGAAGCGATTGCGCGCCTGTGCAGGCTGAACGAGGCCGATCGGGAGGCCGTGCAAGCTGCCATCGGGGCAATGGCGAAGGACGGGCTCCGGGTGCTGGGGATGGCGGTCGCCGTTTGCGATGAGGCTTCCCTGCCGGCATCCCAGGAGGCTTTTGTATTTCGCTTCGTCGGCCTGGTCGGGCTTGCCGATCCGTTGCGGCCTCATGTTCCGGAGGCGGTTCGCGAATGCCGTTCGGCCGGCATCCGCGTCATCATGATCACGGGCGACTATCCGGCGACCGCCATGGCGATCGCCGCGCAAGCCGGGCTCGACGTCGATGAGGTCGCGACCGGGGAGCAGGTCAAGCTCGCTGACGACCGCGAGCTCGAGGCACTCGTCAGGAAGGTGAACGTCTTCGCGCGGGTTCTGCCGGAGCAGAAGCTGCGGATCGTGCAGGCGCTGAAGCGCAGCGGCGAGATCGTCGCGATGACGGGCGACGGCGTCAACGACGCGCCGTCGCTGAAGGCCGCCCATATCGGAATCGCGATGGGTGGCCGCGGCACCGACGTCGCTCGCGAGGCGTCCTCGATCGTCCTGCTCGACGACGACTTCAGCTCCATCGTCGCATCCATCCGCCTCGGTCGCCGGATCTACGACAATCTGCGCAAGGCCATGGCCTTTATCTTTGCCGTCCACGTGCCGATCGCGGGTCTTGCGCTGCTTCCCCTGGTGTTCGGGCTGCCGCTGGTGCTCGGCCCGGTGCACATCGCCTTTCTGGAGCTGATCATCGATCCCGTCTGCTCGCTGGTGTTCGAGGCCGAGCGGGAGGAGCGCGACGTCATGAAGCGTCCGCCGCGGCGTGCCGATGCGGAGCTGTTCTCGTGGCCCCTGATCGCCTGGAGCGTTCTGCAAGGCACGATGGCCTTCGCCTTGATCGCCGTGATCTTCGTCGCAGCGCTTCGTTCCGGCCTTCCGCCCGAGGAGGCTCGCACCCTCGCATTCATCGCGCTCGTCGTCTGCGTCCTCGCGCTGGTGCTGGTCAATCGATCCTTCAGCGCATCCTTCTTGTCTGCCTTCTTCCGTCCGAACGCGGCATTGCTCTGGATCTTCCTCTTGATTGCGCTCGTTCTCGCCACAGCCTTGTTCTGGCCGCCGGCCTCAGGCCTGTTTCGCTTCGGTCCCCTGCATCTTGACGATTTGATGATCACGCTCGGCGCGGGAGTGCTGGTGCTCACGGCGCTCGAACTGCTGAAGCCGTTTTGGGGCCGACGGTTGCGATTCTAATCGCTCTCCCGCTGACCCGAGCTCGGCGAGGTCTCCGTCCGCTGAGGATCTTCCTTGCCGCCAAGCATACGATGCAGCCGGCGCTCGAGGCGGCGGCCAATCGTCAGCAGCACGAAGGCCAGCGCCAGGGCGACGACGACGATCTTCCATTGTCCAGCGCCGCAGACGATGCCGAGGCAGGCGGCAAGGAAAGTGCAGGCGGCGCTGGTGAGGCCTCGAACGCGAAACCCGGTGCTTTGGTGCACGATGACGCCGGCGCCGAGAAAGCCGATGCCGGTGAGGATGCCCTGGATGACACGGCTGGCGGCGTCGACGACCCTGGCCGGTTCGGCGAGCTGCAATGCGAGCAGAACCACGCTCGCCGTGGAGAGCCCGACGATGCCGAGCGTCTTCAGCCCGATCGGCTTGCCGTGCAGGTCGCGGTTGAGGCCGATCGCGCCGCCGGCAAGCGTGGCCGTGCCGAGGCGCAGCAGGATTTCGGGCCAATCGAGCTCGGTCATGGCGCCTCGACTACGTCTTCGGCAGGCGGCCCATCAGATAGAACTCCTCGTTCGGCCGCATGCCCGTGAAATTCGCCAGCCGGTTCGACAGCGCGAAGAAGGCGGAGATCGCGGCGATGTCCCAGATGTCGTCGTCGCTGAAGCCGTGCGGCGCGAGCGCTACGAAATCATCCTCGGAAATCCGCTGCGCGTCTGCCGAGACCTTCATGGCGAAATCGAGCATCGCCTTCTGCCGCGGCGTGATATCGGCCTTGCGGTAGTTGATCGCGACCTGGTCGGCGATCACAGGGTTCTTGGCGCGGATGCGCAGGATCGCGCCATGGGCGATCACGCAATATTGGCACTGGTTGGCCGCCGACGTCGCCACCACGATCATCTCGCGCTCGGCCTTGGTGAGGCCGCCGTCTTTCTCCATCAGCGCGTCGTGATAGGCGAAGAAGGCGCGGAACTCGTCGGGGCGATAGGCCAGCGTCAGGAACACGTTCGGGACGAAGCCGCTCTTCTCCTGCACGGCAAGGAGGCGCTTACGGATGTCGTCGGGCAGGGTGTCGAGGGCGGGGGCGGGAAAGCGTTGCGCGGCGGTCTTTGTCATGGGCATGGTTCCAGCTTGGGGCGGGAACCATAGTCGATGCGTGGGGCGGGCTCAATCTGCCGGTCCGAAGCGGCCGCGACGAAGGTGTCAGGTGGGAACGACGTTCCATCCTCCGTCATTGCTTCGCTGCGCTCGCAGTGACGATGTGGATGGAGCGAAGCCTTACCGCAGCGGCTTCTTCAGCAGCGAGAAGCGGTCCGGATCGAGGCCCATCGAGGGCTGCAGCATCGGGGCTTCGACGCTGGACATCGTCTTCGCGGGCGGTGCCGAGAACACGGGGTCGTTCGGCACGTCGCGCTGCGAGGTGGCGCCGCGCCAGCGTTCGAGCACGGCGCTGACGAAATGCATGTCGTGGCCGGAGGTGACGGAGGGCACGCTCGAGATGGTGGCCTCGCCGCGCGGCAATTGGTGCGGCGGCACCTCCTTGAAGCGCAAGCGGGTCGGCAGCGCCACGCCTTCGCCGAACGCCAGCACCTCGCGGGTGCCGAGCGACGGCACGAAGGAGAGCAGGTTCGCGGCGGCGTCCGACACGGCGGCGCGCAGCAGCGCCTGGTCGCGGTCGTTGGCGAGGCGCATCGTGAACAGCGTGTTGCACTGGGAGATGATGGTGGCGTCGAGCTCGGCGGGGCGCTGGGTGATGAGGCCGAGATAGACGCCGTATTTGCGGCCTTCCTTGGCGATGCGCGATACCGCCTTGCGGGTCGGGCCGAAGCCGATGTTGCGGTCGGCGGAGGCGTAGCGGTGCGCCTCTTCGCAGACGAACAGCAGCGGCGAGACGCCGTCGCTCCACAGCCCGAAGTCGAAGGCCATGCGGCAGAGCACGGAGACGACGGAATCGATCACCTCGGCCGGGAAGCCGGCGAGCTGCATCACCGTCATCGGCTTGCCGTTGGCGGGCAGGCGGAACAGATGGCTGATCACCTCGGCCATGGTGTCGCCGCCGACATTGGCGTTGTCGAACATGAAGGCGTAGCGCGGGTCGTTGCGCACGGCCTCGATGCGCGAGATCAGCTTGTGATAGATGATGCGCGAGGAGCGGTTCTCGAGCTTGCCCATGCGCTCGTCGATCAGCGACAACAGGTCGACCAGGCGATAGGGCACCGGCGTATCGACGGTATAGCCGATCTGCTTGGGATCGATGCGCTTGAGGCCGATGCGGTCGGCGTTCTGGTACTGGGTGTAGACGCCTTTGGCGAGCGGGATCACCTCGGCGAGGATGTCGAGCTCTTCCGGCACGCCGGCGCGGCCGCCGAACAGCACGTCGACGATTTCCTCGAAGTTGAACAGCCAGAACGGCAGCTTCAGGTTTCGCGGGTTGAGCACCAGCGCGCGGTCGCCGAAGCAGCGGCCATATTCGTTGTGCACGTCGAGCAGGAAGATGCGCAGGTTCGGCCGCGCCTTCAGGATCTCGTTGAGCAGCAGCGAGACGCCGGTCGATTTACCGACGCCGGTCGATCCCAGCACGGCAAAATGCTTGGACAGCATTTCCTCGACGTCGACATAGGCGATGACCGAGCGGTCCTGCTGCAGGAAGCCGACATTGATCTGGTCCGAGCCGGTCGGCGCGTAGATCGTGCGCAGCTCCTGGCTCGTGATCAGGTCGACGGCATCGCCGATGGTCGGATAGTTGGTGACGCCGCGCTGAAATTTGGCCTTGTCCGCGGCATTGAGGATCTCGCCGAGCAGGTCGACCGAGGCGATGGCAATGTAATTGTCGGAGCTCGACAGATTTTCGCAGGAGACCTCCGTGATCATCGCAACGATGACCGAGCTGGCGCAGCGAATGCTGACGAACCGGCCGACGGTGGCCCGCACCTCCGAGATCGGCATCCGGCTTTCCGCCAGAAGCCCAACCCGGGCGAGCGATCCGCGAACCGAAATCACGCGTCCAAAGGATGTCACGATGAATGAACCTGGCAAGAGCAAGGGGAGTTGCCCGGACTATGCGCGGCCGTCGCTGCACAAACGGTTAAACGCCGGACGCGCCGGCTCCGTTAAATCCGCGGTAATTCGGTCGGGAGCCTCGCCGCCAATGCCTGCTTATTGGCAAAATCGCCGGGAAAATGCTGCATTTTCCGGACCTTTCAGGTGAGATGGTCCTTAAGGAAGAGTTTACCATTCGGGCAGGCTGCCCGTCTCGTCCGGAGGCCGGCGGTCAGGCGCCGATCGCAGCAGGATACCGGCTGCTTTGTTGACTGGACCTAATGATTTGTACATCAGTACAAATGAGGCGCCGCGCCGAAAGCCCCGCGTCCGATCCAGGAGGAAAACATGCAGCCCGAACCGATCCTCGACCTTGCCCACCTCGGCCACATGGAGCTGCTGACGCCGAAGCCCGACGAGAGCCTGAAGTTCTTCGTCGATGTCATGGGCATGACCGTCAGCGGACAGAAGGGCGAGTCGGTCTATTTGCGCGGCTGGGACGATTACGAGCGCTATTCGCTCAAGCTCACGGCGTCGAAGACCTCGGGCATGGGCCACATGGCGCTCCGTGCGCGCAGCCAGCAGGCGCTGGAGCGGCGCGTCGCCGCGCTGAAGGGATCCGGCTTCGACATCGGCTGGATCGACGGCGACATGGGGCAGGGGCCGACCTTCCGCTGCCGCGACCCCGATGGCCACATCGTCGAGCTCTATTACGAGACCGAATGGTATCAGGCGCCGCCGGAGCTCAAGCCCGCACTAAAGAACCAGGCGCAGCGCTTTCCGGCGCGCGGCGTCAACGTCCGCCGGCTCGATCATCTCAATTGCCTCGCCGTCGACATCAAGGCCAACCGCGAGTTCTTCGAGAATTACCTCGGCTGCCGCCTCACCGAGCAGATCGTGCTCAACGACGGCCGTGAGGCGGCGATGTGGCTGACGATGTCGAACAAGAGCTACGACTTTGCCTATTCGCTCGATCATTCGGGCGTGCCGGGCCGCTTCCACCACGTCACCTACGCGCTCGACAGCCGCGAGGAGATTCTGCGCGCCGCGGACATTTTTCTAGAGAACGGCGTGCACATCGAGACCGGCCCGCACAAGCACGCGATCCAGCAGACCTTCTTCCTCTATGTCTACGAGCCCGGCGGCAACCGCGTCGAAGTCGCCAATGCCGGCGCGCGCCTCATTCTCGCGCCCGACTGGAAGCCGATCGTGTGGACCGAGGAGGAGCGCAAGAAGGGCCAGGCCTGGGGATTGAAGACGATCGAGTCCTTCCACACCCACGGCACGCCGCCGGTGGAGGTGAAGCACGACTAGCGTATTCACGCAGTGTCATTCCGGGGCGACGCGAAGCGGCGAGCCCGGAATCCATAACCCCGGCTGGTGGGTATGGATTCCGGGCTCCCTCGCTATGCTCGGGCCCCGGAATGACGTTAGTGGGTCGAACTTCGCACCCGCGAGATCGTCTCGCGCACGCCGGTCCAGGCCGGCTTGTCCGGCGCGAACTGCTTGCGCAAAAACGTCACGAGCTCCTCGACCTGTGCATCGCTCATGCTATTCCCGAACGCGGGCATGTAGCCGAGATCGCTGGAGACTGGGTCTGCAATGCCGTGCAGGATCACCTGCACGAGATTATCCGCCTTCGTGCTGTGAACGTTGCTGTTGAGCGCGAGCGAGGGCCGCGTGCCGAACAGCGGCAGGCCGCCGACCTCGTGGCACACGGCGCAGGCGCCTTGATAGAGGCGGGCGCCCGCGGAGGAGGCGACGGTCACTTGCGTTGCGCTCTCGAGCTTGGCGGCGAGCGCATCCGGCGCTGGTGTATCGGCCGTGTCGTTGAAGGAGTTCAGATAGACCGCCATCGCGCGGATGTCCTGGTCGGGCAGGGCTTTGAGATCCCTGACGACAGGCGCCATCGGGCCGGCCGCGACACCGTGGTAACGCGAATGGCCGGTGCGCAAATAGGCGTAGAGCTCCTCCTCGCTCCACGGAATCGGCGCGTGCGAGAGCGAGGTCAGCGCCGGCGCTTCCCAGCCCTCGGCAAAGCCGCCGGCGAGATAAGCGTTGCGTTGCTCGGCGCCGAGCGCGTTGCGCGGCGAATGACAGCCGCTGCAATGGCCGAGACCTTCGACCAGATAGGCGCCGCGATTCCATTGATCGGACTTGGCGGGATCAGGCTTGAACTCCTTCGTGTCGTGGAACAGCGCATTCCAGCCCGCGAGCAACGAGCGGAGATTGTAAGGGAAGGCGAGTTCGTTCGGCGGTGCCGTCGCACGCACTGAAGGCTGCGCCATCAGATACGCATAGAGCGCCTGCATGTCCGCGTCGCTGGTCTTTGCAAAATGCGTGTAGGGAAAAGCGGGATAGAGCTGCCGTCCGTCGCGATGCAAGCCATCGCGCATGGCGCGCTCGAAGGCCGGATAGGACCAGGCACCGATCCCGGTCTCGACGTCGGGCGTGATGTTGGTTGCGTAGATCGTGCCAAACGGTGTTTCCAAGGCGCGGCCGCCGGCATTCGATGCGCCGCCGACGGCGGTGTGGCACTCCGCGCAATTGCCGAGCGCGGCGAGCTGCGCGCCGCGGGCGATTGTCGCCGCGGAATAGACCGACGCATCGGGTCGCGCGATCGGCGCGATGGCGCGCCCGGGCAGAAGCGCCACGCCGATCCCGATCGCGGCGGTGCAGACGGCTGCGATCGTTGCGAAGACGCCAGCGCGCTTGGCGAATGGATTTGTCCAGATGCGGGACGGCGGCGATGCGGGCGGCGCGGGCAGGGCCTGCGGCGTCAGCGCCGCATCGCCGTGCAATCCCTTGAGGATTCGCTCAGGCGTGAAGGGCGGCTCGCGAAAGCGCACGCCGGTGGCATCGAAGATGGCGTTCGCGATCGCCGCTGCACTCGGCACCGAGGCGGACTCGCCGACGCCGAGCGGCGGCTGGTCCTGCCGCGGCAGCATCAAGACGTCGATCTTGGGCACGTCGGGGAAGGGGATGATGGGGTAGGCGCCCCATTCGCGCGCGGCCACAGTGCCGCGCTCGAACGACACCTCTTCCATCAGGGCGCGGCTGGTGGACTGGATGACGTTGCCCTGGATCTGATGGCGCACGCCGTCCGGATTGATCATCAACCCGGAGTCCTGCCCCGCGACGACGCGCGTCACGCTGACGTCGCCGGTCGTCTTGTTCACCGCGACGTCGGCGATCCAGGCCGACCACGCCGCGCCGTATCCCGGAAACTTGCTGTGGACGTAGAGCGCATAGGCAAAGCCGCGCCCGTGCACGACCTCGCCGTCCTTCTCCTCGCGGACCGGCCGCGGCGTCCAGCCCGCGCGCTCGGCGACCGCATTGACGAGATCGATTGCGCGCTGGTCCTTCAGATAGCGCCGGCGATATTCGATGGGATCGACGCCAGCTTCGGTTGCGGCCTCGTCGATATAGGATTCATGCGCAAAAGTATTCGGCAAGGCCGAGACGCCGCGGAACCAGGAGGCCCGCACGATCGGCGCCATGTCGTGCGCGACGACGCGCATGTGCTCGTAATCGTAAGGCGGGATCGCGGTGCGGTCACCCATCTGCAGCACCGCGGGCTCGGGCGGAACGCGGCCGGTCAGCAGCAGCGCCAGCGTCGGCGCGGCATTCGAGGGATAGCGCGTGGCGAGATCGTAAGCGGCGATGCCGCCGTCAGCGTCGAGGCCACCATTGACGTCGATGAGCTGCGCGGTGCCTTTGGGCTCCCAGGCGTGCTCCTGCTCGCGCGTCAGCTGCACGCGGACGGGACGGCCGACGGCGCGCGACAGCAGCAGCGCATCGGCAGTGACGTCGTCGGCGCAGTTGCGGCCGTAGCAGCCGGCGGCCTCCAGCCGGATCACCTCGATCTCGCTTTCGGGGCGCTCGATCAGCAGCGCGAGGTCGCTGCGCAGCACGTGCGGGTTCTGCGTGCCCGACCAGACGCGGATGTTGCCGTCCTGAAAGTCGGCGACGGCGCAGGAGGGGCCGATCGAGGCGTGCATCTGATACGGCCAGAGGTAAGTGCGCTGCATCGGCTTGGCCGCGGCCGACATCGCCTTGTCGACCTCGCCCTTGTCGATCAGCGTGCGCGGCGTCGATGGATTGGCACGCAGGGCGGTCTCGACATCGCCAAGATCGGTAAGCGTCGGCGTCGGCTTCCAGCTCACCTTGAGCTGCTCTGCCGCACGGATCGCATTCTCCTCGCGCTCGGCGACGACGCCGACGAAATCGCCGATCCGCACGACGGCGACAAGGCCGGGAATGTCGCGCACGGAGGATTCGTCGACCGCAATGAGGCTGGTGCCGACGAACGGTCCGGCATCGACGCCAGCATAGGGCGGCCGCACCACGCGGCCATGCACCATTCCTGATACTCGGACGTCGTGCACGAAAGTCAGCTCGCCCGTGGCTTTAGCAGGTAGATCGACGCGCGGCACCGACTGGCCGACGATCGCGTAATCGCCGACAGGCTTGAGCTCGACGTCATCGGCGAGCTCCAGGCGGATCGCCTCGTCGCCGATGAGCTCGCCATAGCTGACGCTGCGATTGTCGTGGCCGCGAACGAGTCCGTCCTCGATCTTGAGCTCGGCTTCGGGCAAGTCCAGGCGTTCCGCCGCGCGCGCGATCAGAAAGTGCCGGGCTTGCGCCGCAGCCTTCCGCAGCGGCACGGCCGTGATCTGGATGGTTTCGCTCGCGATCGTCGCGCCCTGGTTCGGCACCAATGCCGTGTCGCCGAGTACGACGATGACGCGGGCAAAAGAAACGTCGAGCTCTTCGGCGACGATCTGGCCCAGCGCAGTGCGGATGCCGGTGCCGAGATCGACATGGCCGTTATAGGCCGTGACCGAACCGTCCGCGGTGATGCGGACGAAGGTTTCCGATGTGACCTCGTCCACGCTGCGCGCGACGATGAGCGAACCCGCACGCTCAGCTCCGTTCGTAACAAAGGACGCCATCAATCTGCGGCCTCGGTGAGCTGGCCCGATGCGCGCATCACTGCGCGAAGGATCTCGACATGCGTGCCGCAGCGGCAGAGATTGTAGCGCAGCGCCGCCAAGGCCTCCCGTTCGGTCGGCCGCGGATTGATCGCGAGCAACGCCTTGGTGGTCATGATCATGCCGTTGAGACAATAGCCGCATTGTGCGGCCTGCTCGTCGATGAAGGCCTGCTGCACGACGTCGGGCTTGTCGCTTGTGCCGAGGCCTTCGAGCGTCACGATGTCGCGCCCGGCGCAGCCGCTCACTGGAATCGCGCAGGAGCGTGCCGCCAGTCCGTCGATCAGGACAGTACAGGTGCCGCATTCGCCCAAGCCGCAGCCGTATTTCGGGCCGTTCAGCGCGAGATCATTGCGCAGCACGTAGAGCAGCGGCGTGTCGCGCGCTGCCGTGACCTCGTGGATCCTGCCGTTCACGGTGAGGCGGATCGGTGTCTGCGTCATCCTCGTTCCCAAGCCCAAGACGATATCCAAGATCATGCAATCGCGAAAATTCGGCGCTGCGACGATACCGTTTGTACACAAACGTGCAAGCCATGCATGCCGCACTGCAGCGCGGTTGCCTTCTTTGTGGACAGGGCGGATAGGCAAATGAGGTTTTATGCGGCAGTGGCATCTTTTGCGCTGCACCGCCGCTTGACAGCCCCGGGGCAGCGCGCGCAACATCGTTCGTATACGAATGATAACAGCGGTGTCCGCCGGCTCCGACATGGTGACAGAAACGACGAGCGCCGTCATCGACAAGATCCGCTGCGATGCTTGTCCGGTGATGTGCTACATCAAGCCCGGCGCGGCGGGGGCCTGCGATCGCTATGCCAATCACGACGGCAAGCTGGTCCGCGTCGATCCGCATGTCATCCTGGAGCGCACCGTCTCTCACGGCGGCAAGCTTGTCCCGTTCAGCCGCACCGAGGACTGGGACGGCAAGATCGTCCACGAGCCCTCGACTTTCGTGACGGCGATCGGGGCAGGCACGACCTATCCCGACTACAAGCCGGCGCCTTTCATCGTCTCTGCGGAGGTCGACGGCGTCGACATGGTGACGGTCGTCACCGAGGGCATCTTCTCCTATTGCGGCATCAAGGTGAAGATCGACACCGACCGCTATCTCGGCCCGGAGACCGCGACCGTGCGCGCGCAGGGCGAGGCGGTCGGCCACGTCACGACCAGCGAATACGGCTCGCAGATGCTCTCGCTCGGCGGCGTGCATCATCTCACCGGCGGCTCCAAGAAGGAGGGCCGCGTTACCTGCGACACGCTGATGGACCTCGCCAATTGCAAGGCGGTCGAGCTCACCATCGATGGCGGCGCCACCGTGGTGGTGCAGGCCGGGCAGCCGCCGATCGTCAACGGCGTGAAGGAAGAGCGCATGCGCGTCGGCTGCGGCTCGGCGACGATCGGCATGTTCGCCAAGCAATGGCACGGCAAGGTGGACGAAGTCGTCGTGGTCGATGACCACATCACCGGCGTGCTCAGCGAGCATCAAGCGGGCAAGCTGCTCGACATCGCCGACACCGGCATCAAGATGAAGGGCCGTCGCTCGACGCCCGGCCGCTATTTCCAGGTGGCCGATCCAGGCACGGGCTGGGGCGGCACCAACATCTCAGATCCCCTGTCGATCCTTGGCCCGTTCGATGCCAAGGAAGCAAAGCCCGGTCTGACCATGCTGATGGTCTCCACCACCGGAGAGCATTCGTCCTATTACGTGCTCGACCAGGCCTTGAAGCCGGTCGAGACCGAGATGCCTGACGACTTGAAGTTCTCGGTCGAGCGCATCCAGGAAAATTGCGAGCCCGCGTTGTGCACGGTGTTGTTCATGGCGGGCGCGGGCGGCTCCTTGCGCGCTGGCGTCACCGACAACCCGGTGCGGCTGACGCGCTCGGTGAAGGATGCGCTGACGCGCGTCACCAGCGGCGGCGCGCCGGTCTATGTCTGGCCCGGCGGCGGCATCACCTACATGGTCGACGTGACGCAGATGCCGTCAGGCGCGTTCGGCTATGTGCCGACACCGGCCCTGGTCGCGCCGATCGAATTCACCATGAAGCTGTCCGACTATGCCGCGCTCGGTGGCCACATGGATTATGTGAAGCCGCTCTCCGAGGTGCAGAGCGGCGACGATGTCCGCCAACTGCCCTGGCAGAACCCGATTCCGGGGCCTCGCACATGACCAGGCGCCCGCAAATCGCATTGCTGTCTGATGGCCGGCGGCTGCATTTGCAGGATGGACCGATCGATCTGATCGTGGAGGCGAGGGGACGTACGGATGCGGTGCGGGTCGCCTATGAGGCTGCGGCGCTGCGGTTCACTGGATTGCTCGACGAGCTTTGCGCGGAATTGCCAGGGCTGCGTACGGCGGTCGAGGAGAAGACCTCGCTGAAGGGCGTTGTCGCCCGCCGCATGCACGCTGCCGTCGCGCCTTATGCCGCCGATTGCTTCATCACGCCGATGGCGGCCGTTGCCGGCAGCGTCGCGGAGGAGATTCTGGCCGCGATGCTGCGCGCTGCACCGCTCGATCGGATTTACGTCAACAATGGCGGCGACATCGCGCTGCATCTCGGTGTGGGCGAGCATTTTTCGGTCGGCCTGATGGATCGTCCCGACCACGACGGCGTGATGCGGAGGATGCGGATCGATGCGAACGATCCGGTGCGGGGCGTCGCGACCAGCGGTCGGCACGGCCGCAGCTTTTCGCTCGGGATCGCCGATGCCGTGACTGTGCTGGCCGCAACCGCTTCGCAGGCCGATGCGGCCGCGACCGTGATCGCCAATGCCGTCGATCTGCCCGGGCATCCCGCCGTCATCCGACAGCCTGCGAACGAGCTTCAGCCCGACAGCGATCTGGGCGCGCGCCTCGTGACGCGCGGTGTCGGCGAGCTGTCTCACGATGAGATGGCCGCCGCGCTTGAATCTGGCGCGGAATGTGCACGGCAATTGTTCGATCGCGGACTGATCGAAGGTGCCGTGCTGCGGCTTTGTGGTGATATGCTTGTCATCGGAACAAAGGATATAGAAGAGCAACGATCGCGCCCGCGTGTGCTGGAGAACGCGGTCCATGCCTGAACAGGGAAGCGAAACATGAGCGCGATCATCCGCAAGATCGTCACCGTCGTCGAAGAGACGCAGATGGAGATGGGACGCCAGGTGTCGCCGCCGACCCGGCGTGCCGCCGCGATCGCCGTGATCGAAAATCCTTTCGCCGGAAAATATGTCGAGGATCTCTCGCCGCTGATCGCGATCGGCGAGGAGTTGGGCGAGCTCCTGTCGAAGCGCGCGGTGGCGGCGCTCGGCATCGATGGCGCCAAGGCACATAGCTACGGCAAGGCCGCGGCCGTCGGCGAGAACGGCGAGCTGGAGCATGCCGCCGCAATCCTCCACCCCAAGATGGGCGCGCCGGTGCGTAAAGTTCTGGGCAAGGGCGCGGCGCTGATCCCGTCCTCGAAGAAGCGCAGCGGCCCCGGCACGACCCTGGACATTCCGCTGGGGCACAAGGACGCAGCCTTCGTCCGCAGCCATTTCGACGGGATGGAGGTACAGATCAACGATGCGCCGCGCGCCAACGAGATCATGGTCGCGGTCGCCGTCACCGACAGCGGCCGTCCGCTGCCGCGCGTCGGCGGGCTCACGGTCGCGGAGATCAAGGGCGAAGACGGTCTGAGATAGAAGTCGTAAGCGAGTTCAAATTGGAGGTTGGGATGCGAGCAAGAAATACTATCGTCGGCGCGGCCTTCGCGCTTCTGGCAGGCGGCATGGCCCATTCGGCCCTGGCGCAGGACATCAAGATCGGCGAGATCAACAGCTATTCGCTGCTGCCGGCATTCACCGAGCCCTATCGCAAGGGCTGGCAGCTTGCGGTCGAGGAAGTCAACGCGGCCGGCGGCATCAACGGCAAGAAGCTCGTCGTCATCTCCAAGGACGACGGCGGCAAGCCGGCGGACGCGCAGACCGCGGCCAACGAGCTCGTCTCGAGCGAGGGCGTCGCGATGCTCGCGGGAACGTTCCTGTCGAACATCGGTCTTGCGGTCTCTGACTTCGCCAACCAGAAGAAGGTGTTCTTCCTCGCGGCCGAGCCGCTCACGGACGCCATCACCTGGTCCAAGGGCAACAAATACACCTTCCGCCTGCGTCCCTCCAACTACATGCAGGCGGCGATGCTGGTGGAAGCTGCCAGCAAGCTGCCGGCGAAACGCTGGGCGACGATCGCGCCGAACTACGAATACGGCCAGTCGGCGGTCGCGGTGTTCAAGAAGCTGATGTCGGAGAAGCGCCCCGACATCCAGTGGGTCGACGAGCAATGGCCGCCGCAGGGCAAGATCGACGCCGGCCCGGTGGTGCAGGCGGTTGCCGCCGCCAACCCGGAAGCGATCCTCAACGTCACGTTCGGCGCGGATCTCGTCAAACTCGTGCGCGAAGGCAACACCCGCGGCCTGTTCAAGGGGCGCGAGGTCGTCTCCTTCCTCACCGGCGAGCCCGAATATCTCGACCCGCTCAAGGACGAGACGCCGGAGGGCTGGATCGTCACCGGCTATCCCTGGTACTCGATCAAGACGCCCGAGCATGACGCGTTCCTGAAGGCGTACCAGGCCAAGTACAACGACTATCCGCGTCTCGGCTCGATCGTCGGCTACCAGACCATCAAGTCGGCCGCCGCGATCCTGGCCAAGGCAGGATCGACCGATCCGGAGAAGCTGATTGCCGCGGCGGAGGGGCTTACGATGCCATCGCCGTTCGGCGAGATCACCTTCCGCAAGATCGACCACCAGTCGACGCTCGGGGCCTTCGTCGGCAAGACCGCGCTGAAGGACGGCAAGGGCGTGATGGTGGACTCGTCTTACAAGAAAGGCGCGGACTATCTGCCCAGCGATGCCGAAGTCGCGAAGTTGCGTCCGAAGGATTGATACAACAGAGACCGGGGCCTTCATGGTTCGAGACGCGCGGCGTCGCCGCGCTCCTCACCATGAGGGTCCCGGACCTCATCCTGAGGAGGCGCGGAGCGCCGTCTCGAAGGATGAAGACCAGCACCGAGACCTAACCAACCCGGACCGCCGATGGCCTTTTACGTCGTACAGTTTCTGACCGGTCTCGCCAGCGCAGCGTCGCTGTTTCTGGTGGCCTCGGGCCTGTCGATCATCTTCGGCGTGACCCGGATCGTGAATTTCGCGCATGGCGCCTTCTACATGATCGGCGCCTACATCGCCTTCACGCTGACCGAGCGCTTGTCCGGCGCGTTCGGCTTCTGGGGCGGCATCGTCCTGGCCGCGTTCGCGGTGGCGCTGATCGGCGTCATCGTCGAGATGGTGCTGCTCCGGCGCATCTATCATGCGCCCGAGCTGTTCCAGCTGCTCGCGACCTTCGGCCTGACCTTGATGGTCGAGGATCTCGTCGTGCTGATCTGGGGGCCCGACGATCTCGTCGGCCGCCGCGCGCCGGGCTTCAGGGGCGCGATCGATTTCTTCGGCCAGAACATTCCGAGCTACGACCTGTTCCTGATCGTGCTCGGTCCCGTCGTGCTCGGCATTCTCTGGCTGCTGTTCCAGCGCACGCGCTGGGGCGTCTTGGTGCGCGCGGCGACGCAGGATCGCGACATGGTGGCCGCGCTCGGCGTCAACCAAAAGTGGCTGTTCACGTCGGTGTTCGCTGTCGGTGTCTTCCTGGCAGCGCTCGGCGGCGCGCTCCAGATCCCGCGCGATGCCGTGCACCACGCCATGGACCTGCGCATCATCGTCGAAGTCTTCGTCGTGGTGGTGATCGGTGGCCTCGGCAGCATCGTCGGCGCTTTCGTCGCGGCGGTGCTGGTCTCCGAGCTGAATGCCTTCGGCATCCTGATCTTCCCGAAGATCTCGATCATTCTCGTCTTCCTGGTCATGGCGGTGGTGCTGATCGTGCGTCCCTGGGGCCTGTTCGGCAAGCCGGAGGCGGCCGCGCGCAAGACGCCGGGTCTCACCGTCAATCCCTGGCGGCCGCTGACCTCGAACGAGCGGCTGATGGCGCTTGCGGCGCTGATCGTCGCGGCCATGCTGCCGCTGTTCGCCGGCAACTATCTGCTGACCGTGGGCTCGGAGATCGCGATTTTCGTGATCTTCGCCGTCAGCCTGCACTTCCTGATGTCGGTCGGCGGCCTCGCATCGTTCGGTCACGCTGCCTATTTCGGGCTCGGCGCCTATGGCATCGCCTTCCTCGCCAAGATGGCGGGACTTCCGATGATCGTCTGCTTGCTGCTCGGGCCGCTGCTCGGCTGCATGGGCGCGGCCGTGTTCGGCTTCTTCGCGGTGCAGCTCTCCGGCGTCTATTTCGCGATGCTGACGCTCGCCTTCGCGCAGATCGTCTGGTCGATCGCGTTCCAGTGGGTGGACGTGACCGGCGGCGACAACGGCATTCTCGGCCTCTGGCCGTCGAGCTGGGCGGCAAGCCCGTCGCGCTTCTACTGGCTTTCGCTCGGCGTCGCGGCGCTGGTGACCGTCGCGCTGCGGGCCATGGTGTTCTCGCCGTTCGGCTACGCGCTTCGTGCCACGCGCGACTCGGTTCTGCGCAGCGAAGCCATCGGCATCGATGCCAAGCGCATCCAGTGGACCGCCTTCGTGATCGCCGGCACGACCGCCGGCATCGGCGGCGCCTTGTTCGCCTACCTCAAGGGTAGCGTGTTCCCCGACAATCTCGGCATTTCGCTCTCCGTCGACGCGCTCGTCATGGTGCTGCTCGGCGGCGTCGAGACGGTCTCGGGCGCGGTGATCGGCGCCATCGTCTACAAGGCTTTGAACATCTGGCTGGTGAGCCAGACCGATCTGTCGAAGCTCGTGCTCGGCGGCTTCATCATGCTGATCGTCGTCGTCTTCCCCAAGGGCATCGTCGGCACGCTGGAGATGCTGGCGCAGCGCCGCAAGAAAGCATCGCCGCCGGGATCACCTTTGCTCGCCAAGCCGATCGAGTCTGCCGAATGAGCGTCGCACCTCCACTTCTCGCGGTCGAAGGCCTGACCAAATCCTATGGCGGCATCCATGCCGTGCGAGGCGTCTCGTTCTCGCTGCGGGCCGGCGAGATCCTGGCGCTGATCGGGCCGAACGGCGCCGGAAAAAGCACCTGCTTCGACATGCTCAACGGCCAGAACATGCCTGATAGCGGCCACGTTCGCCTGCTTGGCGAGGAGATCACCGGCCGGAAGCCGCGTGAGGTCTGGCGGCTCGGCGTCGGCCGCACCTTCCAGATCACCGCGACCTTCGCCACCATGACCGTGCGCGAGAACGTGCAGGTCGCGCTGATCTCGCACGGCAAGCAGCTGTTCAATCTGTTCGGCTCGGCGCCGAAGTTCGATCGCGACGAGGCCGGCCGCCTGCTCGAGCTGGTCGGCATGGGCGGCTATGCGGACCGGCCCTGCGGCGAGCTTGCCTATGGCGATCTCAAGCGGCTCGAGCTTGCGGTTGCGCTCGCCAATCAGCCCAAGCTGCTGCTGATGGACGAGCCGACGGCCGGAATGGCACCGCGCGAGCGCGTCGAATTGATGCGGCTGACCGCGCGCATTGCCCGGGAAAAATCCATCGGCGTTCTCTTCACCGAGCACGACATGGACGTGGTGTTCGAGCATGCCGACCGCATCCTCGTGCTCAACCGCGGGACGTTGATCGCGGAGGGCTCGCCGGCCGAAGTGCGCGGCAATCCCCAGGTGCAGGCGGTCTATCTCGGCGAGGGCCTTGTCTACGATGCCCGGCACCGCGAGGGAGCCTCCACATGAAGCTCACGGTGCAAGACCTCAACAGCCATTATGGTCCGGCGCATATCCTGTTCGACATCGGCTTCGAGGTCGGCGAGGGCGAGGTGGTGGCACTGCTGGGACGCAACGGCGCCGGCAAGTCGACCACGTTCCGCTCGATCGTCGGCCTCGTCGCGCAGCGCTCCGGCCGCATCACGTTCGAGGGCAAGGACGTCTCGACGAAACCGACGCACGAGATCGTGCGCGAGGGCCTCGGCTACGTGCCGGAGGAGCGTCGCATCTTCACGGACCTGACCGTCGAGGAAAACCTCGAAGTCGGCCGCCAGCCGAAGCGTCCGAACGCGCCGCACTGGACGCGCGAAAAGCTGTTCGCGCTGTTTCCTAACCTCGGCGAGATGAAGAACCGCCCGGGCGGACGAATGAGCGGCGGCGAGCAGCAGATGCTCACCATTGCGCGCACGCTGATGGGCAATCCCTCGCTGGTGCTGCTGGACGAGCCGTCGGAGGGCCTGTCGCCGAAGATCGTGGAGCAGATGGTTGATGCCATCCTGACCATGAAGAAGGAAGGCGTCAGCATCGTCGTCTCCGAGCAAAATCTGCATTTCGCGCGGCTGATTTCGGATCGCGCCTACATCATCGAGCGCGGCCGCATCTGCTTCGGCGGCACCATGGCCGAGCTCGACGCGCGCCCGGATATCCGCGACGCGCATCTGTCGTTGTGAGGCAAGGGGAAGGGCTGCGAACGGATGGCGAGAAGCGTTGCGGCAAAGAAAAGTGTCAAACCGGCGAAACCGCCTTACGTGCTCGACGAACAGGTCGGCTTCATCCTGCGCCAGGTCTGGCAGCGCCACAGCTCGATCTTCGCCCGCGACATCGGCACCAATCTGACGCCGACGCAATGGGCGGCGCTGTCGAAACTGGCCGAGACCGGGCCGTGCTCGCAGAACCAGCTCGGGCGCCTGACGGCGATGGACGTCGCGACCATCAAGGGCGTGATCGATCGTCTCACCGCGCGCGGCCTCACCGAGACGAGCCAGGATCCCGAGGACGGCCGCCGCCTGCTGGTGAGCCTGACCCGCGCCGGACAGCAGCTTGCCGAAAAGCTGGCGCCGAACGCGCTGGCGATCACCCGCGAGACGCTGGCGCCGCTCGAGGCGAAAGAGCGCGAGACGCTGATGATGCTGCTGAACAAGCTCAGGTGAAGGTTTCGTAGGGCGGGCAGAGCGAAGCGTGCCCGCCATCCTTTCTCGAGTCGCAAAAATCGTGGGCACGGCACTTCGCGCCGTTTGACCACCCTACGGCAGTTGAACAAGGTGCCGGAACTGGCGACTAACCTTGATGAAGGGTTTATCGAGGTTTTGGTCATGAGAGTTGCGACGCGCTTTGCGGTTGTCTTGAGTCTTGGTGCCGTGCTCGCCGGCCAATGCGCTCCCGCCTTGGCGGCGCAGCCTTACGAAGGCTTCTGGGCCTCGACCAAAAAGGACTGTCGCAACGAGGACAGTCCCAACCGCATGAGCATCGAGGGCGGCAATCGCCTGTACTGGTATGAGACGCGGTGCCGCGCCAGCCAGATCACGGCCGACGGAAGGCTCGGCTGGAAAATGAAGCTGGCCTGCGAAGGCGAGGGCGAAAAATTCCGCTCCAATCCTCGCGTCTCCGTCGCTGCGGATGGCAGGCTGGTGATGGACAACGGTCCAGTTGGGCGGGCCAAGCGCCAGACCTATGTGCGCTGTGAGATTGCGAAGAAGCGCTGATCTCTTACGTCTTTCCCGGCCATTTGGCGCGGTAGCGGATTTCGCTGCCGTCACCAAGCCGCCGCCACGTTCCGAATTCCGGCGTATGCGGCGCGCGGGCCGTCAAATCGATCGGATAGATCCGGCTCGGCTGGCCCTGGATGTTGATGGCGAGCTGCCGGTGCGAGGTTCGAAACGCCAGCTCGACTTCGCCGGCGATAACCGCCTGGTCGCCATCGCGATAGAACGCGGCCGGACTGACTTCGCCCGGCATGGTGTTGATGTCGGTTTGCAGTTCGATGGTGATGTCCTGCGCCGATGTTGGCACCGTTACTCCCGCCGGAAAGCGGACCTCGAACACGAGCAGGGGATTGGCGCCGTTGCGGTTGAGCCAGGGCGTTGCGGTCGCGTATGCGTACGCAATGTAGGCGCCGAGGCCGGCGGTGCAGAGCAGGGCGACGATGCCGAGCGACTTCAAGCTGTTCCGCGCGACGCCGCCGACGCCTGCGTCCTGCCCTGCATTTTTGCCTGAACGCGTCACGAGCCAATTGGCGAGGACCGCGCCGGCGATTGCACCGGTGGGCGAGTAGACGAACAGTCCCAGCAGACCCGATGTGATCGGGTCCGCACGGTTGCCGACATCGAGGAGAGAAAACAGCACAAAGATCGCGATATAGCCCGCCACCGCGCCAGCGACGCCCACGGCTATCCGTGATGGGTCCTTCATGTCAGCCTCGATGGTCGAACAATGAACTGCCGCCGCCGAGGGCTGCCTGCGTTAGACGCAACAGGCTTGCGACTTGTTCAATGCCTTCGAGGGACGGTGCGAGCGGCGGGCCGCTCCGGCTGCATCACTTCGCCACCACCTCCGGCACCTTGCCGGCGGGCGGCGTGTTGCGGCTGCGCTGGGTGCGGACGATGCCGTCGATGATGGTCATTCCGATGCCGGGGAGATCGCCGAGCTGAACGCTCTCCAGGATGTTCTTGCCCGGCGAGTGCTGGGCCTTGTCCATGATGACGAAGTCGGCGGAGCGGCCGACCTCGATCAGGCCGCAGTCGAGCTGGCGCATCCGGGCGGTGTTGCCGGTGGCAAGGCAGAATGCGATCTCGGCCGGCAGGTCGCCGAGCGAGGACAGCATCGAGACCATGCGCAGAATGCCGAGCGGCTGCACGCCGGAGCCGGCGGGCGCGTCGGTACCAAGGATGACGCGATGCAGGTCGCCCATCTCGCGGGCGGTGCGCAGCGTGAACAGGGCCGAGCGCTCATTGCCGTTGTGCACGAGCTCGAGGCCGCGCTTGCAGCCCTCGCAGATGCAGCGGATCTGGTCGTCGGGCAGAGCAGTGTGGCCGCCGTTGATGTGGCCGACCACGTCGGTGTCGGCCTCAAGCACCACGTCCTTGTCGATCAGGCCGGAGCCGGGGATCGACGGGCCGCCGGTGTGGATGGTGCTCTGGATACCGTATTTGCGCGCCCAGCCGACCATCTTCCGCGCGGTCGGGCCGTCCTTGACGCCGCCGAGGCCGACCTCGCCGAGCAGCTTGACGCCGTTCGCGGCCATCTCCTTGAAGTCTTCTTCCACCATCTCGCATTCGATCACCGGCGCGCCGGCGTGAACCTTCACCCCGCCAGGACGCAAGGTCCAGAATGCGCGCTGGGCGAACACGGCCATGGCCTTGAGGCCGACGACGTCGCGGGGTCGGCCAGGCATGTGCACCTCGCCGGCGGAGATCATGGTGGTGACGCCGCCGTGCAGATAGCTGTCGATCCAGTTGATCTGGTTCTGCCGCGGCGTCCAGTCGCCGGCGACAGGGTGGACGTGGCTGTCGATCAGGCCCGGCGCCACCGTGGTGCCGTTGGCGTCGACGATGGTGGTGGCGCCTTCGGTATTGACCTCCTTGAAGCGGCCGATCGCGCTGATCTTGCCGTTCTCGGCGACGATGGTGTCGCCGTCCAGGATCGGCTTTTCCAAAGCGCCGGACAGGATCAGGCCGATATTGCGGATCACCAGCTTCGAGGGTCCGGTGGCCTGGGGTGCGTCATGCGCCATGGAAGGGGCTCCTTATTCCTAACTGCAACGCTTCCGATCTTGGGCAGCCTTGACCGCGGGATCAAGCCGGATTATTCATTAGTATACGAATGATCGTGTACAAACGACGCATAGCTGCCGGCCTCGGAACCGCAATCGACGCGACAGGGAAGGTGAGATGAGCAATTTCAATCAAGAAAGCGTTTTGAGCGTCCACCACTGGACCGATACGCTGTTCTCCTTCAAGACCACCCGCACCCCGACCTTCCGCTTCCGCAACGGCGAATTCACCATGATCGGGCTCAGGGTCGGCGAGAAGCCGCTGCTGCGGGCCTACAGCGTCGCCAGCGCCAATTACGAGGACACGCTGGAGTTCTTCTCGATCAAGGTGCCGGACGGACCGCTGACCTCGCGCCTCCAACATCTGAAGGAAGGCGACGAGATCATCGTCAGCCGCAAGGCCACCGGCACACTGGTGATCGACAATCTGGAAGAGGGACGTAACCTCTACCTGATCGGCACCGGCACGGGTCTTGCGCCGTTCCTGAGCGTGATCAAGGATCCCGAGACCTATGAGCGGTTCGAGAAGGTGGTGCTGCTGCACGGCTGTCGGCACGTCAAGGAGCTCGCCTATGGCGAGATGATCACCGAGCATCTGCCGAAGGACGAGCTGCTCGGCGAGTACATCCAGAACCAGCTGATCTACTATCCGACCGTGACGCGCGATCCCTTCCGCAATCGCGGCCGCATCACCGATCTCATCACCTCAGGCAAGCTGTTCGCCGATATCGGCCTGCCGGTGCTGGAAGCCGCCCATGACCGCGTCATGATCTGCGGCAGCCCGGCCCTTGTGGCGGACACCCGCGTCCTCCTGGGTGAGCGCGGCTTCGTCGAGGGCAATCACGGCGAGCCTGCCCAGTTCGTGGTAGAGAAGGCCTTCGCCGAGCGCTGAAGCGTTTTCGAGCGAAGTGGATACCGGTTCGCGTCAAGAAGACCCGCCCAAATAAGAATCTAGGGTCCCGTTGCGGGGCTCCAGATCCGGAATTTCTGCGCGAGAAGATCGCATTTTCGCCACCGCCGGGGCGTTGCGGCGCCGATTCGGCGCACGATACTATGGGGGACCGAATCAGCGGAGTTCCCACATGGTTGCGGACAGCGACAGCAACATCGCCTGGCACCGGGTTCAGTTGAAGAAGAACCGCGCCGAGCTGAAGGCGCTGGAGACCGCGCGCTTCACGATGGGCGAGATCGCCACCTCGAAGCGCAACGGCCAGACGCAGAAGACGATCGCGGAACTCAAGCGCAAGATCGCACAGTCGGAGCGCGCCATCGCCGATCACGACAAACGGACGCGCCGTCCACTCGCAACCGACCTGCAGAGCCTCAGCAATGGCAGCTGGAGCCATTGGGACGCCTACACCCAACAGCAGCGCAAGAGCGGCCAGCGCTCCTCCGGGCGCGGATAGCCGCGGCTCGCCACGCCCGCGGCCGACGAGCAGACGCGCCCTTGCGCCGGCCGCGCCGCGCACCATCTCGGTGATACGCCACCAATCGTTCCGGTGATCCCATGACAGCGCGCCTCGATTTCACCAGCGAGGCCTTCTTTCGCGATCCGCCCAAGGCGATCGCGAAATTGCGCATGTCCGCACCCGTGGTCGCGACGCGGTTTCCCATCGTCGGCAATGTCTGGATCACCACGACTCATGACGCCACCGCGCAGGTCCTGAAGGACGGCGCGACCTTCACGTTGCGCAAGGAGGATGGCGACATCGCGGGCTTGCGCTGGTGGATGCCGAGATTCGTCAGGACCATCGCCAACAACATGCTGACGATGGACGAGCCGGATCACACGCGGCTGCGCAGCATCGTCGACGAAGCGTTTCGCCGCCGCGCGATCGTTGCGATGGAGCCGCGCATCCGGGCCATCGCTGACGGTCTGGCCGACGAGCTGTTCGCGCAAGGATCCCCGGCCGATCTGGTCCAGCGCTATGCGCGCATCCTGCCGCTCGCGGTGATCTCGGAGCTGCTCGGCCTGCCGCTCGCAGATCGTCCAAAGTTCATCGCCTGGGCCAACGCGATATCCTCGCTGACGAATGTCGTCAGCTTCTTCCGCCTGCTGTTCGCGGTGCGCAAGATGCGCGCCTACCTCGAGCAGCAGTTGCAGATCGCGCGTGTCCAGGGCGGCGAGGGCCTGATTGCCGAGCTGATTCAGGTCGAGCGCGAAGGCGGCCAGATCACGCCGGATGAAATGGTCTCGATGGTGTTTCTGTTGCTCGGGGCGGGATCGGAAACCACCACCCATCTCATCAGCGGTTCCATCTACGAGCTGCTCAGGAATCCCGAACGGCGCGATTGGCTGGAACAGGATTGGAGCCGTGTCGGGCTCGCAGTCGAGGAGTTTCTGCGCTTCGTCTCACCGGTGCAATTCTCCAAGCCGCGCTACGTGCGGCGCGATGTCGAGGTCGAGGGCGTGCGCCTGAAGAAGGGCGATCGCGTCATGGTGATGCTCGCCGCTGCGAACATGGATCCCGCGGTACATGATCGTCCCGAGACCCTCGATCTCGAACGCAAGCCGAACCGCCATATCTCGTTCGGCACGGGAATCCACTTCTGTCTCGGCCATCAGCTCGCGCGCATCGAGGCGGCCTGTGCGCTGGAGGCGCTGTTCGTGCGTTGGCCGAAATTGAGTCTTGCCGTCGATGCCGCTGAAATCCGCTGGCGCAGGCGGCCGGGCTTGCGCGCGATCGCGAAGCTTCCCGTCACGGCAGAGGGCCGCGGAACAGAGACGACTGCACGCAGCGGAACGAGGCACGATCGTTCCCTCACCGCGGCGAACTGACGTCGGCGGCGCCCTTTCGGAAAATCTTTGCCTGTTGTGATCGGCCAGGAACGGTGTGCCGTTCGTGCTGTTGTCATCCCGACATGACGCGGAGGGGAGTTCCTTGGGGCGCATGTCGCAGATCGACGTCTTAACGGGAGACCAGATCATGGCCAGCAAGATGCCACCTGTTCCACCGGACAATCAGAGCCGCAAGGGAACCGGCGATCGCAAGCAGATGTCCGCCGATCAGATGCCGCACGGTCAGGAGCGTGTACAGAATCCAGATCAGCAGGGACAGCAGGGCAACATCAAGCAGAACACGACCAACCAAGGCTATCAGCAAGATCGCTGAGGAGGACGACATTCATGTCGACATCCACGAAGACACCGAACAGCATTCGACAGGGCGGACCCGGCGCCTCGCATGAGAACGCGAAGGCACCGCTTCAGGTGAAGAAGCCGCCGGCGGACGATCCGCAGCGCAGCCACAGCCGGGTTTCCGGCGGCGGTGGCGAGCGCGATTCCCATCACACGCACGACGAGGCCGGAAAGGGCGGAGGCAGGTGACATGGCCAACAAGCAACCCAAGCTGTACGCGCCGACCGAGAAGGACCTGCATGACAACCCCCTGATCGGCGGATCCAAGGGCGTGAACAGGGCAGGCGTTTCGCCTGACGACCTCGAGGACGTCTTGGGCGAGAACACGATCGAAGGCGACGTCGAAAACGACGTGAACGCCGGTGGCGGTATCGACAAGGATGTCGCGCGGAGCGGTTCGCCCCGAAGAGGCCGGTAAGATTGGAGGCCCACAATGCAGGGCAAGAAGACTCACGAACAGCAAGTGCGCATCCTCGAGCGGAAGCCAGATGTTCCGGATGCGCGAGAACTCGAGCAGGCCGCCGGTCATAACCCGCAAGACACGCGCGTCCATCGTGCGAACCCCGAAGCTCGTCACAGCGAGTTTCCAGTGAGCCGCGGCGGTCTCAACCAGGAGAGCGATCACAACAAGCACAACGATCCCGGCCAGAGCGGCCACAAGCCGCCCAAACCGACGACGGCACAACAGAAGCACTAAATCATCCGAAGAGAGGAGAGACTGATGCCTGGTGGGCATGGCAGCAAGACGCACTTTAGATCGGGCATGCATGGCAAGGGCGACGGCACCGGCGCATTGACCGACGTGCCGAAGGAGATGATCGGCGACAACATGGTCCTGTCCAACCGAGACAAGAAACAGCATTCGGACATTCGCGGCATGGACGGCAAGTCCATCCAGACCGAACAATATCAGGACCACGCAGCAAACCGGCTCGATGAGAAGCCGGAGGCCGACGAGACCTGAGAGGGCGTTCCTTCCGCCGACTTGCGGACCGGTGTTCAGCCGGTCCGCTTTTTTGTGGGCGCAAGGTCGCGCTCCCAGCCGAACACCGAGCGGCCGTCGAGATCCGGTGAGGCCGCTCGTTCACCGGCGATGAAAGCCTCGACCGAAGGCCCGCGCGCGGTCCTCTCCAACCGCCGTGCCTGGTCGTCGAGGCGTTTGATCGCCTGCATCTCCTCGTCGCGTCCGAGCTTCGCGTTTCGGATCGCGCCCTTCAGCACCCGGATGGTCTCGTCATAGACCTTGATCGGAACGGGGTAGGGATGCCGGTCCTTGCCGCCATGGGCGAGCGAGAAACGGGCGGGGTCGGTGAAGCGATAGGGCGCGCCGTGCACGACCTCAGCGACCATGGCTAGCGAGCGCACCGTGCGCGCGCCGACGCCCGGCGTCAGCAGCAGCTCCGGGAAATCGACCGGGCCGCGCTCGGCTGCGGCGGCGAGCGTGCCGTGCAGGCGGCGCGCGAACACGTCCTTCGGCCGCACATCATGATGCGCAGGCATGATCAGATGCGGCAGCATGCCTTGCGCCGGCGTGGACGGGGTCCCCGTGAGCCGCTCGAATTCGGAGACGATGCGATCCGGACCGAGGTCGGAGAGCAGCTCGAGCTGTGCCGTCCGAGATAGATCGGCGCGATGATCGGTGAGATTGACGATCTCCCCCTGCTGCGGCCCGTCGATTGCGCTGTGCGGTGTATCGACAAAGCTCTTCAGTGCCTCGGAGTGCCAGTGATAGCGCCGCGCCTGCCGCTTGTCGCCGTTCATGCCCTGCTGCACCACCGTCCATTTGCCCTCAGTGGTGACGAAGAAGCCGTGCAGGTAAAGGTCAAAGCCGTCCTGGACCGCGGCGCTGTCGACCTTGGCGACCAGACGGCTGGCCCGGGTCAGCTTGACGCCGTCGAATCCGACGCGGTCGCCGAGCTGCAACAGCTCGTCCGGCGTCTTGCGCGAATGCTGACCGCGACCGCCACAGACGTAAATCCCGAGCTCGTCCTGGAGCGGTCCGAGCCCGCGCTTCAGCGCGCCGATCACGGAGGTGGTGATGCCGGAGGAGTGCCAGTCCATTCCCATCACGGCGCCAAACGACTGGAACCAGAATGGATGCGACAGGCGCTGTAGAAATGCGTCGCGGCCGTAATGATGCACGATCGCCTGGGTGACGATCGCCCCGAGCGAGGACATGCGACTTGCCAGCCAGGGCGGAACCCGTCCGGTGTGAAGAGGAAGATCGGCGCTGCCGGTTCGTCGAGTCATGGCGACAAGCCTAGCGCAGCTCAGCGACGGTTGCACCTGCGGGATGCTGCATTGCACGGGGCGGGGGAGCGAAGCCGGCCGGGATGCGTTGTGCGGGTTGCGTGAATGCAATGATGGGGACGATCCATGGATTGGCAGGCTCTGACGGCCGATATCGACAGGATGTTCGGCTGGATACCGTCATGGTTCATCGGCCTCACCCTGGTTGCCGGCGCGATCCTTCTTGCCCTGCTCGTCTACCGGGTTGCCACATGGCTGCTCAACCGCGCTTTCGGAACGCGGCTTCCGCTCTTGAGCGTGTTCATCGAGCGCACGGCAGGCCCCGCGCAAATGGCACTTTGCCTTGCCGCCGTCGCAATGGTGCTGCCGCTGGCGCCGCTCGACGATACGATCCGCACTCCCCTGACGCGGCTGTTCGTCGTGGCCTTCATCGCGCTGATCGGCTGGATCTCGATCCGGATCGTCGACATGAGCGCGGCGCGCTACTTGCAGAACTTTCGCGATGTCACCGAGAATTTCGTCGCGCGCAAGCACGTCACGCAGGTGCGCGTGTTCAAGCGCGTCACAGACACCATCATCGTCATCATCACGGTCTCCGCCGCGCTGATGACGTTCGACTCCGTGAAGCAATACGGAGTCAGCCTGTTCGCCTCCGCCGGTGCTGCCGGCATCATCGTCGGCCTTGCCGCGCGCCCGCTGCTGAGCAATCTGATCGCCGGCCTGCAGATCGCGATCACACAGCCGATCCGCATCGAGGATGCCGTGATCATCGAGAACGAATGGGGCTGGATCGAGGACATCGCCTCGACCTATGTCGTGATCCGGCTGTGGGATTGGCGCCGCATGGTGGTGCCGCTGTCCTACTTCATCGAAAAGCCGTTCCAGAACTGGACGCGCGACACCGCATCCCTCATCGGCGTCGTCGCGCTGCATGTCGACTATCGCGCCGACGTCCCGCGCATCCGACGCTGGCTGGAGGAGGCGGTGAAGCAGTCGAAGCTGTGGGACGGGGAGGTGGTGAATCTCCAGGTGATCGATGCCGATTCGCGCACCATCGAGCTTCGGGCGCTGGTCAGTGCCAGGAACGCACCGCAGTCGTGGGACCTGCGCTGCGAGATCAGGGAGAAGCTCATCGCCTTCATCCGCGACGAGATGCCGGAGGCGCTGCCGCGCGACCGCGCCATCCTGATCCCGTCGGGAGACGGAGAGGGCGATCTCGGACTGCGTCCCGCACCGCCGGAAAAGATGCGGGCGAGCGCCAGTCACTGAACGGCGCTTACGCGCCTGCGTCGTCCCGCCATTGCCACGTTCTTGTTGACGAGACCTGATCTTTTGTACGATAGTACAAATCTCATGGTACGCAAGCCCACCAGCAAGGAAGCGGCCCGCAAGCCGAACATGCGCGAGGCGATCCTCGCCGCCGCGGAGGAGCTGTTCGCCACCAACGGCTTCAATGCCGTATCGGTGCGCGACATTGCGCAAGCTGCCGGGGCAAATCCGGGCAGCGTGACCTATCATTTCAAGACCAAGGACGGTTTGCTGCTGGAGATCTACCGGCGCCATTGCGGACCGATGAATCTGCGCCGTTCCGAGCTGCTCGCGGCCGCAAAGCGCGTGCGCGATCTCCAGGACCGGCTGGAGGCGATCGTTCGCGCCTATGTGGTGCCGGCCTTCACCTCGGGCAGCGATCTCGCCGGTGGCGGGGCGCGCTTCACGCGGCTGCGCGCGGTGATGTCGGCGGAAGGCAACGAGGTCGCGCGAAAGATCATCGCGCAGACCTTCGACGACACCAGCCACGCCTTCATCGACGCGGTCCACGAGAGCCTGCCGCACATTCCGCGCACGGACATCGTCTGGCGCAGCCATTTCCTGCTGGGCGCACTCTATTATTCGCTGGTGACGCCGGAGCGCGTGTCGCGCCTGTCGCGCGGCGAGGCCGACGGCAGCGATGCCGCTTGCGCCATCGAACAATTGGTGCAGGCCACCGTCGCCGCCTTCCAGGCGCCGGCGCTGGATGAGGCCGCGCCGGCGCGGCGGCGGCCCGTCGTCGCCGGCAAGGCGTGAAGCAAGAAATCTCGCCTCGGCGGTTCACCTCATGACGATGATGTACACGCCGACCATTCCGCCGCCCGATCCTGATACGCGCGCGCCGAAGTTCAGGCTGCCGAAGCTGTCGTGTGACGCGCATTGCCACATCTTCGGGCCCGGCGCGAAATACCCTTACGCGCGGGAGCGTTCCTACACGCCGCCGGATGCGCCGCTGGAGGATTTTCGCGCGCTGCATGCCAAGCTCGGCGTGGAGCGCGCCGTCATCGTCAATGCCAGCGTGCACGGCACCGACAACAGGGTGGCGCTCGATGCGATCGCTGAGAGCAATGGCGCCTACCGCGCCGTCGCCAATATCGATGGCACCATCACCGAGCGCGACCTGCGCGTCCTGCACGAGGGCGGTTTTCGCGGCTGCCGCTTCAATTTCGTCCGCCATCTCGGCGGCGTTCCCGACAGGCGCGTGTTTGACCGCATCGTCGCGATGGTCACGCCGCTCGGCTGGCACGTCGACCTGCATTTCGATGCGATCGATCTGCCCGAATACGCCGACATGCTGACGAGGCTGCCGCTGACCTACACCATCGACCATATGGGCCGGGTGAAGGCGGGGGACGGGCTCGACCAGTCGCCTTTCAAGATCCTGATCGAGCTGATGCAGCGCGATGACAAGTGCTGGGTGAAGATCTGCGGCTCGGAGCGGGTGTCCTCTATCGGTCCGCCGTTCACCGATGCGGTGCCGTTCGCGCGAAAGATCGTCGAGACCGCGCCGGATCGCGTCATCTGGGGTACGGACTGGCCGCATCCCAACGTCAAGGTGATGCCGAATGACGGCGATCTCGTCGATCTGATTCCGCTGTTCGCGCCGGAGCCGGCGGTGCAGACGAAGATTTTGGTCGACAATCCCGCGCGCCTGTTCGGGTTCGAGGCGTGACGACGTCATCGCGACCGGCACGCTGCGCGGACATGCGTTGCGGGCGCCGGCGGATGCATACCAAGGAAAAGGAGTAGCCCATGAAAACAGGCCTCGTCGTCACAGCCCATCCCGGCGATTTCGTCTGGCGCGCCAGCGGCGCCATAGCGCTGCATGCGAAGAAAGGTTATCGCGTGAAGATCGTGTGCCTGTCCTTCGGCGAGCGCGGCGAGAGCCAGTTCGCCTGGAAGGAGCAGGGCGCGACGCTGGAATCGGTCAAGGCCGGCCGCAAGGACGAAGCGGAGCGGGCAGCCCGGCTACTGGGCGCCGAAATCGAGTTCTTCGATTGCGGTGACTATCCGCTGAAGCTCACCGAGGCGCATTTCGATCGTATGGTGGACATCTACCGCGAGCTCAATCCGAGCTTCGTCCTGACGCATGCGCTGGAAGACCCCTATAATTTCGACCATCCGAACGCCGCGCATTTCGCGCAGGAGACGCGTGTGATCGCGCAGGCCATGGGCCACAAGCCCGGCGCGCCGTACAAATATTCGGCGCCGCCGGTGTTCCTGTTCGAGCCGCACCAGCCCGAGCAGTGTAACTACAAGCCCGACACCATTCTCAAGATCGACGAGGTCTGGAAGGAGAAGTACGAGGCGTTCCAGATTCTCGCCGCGCAAAAACATCTCTGGGGCTATTACGAGCGCGTCGCGCTCAACCGCGGCATCCAGGGCAGCCGCAACACCGGTGTTCCCATGACCTATGGCGAGGCCTATCAGCGCCTGTTCCCGACGGTTGCGGTCGAGCTGGCATGAAGCCGGTCCGCACAATCAAGCTGAAAGCCGTACTCGGCAGTCACCACCATGTGCAGGCGGTGAAGAGCGGGGCGCTCCGTTCCGACCTGTTCGATCTCGATTTTATCGAATACACGCCGACCAACACGGCGTTCAAGCCTATGGTGCGCGAGCAGGCCTTTGACGTCTGCGAGATCGCGATCGTCACCTATTTGATGGCGAAAGCGCACGGCAAGCCGCTGGTGCTGCTGCCGGCGACCATGCTCGGCCGCTTCCAGCATTCTTACGCTCTCTATAATCCTGCGCGTGGGACGCTCGGGCCGTCCGATCTCGAGGGCAAGCGCGTCGGTATCCGCTCCTTCACGACCACGACGGGCGCCTGGATCAGGGGCATCCTCGCCAACGACTACGGCGTCGATCTCGACAGGATTCGTTGGATCACCTTCGAGGATCCGCATGTCGCCGAATATGTCGACACCACGGAGCGCGCGCCGAAGGACAAGAAGATCCTGCAGATGCTGCGCGACGGCGAGCTCGATGCCGTCCTCGGCGAGACCTCCGATGATCCCAAGCTGAAGCCGCTGTTTCCCGATCCGGCCGCAGAAGCCTCCAGATGGTATTCGCGGCGCGGCGTGGTCCCGATCAACCATCTCGTGGTCGTGACCGAGAGCCTGGCGAAATCGCGCCCCGACGTGGTCGCCGGCGTCTATGATCTGCTCAAGCGCAACAAGGCGCAGACGGGAGCGACGGCAACGCCGGACCTCGTTCCGTACGGGATCGAGGCCAACAGAAAACCGCTCGAGCTGATCATCGACTACGCATTCCAGCAGGCGCTGATCCCGCGCCGCTATACGGTCGATGAGCTCTTTGACGAGACGACACGAGGACTGAACTGATGGCAGGTGATCCCAGGCGCTGGCAGATCGGACTGGTCGGCTATGGCGAGGTCGGCAGGATTTTGGCCGAGGATTTGCGCCAGCAGGACATCAGAGTCTCAGCCTACGACATCAAGCTTGGCGGCGAGCAGGGCGCGTCGCTGCAAGAGCATGCGGCGAAATTCGGTGTCGCTCTTGCAACGTCCCACGCCGAGCTGACCGCGAAATCCGACTTCATCATCTCCGCCGTCACGGCGAGCCAGGCCGTGCCGGTCGCAAAGGCCTGTGTGGCAGCGATCAATCAGGGCACCTGGTTTCTCGATTTCAACTCGGCCTCTCCCGGCGCCAAGCAGCGCGCGGCAGGGCTGATCGACGGTGCCGCCGGGCGTTATGTCGAGGGCGCGGTGATGACCTCGGTGCCGCCTTATCGCATCAAGGTGCCTTTGCTGCTCGGCGGACCCGGCGCGAGGGAGCTCGAGCCGCTTCTGAATACGATCGGTTTCGCGGCCAAGGTTGCCAGTGACAAGCTCGGCGTGTCCTCGGCCGTCAAAATGTGCCGCAGCATCATGATCAAGGGCCTGGAGGCCATGGTCATCGAGAGCTTCACGACGGCGCGTGCCTATGGCGTCGAGGATGCGGTGCTGCCTTCGCTTGCGGAAACGTTCCCCGGGATCGACTGGGAGGAGCTGGGCGCCTATTGCTTCCAGCGCGTGATCGAGCACGGCCGCCGCCGGGCCGAGGAGGTGCGCGAGGTCGCCGAGACCGTGCGCGAGGCGGGGCTGACGCCATGGTCGGCGCAAGGCACGGCCGAGCGGCAGGCCTGGATGGCTGATCTCGCCGATGAGGGGCTGTTCGGGTTGAGGGGCAGCAGCGAATTCGCCCGCAGTGCGGACTGGCGCACCGAGGCGGACCGGATCCTGGCGAAGATCAATCGGACGAAATAGTCAGCTCAGGACCGGGTCGCGGGATTCGAAGCTCCCGACCTGGTCACGCGCGCGTTCGATGAGGTCGATCAGATTGCGGGATTTACGGACGAGCTGCTCGGTGGCCGGCTGGGTGCGGAACTCCGCCAGCACGGCGCGAACGCACTTGCTGGCGGCATCGAGCGTCCAGAGCGTACGGTTCACGTCGGCCTGCGTCTGGATGGCCGAGATATCGAGACCCGAGAGAACGTGGCCGATGCCGTCCAGCCGCTTCACCGCCGTATCGGTCGGCGTTCGGGCGTGGACGGAATCATCGATGCTGCTGAATGCGCTGAACAGACTCATACTTCCCCACTGAACGCAGATTGTCAGTGCACGTCGTAGTTACGGCGGCGCGGCCTGCCTCGCAATGCGTTGAGCTACGGTCCGGGATTCTACCGAACTCGGGTAGGCGCGGACCGGCGGTAAAATCGAACTGCCGTGGCCCCGCGGCCGATCAGGTCGTGCGCGCGATGCCCGAAATATCGGCCGCGAAACGCGCTCAGCTCTTGAACAGGGTCGGCCGCGGCCGTGCAAATGTCTGCCGGCCGCGCTTGAAGCCCATCAGGACGTCGGGCAGCTCGGCGATCGCGAGTCGGCTGTCCCTGGTATCGAGCACGATCAGATCGGCGGGATTGCCGACCTCGATGCCGTAGTCGGCGAGGTTCATCAGCCGGGCCGGCAGCTCGGTCACGAGGTCCAGGCAGGTGTCGAAGTCGCGGACCGAGGCGTGCGCGACGTTAGCGTAGAAGTTCGCCATCCGCAGCAGCGAGGCATCGCCGAACGGCGTGAAGGGATTGAGCACGTTGTTGGTCGCGACCGAGCAGAGCACGCCGTCGCCGGCAAGCTTGTGGGCGAGGGTCAGCCCGCGCGGCGCGTTGTGCGTGGCCTCGCGCCCCATCAGATAGAGATCGGTCGCGGGCAGGACGGTGACCGCAACGCCTGACCTTGCCAGTTGCGCAGTGGCCGCCTTCATCCGTTCGGGGGGCAAGGCCGACAGTTTCGTGGCATGGCCGATCGCGACGCGTCCGCCGTAGCTGCGCCGCTCGGTCTGGCGGCAGACCTCGTCGAGATGCCACCAGGAGGGATCGAGATCGAAATCGAGATGGAGGTCGACGTCGATGTCGAATTCCTGGGCGAGATCGAAGATGCGCGCGAGGTGCGCATTCGGGGCGGTGTCCATGTAGGGGCAGCCGCCGATGGCTTCACCACCCTCGCGAAGCGCCTGGATCAGCAGCTCCTCGGCTCCGGGATCGTTGGTGAGGCCTTCCTGCGGGAAGACGCAGAGCTCGAGATCGATCGCCCAGGCGTAATCGCGCTTCAGCGCCTTGACCGCCTCGTAGCCGCGGAGGCCGATGCGGGGGTCGATCTCGACATGCGTCCGCATGCGCGTCGTGCCGTTGACGATGGCCCGTTCGAGCACTCTGGCGCCGCGCGCGTAGACGTCCTCGATTGTGAAATCCTTCTTCATCCCGGCGACGGCGCGGATCGCCTCCGAGACGCTGCCGTGATCGTGGCCGCAGCGGCCGAGCAGGCAGGCCTTGTCGAGATGGATGTGGGTGTCGACGAAGCCGGGCAGGGCGAGGAGGCCGCCGAGATCGACGTCGGCGGCCTCGCAGGCCAGCTTTGGCGCGATCGCGGCGATGCGGCCGTCCTTCACCCCGATATCGACCGGTGCGGCGGAAGAGCGCAACAATGCGTTGCGGAAGATCAGGTCGAAGGTGGCTTGGGCGGTCATGGCGTTGGATTCAGCCGTGGCAGCCTAGCGGAAGCCGTGGGGGCGGGCAGCTCCAGATTGTGTGCAATGCTGGGGCTGGATTGTCCAAAAATTGTGCATGCACTTTGAGGCACCCGGATTGTAAGATGGCGGCATCCGGAGAGAACCCCGCGATGTCTACTGCCGCAAAAGCCGAAAGCCCGACGACCGACGCCGAGATTGTCGAAGCCTATCTCACCGCTTCGATGATACCGGATCCCGACGCCGCTGCGGCCTATATGAAGCCGGGCACGGTGATCACGTTCACCGGCGGGCGCGCGTTCGACCATCCGCGCGGGCCGACCGGCTTCAACGCGAAACGCTATCGCTGGGTCAAGAAGAAGATGGACCGGTTCGACGTCTGCCCGGGCCCGGACGAGACCGTCGTCTACAGCGTCGGCACGCTCTATGGCGAATGGATGGACGGCACGCCGTTCGAGGGCAACCGCTATGTCGATCGCTTCGTCGTGAGGGACGGGCAGATCGTGAAGATGGATGTCTGGAACGACAGCGCCGAGCGCATCCTCCTCCAGCGCGGCATCGAGGCCTAACTCCGTCGAGTCAGCTTCGGCAGCTTGATCACCCGATTGCTCGTCACCTCGTCCGCATAGGGTGCGAGGATGTCGAGCAGATCGCGGCCACGCTGCGGAGTGGGAGCGACCAGCGCACGATTGGCCACCGAATCCAGGTGATGATGCATCAATTCCATCACCTTGGCCGCATCGCCCTTGGCAAGCGCCGCGATGATGGCGCGATGCTCGTTGATGGCGCATTCGGTGGAATGCGGCCGGCTGTACAGCGACAGCGTCAGGCAGCAGCGATAGGCGACCTCGCTGACATAGCGCACCAGAATCGGGCTGTTCGTCATATGGGCGAGCAGAATGTGGAATTCGGTCGCGAGTCGGATCGACACCGCATCCGTGCCGCCGCGGGCGCGATCCTCGGCATCGACATGGGCGTTCAGCTCGGCGATCTGCGCCTTGGTCAGCTTGCCCGCGAGCTGGCGCACGACGAGGCGTTCGAGCTCGATGCGGATGTCGAAGGCATCGCGCGCCTCCTGCCAGCTCGGCGTCGCCACCACGGCGATCCGGTTGCGGCGGAGCTCGACGAGGCCTTCCGCGGCGAGTTGGCCGAGGGCATGGCGGGCAATGGTGCGGCTGACGCCGAAACGTTCGCCGAGCGCATCTTCCGGCAGCTTGGCGCCGGGCTCCAGCGCCTGCTCGATGATGGCGCGCCGGAGCGCGCGGCAGATCACGCTGACCTTGTCCGACGATTCAGAAGTCTTGCTGCTGGCGCGCGCCGCCATCGGCGAATCCCATGGGAGTGATCTCTCTCTTTAGCACAGGCTCGCGCCGATTCAGCGCTCCAATTGCATGCAGTTTGGCCTTCGGACTGCCTAAATCGAATCCGGCGGTTTGGCGCGGGTTTCGGCTAGGCCTTTGATTTCGCGGGGCTCGATCGCTGGCATCCAGCTTGCATGCACTTTTTTCCGTGATGCGCATGCAACCCAACGCCCAGTTCGACGGCCAGCCCGTTCCCGAAGGCTCTGCGACGATCGCGATCGAGCTGTCGGAGGCCTCGGTGACCTTCGGGCGCGGCGACCGCGCCGTGCCTGCTTTGTCGAAGACCACGCTCAAGATCGCCGACGGCGAGTTTGTCGCATTGGTCGGCCCATCCGGATGCGGCAAATCGACCATTTTGCGGCTGGTCAGCGGCCTGGTGCAGCCGACCAGCGGCGTCGTCATCGTCGGCGGCCGCGAGGTGGCGGCACGGGCGATGCGGGTCGGCATGGCCTTCCAGAACCCGACCATGCTGCCGTGGATGACGATCGAGCGGAACATCATGCTGCCGCTGAAGATCGTCGAGCCGTTCCGCTCGAAGTTCCGCAAGCTGCGCAAGACCGAATTCCGCGACAAGGCCAATGCGCTGCTGGAGCAGGTCGGCCTCAAAGGGTTCGGCAACCGCTATCCCTGGCAGCTCTCCGGCGGCATGCTCCAGCGCGCCAATCTTTGCCGTGCGCTGATCCACGAGCCGCGCATGCTGCTGCTGGATGAGCCCTTCGGTGCGCTCGACCAGTTCACGCGCGAGGAGCTTTGGGCGATCCTCCAGAATCTCTGGATGACGCACAAGCCGACCGTGCTGCTGGTGACGCACGATCTGCGCGAGGCCGGTTTTCTCGCCAGTCGTATCTGCGTGATGAGCGCGCGTCCCGGCCGCATCCTCGACGACAGCCGCGTGGAGTTCGCGCGGCCGCGCACCGTGGCGATGACCTTTGAGCCGGATTTCGTCGCGCTGAACCAGAAGCTGCGCGCCTTCATCGAGGATGCGCGCAGCGCCGCTGAGCAGGGGGCAGGCTGATGTTCGGGATCGATGTCAGGCAAAAAGCGTGGTCGGCGGGGCTGATCGTGCTGTTCTTCGTCGCCTGGGAGCTGTTCTGCCTGATGACCGGCATGTCCGACCTGGTGCTGCCGCGGCCCTCGCAGGTGTTCGTGACGCTGGTCCAGCGCTTCCCGGTGCTGTGGCCGCACATCGTGCAGACGCTCGCCACCACCATGCTCGGCTTCGTGCTTGGCGTCGCGCTCGGCGTCGCCCTCGGCGCGATCATCGGCGTGTCGAAGACGGCCTACGACACTTGCTATCCGCTGCTGATCGGCTTCTCCTCGATCCCCAAGGTCGCGGTGGTGCCGATCTTCGTGCTGTGGTTCGGCTCCGGCACGGTGCCGGCGGTGCTGACTGCGCTGTCGATCTGCTTCTTCCCGATCGTGGTCAATATCGCGACGGGACTTGCCACCACGGAGCCCGAGCTCGAGGACGTCTTGAAGGCGCTTGGCGCCAGCAAGCTCGATATCCTCTGGAATGTCGGTCTGCCGCGCACCATGCCGTTCTTCTTTGCTTCGCTGAAGGTCGCGATCTCCTACGCCTTCGTCGGCGCGGTGCTGTCGGAGACGGTCGCCTCCAACCGCGGCATCGGCAACGTCATGATGACCGCGTCCTCCAATTTCAACGTGCCGCTGGTGTTCGCGGGCTTGTTCGTGCTCGCCGGGCTCGGTGTCGCGCTCTACGTCGTGTTCTCGCTGATCGAAGGACAGGTCACCGGCTGGGCCACGCGCAAGAACGACGTGATCGCCACCTGATTTCTTGAACCGTCACGCAACGAAGCTGAGGAGGTCTCGATGTTGAGGAAGTTAACCGCCGCGCTGCTTGGATTGGCGCTATCCGCAGGCGCCGCCACCGCGCAGGAGACCACGATCAAGTTCACGCTAGGCTGGAAAACCCAGGGCAGCGACGCTGCCTTCTTCTATGCCAAGGACAACGGCTTCTTCAAAGAGGAAGGCCTCAACGTCGTCATCGATCAGGGCGAGGGCTCCGGCGCCACCGTCACGCGCGTGATGTCGGGCGCCTATGACGCCGGCTTCGGCGACGTCAACGCCATCATCCAGAACGCCTCGACCAAGCCGCAGGAGGCGCCCGTCATGGTCTACATGATGTGGAACCAGCCGCCGTTCGCCATCGTCGCCAAGAAGAGCAGCGGCATCAACACCATCAAGGATTTCGAAGGCCGCACGCTCGGCGGTGCGCAGGGCACGCCGACGACGCGCCTGTTGCCGGTGTTCACGCGCAAGAATAGTCTCGACGGTGAGAAGATCAAGATCTCCAACATGGCGCCGAACCTGCCGAACCTGCAGGAGCCGATGCTGATCAAGGGCGACATCGATGCGGCCCTCGTCTTCAACATCACCAGCTATTTCAATCTGGTGCTCAACCGCCAGGATCCGGACAAGGACTTCAAATGGTTCTCCTTCGGTGAATATGGCCTCGATCTCTATTCCAACGGCGTGATGGTCTCCCGCAAGCTGATCGCCTCGAATCCGAAGGCCGTGGCGGGCCTGGTGCGCGCCATCAACAAGGGTGCGATCGCGATCGCCAAGGACCAGAATGCCGGCATGAAGGCGGCACTGAACTACGACAACCTCATCAACGCCGATGTCGAGAACCGGCGGCTGCAATATTCCTTCGAGAAGCTGATCGTCTCGCCGGAGATGAAGGAGATCGGCATCGGCGACATCAAGGACGACCGGATGACACGCGCGATCGGCATCGTGGTCGAGGGCTACCAGCTCGCCCGTGCGCCGACGCCGGCGGAGGTGTTCTCGCGCGAATTCCTGCCGCCGCGCGCGGAGCGGGAACTGGTGTACACTGCCAACTGAGATTGGAGGAACAGCCATGGCCACGGCGATCTCGGCAACCAGCCTGTTCCGTGGCCCTGACCGTGGCGTCAGCGAGAACGTCGTGCTGCGGCACGACGAGGGCGTCATCACCGAAATCTCGGAAGGAGCGGGGCCGGCGCCTCGCTCCTTCGTCATCCCTGCCTTCGTCAACGCCCATGATCATGCCCGTGCCACGGCGTCGTCCTTCGGTGCGGTCGGCATGCCCCTGGAAAGCTGGATTTTGCGAACCGCGCTGGGCTCGCCGGTCGATCCCTATCTGACAGCCGTCTCGGCATTGGCCCGTTCCGCCAAGGCAGGCTGCGCGGCGATGATGGTCCATTACACGCGTCCGAGCGGGACGATGCCGCTGCTGGACGAGGCCAAGGCCATCGCGAAAGCCGCATCCGAGGTCGGGATTCGCATGGCGTTTGCAATGGCGGTGCGCGACCAGAACCCCATCGTCTACGGTGATGCCGAGCCGGTGCTTTCAGGGCTTCCCGGGGACGATCGCAAGTCGATCGAGGATCTCTTCGTTCGCGCGCCGCTGTCGCCAAAGGCCTATATCGAGCTGACCGATGCGATTGCCGCAGCCATCGCCGGACCGATGGTCGACGTGCAGTTCGGGCCCGCCGGCGTGCAATGGTGCTCGAAGCCGCTGCTGGAGGCCGTCGCGGAGAACTCCGCACGGACCGGTCGCCGCATTCACATGCATCTGTTGGAAACAGTTTATCAGCGCGCCTGGGCCGACCAGCACTTTCCGGACATGGTGCGCTGGCTTCGCGAGGTCGGCTTTCTCTCCGAGCGGCTGACGCTGGCGCATTGCATTCACGCCCGTCCCGAAGAGCTCGAGATGATCGCGGCCTCCGGCGCGCGCATCGTCACCAATTTCAGCTCGAACATGCATCTGCGTTCGGGCCTCGCCCCGATCGCCGCCGCGCACAGATGCGGCTGCGCCATCACTGTGGGCGTCGACGGTCTGGCGCTGGACGAGGATGACGACATCCTGCGCGAGATGCGGCTGGTGCAGATGGTTCACGGCGGGCTCGGCTTCAAGGCGACATGGACGCCCGCCGAGATGTTTGCGCTCGCCATCCGCAACGGACGCCATGCGACCGGGGCGCCCGGGAATGGTGAGCTCGCGGCGGGCAATCCCGCCGACTACGTCGTGATCGATCTTGACCGGCTCGATCGAGACCAGATCATGCCGGTCGATCCCATGGCGCTGCTGTTCGCGCGCGGCAATGCGTCGCTGGTGAAGGAGGTGGTCGTCGCCGGCAGGACGATCGCGCGGGACGGGGTCTGCGCAGGCGTCGACCTGCCGGCTGTCGAGCAGGAATTGCGGGCGATGTATCGCGCCAATGTCGGCAAGCTCGACAGCTTCCGGCGGATGTGGCCGTCCCTGTCGGATCGGTTGAGCGGCTGGTTCGAGCAGCAGCTGACGTGCCAGTGACGCGCCGATGGGCGCCGCGACGAAATGCATATCAAACAGCGATAGCTGGTAGACGCAGCCTCGTCTGGCGCATGACCGACCTCTAGGCTATCAGCTCCTCGATAGTTCGACACCAATCCCCTTCGAGGAGCCCCTGATGCGCCTACCGACCATTCTCCTGGCCCTGACATGTCTTGCCGGCGCAGCTTCGGCCGAAGACCTCACGGGCACGCTTCAGAAGGTCAAGGAGACCAAGAAGATCACGCTGGGCTATCAGGAGGCCTCCGTCCCATTCAGCTATCTCGACGGCAACCAGAAGCCGGTCGGCTTTGCCATGGACATCTGCCTCCGTATCGTCGATGCCGTGAAGAAGCAACTCGGCATATCGGACATTTCGGTCGAGACTGTCGCGGTGACGTCCTCGAACCGGATTCCTTTGATGGTCAACGGCACGCTCGACCTGCATTGCTCGGCGACCACCAACAATGCCGACCGCCAGAAGCAGGTCGCCTTCACCAACACGCACTTCCTCAGCGCGACGCGGTTCGCGGCCAGGAAGGCGGCGAGCATCAAGACCATCGACGATCTCAAGGGCAAGGCGGTCACGGCGGTCGCGGGATCCGTGAACTTGACGCAGCTCGCCAAGGTCAACACCGAGCGCAATCTCGGCATCAACATCATGCCGGCCAAGGACCAGGCCGAGGCCTTCCTGCTGCTGGAGACCGACCGCGCCCAGGCCTATGCGCTCGACGACGTCCAGCTCGCGGTCGCGATCGCGCGGTCGAAGGAGCCGCAAGCTTACATGATCAGCGAGGAGGCGTTCTCCAAGCCCGAGCCCTACGGCATCATGCTGCGGCGAGAGGATGCGCCGTTCAAGGCGCTCGCCGATCGCGCCACCGCGGAGCTTTATGCCACCCCCGAGATCGAGGCGCTCTACAAGAAGTGGCTGCAATCGCCGACGCCGCCGAACGGCCTCAACTACAACGTCCCGATGTCATCAGCCTTGCGCAACGCCTTCAAGAAACCGAGCTCGAGCGCCGATCCTGACGTCTATGTGGTGAACTGAAGCGAAGGAAGAGCGCCTTTCTTAGGCGTTCGAGTATTTCTTCAGCTCGAGCCGCGCGATCTGGTTGCGATGGACCTCATCGGGTCCATCGGCAAGTCGCAGCAAGCGCGCGGTGGCGTAGGCCTGCGTCAGGCCGAAATCGTTCGAGGTGCCGCCGCCGCCATGGGCCTGAATGGCCCAGTCGATGATCTGACAGGCCATGTTGGGCACGGCGACCTTGATCATTGCGATCTCTGCCTTCGCCACCTTGTTGCCGACCGTGTCCATCGCATGGGCCGCGTTCAGCGTCAGTAGCCGCGCCTGCTCGATCATGATGCGCGCCTCCGCAATGCGCTCCTGCGTCACCGTCTGCTCCGAGACCGGCTTGCCGAAGGCGACCCGGCTCCGCACGCGGCGGCACATCTTCTCCAGCGTGCGTTCGGAAAGGCCGATCAGCCGCATGCAATGATGGATGCGGCCGGGCCCGAGACGGCCCTGCGCAATCTCGAAGCCGCGGCCCTCGCCGAGCAGCATGTTCTCCTTGGGCACGCGCACATTGGTGAACACCACTTCGGAGGCGCGGTCGGGCACGCCGTAGAAGCCGAACACGGGCAGGGGACGCTTGACCTCGATGCCCGGCGTGTCCATCGGCACCAGGATCATGGATTGCTGCTTGTGACGGTCGGGATTGTCGGGGTCGGTCTTGCCCATGAAGATGCAGATCTTGCAGCGCGGGTCGGTCGCGTTGGTGGTGTACCATTTGCGCCCGTTGATGACGTAATGGTGGCCGTCCCGTACGATCGAGCTCTCGATGTTGGTCGCATCGGATGATGCGACCGCCGGCTCGGTCATGGCGAAGCAGGAGCGGATTTCGCCCCCGAGCAGCGGCTTCAGCCAGCGCTCCTTGTCCTGCTCGCTGCCGTAACGCTCCAGCACCTCCATGTTGCCGGTGTCGGGCGCCGAGCAGTTGAAGACTTCAGGAGCAAGGTGCGAACGGCCCATCACCTCGCACAGTGGCGCGTATTCGAGATTGGAGAGGCCCGCGCCGTGATCGCTCTCGGGCAGAAACAGATTCCACAGCCCCTCCGCGCGCGCCAGCGGCTTAAGCTCCTCGACGACCGGATAGACCTTCCACGGCCCGAGCTCTTCAGCCTCGCGGTAGAAGCGCTCCTCGTTCGGATAGATGTGCCGGTCCATGAAGCTTTCGAGCCTGCGCTTGAGCTCGACGACTTTCGGCGACATCGGATAGAGCATTTTCTGGTCTCCTTGATCGACGGCGAGCGGGTCACGCGACCCGGTACTCTTTGAACCTATCGCGCAGAGCGGATTTCAGCACCTTGCCGGTGCCGGTCATCGGGAATTCGTCGAGGAATTCGACGGCGTCCGGCAGCCACCAGCTCGCGATCTTCGGACGCATGTGCTCGAGCAGCGCCTTGCCGTCGACGGTCGCGCCCTTCTTGCGGACGACGAGGAGCAGGGGGCGCTCCTGCCATTTCTCGTGGCTGATCGCGACGACGGCCGCTTGCAGCACGTCGGGGTGGGACAGGGCGATGTCCTCGAGCTGGATCGAGGAGATCCACTCGCCGCCGGACTTGATCACGTCCTTGGATCGGTCGGTCAGCGTGACGTGGCCTTGTGGGTCGATCACGGCCATGTCGCCGGTGATCAGCCAGCCGTCGCGGTCGAGGCCTTCGTCCAGCTTCATGTAGCCGGAGGCGACCCAGGGGCCACGGGCGCGCAGATGGCCGACGGTCTTGCCGTCGCGCGGCAGCTCGTTGCCGGCATCATCGACGATGCGCAAGGCGGTGCCGAAGCAGGCGCGGCCGGAGACCTGGCGCCGGTCGAATCTCTCCTTCTCGCTGAGGTGCTCCGAGCCGGGCCGCAGGCCCGGCATCGAGCAGCCCAGCGCCTCGGTCATGCCCCAGGCCTGGATGTAGTCGACATTGTATTCGCGCTTGAGCTTCTCCACCATCGCGCGCGGCGGGGCCGAGCCCGACGACAACGTCGCGCGCAAGGCCGAGAATTTGTTACCGGTCCGCCCGAGCCAATCGAGCAGGATCAGCCAGAAGCTCGGCACGCCCGCCGACAGCGTCACCTTCTCGCCTTCCAGCAATTCATAGAGCTTGTCCGGCTCGTAGTTGCGGCCGGGCAGCACGAGCTTCGATCCCGTATAGGGCGCTGTGAACGGCATGTTCCAGCCATTGCCGTGGAACAGCGGCGCCATCGGCATCATCACCTCGCGCACACCTTCGACATGTCCCGGCAGGAAGTCGAAATTGCAGCAGGTCATGGTCTGCAGGATCGCGGCGCGGTGCGAGTAGATCACGCCCTTTGGATTGCCCGTCGTGCCTGAGGTGTAGCAGATCGTGGAGGCGGACTTCTCGTCGAACTCCGGCCAGGCGAAGCCGGCATCGTTCTCGCGGTCCAGAAGCTCTTCGTAACAATGCACGTTCGCGAGCTTCGTCTCCGGCATCCGCTCGCGCGAGGACATCACGACATAGGCTTCGACCGTCGTTAGCTGCGGCGCGATCGCCTCCACGAGCGGCAGCGTGGCGCGATCGATGAAGAGCAGGCGGTCCCCGGCATGGTTGATGATGTAGATGAGCTGCTCGGGAAACAGCCTGGGATTGACCGTGTGCAGCACGTAGCCCATGCCCGGCGCGGCGTAGAACATCTCGAAATGCCGGTGTGTATTCCAGGCCAGCGTTCCGACGCGATCGCCTTGCTTCATGCCGAGCCGCTTCAGCGCCAGCGCCATGCGCTTGATGCGCGGATGCGCGTCTGAGTAGGTGTAGCGATGGATGTCGCCCTCGATCTCGCGTGCGACGATCTCGGCTTCGCCATGATAATCGGCCGCATACTGGATCAGGCCGCTGATCAGCAGCGGCATGTCCATCATCAATCCCTGCATGGTCTCCCTCCGGATAGCCACGTCGTTGCATGGCGTAGGCTCGTGATTTGCGCTCGAGGTTAGCGGAACGTCACGCAGCGTTCACGCAAAAAACAATCAGCGTGATTGCATGCAGCGCTTTTTCGGCGCTAACGTGCGGTGAGCTGCCGGCGAAGCAGCATGCGCGGGAGGAATCGAATGTCAGCGGAAAGACACAAGACCGATGCAAGCGGCGCTTCTACGGTCGATATTTCCGCCCTCCGTGCCCGTTATCGCGACGAGCGCGACCGCCGTCTGCGCGCCGAGGGCAAGGCGCAGTATGTCGAGGTTGCGGGCGAGTTCGGCCGTTATCTCGACGACCCCTGGGCCGATCCCGGATTTGCGCGCGCGGCCATCAACGAAGCGACCGAAGTGCTCATCGTCGGCGGTGGCTTCGGCGGCCTGCTGTGTGGCGCGCGATTGCGCGAGGCCGGCATTGCGGATTTTCGTATTGTGGAAAAGGCCGCCGACTTCGGCGGCACCTGGTACTGGAATCGTTATCCCGGCGCCGCCTGCGATACCGAGAGCTATATCTACCTGCCGTTGCTGGAAGAGACCGGTTACATGCCCGTGCGCAAATATGCCCGGGCGCCGGAGATCTACGAGCACTCGCGCCGCATCGGCCGTCATTTCGACCTGTACGAGCGCGCGCTGTTTCAGACCGTCATCTCGCGGATGACCTGGCAGGAGCATGAGGCGCGGTGGCTGGTCGAGACCAACAGGGGCGACCAGATCCGCGCGCGCTTCGTCATCCTCGCCGGCGGTCCGCTGAGCCGTCCGAAGCTGCCGGGGATTGCCGGCATCGAGACGTTCAGAGGTCACAGCTTTCATACCAGCCGCTGGGATTACGGCTACACCGGCGGCAACGCGGATGGTGGCCTTACCGGTCTTGCCGGCAAGCGCGTCGGCATCATCGGCACCGGCGCCACCGCCGTGCAATGCGTGCCGCATCTCGGCCGCTCCGCCAAGGAGCTCTATGTGTTCCAGCGCACGCCGTCCGCAATCGGCGTTCGCGACGATCGTCCGACGGACCCGACCTGGGCGCAGAGCCTCAAGCCAGGCTGGCAGCGCGAGCGCATGGACAATTTTACCGCCGTGATTTCAGGCGAGCCGTTCGAGCAGGACCTGGTGCAGGACGGCTGGACCGGCCTGCTCGGCGAAATCCTGCTGGCACCGCGCCGGCAAAAGCAGCCGGTGACCTCGATTGAAGAAGCGCTGAAGGTCATCGAGCAGGCCGACTACCGCAAGATGGAGGAGATCCGCGCGCGCGTCGACACCGTGGTCAAGGACGAGGCGACCGCGGCTGCGCTCAAGCCGTGGTACAAGGCGTTCTGCAAGCGGCCCTGCTTCCACGACGAATATCTGGACACCTTCAACCGTCCCAATGTGCATCTCGTCGATACCGGGGGGAAGGGCGTCGAACGCATCACCGAGAATGCCGTCGTCGCCGGCGGCAAGGCCTACGAGCTCGACTGCCTGATCTATGCCAGCGGCTTCGAGGTCGGCACCGATTACGCGCGCCGAATGGGCTTCGAGGTCTATGGCCGCGACGGCATGAGCCTGTCCGAGCGCTGGCAGGACGGCGTCAAGACGCTGCACGGCTTCTACAGCCGCGGCTTTCCGAACTGCTTCCTGATCGTCACCGTGCAGGCCGGCCAGAGCGCCAATTTTCCGCACATCATCGACGAGCAGTCGCAGCACATCGCCTATGTCATCAAGCAGGCGCGCGAGCGCAACGCACGCACCCTGGAGCCGACGCTTGCGGCCGAGAACGCCTGGGTCGAGGAGGTCGTCAAGGCCGCGCTCGGTCGGCAGACCTATCTCGCCGAATGCACGCCGGGCTACTACAATAACGAAGGCGTGTTCGATCCGATCGCGGCAAGAAACAGCCAATATTGGCGCGGGCCGGTGGCATTCCTGCGGCTGCTCGACAAATGGCGCAAAGAGGGCAACCTGGAAGGCCTCGAATTGTCCTATGATCGGGCCATGGAGTCGGCGCATTCCAGCGGGTAAGATTGCGCCGCCGAGCGGTACAGGACAGGAGAGGTCGGGCATGATCAGGGGCAGGGCTGTTGCGGGAGCGGTTCTTGGCGCAATGACGCTGCTCGGTTGCCTGGCATCCTCCGCCGAGGCCGCGCAATGCGGCAGCTCGCCGGCCGGCTTCGAGGCCTGGAAGCGCGAGTTCAGCGCGGAGGCTCAGGGCAAGGGCATCGGCCCCACCGCACTGTCGGCGCTGATGCAAACGAACTATGCCAGCGCCACGATCGCGGCCGACCGCGGCCAGCGCAGCTTCTCGCTGACGCTGGACCAGTTCCTGGCCAAGCGCGGCGCCACCACCATCGTCGCCAAGGGCCGGCAGCTCAAGCAGTCGCAGGCCGCCTTGTTCGCCTCGATCGAGCAGCGCTATGGCGTCCCGCCCGGGCCGCTGATCGCGATCTGGGGCATGGAGACCGGCTTCGGCAGCCAGCGCGGCAACCAGAACATGCTGTCGTCGATTGCGACCCTCGCCTATGACTGCCGCCGTCCCGAATTCTTCACCGACCAGCTCTATGCCGCCCTGAAGCTGATCGACCGCGGTACGCTGTCGGGATCGACCCGCGGCTCCATGCATGGCGAGGTCGGCCAGACCCAGTTCATGCCCAAGAGCATTCTGGCCTACGGCACCGGCAATCTCGAAGTTGCGGCCAATGCGCTGAACTCGACCGCGAATTTCCTCAAAGCCCATGGTTGGCGTGCGGGAGCCGGATACCAGCCGGGCGAGCCCAATTTCGCTGCCATCGAGGCTTGGAATGCCGCTGGTGTCTATCAGAAGGCGATCGCGCTGATGGGCCGGCAGATCGACGAGGGCGGGAGTGCTGCGGCCTCACGCTGAGCTCTTGCTCAGCGACGTGTGATGCGACGGCGAGAGAAAGTTGTTGCCTTCTGGAACCGACGGCACGAGGTTTGCTTTGATCAAGTTCAGGGCTGGGCATGAGGAGACTCAACATGGCTACCCAGATCGTGATGGACCAAACTGGCGATACGCGCCACGAGTTTGATCCTGGCAACGCCGAGGCGCTGGCGCGAGCCGAACGGCGCTTTCGTGAGCTGACCGGAGCGGGCTTCACCGCCGCGCTTCGAACCGGACCCGGCGAAGTGACCCGGATCCGATCGTTCGATCCGACCGCGCAGGAAACGCTGTTCTATCCCCGCCTGGTCGGCGGTTGATCTGAGCTGCTCATGATCGCGGCAGTTTGGCTCCGCGCGCCGGCGCGTGCGCGCCTGCATGCGCTGCGTGAACTCTATCGCCGCTTCTTCGGCGAGAACACGCCGGATGCGCGCGGCCGCCGGCTTCTGGCCGAATGGCTGTCACCGGCGCAGCGCGCTCAATTCGAGCAGTTTCGGTATTTCGACGTCGTCGGTTGCGACACCGGCCGGACCTATCGCATCCACTACGGCACAGCCGCCAACGTCCACGAGGTCGATAGTGAGGGGCGCGCGACGATGGGGTGGTGCTTCGTCCCGTCAGGCTTCCTGGTACCGGGCGATGTGATGTTGGCGCAGAAGATCGCGCTCGAGACGGACGAGAGAGGGGCGCTTGCGCTCGCCAACCGGTTTCCGCCGGCGACGCATTCCGAGCACTTCTACCGGCGACCTTTCTAGAGCATGATCCGGAGGAAAAGTGCGGAGCGGTTTTCCAAAAAGATCATGCTCAAACAAAACCTAAAGCGCGATGACGATTCATCCTAATCGCATCGCGCTTTAGCGTCAGAACGGTCAGGAATGCGTAGTGCGGTAAGCGTCGAACGCATGCGCCGCGAAGACGCCGATGCTGCACAGCGCGAGCAGGGCTGAGATCAGCTCGATCATAGCTCGTCCTCCCGCAGCGGCTGGGCAACGAGATTCTGGCAGCACGAATATTCGTAGATCAGGTCGAGGATGAACTGCATGGTGGCCGTCCCTGTATTTATTTTGACAACTACTTAAGCGGCCATCTGTTTCAGGCGTGTTTCGTCGCATCGGGAAAGGGGTTTCGTCAGGAACCTTGCGCTGGTTTGTGCGCTGCGGGCCCGCTATATCCCTCATGGCTCAGTCGATTTTGAGCCGTCTCTTCGGGAGCGGCACGTCATTTTGCGAGGCAAAATCATGGCGCAGGTCGAGTGGTTCGACGATCTCACCATCGGAATGCAGTTCAAATCCCCCGAAGTCGTGGTCACCGAGGCCGACATCAAGCGATTTGCCGCCGAGTTCGATCCGCAGCCGATGCATCTCGACCACGAGGCGGCGAAGCAGACCCTGTTCAAGGGGCTTGCCGCCTCGGGATGGCACACCGCCGCGATCGCGATGAACCTTGCGATCCAGACCCGTCCGTTCGGCCCGCATCCGCTGATCGGCGCCGGTGTGGACGGCCTGCGCTGGACCATGCCGGTGCGGCCCAACGACCGCCTGCATCTGGTCGGCGAGGTCATGAGCCTGACGCCGTCGAAATCGAAGCCGCAAGGCATCGCGCTGGTGAAATGGACCATGTTCAACCAGAACGGCGAGGAGGTTTACACCTTCACTCCGATCGCGATCGTGCCGCGGCGGGGATAGGACGGCGGCCGGCCGTTCGCCTCGCCCTCTTGCGAGCCGCCGGGAGAGGTGGTCATCTCGGCGCGGGGAACGCGCTGGAGGCCGACATGAAACGATCTCTTCTTGCCGCCGGAATTCTCGCTTGCGTCTTGAGCGCAACCGCCTCGAGCTCGAGGCCCGCGCTTGCGCAACAATCCAAAGTCGGCGACTGGACCATCGAGAAGCGGGCGCAGGACACCCATTGCAATGCCAGCCGCGGCTACAAGGACAAGGATGACGAGAACCGCGACTACGTCATCGTGATCACCTATTCCGAGCAGGCGATCGTGATCGTGATGATCTACGACGGTTGGGAATGGGACAAGGCCGGTGAGATCCTCCGGGCCGATGTCGGCACCGACGATGCCGACATCATGAAGAAGGCCAAGTGGGAGGTCATGGACAAGACCACGGTGCGCGGCATCTTCGCATACGACCAGTCGATCATGGACCGCCTCGCGAAGGCCAAGCGCCTCACGCTGGACTTCGAGGACGACGACGATGACAGCATCGAGATGCAGATCCCGCGGGCCGGCGAGGCGCTGGCGGCGCTGAAATTCTGCGAGGAGAACCGGAAATGATGGTCCCGCCGGGGGCGTGCCGCGGCGGGACGCTGTTCACTCGGCAGGCCCCTGGACCGGCGCTGCGCTGATGTCACTGCCGTGATGAACCAGCGGCTTCATGCCCGTGACGGTTCTGAGCAGCACATAGAACACCGGCGTCAGGAACAGGCCGAACACGGTGACGCCGATCATGCCCGAGAACACGGCAACGCCCATCGCGCGCCGCATCTCCGAGCCTGCGCCGGTCGAGAGCACCAGCGGCAGCACGCCCATGATGAAGGCCATCGACGTCATCAGGATCGGGCGTAGCCGCAAGCGGCTGGCTTCGATCGCAGCCCGGATCGGCGTGCGCCCGGCGAATTCGAGCTCGCGCGCGAATTCGACGATCAGGATCGCGTTCTTGGCGGAGAGGCCGACCAGCACGATGAGGCCGATCTGGGTGAAGACGTTGTTGTCGCCCTTGGAGATCCAGACGCCGAACATCGCGGCGAGCAAGCCCATCGGCACGATCATGATGATCGACAGCGGCAGGGTCAGGCTCTCATAGAGCGCGGCCAGCACCAGGAACACCAGCAGGATCGCCAGCGGAAACACCCAGATGCCGGAATTGCCGGCGATGAACTCCTGATAGGTCAGGTCGGTCCATTCGAAGGCAAAGCCCGGCGGCAGCACTTCCGCCGCGATCCGCGTCGCCGCTTCCTGCGCCTGGCCCGATGAAAAGCCCGGCGCAGCCGCCGCGTTGATATCGGACGACAGGAAGCCGTTGTAGCGGATCGCGCGCTCCGGCCCCGCGCTCTGGCGGATATTGAGCAGCGCCGACAATGGCACCATGTCGCCGGACGACGAGCGCACCTTCAACTGCCTGATGTCGTCGGCGCGGGCGCGGAACGGCGCATCGGCCTGGACGCGGACGGAATAGGTGCGGCCGAACTTGTTGAAGTCGTTGACGTAGTAGGAGCCGAGGTAGATCTGCAGCGTGTTGAACACCTCGGTCACGGGCACGCCCAGCTGCAGCGCCTTGGTGCGGTCGATGTCGGCGAACAGCTGCGGCACGTTGACCTGGAAGCTGGAGAACACGCCCGCGATCTCCGGCGCCTTCTGCATCGCCGCCATGAAGGCGTTGGTGGCCTCGTTCAGGGCGTCATAGCCGAGACCGGCGCGGTCCTCGATCTGCAGCTTGAATCCGCCGATGGTGCCGAGGCCGTTGACCGGCGGCGGCGGGAACATGGCGATGAAGGCTTCCTGGATGCCGGCATATTTCTTGTTCAGCTCGGCCGCGATCGCAGGGCCGCTGAGCGAGGAATCCTTGCGCTCGTCGAACGGCTTCAGCGTCGAGAACACGATGCCGGCATTGGATGAGTTGGTGAAGCCGGAGATCGACAGGCCCGGGAAGGCTACCGAGCTCTCGACACCGGGCTGGGTCAGCGCGATGTCGCTCATCCTGCGGATCACCTCTTCGCTGCGGTCGAGCGTGGCGCCATCGGGCAGGCGGGCGAAGCCGACCAGATATTGCTTGTCCTGGCCCGGCACGAATCCACCAGGCACCTGCTGGAACAGAAATGCGGTGAGTCCGACGAGGACCACATAAAGGCCCATCATCGCGGACTTACGCGAGATCACCTTGCCGACGCTGCCGCTGTAGTTCTCCGAGGACCGCGTGAACGCCTTGTTGAACCCGCGGAAGAACCAGCCGAGGCTCTTCTCCATGATCAGCGTCAGCCGGTCCTTCGGCTCGTTGTGGCCCTTGAGCAGCAGCGCCGACAACGCCGGAGACAGCGTCAGCGAATTGATGGCGGAGATCACCGTCGAAATCGCGATCGTCAGCGCGAACTGCTTGTAGAACTGCCCGGTGAGGCCGGAGATGAAGGCGAGCGGCACGAACACCGCGATCAGCACCAGCGCGATCGCGATGATCGGGCCCGAGACCTCGCGCATGGCCTGATAGGTGGCATCGCGCGGCGACAGCCCGGACTCGATGTTGCGCTCGACGTTCTCGACCACGACGATGGCGTCGTCGACAACGATGCCGATAGCGAGCACCAGGCCGAACAAGGTGAGCGCGTTGATCGAGAAGCCGAACACGTGCATCACGGCGAAGGTGCCGACGATCGACACCGGCACGGCCAGCAGGGGAATGATCGAGGCCCGCCAGGTCTGGAGGAATAGGATCACGACCAGCACGACCAGCGCGATCGCCTCCAAGAGCGTGTGGATCACAGCCTCGATCGAGGAGCGAACGAACTGGGTAGGGTCGTAGACGATCTGGTAGGACACGCCCTCCGGCATGTTCTTCTTGATCTCCGCCATGGTGGCGCGGACGTTGTCGGAGATCTGCAGCGCGTTGGAGCCCGGCGCCTGGGAGATCGGGATTGCCACCGCATGCTTGTTGTCGAGCAGCGAGCGCAGGCCGTATTCGGACGCGCCGAGCTCGATGCGCGCGACGTCGCGCAGACGAACGACCTCGCCGCGCGTGCCGGTCTTGACCACGATGTCGCCGAACTGCTCCTCGTTGGCGAGCCGGCCTTCGGCATTGACCGAGAGCTGGAGATCGATGCCTTTGACGTTCGGAGAGGAGCCGACCACGCCGGCGGCGGCCTCGACGTTCTGCGCCTGGATGGCGCGCACGATGTCGCTTGCGGTCAGGCCGTGCTCGGCCGCCTTCTGCGGATCGACCCAGACCCGCATCGAATAGTCGCCGGCGCCATAGAGCTGGACGTCGCCGACGCCGTCGATCCGCGCCAGCCGGTCCTTGACGTTCAGCACGGCATAGTTGCGCAAATACGTCATGTCGTAGCGGTCGTTCGGCGACAACAGATGCACCACCATGGTGAGGTCGGGCGAGGACTTCTTGGTGATGATGCCGAGCTGGCGCACGACGGCCGGCAGGCGCGGCTCGGCCTGCTGCACGCGGTTCTGCACCAGCTGCGTCGCCTTGTCGGGATCGGTGCCGAGCCGGAACGTCACCGTCAGCGTCATCGCGCCGTCGGTGGTCGCCTGGCTCGACATGTAGAGCATGTTCTCGACGCCGTTGATCTGCTCCTCGATCGGGGTCGCCACTGTCTCCGCGATAACCTTGGGGTTGGCGCCGGGATAGGTCGCGCGCACCACGACGGAGGGCGGCACGACGTCCGGATATTCCGAGATCGGCATCGCGAACAGCGAGATCAGGCCGGCAAGGAAGATCAGGACCGACAGCACGCCGGCGAAAATCGGACGATCGATGAAGAACTTTGACAGATTCATGGCCTTGCCCCTGGGCAATATCCTGATGTTCTCCGAGACCTCCACTCGTCATTCCGGGGCGCGCGAAGCGCGAACCCGGAATCCAGAGGTGATGTGTTCGGAGTTTCGTACGCTCGAGATTCTCAGGTGCGCAATTGCGCACCGTAGTTCGCGCGATGCGCGCCCCGGGATGACGGGGTGCATTAACGCTGCACCACGTCCTGGTTGCTGTGGTTCGACGCCTGCTGCGGCCCCCGTGCGCCCATCGCCGCCACCTCCGTCTTGAGCAGGGCTCCCGGACGCACGCGTTGCAGACCATTGACGACGATGCGGTCGCCGGACTTCAGGCCCGAGGTGACGATGCGAAGCCCATCGACCGCGCCGCCGAGCGTGACCGGCCGGTAGACGGCGCGGCTGTCGTCGCCGACTGCCATCACGAACTTCTTGTCCTGGTCGGTGCCGATCGCGCGCTCGTCGATCATCACCAGCGCCTGTTGCTTCGGCTGGCCCATGCGCACGCGCGCGAACTGGCCGGGGATGAGACGCCCATCGTCGTTGCGGAACACCGCGCGGACACGGATGGTGCCGCTCTGGCCGTTGACCTGGTTGTCGATCAGCTGGATGTTGCCCTTCGCGGACAAGCCGCCCGAGGTCGTCATCTCGACCGGGATCTGGTCGAGCTTGCCGCGTTGGCCGGAAGCATCGGCGATCGAGTTCAGCGCGCGCAGCACCACCTCTTCGTCCGCATCGAACGAGGCGTAGATCGGATTGACCGAGACCAGCGAGGTCAACACCGGCGAGGCGGTGCCGGCGGCGACGAGATTGCCGACGGTGACCTCGATCTTGCCGACGCGGCCATCCACGGGGGCGCGCACTTCGGTGTAGTCGAGATTGAGCTTTGCGGTCTGCAGCGTCGCCTCGGCCGCCTTGACGTTGGCGATTGCTTCGCGATTGGCGTTGTCGCGCTGGTCGTAGTCCCGCCGGGTGACCACGGCGTTGCCGACGAGCTGTGCGCCACGCTCGAGCTCGCTTTGGGTGAAGACGACGCGCGCTTTGGCGGCCTCGAGCTGGGCGGCAGCTTTGTCGACCTCGGCCGCATAGGGGGCGGGATCAATCTTGAACAGCACGTCGCCGGCCTTCACCAGCGCGCCCTCGGTGAAGTTCGCCGACATGATCGCACCCGCAACGCGGGGGCGGAGCTCGACACGGTTGATCGCCTCGAGCCGGCCGGAGAAATCGTCCCACAGCACGGTCTGCCGCGGCTCGATCATCGCGACGGTGACGGAAACGGCTTGTTCAGCTGCGGCCGCGGGTGCGGTCGCTTGCGCCGCATGAAAATAGCGGCCGGTCACGATCGAGCCGGCCGCGGCGAGGGCGCCCACGATGGCGACGCCGCCCAGAAGGCGGCGGAAATGGCCGGTGCGGGAGGTATTTTGGGAGGGATGCATTTGCGCGCTCCAGATATGTAGTGTTCACTACAGATGTGGAGCTGGATACCGCAGTGCAAGATACTTATGTACCAATCACTAAGAAAATTGTACGCCGATACCGCGACGATTGGAAGACACAAGAAAAAGAAAGCTAGAACAAATAGATAGGATCCGGCGTTAGGCTGAGACAGCACGCCGAATCCGAGGAGACAGGCACATGGGCATGGGACGCCCCCGCGAATTCGACGCCGAAACGGCGTTGGACCAGGCGATGGAAGTGTTTTGGCGCCATGGCTATGAGGGCGCGACCATTGCCCAGCTCACGGAGGCCATGGGCATCAATCCGCCCAGTCTCTACGCCTGCTTCGGCAACAAGGAAGGCCTGCTGAAGGCTGCGCTCGACCGCTACACCACGCTGCGCAACATCTGGATGGACGAGGTGGTCGCAGCGCCCACCGCTCGCCAGGTGGCGGAGCGGATGCTGATGGGCATCGCCGACAAGCAGACCGATCCCGCCAATCCGCCCGGCTGCCTGCTCGTGCAGGGCGGCATCGCCTGCGGCACCGGCTCAGAAAACGTCCCCTTCGAGCTCGCCGCCCGCCGCGCCCAGAACGAGGACCAGCTCCGCGACCGTTTCGTCCGGGCCAAGGCGGAGGGCGATCTCAAGGAGAGCGCCGATCCGGCCGCGCTCGCGCGCTATGTCTCGGCGGTGGCGGTCGGCATGGGCGTGATGGCGTCTTCAGGCGCCGATCGTGAAGCGCTGCGGCAGGTCGCTGATGTCGCCGTGCAGGCGGTGGAAGCGCAGTCGGCCAGGGGGTAGAGACGAGTGGCCTGCGCTGAACGACGATCTGCCCGCTCGGGAGCGCGATAGATCGCAAGGCCGCTTAGCTCAGGTCGTGAAGGTCCTTTCCAAGCGGCGGTGTCAGACGAAAGTTCGAGAACACGACTTCCAGTCCCGCTCGCTCGGGCGTGCAGGCCATCGGGCCCACAAGATAGGAGCTTGCTGCCGGAAACGGCGCTAGCCGCATGAGAGGCCAGGTCTTGCCATCGGCCGAGACTTGTAGACGAAGGACGCCGTCGGCGACGGTTGCGCGGACCCAGAAGTCTCCGGCATCATGCTCATAGGGTGCCGTTGCCCAGTCCGATCGCCCGTCGGTTAGCACGCTTGCAAGCATGGCGCGGCCGTCCGACAGTTCGATGCCGGCCTTGACCCAATGTCGCGCGTCGATGCGCACCATGATGCCCGCCTGATCGTAGAGCGCCTGGAAGTCGCCCTGTACACGTAAGCTGGCGGTGAATGCCTCGCCGGTTGGAAAGCCCAGGAAATGCCCGCTGTCACGATAAAAGCCGTAGTGGGTTTCTCGCCAGAAATCGGTGCCTTTGTCCGTCACGACCTGGAGGCGATCGTCCTCTGCCGTCCATCGTTTCGGTTCGTTCAACCACACGCCGTCACTTCTGAGGAGAGTCATTTCCAACCTCGATTGCCGATGCCTGCCGTGGCTCGATCCATCTGCCGGACAAGCATGGCCTCGTGCAAACTGCGATCGGGCGCGTGCATAGAGTTCAGCCTCGCGCCATCGACAGTGGTGCCGATGTCGAGGCCGGCTCACGTTTGATAGCAGCCATGGCTTCCGACCGGTTAACGGCGTCGGCGCGAGTTGCGGATTCACGATCGGCGATCATGCAACTTTGCGCCTGTTCTGCCCGACGTGTCAAACGGCCCTCGCCGGCAGGACCCGCACCATGCGGCGCGAAATTCTTCAATGATTCGTACTGTGCATGGGGTTGTTTTCGCATTTTTGTTTGACTGTGCCCGGAGCCTGATCATCCAGCGCCGCGAACCGTATCGATACGGGAACTCCTAAGAGTTTTTACATACAGTTCTGGCACGTTCCGTGCGTGAATATCCGCAACCTGCATCGTGTCTCATTGCGCGCACGAAAAGATGGGGCCTGCGGGCATCGAGGGGGCGTAAGCCATGACTGCACTTGCTTCGGACGCCGGTCGCGCCAGGAGTGGGATCGTGCCGATCCTGTTGTGCGTCGTGCCGTTCAGCCAGATTCCGCTCGATGCCTATACGCCGGGCCTGCCGCAGATGGTGGTGGATCTCGCAGCTGACGCGGCGTCGATGCAGAACACCGTCACCGCTTACATGCTCGGCATGTCTCTGGCGCTGGTGCCGGTCGGTATCGCCTCGGACACTCTCGGCCGCCGCAACGTGCTGCTCGCAGGCCTGTCGGTCCTGATCGCGATGAGCATCGCCTGTGCGATGGCCACCAGCGCCTCGCTGCTGCTCGGCTTGCGCTTCCTGCAAGGCATCGGCGGCTGCACTTGTCTCGTCGTCGCCTATGCGGTCGCAGCCGATTGTTTCCGCGGCCGCGAGCTCACCGCGATCTCCGGCTTGTTGGGTGCCGCCTGGGGCCTTGCGCCGGTGCTGGCGCCGGCAGCCGGTGGCTTCATCGTCGAGCTGACCTCGTGGCGCGGCGTCTTCGTCGTCATTGCCGTCGCCGCGGCGATCGTCGCCGCGATCGTCGCATTTCTTCTGCCCGAAACATTGCCGGCAGAGCGGCGCGCGCCATTCGATCCGCGCCGCACTGCCGGTATTTTGCGCGATGCGCTGGTCCGCCCGGGCTTCCTCGCCTTCGTGCTGGTGTTTGCCGCGGCGGCCAGCGCGCAGCTGGCGTTCGGCGTCGTCGCGCCGTTCTTCTACCAGACCGGTCTCGGCTATTCGGCGGCCATCTACGGCCTCGTCGCACTCGGGCTTGGCGGGGTCAATCTCGCCGGCGAGCTCGGCTGCGCGCATTTCGCGCGCGTCATGCCGGCGCGCTTGCTGGGCTTCGGCGCCTTCGCGCTGTTCCTCGCCGGCTCTGCGGTCCTGAGCGTAACGGGCATGACCCTAGGTCTGGATTTTACGTCGATCACGATCGGCGGCGCGCTGGTGCTCGGCGGCTGCGGCGTGCTGTGCCCGATGATGTACGGCATGGCGCTTGGCCTGTTCGAACGCGACCATGGCCTGGTTGGCGGCCTCATCAGCGCGCTCTGCTATCTCGCCGTGAGCGGTGCCATGGCGATCACGGCGGTGTTGCCCGAAGCGACACAGGCGCCGATCGGATGGCTTTATCTCGGGCTCTGCGCCATTGCGGGGACGCTGCTCGCGATCTCGCTGCCGTCGGCGCGCCAAGCGACACACAGTTAAATAAGGAACCAAATCATGACCACGGTCGGAATTCGCGGCACGTTCTTCGATTTCGTCGACGATCCCTGGAAGCACGTCGGCAACGAGCCGGCCGCCGCGCGCTTTCACCAGGATGGTCTCATGGTCGTCACTGACGGCGTGATCAAGGCGTTCGGTCCTTATGACAAGATTGCCGCCGCCCATCCGGGCGTCGAGGTCACCCACATCAAGGACCGCATCATCGTTCCCGGCTTCATCGACGGCCACATCCATCTGCCGCAGACGCGCGTGTTAGGGGCCTATGGTGAGCAGCTCCTGCCGTGGCTGCAGAAATGGGTCTACCCGGAAGAGCTCAAATACCGGGATCGCGACTACGCGCGCGAGGGCGTGAAGCGTTTCCTCGATGCGCTGCTCGCCTCAGGCACCACCACCTGCCAAGCCTTCACGAGCTCCTCGCCTGTTTCGACCGAGGAGTTGTTCGAGGAAGCGAGCAGGCGCAAAATGCGCGTCATCGCGGGCCTCACCGGGATCGATCGCAACGCGCCGGCCGATTTCATCGATACGCCGGAAAATTTCTATCGCGACAGCAAGCGGCTGATCGCGCAGTACCACAACAAGGGCCGCAATCTCTACGCCATCACGCCGCGCTTCGCCTTTGGTGCCTCGCCGGAATTGCTGAGAGCGTGTCAGCGTCTCAAGCACGAGCATCCGGACTGCTGGGTCAACACCCATATCTCCGAGAATCCGGCCGAATGCAGCGGCGTGCTGGTCGAGCATCCGGACTGCCAGGATTATCTCGGTGTCTACGAGAAGTTCGACCTGGTCGGTCCGAAATTCTCCGGCGGCCACGGCGTCTATCTCTCCAACAACGAGTTCCGCCGCATGTCGAAGAAGGGCGCGGCGGTGGTGTTCTGCCCGTGCTCGAATCTGTTCCTCGGCAGTGGCCTGTTCCGCCTCGGCCGCGCCACCGATCCCGAGCATCGCGTCAAGATGTCGTTCGGCACCGATGTCGGCGGCGGCAACCGCTTCTCGATGATCTCCGTGCTCGACGACGCCTACAAGGTCGGCATGTGCAACAACACGCTGCTCGACGGCAGCATCGATCCCGCGCGCAAGGACCTCGCGGAAGCCGAGCGCAACAAGCTCTCGCCCTATCGCGGTTTCTGGTCGATCACGCTCGGCGGCGCCGAAGGCCTCTACATCGACGACAAGCTCGGCAACTTCGAGCCGGGCAAGGAGGCCGATTTCGTCGCGCTCGATCCGAACGGCGGGCAGGTCGCGCAAGCGTGGCATCAATCGCTGATCGCCGACGGCGCCGGCCCGCGCACGATGGACGAGGCCGCGAGCATGCTGTTCGCCATCATGATGGTCGGCGACGATCGCTGCGTCGACGAGACCTGGGTGATGGGCAAGCGGCTCTACAAGAAAGGCTGAGGCGGACCGCTGCCAATGAGCGCATCTCCTGAAACAACCGGCCAGCCGGTCGCTCTTGTCATTCAGCGCCGCATCGCCGACGACGGCTTTGCTGCGTTCGCCCGGTGGAACGGTGAGGTCGGCGAGGTGCTCAAGGCCTGGCCAGGCTTCCTCAGCCTTGAAGTGGTGCCGCCGCAACCGCCGGCGCATGTGGACTGGGTGACGATCCTGCGTTTCGCGAGCCCGGCTGCGGCACGTGCCTGGCTGCAGAGCGAGGTGCGGGCGAAGTTGATCGCGGAGGTGCAGCGCTTCTTCGTCGGTTCGGAGGACGTCCATATCCTGCCCGACACCGGCGTCCCGCGCGACAGCGCGGTCTCGGCCGTCATCTCATTCAAAGTCCCTGATGGACTCGAGGACGCCTTCCTGAAATGGCAGCAGCGCATCCAGGCAGCGGAGGCCGAGTTCAAGGGATTTCTGCGGCACAAGGTCGAGCGGCCGATTCCGGGCCTGCATGACGAATGGATCATCATCCTGTCTTTCGACAGCGATGCCAATCTCAATGCCTGGCTCGACTCGCCGTTGCGGCAGACGCTGCTGAAGGAGGGCGCGCGCTTCAACGCCGGCATGAACGTGAAACGGGCGAGCTACGGCTTCAATTTCTGGTTCCCGGCCGGCAAGACGCAGGCTCCCGAGCAAGGGCCCGGTTTCATCTGGAAGAGCAACCTGATCGTTCTCCTGGTGCTTTATCCCGTGGTCTACCTCTGGGGTACTTTCATCAGCGCGCCCCTGATCGACAGAAACGGCGTGCCGGTCTGGCTGTCGCTGTTCATCGGCAATCTCGTCAGCACGCAGCTGCTCGGCTGGTGGCTGGTGCCCGCCGCCTTCAAGGCGCTCGACTGGTGGGTGACGCCGAAGGCGACGATCAGTCGCCAGATCGCGGGGTACGTGCTGCTCGCCGTGCTCTATGCCGGGTCGATGGGCCTGTACGCGCTGCTGCTCGCGTGGCATTGGGGACGGTGAGACCGTCAACCGTATCGACGCGGAGAAGGACGGTCGCTGGACATCGACGACCATGTTCGCCCTGACGTTTCTCGGGACATCGGCGAGCGTTCCCTCGGCGGAGCGCAACCATCCGGCACTCCTTGTGGAAGCCGCAGGCAAGCGCGTCCTGGTCGATTGCGGCGAGGGCACGCAGCGCCAGCTGCTGCGCAGCGGCGCCGGCTTCCGGCGGCTCGACCGCGTCCTGCTCACCCACGCCCATCTCGACCACGTGCTCGGCATCCCCGGATTATTCTCGACGCTCGGCTTGCGGCAGACGTCCGCGATAATGACCGTTCACGGCGGCGCGGGCACGCTCGACCTCGTCACCCGCATGCTCGCCGGCCTGTGGGGCGCGGGCAGGGCGCCGATCGCCGTCCAGTTCGAAGCGCTGACCGAGGGACGAGCTATCGATACCGGTGAATTCGCCGTTGACTGTTTTCCGGTGCGCCACCGCGACACCGACAGCTTCGGCTTCATCTTCCAAAGCCCCGCGCGCCGTCATCTGCGGCCTGATCGCCTCATCGCGCTGGGTGTCCCCGACGGTCCGTTGCGCGGCGAGTTGGCCGCCGGCCGACCGATCGTGCTTGCCGACCGAACTATCGATCCGGAAGACGTCCTCGGTCCGCCGAGCGGCGGCAGCAAGCTCGTCGTGATCGGCGACACCGAGACCACCGATGGATTGTCGCAATACGTGGCCGGCGCCGACATGCTGGTGATCGAGGCGACGTTCCTCGATCGCGACGCGCCGACCGCGCGGAATTACGGCCATCTCACCGCGGCAGAAGCGGCCTCCTTTGCCGCCGCGAACGAGGTCGGACAGCTCGTGCTGACGCATATGTCGGGACGCTACGAAGACGCAGAGATTCTCGCCGAGGCGGCAAAAATCTTCCCGAACACCCGGATCGCCGCAGACTTCGACCACATCGTCGTCTGATCAAACGCGCCCTGACCCGATCCGTCCACCGCAGCGCTTGCCAGCCCAGATGCGAGCGGGTAGAAGGCTGCCACGCCTGAGCCGCGATTAGCGCGATGCGCTTCCCGGCCACAGTCGAACAAATCAAGCAGGCCTTTGAATTTGTTCGACTATTCCGTTGGGGAATGGTGTAACGGTAGCACAACAGACTCTGACTCTGTTTGTCTTGGTTCGAATCCAGGTTCCCCAGCCATTGGCGCTAAGGTCAACTAAATCAATAAGTTAGCGCGCCGCAAGCCTCAAAAATCGTAACATCTCGTAACAGACCACCGTAACGTTACGTCAGCGAATCTGCCATAATTTCGCTCCAATTCCTGGCGTAAGCTTATGTCGATCTAAGGCGGATTTGCGCAATTTTCGATCGCGCAGTCTTCCCACCGAAGCACACACAGAAACCGTCCCCTCGCTCGCCTAACCGGCGGGCCAGCCCTGTGTCGTGCTCGTTTGTCTTTCGCGTCCCGCCTCAAATCTCTTCTCGGTATCGAGACCAAAGCCGCGCCCAGCCTCGCTGACGGCAGCGGATTCTATTTCGACCTGTTCGGCGCGACCTCAACGCTCGCTGGTGTGACCGTCACACCCCATAGCGCTATGACGTGCGCGCCCGTTGCGTGCGCAGTCCGCTCGATCTCCGAAGCGGCCGGCTCACTCCCGATTCACGTTTACAAGAAGCTTCCGGACGGCGGCAAAGAGAAGGCCACCGACCATCCGCTCTATAAGCTCTTGCACGACGCGCCGAATAGCTTTGCGCCCGCCGCGTTGTTTCGCACCCAGGTCATGGCCGACGCGCTGTTGCAGCCACACGGAGGCTTTGCGCTCATCAATCGCGTTGACGGTGGCAAGCCCGCTGAATTGATCCGGCTCGACCCACAAACCCAATCTGTTGCCGTCGATACCAGCGACGTAGAACCGACCTACAAACTGAATGGCCGGCAGATCGACGGTGCGGACCTGATCCATATTCCGACGCCGGCCTACGATGCACGCAAGGGCCTTGTCGGCGAAGGTCGCGAGATCATCGCGCTTGCGCTTGTCCTGGAACGTCATGCCTCCCGACTGTTCGGCAATGGCGCTAGGCCTTCCGGCGTTCTCAGCTTGAAGGGCACCGTTACGCCCGACGCGCTTGGCAAGGCCAAGGCCGCGTGGCAGGCCACGCTCCGCAGCACGACGCAACGCAACGAACGCCCTTCCTGGTGTGTCTCCCGCCAGGAGGGGTTTCCTTTCTCTGGAGGCAATGGAGAGACATCAGTATGTCCTTTAAGCCAGAGAAAGCCGATCACGCCGCGGTCGACGAGTTCCTGGAAAACGTCCTCGACACCTATAAGGCCGGGGACGCCGATCGTGCTACATGTGTGGGCGTCATCGCCCATGCAATGGTAGCGGCGGCGATCGGCAACGAAACGGAGTTCAAAAACTACATCCGGTTGCCGGGAGAGACGCTTTTCGAGGGCGTCTGATAAGCAAGACTAGGTGACGACCCGCGCCGTTTCTATTGCCCAAAATCGTCCCTCGCGCTTAGATTGCGCGGGGGATTCGAGATGCTCGACTTAAATGAAAAGCTGAAAGCGCGATTGATCGCTACTCTAGGCGAAGTGCTGCCCAGCGTGGAGGTGCTCCATGGTAAGTTCCTTACTAGCAGAAATCGAGTAGCTCTTATCAAGCTAGATGAAGCGCTGCCGGGCCACGGGCCTCTTCGGGAAAGGCTCGCTCGTTACATTGATGCCGACTTCCCGGCAATGACCTTTATCTTTGATTTGTTGCAGTATGAACTGGCGATCGAGGAGTATACGGACGATTCGAAAAAGCTCAGCGAGATAGTCGGCTTCGAGGATGCCACAGCGAATGCAACACGACTGATAAATGCTTTTGACTCCCTTCCGTGGCGATACGCGTTATCCATCGCCCTCCCAAAAGACGTGTCCGACCTTTTGGGAAGCGTCGTCGTGGACGAATCGCTTGGACCAAACTTGCGACTGGTCAAAGCCACGAAGGACTTCTCTGGCAAATACCCTTTAAATCATACGGACAAGAAGAGGCATGAGAGCATCCATCGGCCCAGTTTGCTGTTCGGGCCGGAGGAGGAGAGCTACATAGAGAACGCAGTCTATCTTCAAATTGATACGGAGGGCTTTATTGGCCCTTATGGTGGCTCATCGCCTGCAATCCAGGCTGAGCGTGTTCTGAAATCCTTTCTCGGCCTAGCTTTGGCGCTGCGGCTAGTGAAAGTGGCGAACGTGGTCCACGGATCGCCGCCCACGCGTTCTTTCTTTGTCCATAAGAATGAGGGCGATGCGTGGACAATCCACGCAAAGATCGACCTCGACAGAGATCCATCGCGCTTGCTTGCGGAAATCGAGCCTAACGAGATGTTCTCGAGTGCCAGCGAAGAACGAAAGGTTGCATTAGTAAAACTCATTCTCGATGAGCTGAAAGCGGTTTTTTCGGCCGGTGAGAAGGCAGAGACAATTCTGTTGGGTGCGGAGTGGTTGTTTGAGAGCTATGGAGTGCAAGACCGCCGACTTAGCTACGTTCAGTCCATGGTTGTCTTGGAGGTCTTGCTTGGTGACAAGGCAACATCCGATGTAATCGGACTTGGTCAGTTGCTTCGAAACCGATGTGCCTACCTTATCGGGAAAACTCACGATGAGCGTCGCACTCTTTTGAAAGAGTTCGATGAGATCTATGCAGTTCGCTCGCAGATTGTTCATCGCGGGAAGGCAAATCTAAATTTTAAAGAGCGCCTGCTGTCTGGCAAGCTCCGAGATATTTGCAACCGCGTCATCCAACGTGAGGTTGATCTGTTGAGGGGCAAATAGCTCTATGGTGAATGACTTAATCTAGACCTGCGAACGACACGGCCTCAATCATTGCCACGCGATCTCGAAGCGGCCCTTCCGGCAGGACACCATAACGTCCCGTGGTGCTTGCCTTGGTGTGCCCCAGCAACACAGCATGCTGCTCATCCAGGTAACCGGCCGCGCGGAAGGCGTCTGCAACGTTGTGGCGGAAGCTATGGAAGTTGTTCGATCGATCCGACTTTACGCCGATCGTGCGGAAATAGTCATTGAAGAACGTTGACGGCTTGCCGCTGATGTATCCGCGAGCGTCCGCCTTGATCTCCGGGAATAGCCGGTCTCCAAACGCCTTCATGCGCGCGTGGAACTTCAGGAAGCCCAGCTCGATCAGCTTTGAATGTATCGGCACAACGCGCATCGATCCTTCCGTCTTGGTCGACTTGCCGCCAGCGCCTTCCTCGGTGATATGGAAAATCCACACCCCATGCAGTTGCCGCACGTCGGCGACCATCAACTGGCAAATCTCACCGAGCCGCGCGCCCGAATAGATCGCGATTAGCGGAATCCAGTAACGCCAGTCGCGAATCTCGACGTCGCCGGCCTGATGCTCCAGCTTCTCGCCGGCGCAGCGGTGGAAGAGGGGAGAACCAAAGATCGTCTTTAGCTGGGTCTCAGTGTAGGGCAGCACCGTCTTTTTCTTGCGATCGACCTCCAGATACATTCCGAGCATGACATCCTCGCGGACGTAGTCATTGGCAAGCAGCCAGCTACAGAAGCCACCCAGGGCCGCGAGGTAGCGGTTGATTGTCTTGTGCTGGATCACTGGCTTGCCCACGACCTTGTTCCGCTCGATCACGTCCCGGAAGGACAGGCCACGAAACTCCCGCGCCTCGATCGCCTTCACCGGCCATTCGAACAGTTTGTCCTTCCACTCCCGGACGTTTTTTCGGTTGAAGGTCGATATGTGGGCTTTGCCGCCGACGAAGTCGTCAAAGAGGGCAACCACCTTGCGATTTGACTGCCAGGTGTCGGCGGAAACCCGACCGGGTTTCTCTCGTGCGTAGCGATCGAATAGCTCCAGGATCTGCTCGCCCTTGGGCGGATCAAACACGGTGGGCTGTTGCACCACCTTGTCTTTAGGCGCGCCAGAGAAGTCGCCCTGGTCGCGCTCGACCGTGCGCGCCAACCCCTCCAGCTCTGCGCGCTGAAGCCCATGGGCGAGCTTCCGGTATTCGGGCGTGCCCGGATCGATGCCCAGCCGGCGGGCCTCGATCACCTGCTCAACTACGTCCGCAATCAGCTTGGTCTCGCCGCGGGCGGCGTCGGCTTTCATTTGTGCGAGGCGTGCGGCGCGCTCACGCTGGTTGTTATCGAACCGGTCCCGCAGTTCCTCATAGATGCGATAGGCCGATATGCTCTGCTCGCCGAATTCGTCCTCCAGGTATTTCCAGATCGCGTCCAGGTCGTCGTTAGTGGGGAGGGATTGCCGGAACTTCTCATCGGTCGTGATCAGCTCCAGATAGCGGCGCCAGATCGCATCTTGAAGCTCGGCCTCGGTCAACTGCTTCGGCCGACGCAGCTCGGCGAACATGTTCTCCCATTCGTCCAGGACCGGCCTGGACAACCGGCGGGCCTCGCGAGCGTCCGACGTGTTGAGACTCTTCCAAAGCTCTTTGCGGGGCTTTCCAGGCTTGCCCATTCTCACCTGGAGATCGCGCGGCACGGCTACCCGGACGTAATAATTTCGGCTTCCAGGCCGCCGAACAACGTTGGTCGAAACGCTCAATGGGAATCTCCGGGGTGGTCGTGACGTAACACCCCGACGTATCACATGTGCTCGTTTTAGACAGCAAAAACAAAAAGATATGGCGCGTCAATAATTTAGGAAGAACGGAATTTCCTCCAGGTTCCCCAGCCAGTTCCGGGCGCTTTCCCAAGGTATGGTTCCGGTCCTGGGCAGGATGGCAGGCAGGTTGATGGGCTGCCTCGTTGCTCGCGACGGTTTGCCTCACCTAGTATTTGCGTTTCCAAGTCGGATCGCCGCGCGCTGTATCGTCCTTGGGCTGGACAACCCAAGGAGATCCACAAATGCCCTATGTCGATGGTTTCGTTCTCGCCGTGCCGAAGGACAATATCGAGGCCTACAAGGCGCTGGCGACGCAAGCCTGCGCCATCTGGATGGAGCACGGCGCGCTCGACTACGTCGAATGCATCGGCGACGACGTTCCCTATGGCGAGCTCACCTCGTTTCCGCGCGCTGTGATCGCGAAGGAGGACGAGGTCGTGGTGTTCGCCTGGATCGTCTATCGGGACCGCGAGAGCCGCGATGCCATCAACAAGAAGGTGATGGCGGACCCGCGCATCAAGTTCGAGGGCATGCCGTTCGACGGCAAGCGCATGATCTATGGCGGCTTCACGACGCTGCTTCGGGCGAGTGACATCGTGACGTGAGGCGTGCCTGCTACTTGATCTTGTCGTAGGCCGCCGCGAAATCGCCGAGCGGCATCGGGATCGCGATGGTCTCCTTGGCCATGTTCTGAAAAGAGACCTTCAGCTGCTTGCCCGACCGCAAGGCGGCGAGCAGGTCCGGCGCAACCGGGGTCGAGGCGTAGCAGCCGCGATTCTCGCAGGTCTGGATCTGGAGATCGAACGTCTTGCCTTCGTCGATCTGGAGCTTGGCCCCGACCGGAAGGTTGAGGCCGAGCGGCAATTGCAGAAGCGCGATCGGCGTGCGGGTGTCGGGCGCGATGCGGATGTTGATCAGGACGACGGTCTGGCCCGTCTTGGTCAGCACCGCGTTCTGCTCCATCGCGCATTCGAGCGGCGCGTCGCGGTTTGCGCTGGTGCAGCGGACGATCCAGCCGGGCTGTCCGGAAGCACCGTCAGCCTGCGCCTGTGTCGGGGCAGGCGCGGGCTGCGCGGCCGGGGCGGGCGCGGCGTTCTTCTTGGCGCCCTGCTGGGCGTGTGCTGCGCCCGCTGACAACAGGACAGCAGCGACAAGGGCGACAAGTCTGGATTGCACAGGCATGGGAAACCGCATTTGCGAACCGGGGTCTCGCTGTAGCGTCGCGGCAGGCGCGGCGCAAGCTTACTCGGCGGCTTCCTTGACGCTGCCGTGCTCGGGCGTCTCCTCGCCTTCGTCGTCCGAACGGCCCCAGGTCGAGAACCAGTTGTTGAGCTTGTCGAGGTAGAGATAGACGACCGGCGTGGTGAACAGCGTCAGCGCCTGGCTGACGATCAGGCCGCCGACCATGGCGTAGCCGAGCGGCTGGCGGATTTCGGCGCCGGTGCCGTGGCCGAGCATGAGGGGCACGCCGCCGAGCAGGGCCGCCATCGTCGTCATCATGATCGGGCGGAAGCGCAGCAGTGCGGCCTGGCGGATCGATTCCTCCGGCGTCTTGTGCTCGTCGCGCTCGGCGGCAATCGCGAAGTCCACCATCATGATGCCGTTCTTCTTCACGATGCCGATCAGGAGGATGATGCCGATCAGCGCGATCAGGCTGAAGTCGAATCCGGCCGCCATCAGGATCGCGAGCGCGCCGACGCCGGCCGAGGGTAGCGTCGACAGAATCGTGATCGGATGGATGTAGCTCTCGTAGAGAATGCCGAGGATCAGATAGACCACGACCAGCGCGGCGAGGATCAGGAGCGGCACGGTGCCGAGCGATTGCTGGAACGCCTGCGCGGTGCCCTGGAAGCTCGAATTCAGCGTGGGCGGCGTCCCGAGCTCCGCCATCGCCTTCTGCACGGCCTCGGTGGCCTGGCCGAGCGCGACGCCTTGCGCGAGATTGAAGCTGATCGTGATCGACGGGAACTGGCCTTGATGGCTGATCGAGAGCGGGCGGACCGGATCGGTGGTCCAGCTCGCGAAGGTCGACAGCGGCACCTGGTCGCCGGTCAGCGGCGATTTCACATAGAGCTTGTTTAGCGTCTCGAGATCGCCCTGCATCTCCGGCAGGACTTCCAGAATCACCTTGTAGGTGTTGAGCTGCGTGAAATATTGCGTGACCTGCCGCTGTCCGAAGGAATCATACAGCGTATCGTCGATCAGCTGGGGCTGGATGCCGTAGCGGGCGGCGGTGTCGCGGTTGATCTTGAGCTGGACCGTCGTGCCCTGCGTCTGCTGGTCGGTCGCGACGTCGCGCAGCTCCGGCAGTGTCTGCATCTTGCCAAGGATCTTCGGCGCCCATTCGTTCAGCTCGTCCAGATTGGCGTCTTGCAGCGTGAATTCGAACTGAGTGCGCGTGGGTCGACCGCCGAGCCGCACGTCCTGGGCCGCCTGCATGTAGAGGCGGGCGCCCTGGACCTTGTCGAACTGCGGACGCAGACGCGCGATGATCTGCTGGGCCGAAGCGTCACGCTCATTGCGCGGCTTCAGCGTGATGAACAGGTTGCCGTTGTTGCCGGCACGGCCGCTGCCGCCGATCGACATGGCAACGCTGGCAACGTCGGGATCGGCCAGGATGATCTTGCCGAGTTGCTCCTGGCGTCTCACCATCTCCTTGAACGAGATGTCCTGCGAGGCTTCGGACGTGGCCGTGATCAGGCCGACGTCCTGCTGCGGGAAGAAGCCCTTGGGGATCAGCACGAACAGGTAGATCGACAGGCCGAGCGTGACGAAGAAGATCGCGAGCGTGGTGCGCCGCCAGGCGAGGGCGTGATCGAGCACATATTCGTAGCCGCGCAGCATCGCGTCGAAGGCGCGCTCGCTCCATTGATAGAAGCGGCCGTGCTGCACCTCACCATGGGCACGCAGGAAGCGTGAGGCCATCATCGGTGTCAGCGTCAGCGATACGAACATCGAAACGAAGATAGTCATCGCCAGCACCACGGCGAATTCGCGGAACAGGCGCCCGATAATGCCGCCCATCAGGAGCAGCGGGATCAGCACCGCGACCAGCGAGATGCTGATGGAGACGATCGTGAAGCCGATTTCCTTGGAGCCCTTGAAGGCGGCCTCCATCGGCGAGTCGCCTTCCTCGATGTAACGCGTGATGTTCTCGAGCATTACGATGGCGTCGTCGACCACGAAACCGACCGCGATGGTGAGCGCCATCAGCGACAGATTGTCGAGCGAATAGCCGACCGGCCACATCAGGGCGCACGCGCCCAGCAGCGCCAGCGGGACCGTGACGGTAGGAATGACCGTCGCCCAGAAGCTGCGCAGGAAGATGAAGATGACCATGACCACGAGCACAATGGTCAAGAGCAGCGTGAACTGGACGTCCTCGACCGCGGCACGGATGGTCGCGGTGCGGTCGCTGATGAGCTCGATCTTGATCGCGGGCGGGATCGCCGCCACGAGACGAGGGAGGGTCGCCTTGATCCTGTCGACGGTTTCGATGACGTTGGCGCCGGGCTGCTTGAAGATCACCAGGAACACGCCGCGCTTGCCGTTGGCCCACGCCGCCTGCTTGGCGTCTTCGGCAGCGGTGACCGCTTGGCCGATATCGCGGATTCGCAACGGAGCGCCGTTGCGATAGGCGATGATGACGTCGTTCCAGTCCTTCGCGTGAGTGAGCTGGTCGTTGGCGTAGATCGTATAGGCCCGCTTCTCGCCGTCGATATTGCCCTTGGGGCTGTCGACCGTGGTGATCGCGATCTGGCTGCGGATGTCCTCCATCGACAAGCCCTTGGCGACCAGCTTTGCGGGATCGACCTGAATGCGGATCGAGGGTTTCTGCTGGCCGCCGATGAAGACCTGGGCGACGCCCGAGAGCTGGCTGATCTGCTGGGCGAGCTGGGTGTCGACGGCATCGCTGACGCTGGTCAGCGGCAGCGTCTCCGACGTCGCCGACAGTAGCAGGATCGGCGCGTCGGCGGGGTTGACCTTGCGGTAGGTCGGGGGCGACGGCAGGTTCCTCGGCAACTGGCCGCTGGCCGCGTTGATGGCACCCTGTACGTCGTTGGCGGCGCCGTCGATGTTGCGGTTGAGGTCGAATTGGATGGTGATCGACGCCGTGCCCAGATAGCTCGTCGAGGTCATCTGCGCGATGCCAGGAATCTGGGCGAATTGCCGCTCGAGCGGCTGCGCCACCGACGAAGCCATGGTCTCGGGGCTGCCGCCGGGCAAATTGGCGGTGACCTGAATGGTCGGAAAGTCCACCTGCGGCAGGGGCGCGACCGGGAGCAGGGGATAGGCGACCAGGCCGACGAAGAGAATGCCGGCCATCAGCAGCGAGGTGCCGATGGGATATCGGATGAAAGGCGCCGAAATCCCGCCGCCGATCATTGCTGTCGAACCTTGTTCTGGGTCGGATCCGAGCTTGCTACCGCCGTCGACACCAGGCTTCCGGGCTGCACCTTGAACTGTCCGCCGACGATCACCTGCTGACCGGGGCTCAATCCTTCCTCGATGACCGAATGACCGTCGATGCCATAGCTGACCTTGATCTTGTGCAGTTCGGCCTTGTTGTCCTGGTTGACCGTATAGGCATAGAGTCCGTTGGTGGAGCGCTGGACCGCGTCATCCGGAACGACGGTCGCATCCTTCAGCGTTCGCACCAGGAGCCGCGTCGAGACCGATTGCCCCGGCCACAGCGTTCTTTCCTTGTTGTCGAACACCGCCTTGAGCCGGATCGTGCCGCTGGTCGCGTCGACCTGGTTGTTGATCACCGCGAGCTTGCCCTCGGCCAGCGTCCTCTTGCCGTCGGTGGTGAAGGCGATCACCTTGAGCGCGCCGGCCTTCTGGCCCTCGCTGATATAGGGGAGCTGGTCTTCCGGCGCGGTGAAGATCACGGCGATCGGCTCGACCTGCGAGATCGTGACGATGGCGGTCTGCGACGAAGCGTTGACGATGTTGCCGACGTCGACCTGACGCAGGCCTGCCACGCCGGTGATCGGCGCCTTGATCTGGGTGTAATCGAGCTGGGTCTGGGCGTTGGAGATCGCGGCATCGTCGGCGGCGATCTGGGCGGTGAGCTGAGCGACGGTGGAGCGCTGTGTGTCGACGCGCTGGGCGGTGGCGAATTCGCCGAGCTTCGTGGCGCGCTGGAGCTCGAGATTGGCGTTGGCGAGACTGGCCTCGTCCTGCGCCTTCTTGGCCTTGGCTTGGTCGAGCGTGGCCTGATAGGGGCGGGGATCGATCGAAACCAGGAGATCGCCCTGCTTGACGATCTGGCCTTCCCTAAATTCGAGCTTGTCGATCTGGCCATCCACACGGCTTCGGACCTGGACCGTGTTAAAGCCCTGAACCGTGCCGAGACCAGTGAGATAGACCGGAAAGTCGGTCTTCTGAACCGGCGCAACGCTGACCGGGACGGCGGAGGGGCGAGGCAGGCCTTTTTGTGCGGTCTGGGTTTTTCCCGCCTCGGACGTGCCGAATTTCTGCCAACCATAATAGCCCGCAGAAGCCACGGCCGCGATGATCAGAAGCCAAAGGATCGGCCGGGACTTGTTCATGTCGTCTCGTGTCGGCTCGTATGCCCTCGGCTATGAATATCGGGGCAATCGTACGGTTCCAGCATGATGTATAATACACGCCAACTTCCAGAGTAAACAGCACTATCGGGTGAGAATCCTAAACAATTGGAAAGCTTTGCACCGTGTAGGCAGCTCGTTGGCGCGGCGACGTGCAATGCCGCGTTTTCCCGCCGCGATCGGCCGGCGTGCAAGTCTTGCGCAGCACGCGGAGCAGTGTGCTCGGGACCGATCGGCCCCGCGCCGCGCTACCTTTCGGATCTGCCGCAAGAACGGTTCTAAGTCGCCTCGTAGCCGTTTCGGTTACCATGGATTTCGGCATCGTCCATTTCGGCGCCGCAGCGACGGAGCAAAGCATGGACGAGCTGAACGGCAAGCTGATCGCGTGCCAGATTCTGATCAAGGGGTTGATCGCGCGTGTCGCCAACGAGCAGCGCGATCCCTTGTGCTTCCTCACCGACTTTCGCGACGAGATCAAAGCCGTTGTCAACGGCGCCAACATCGCCGGCATGGACAGCACCGATCGCGTGCGCGCCGTTGCGAAGACCGTCGACGAGTTGCTGTGGCTGATGAAACCCAGAGCGGCGATCGAGTGCCCAGCAATCGATTTGCGTTTAGGACGCATCCTTCGCTCAGAGAGCGGGGCAGTTTAGAATCGTTTTGATCTTGATCTATTCAAGGGTTCTCGCGAACGGCACGCATTGACCCGCAATTGTGTGGCCGATACCAACAGGCGACATTCGTTCGACGCGTGTGAACGACAGGAATTGGAGGGCCTTGTGCTCTATCCTCCAGCACCTCTCGTCGCCCCCGTGACCAGGGGGACGCGGGTTGCGTCTTTCTTCTGGCTTCAGAGCATGATACGGGACGATCAAGCCCGGAGCATGATCTATGGCCTCGACACCGCGATACAGGCGCTGGTGGAACGGCTCGGGCGTGACGATCCCGAAACGGTCAAATTGACGGGTATCTATCACAGTCTCATTCGCTACTGGGCCGAAGTATGAAGACCATCTCCTTTCAAGCAAGCCTTGCCGCAGCCTTGATGCTGGCGTCTGCCTGGCTCGCATCCCCCGTTTCCGCCCAGACGCAGAGCCCGCCGGCACCGGCCCCATCGACGGCTCAGCCGTCCGCTGCCGGGACCGTCCCCCCGGCAGCTGCGCCTGCGGCCTCGACGGCTCCCGCCGTCGTGGGCGCCGCCCCGGTGGCCGCCAATCCCGCGGGTGCGAAGCCCGAGGCTGCGGCCATGAAGGAATTGTCGCCCTGGGTGATGTTCATGTCGGCGGACGTCATCGTGAAGGCGGTGATGATCGGGCTCGCCTTCGCTTCGCTGATGACCTGGACCGTCTTCATCGCCAAGTCGATCGAGCTGTCGGTCGCCTACGGCAAGCTGCGTGCGGCGTTGAAGAAGATTGCGGAGGCGCGCTCGCTTGCCGAAGCGCAGATGGCGCTCGGCACCAAGGAGGGCATCCTGCCGTCGTTCCTTGCGGCGGCGTTGCGCGAAGCGCGGATGTCGGCTGGCCTGTCCAGCGATGCCGGCATCAAGGAACGCGCCGCCTCGAGCTTTTCCGAGATCGTGCGCGCGGAGCAACGGCGCATCCGGATCGGCATGGGCGTGCTCGCGACCATCGGCTCGACCTCGCCCTTCGTCGGCCTGTTCGGCACGGTCTGGGGCATCATGAACAGCTTCATCGGCATCTCGAAGTCGCAGACCACGAACCTCGCCGTGGTCGCGCCCGGCATCGCCGAGGCGCTGCTCGCCACCGCGATCGGCCTCGTCGCCGCCATTCCCGCCGTCATCATCTACAACCACTTCTCGCGCGTGACGAAAGGCTATCTCGAGCTCGTCAGCCGCGCCTCGGGCGCGGCGGGGCGACTGCTGTCGCGTGATCTCGACCGCAGCCACGGCAGCGTGCATTCGCGCGCGGCGGAGTAGACCATGGCCGTTTCGCTCGCTGACAATGATGACGACGACGATTTCTCGGAAACGCATGACATCAACGTCACGCCGTTCATCGACGTCATCCTGGTGCTGCTGATCATCTTCATGGTCGCCGCGCCGCTGTCCACGGTCGACCTGCCGATCGATCTGCCGTCGTCGAGTGCGACGCCGCAGAAGAAGCCGGACAAGCCGACCTATCTCAGCATCAAGCCCGATCTGACGCTCGCGATCGGGGAGAACGCCGTTCACCGGGCCGAGTTGATCGGAACCCTCGACGGCCTTTCCGAGATGAGCAAGGACAAGTACGTTTTCCTGCGCGCTGATCGCTCGGTGCCCTATGGCGAGTTGATGGGCGTGATGGAGCTCTTGCGCTCGGGCGGCTATACGCGGGTGAAGCTGGTCGCGCTGGAAGGCGCACCGGGGGCGCCTGTGGCAGGCGCCGCCCAGCCTTAAGAAGACGGAACGATGGCGGACGAACCGAGACCATCCCGGAAGCTCTGGATCCTGGCGGCGGCGGCCGCGCTCGCCCTGCATCTCGGCGGTGCTGCGCTCGCGCTGGCGCATTTGCACGGCGACGACGACGGCGATGGTCTCGGCGCGGCCGGAGCCGAGTTCGCCGTCGAGATGGCTTCGCCGGAGGCTCAGGAATCCGATTTGCCGACCGGACCAAACGACTCCGCGGCACAAGAGGAGCGCCCGGAGCTTCCGGAGCAGAAGGCCGAACTGAAGGAGACGGAACTTCCTCAAGATCGACCGCAAGAGGCCGAGGATCCCGATCGCATTGTCAGCGAAAAGGTTGCGAAGAAGGAGCAGGACGACGATCCGAAGGCGGCTGCCGTTGAAACGCCCGCCATGGAGGCTGCCCCAAAGCAGGTTGATATGGCCCGGCAAACGTTCGAGGACGCAACGCGCGAGGCCGAAAAGGCCCTGGCGCCGGTGGTTGGGCTCGGCAAGGACATCCTGAAGATCACGGTGGACTGGAACAAGAAAATCAGTGCGCGTATCAAGCAGCACCAGATCAATCCGGAAGGCAGAGAGAACGCCAATCAGAAGGTCACGGTGAGTTTCGCGCTCAACCGAAAGGGAAATGTGGTCTCGGTCGACGTGATCGCGTCGTCCGGCGACGCCGCCTACGATGCAGCTGCGATCTCGATGGTTCGCAAGGCGGATCCTTTCGAGCCGCCTCCGGTTCAACTGACCGAGGAGCGTTTCGAGCGCACCCTCGAGATCAGCTTCGCCCCTGAGAAATCGAAGAAGACCGCCAACAAGAAGTCGGCTCAACGCCAGTAGAGCCGGATCCCGACATAGACCACCACCAGGCAGGCGAAGATCAGCGCCACGGGCAGGGGCCGTTTCTGGGCTCCGCTGGCCGCGCCTGTCCCGAAGAAACCTGCGCTTTTCGGCTTCGGCGCCGGGCGCCGGAAAGCGGTAACATTATCCGCTGCCGGCTCGGCCTCGCGCGGACGGACGTCGGGCGGCTTTCCAGCGCCACCCATCTCGACGTAATAGGCCTTGTAGATCGCACCGATGGTGGCCTCGGTGGCTTCGCCTTCGCTCATCTGCGCCAGCAGGTTCCTGTAGCTGCTCAGGAACTCCTGGGCCTCCGGAGGCAGCGCGGACGCCCCATTGAGCTTAGCCATCATCTTCCAGGTGGCAAAATCGGCGCGGGCACGGGTGTCGGCGCGTCGCGCGATCAGCATATCGGCAGCTTTGACCAAGTCGGCCTCTGGCCTTTCGGCTCGTGTTCGGGTGTTCCGGTTCAACTACGCATTGCCGGTCAGGAAGAGAACAGCCTGAATCACATAACCGGTCAACGTCCGCAGTATTGCTGAAATAACATCAAGATTTAGACCTAACTGCGAGCCCGCCAGCGGCAGCAGGATCAAGAGCCCGATCAGGATCAACATACCGAACGGCTCGAGCCGGGCGAGCGGCAAGGCCAGGGGGCGCGGCAGCAGCCGGACCGCGACGCGGCCGCCGTCCAGCGGCGGGATCGGCATCATGTTGAAGACGGCCAGGATGGCGTTGATGATGAGGGCATTCTTGAGGTTGTCGGCAACCCATTTCGCCGCGCTCGCGGGCACCAGCGGCAGGGCATGGAAGGCGAGGGCGGTGGCGAGCGCCAGCAGGATGTTGGTGGCGGGTCCGGCCAGCGCTACCCAGACCATGTCGAGCCTGGGATTGTTCAGCTTGCGGAAGTTTACCGGCACCGGCTTGGCGTAGCCGAACAGGAACGGCGAATGCGCGAACAGCAGCATCGCCGGCAGGATGACGGTGCCGAACGGGTCGATATGCCTGATAGGATTGAAGCTGACGCGGCCGAGCTGCGCGGCCGTATTGTCCCCGAGCCGGTCCGCGACGAAGGCATGCGCGGCCTCATGGAAGGTGATGGCGAGCACGAGGGGAAGCACCCACACCGACAGGTCGTACAAGGAAATGTTCACAGCTCATCCATTTCGGTTAGCTAGCGGCCTTGCAACCGTCCTGACCAAACCGGCGCAGCAACGCTTCGGCTCAACATAGGGCGGCCGGTTCCGAATTGCCACGCTGCAGATGGATGCTTCGGCCGGCCGCCGTGCAGTCGCGCAAAGTCACGCCGGGATCGTCCCGGGATATTGCACCAAGCCGTCGTCGAGCTTCACCCAGGCGAGCTTTTCCGACACCCAGATGTGCTCGGTCGGCGCAAAGGCGTTACGATCATCGAAGGTGGCGAGCGCAACGCCCGCTAGCGTGCCGTTGCGGCGCCAGGCGAAAAGCCGCGTGCCGCAGCGCTTGCAGAACACGCGATCGATATTCTCCGAGGAGGCGTAGCGTGCAGTCTCGCCGTCGACGCTCAGCGCACGCTGGTCGAACTGCGCGCGGGCGAAATAGGGCGAACCCATCGCCTTTTGGCAGATGCGGCAATGGCAGATGCGGACGTTGAGCGGCTCGCCCTCCGCCTTGAACCGTACCGCGCCGCACAGGCAGCCGCCTTCCCGGATCATGATGTCCTCAATAGGTCGCCCGCCCACCGGAAATATCAAACACCGCGCCGGTCGAGAACGCGCAGTCCTCCGACGCGAGCCAGCTCACCATCGCGGCGAGCTCTTCCACCAGCACGAAGCGCCCCTTCGGGATCTTCGACAACATGAAGTCGATATGCTGCTGCGTCATCTGGTCGAAGATCGCGGTCTTCGCCGCCGCCGGTGTCACCGCGTTGACGAGGATGTCATGGGCGGCGAGCTCCTTGCCGAGCGACTTCGTCAGCGCGATCAGGCCGGCCTTGGACGCCGAATAATGCGCGGCGTTCGGGTTGCCTTCCTTGCCTGCGATCGAGGCGATGTTCACGATCCGCCCGTATTTCTGCTTGAGCATTTCGGGCACGATCGCCTTGGAGACGATGAAGGGGCCGTCGAGGTTGATGCGCAGCACCTTCCGCCATTCCTCCAGGTCCGTCTCCCACACCGGCTTGTTGACCCCGGCGATGCCGGCGTTGTTGACGAGAATGTCGATCTTGCCGAAGGCCTTGAGCGTCGCATCGCGTGCCTGCTCGACGGCCGCCGTGTCGGTGACGTCGACCTTGAAGACATTCGTTTCGCCGCCGATCTCCTTTGCCGTCTTCTCGGCCAGCGCGGCGTCAAAGTCCCAGATCGCGACCTTGGCGCCGGAGGCGACGAAGCGCTCGGTGATGGCGCGGCCAAAGCCCTGCGCGCCGCCAGTGACGATAGCGATGCGGCCGTTGAGATCGATCTTATTCATGCCGGAGGCCTTCCTGCGTCAGAGCATGTAGCCGCCGTCGACGACGAGATCGACGCCGGTGGTGAAGGCGCTCTCGTCGCTGCCGAGATAGACCGCCATCGCGGCGATCTCCTCGGCGGTGCCGAGCCGGCCCATCTTCTGGCGCGAGATGAACATCTCCTTGCCCTGCGGGCCCTGGGCTGCCGCGCGGTCGAGCATCGAAGGCGTCTCGACGGTGCCGGGACAGATCGAGTTGCAGCGGATGCCCTTGGTGATGAAGTCGAGCGCGACCGCGCGCGACAGCAGCGACACCGCCGCCTTCGACGAGCTGTAGACGTAGCGGTTCGCCGGCGGCCGCAAGGCCGCGCAGGACGAGATGTTGACGATGCTGCCGCCGCCGCCGGCGATCATGTCGGGCAGGAAGGCCTTGATGGTCCGGTGCATCGACTTGACGTTCAGGTCGAACGAGAAATCGAAATCCTCTTCCGAGCACTCCAGGATGGTGCCGTGGTGCACGAAGCCGGCGGCGTTGAGCAGGATGTCGATCTTGCCGACGCGCTTGGCGAAGGCGTTGACGTCGGCGGTGTTGCGGACGTCGAGCTTTGCGACCTCGGCGATGCCTTCCTTCGTCAGGCTCGCGATGCCGGCTTCGTTGATGTCGGTGGCGATGACGGTTGCGCCTTCACGCGCGAACGCGATGGCGCAAGCGCGCCCAATGCCTGCCGCGGCAGCCGTGACGACGGCGCGCTTTCCCTTTAGGCGGTCTGCCATGTTGTTTCTCCTGCGAATTTTCCTTCGTCATTCCGGGGCGCGCCTCTTGGCGCGAACCCGGAATCCATCGCGCCACAGCGTCGGTGGATGAATGGATTCCGGGCTCGCGACTGCGTCGCGCCCCGGAATGACCGTGTCAGTGATTGTCCCGCGCCACACCGAACGTACCGGCGACGTTCTGGTAGCGCGTGGCGAGCTCCATGCAGGCGCCGGTCGATTGCTGGCCGACGGTGTTGCGATAGATCTCCTGCCACGGCGTCTGGTTCGGCGGATGCTTGAAGCCGCCGCTGGCCTTGAGCTCGGCATGGCGCTTCTTCAGCTCCTCGTCCGAGATCAGGATGTTGGCGCTGCCCTTGTTGAGGTCGATGCGGACCTTGTCGCCGGTCTTGAGGACGGCAAGCCCGCCATTGGCGGCCGCTTCAGGCGAGGCGTTGAGGATCGAGGGCGAGCCAGAAGTGCCGGACTGGCGACCGTCGCCGATGCAGGGCAGGGACAGGATGCCGCGTTTGATCAGCGCCGCCGGCGGCTGCATGTTCACAACCTCGGCGCCACCGGGGTAGCCGATCGGGCCGGTGCCGCGGATGAACAGCACGCAGCGCTCGTCGATGTCGAGCGAGGGATCGTCGATCCGCTCGTGATAATCCTCCGGCCCCTCGAACACGATGGCGCGGCCCTCGAAGGCATTGAGGTCCTTCGGGTTGCTGAGGTAGCGGTCGCGGAATTCCTTGGAGATCACGCTTGTCTTCATGATCGCGGAATCGAACAGATTGCCCTTCAGCACCAGGAAGCCGGCGTCCTTCACCAGCGGCTTGTCGTAAGCCCAGATCACGTCGTTGTCGGGAGCGGGCGCGTTCTTGCAGTTCTCGCCGATGCCGCGGCCGTTGACCGTGACCGCGTCCTCATGGATGCGCTTGTGCTTCATCAATTCGCGCACCACGGCGGGCACGCCGCCGGCGCGGTGAAATTCCTCGCCGAGATAGAAGCCGGCCGGCTGCATGTTGACGAGGAGCGGCACGTCGTGGCCGAACTTCTGCCAGTCCTCGATCGACAGCTCGACGCCGATATGGCGGGCGAGGGCGTTGATGTGGATCGGCGCGTTGGTCGAGCCGCCGATCGCCGAATTGATCACGATGCAGTTCTCGAACGCCTTGCGGGTCAGGATGTCGGAAGGCTTCAAATCCTCCCAGACCATCTCGACGATGCGTTTTCCGGTCTCGTAAGCGATCTGGCCGCGCTCGCGATAGGGCGCCGGGATCGCCGCGCAGCCCGGCAGCGAGAAGCCGAGCGCTTCGGCAAGCCCGTTCATGGTCGAGGCCGTCCCCATGGTGTTGCAATGGCCGACCGAGGGCGCCGAGGAGGCCACGATCTCCATGAACTCTTCATAGTCGATCTCGCCGGCCGCGAGCCGCTCGCGCGATTTCCAGACGATGGTGCCGGAGCCGGTGCGCTCGCCATTGTGCCAGCCGTTCAGCATCGGGCCGCCCGACAGCACGATCGCAGGCAGGTTCACCGTCGCCGCCGCCATCATGCAGGCCGGCGTGGTCTTGTCGCAGCCGGTGGTCAGCACCACGCCGTCGAGCGGATAGCCGTAGAGAATTTCGACGAGGCCGAGATAAGCGAGGTTACGGTCGAGCGCCGCGGTCGGTCGCTTGCCGGTCTCCTGAATGGGATGGGTCGGGAATTCCATCGCGATGCCGCCGGCCTCGCGGATGCCTTCGCGGACGCGGTGCGCGAGCTCGAGATGATGGCGGTTGCAGGGGGACAGATCGTTGCCGGTCTGCGCGATGCCGATGATCGGCTTGCCGGATTGCAGCTCGGCGCGGGTGAGGCCGTAATTCAGGTAACGCTCCATGTAGAGCGCGGTCATGCCCGGATTGTGCGGGTTGTTGAACCATTCCTGCGAGCGAAGATGGCGGCGGGTACCGTTGCTGCCGGCGGCATGCCCGTTGGTTGGTTTCTTTGTCATTGGTTTCTCCTGCAATGCAAACGCGACTACCGTCCGTCTCATGGTGTCGGCATGTGCGGTGCCCAACGGCGCGCGCGATGATCTGCCTTCCCGCTGGCGGGTCGTTTCCTCACGATTCCGATACTAGTCGTGGCTGCTTGGTAACGCTATCATTTTGTTCGCCGCGCCCGCGCCTGATACGGCTGGCCTGCTGTCCGAACGTCGCGCCGACGAGCTTTGCCGCTCGATCACCTTGAAGCCGAGATCGAGCACCGGCTGCTCCGGGCGGCGGCCCTCGATCGCGTCGATCAGCATGGCGGCGGCCGTCTTGCCCATCTCATAGCGGTTGGTGCGGACGCTGGTGAGGGTGGGGACGGCGGCGGCCATGAATTCGAGATCGTTGAAGCCGACGATCGCGATCTGCCCGGGGACTGCGATCTCCCGGCGCCGGCATTCGAACAGCACGCCGAGCGCGAGGTCGTCGTTGGCGCAAAACACCGCATCGATGTCCGGCTCGCGCGCCAGCAGATCGGTGAACAGGGCGCCGCCGAGCGTCACCGAGGTCGGCGTCGCCGTCGTGACCACCAGGCGCTGGTCGAACGATCCGGCGTCCTTCATGGCCGAGACATATCCGTCCAGCCGCCGCTGCACCCTGGGATCCATCCTCGCGCCGACGAAGCCGACCTTGCGGTGACCTTGCTCGAACAGATGCGCGATCGCCGCGCGGGCCGCATCATAGTGCGAAAAGCCGATCATCATGTCGACCGGGTCCGGGCCTATCTCCATGATCTGCACGATCGGACAGTCCGCGGCCTGAAGCATCGCGCGGGACTCCGCGGTCTGGTCGATGCCGGTGACGATCAGCCCGGCCGGCTTCTGTGCCAGAAACAGACGCAGCAACTTCTCTTCCTGGAGAATGCTGTAGCGCGTGTTGGACAACTGGATCGAGTAGCGGCTGCCTTCTGAGGCGTCATAGATGCCGCGCAGCACGTCCGAGAACACGTTGTTGGTGAGCGATGGGATCAGGACACCGATGACCTCGGTGCGTTGCGAGGCGAGGGCGCGCGCGGCAAGGTTGGGCACATAGCCGAGCTCCTTGGCGGCGCTCTCGACCCGCGTCCGCTTGGCGACCGACAGGGCCTCCGGATTGCGGAAAAAGCGCGACGCGGTAATCGGGCTGACGCCGGCGAGCTCGGCCACTTCGGCCAGCCGGATTTTGCCTGACTTAGTGCGTTTTCGACCCATTTGCTGCTCTTAACACAGTCAGTCCCGCAAACAAAGGAACGTTGACAGCGCTACCAGCAACGACTAACCAAAGACAAATTGCCAAAACCGCACAAACTACCGACAATGTTGCCCGCTAATATCGGGCCTGGTTCGGTAAAGTCCGAAAAACAAGACGGTCGCGGCGCGAGAGGCGCCGTGGACTTTCGAGGAGGGAGCTAGATGTCGTCTGTGCAAATCCGCGACGTGCGGAAATCGTTCGGCAATTTTGAAGTCCTGCACGGCGTGACGATTCCGATCGAGGACGGCCAGTTCGTCGTCCTGGTCGGCCCCTCCGGCTGCGGCAAGTCGACGCTTCTGCGCATGCTCGCCGGCCTCGAGAACATCACTTCCGGGACGATCTCGATCGGCGACCGCGTCGTCAACAATGTCCAGCCCAAGGAGCGGGACATTGCGATGGTCTTCCAGAACTACGCGCTCTATCCGCACATGACGGTCGCCGACAACATGGGCTTCTCGCTCAAGCTGCGGAATGCCAGCTCGGACGAGATCAACAAGCGCGTCAAGCGCGCCGCCGAGATCCTCGCGCTGTCGCCGCTGCTCGACCGCTATCCGCGACAGCTCTCCGGCGGTCAGCGCCAGCGCGTCGCCATGGGCCGCGCCATCGTGCGCGATCCGCAGGTGTTCCTGTTCGACGAGCCGTTGTCGAACCTGGACGCCAAGCTGCGCGTGGCCATGCGCACCGAGATCAAGGAGCTGCACCAGCGGCTGAAGACGACGACCGTCTACGTCACCCACGACCAGATCGAGGCCATGACCATGGCCGACAAGATCGTTGTCATGCATGACGGCATCGTCGAGCAGATGGGCACCCCGCTCGAGCTCTACGACAAGCCCGACAACCAGTTCGTCGCCGGCTTCATCGGCTCGCCTGCCATGAACTTCCTCAAAGGCCATGTGCGCGTCAACGGCGTTGCGAGCTTCGAAGGACCGAATGGCGTCAAGCTCCCGCTCAAGACCGCGCCCGCCAATTCCGACGGCCGTCCTGCGGTCTATGGCGTGCGGCCGGAGCACTTCACCATCGCCGATGACGGCGCCGAGGCCGAGATCATCGTCGTCGAGCCGACCGGCTCGGAGACGCAGGTGTTTGCCAAGCTCGGCGGCGAGCAGGTCGTCGCGGTCTTCCGCGAGCGTCACCAGTTCAATCCGGGCGACAAGGTGCGGCTGAAGCCCGAGCCATCGCTGGTCCATCTGTTCGACGATGCGACGGGCAAACGCATGAACGCCTAACGCATCAGACGACAAGGCATAAGACGACAAAAAGCATCACAGGGAGGACAACATGCAAGACTTTACCCGCCGGTCTCTGCTTCAAGGCGGCACCGCTTTGGCTGCGACCGGCATGCTGACGGGGCCGGCACTGTTCGACTTCGCCAAGGCCTGGGCGCAGAGCGCGCCCTGGAAGGCCGAGCCCGGCGCCAAGCTGACGGTGATGCGCTGGAAGCGCTTCGTGCCGGCGGAGGACGATGCGTTCAACGCGATGGTGGCGGCGTTCAAGGCCGCGACCGGCACCGAGATGAACACCTTCAGCGAGTCCTTCGAGGACGTGCAGCCGAAGGCCTCGGTTGCGGCCAACACCGGCTCCGGCCTCGATCTCGCCTGGGGTCTGCACACCCTGCCGCAGCTGTTCCCGACCAAAGTGCTGAAGATGAACGATGTCGCCGATTATCTCGGCAACAAGTACGGCGGCTGGACCGATGCGGCTGCCAAGACCTGCAAGCTGGGCAACGACTGGCTCGGCATTCCCGTCGCCACCAACGGCGGTTACATGACCTACCGCAAGTCGGCGCTCGACAAGGCTGGCTTCAAGGAATTCCCGAAGGACTTTCCCGGCTTCCTCGAGATGTGCAAGGCGCTCAAGGCCAACAACACGCCGGCCGGCTTTGCGCTCGGTCACGCCTCGGGCGACGGCAATTCCTGGCTGCACTGGGTGCTGTGGGGCCACGGTGCCTACACGGTCGACCAGAACGACAAGATCGTCATCAATTCGCCGGAGACGGCGAAGGCGCTGGAATATTGCAAGGCGCTGTACGACAGCTTCATTCCGGGCACGGCGTCCTGGAACGATTCCTCCAACAACAAGGCGTACCTCGCCGGCGAGCTCTATTGCACAGCGAACGGCATCTCGATCTACGTCGCCGCCAAGACCGATCCCAGCAAGAAGGAGCTCACCGAGGACACCTATCACGCGCTCTGGCCGGTCGGTCCTGTCGGCAAGCCGACCGAGCTGCAGCTGGCGCTGCCGATCCTCGCCTTCAACTTCACCAAATATCCGAATGCGGCAAAGGCCTTCGTCGCCTTCATGCTGGAGAAGGAGAACTACGAGAAGTGGCTGGCCGGCGCGCAGGGCTATCTGACGCAGACCCTGAACGCCTATGAATCGGCGCCGATCTGGACGGCCGATCCCAAGAACGCCGTGTTCTCGCAGGCCTCCAAGCGCACGCTGCCGGCGTCGGGCATCGGCACCGTCGGCGAGAAGGCGGCAACCGCGATCGCCGACTTCATCGTCGTCGACATGTTCGCCAATTACTGCACCGGCGCCAAGGATGCGAAGGGCGCGATGGCGGAAGCCGAGCGCCAGCTGAAGCGCATCTATCGCTGAACAGTCACGGGGCGGGCGCCTCTTGGGTCGCCCGCTCGTCAACATTTCGATCAGGGATATCGGGCATGGCTGATGTCGCAATTCCCCGGGCCAAGCCTCAGATGACCGAGGCTGGCGCCTGGGCCCAGCTTAAACACAATCGCAATTGGCTCGGCTTCTGGTTCATGGTGCCGGCCATGGTGTTCCTGATCTTCTTCCTGGCCTATCCGCTGGGGCTGGGCATCTGGCTTTCCTTCACGGACACGCGCATCGGCAGGGTCGGACAGTTCATCGCCTTCGAGAACTACGAGTGGCTGTGGGACGATTCCATCTTCTGGCTGTCGGTGTTCAATACGCTGCTCTACACCTTCGTCGCCAGCGCCTTCAAATTCGGCATCGGCCTCTACCTCGCGCTGCTGCTCAACGAGCACATGCCGTTCAAGGCGATGCTGCGCGCGATGGTGCTCATCCCCTTCATCGTTCCGACGGTGCTCTCCGCGCTCGCTTTCTGGTGGATCTTCGACTCGCAATTCTCGATCATCTCCTGGTCGCTGAAGCATCTCGGGATCATCAACCAAAACATCAACTTCCTCGGCGACACGACCTGGGCACGCATTTGCGTGATCTTCGCCAATATCTGGCGCGGCGTGCCGTTCGTCGCGATCACGCTGCTCGCAGGCCTCCAGACCGTCTCGCCGTCGCTCTATGAAGCCGCGACGCTCGACGGCGCCACGCGCTGGCAGAATTTCCGCTACATCACCTATCCGCTCTTGACGCCGATCATCGCCGTCGTGATGACCTTCTCGGTGCTGTTCACCTTCACCGATTTCCAGCTGATCTGGGCGATGACGCGTGGCGGCCCCGTCAACGCCACTCATCTGATGGCGACCCTGTCCTATCAGCGTGCGATCATCGCCGGGCAGCTCGGCGAGGGCGCCGCGATCTCCAGTGCGATGATCCCGTTCCTGCTCGCCGCCATCATGGTGTCCTGGTTCGGCCTGCAGCGTCGCAAGTGGCAGCAGGGAGAAAACAATGACTGATCTCCCCACCTCGCGGATCGATCTCAAGGCCGTCCTGCATAGCTCCGCTCCGACAGTCGCGAAGGATGATCACAGCGAGGGCATGAGCTATCTGCAGTCGGTGCCGCGCAGGCTGGTGACGCTGTACCTGCCGCTCGCCATCATCGTCGTCGTCCTGCTGTTCCCGTTCTACTGGATGGCGCTGACCTCGGTGAAGCCCGACGAGCAGCTGCTCGACCTCGACAAGTACAATCCGTTCTGGACCTGGAATCCGACCTTCAAGCACTTCCACAAGCTGCTGTTCGAGAGCTACTATCCGTACTGGCTCTGGAACACGATGTACGTGGCGATCTGCGCGACGGTGCTCTCGATCATCGCCTCGGTGTTCGCCGCCTACGCCATCGTGCGCTTGCGTTACAAGGGCGCCAATCTCGTCGGCGGGCTGATCTTCCTCGCCTATCTGGTGCCGCCGTCGATCCTGTTCATTCCGCTCGCCACGGTCGTGTATCAGTACGGCCTGTTCGATTCGCCGCTGGCGCTGATCCTGACCTATCCGACCATCTTGATCCCGTTCTCGACCTGGCTGTTGATGGGCTATTTCAAGACCATCCCCTTCGAGCTCGAGGAATGCGCGCTGATCGACGGGGCGAGCCGCTGGCAGATCCTGATCAAGATCGTCGTGCCGCTGGCCATTCCCGGCCTGATCTCGGCCTTCATCTTCTGCTTCACGCTGTGCTGGAACGAGTTCATCTACGCCCTGACCTTCCTGCAATCGACCGGCAACAAGACGGTGCCGGTCGCGATCGTGAACGAGTTCGTGGACGGTGACATCTACCGCTGGGGCTCGCTGATGGCGGGCGCGCTGGCCGGCTCGCTGCCGCTCGTGATCCTTTACGCCTTCTTCGTGGAGCATTATGTGTCGGCGATGACCGGCGCCGTGAAGGAATGATCGCGGGGCTTGCCGAGGGCGCGCCAATGGTTTCAAGAGCGGCGCGCTCCGGCCAATAAGTCCGGCCAATAAGAAGGAGTTGAGCTCTTGCACATTCTGGTTCTCGGCGCCGCCGGCATGGTCGGCCGCAAGCTCTGTGAACGGCTGCTGCGCGACGGCCGGCTCGGCAAGAGCGATATCACCAAGCTGACCATGCATGACGTGGTCGAGCCGAAGAAGCCGGAGCAGGCCGGTTTTGCCGTCGAGACCGTCTCGGGCGATTTCGCCGTCCCGGGCGCGGCTGAGAAACTGATCGCAGGTCGCCCCGACGTGATCTTCCATCTCGCCGCGATCGTCTCCGGCGAGGCCGAGCTCGACTTCGACAAGGGCTATCGCATCAATCTCGACGGCACGCGGATGCTGCTCGATGCGATCCGCCTTGCGGGCGGCGGCTACAAGCCGCGCGTGGTGTTCACGTCCTCGATCGCAGTGTTCGGCGCGCCGTTTCCCGATGCGATCGGCGACGAGTTCTTCCATACCCCGCTGCTCAGCTACGGCACGCAGAAGGCGATCGGCGAACTTCTGCTCGCCGATTATTCCCGCCGCGGCTTCCTTGACGGCATCGGCATCCGCCTGCCGACCATCTGCATCCGGCCGGGCCTGCCCAACAAGGCGGCATCCGGCTTCTTCTCCAACATTCTGCGCGAGCCGCTCGCCGGCAAGGAAGCGATCCTCCCGGTCTCCGAGGACGTCCGCCACTGGCACGCGACGCCTCGCTCGGCCGTCGGCTTCCTGCTTCACGCCGGCACCATGGATCTCGCCACTGTCGGCCCGCGCCGCAATCTGACCATGCCGGGCCTGTCGGCCACGGTCGGCGAGCAGATCGCCGCCTTGAAGCGGGTTGCGGGCGAGAAGGTCGCCGCGCGCATCAAGCGCGAGCCCGATCCCTTCATTGTCGGCATCGTCGGCGGCTGGCCGCGCAATTTCGATGCCAGGCGGTCGCGCGAACTCGGCTTCACCACCGCCGAGAAGACGTTCGACGATATCATCCGCATTCACATCGAAGACGAGCTCGGCGGCAATTTCGTCGCCTGAGCTCGGACTGAGCGGGCCCTGATGATGGCGAGCGTTGCTTGCATCGGCGAATGCATGGTCGAGCTGCGGCAGGCCCAGGGCGGCGCGTCCGCCGGGCAGGGGCAGGGCGGTGGCCTGTACTCACGCGGCTTCGGCGGCGACACCCTCAACACGGCGGTGTATCTGGCGCGGCTGGACGTCAAGGTCGATTATCTCACCGCGCTCGGCGATGACGCCCTGAGCGACGAGATGGTCGCTGCCTGGAATGCGGAAGGCGTCGGCACGCGGCGTGTCGTGCGGCTCGCGGGCAAGCTGCCCGGCCTCTACATGATCCAGACGGATGCGGAGGGCGAGCGCCAGTTCTTCCATTGGCGCGACAGTGCGGCCGCGCGCCAGCTGATGAGCCTGCCGGAGACGGACGAGCTGCTCAACTCGCTGATGAGCTACGACGTCGTCTATCTCTCTGCGATCACGCTCTCGATCTACGACGCGGCCGGGCGCGAGCGCCTGTTCGGCGCCATCAAGCGCGCGCGCCTGCTCGGCACTCGCTTCGTGTTCGACACCAATTTCCGCGCGCGCGGCTGGCCCGACCGCGATATCGCGCGGGAGGTGTTTGCGACCGCCTTCGCGGCCGCCGACATCGTGCTGACCTCGACCGAGGATCTGCTCGCGCTCCATCCCGGCGAAAGTCACGACCAGCTGATGGCGCGCATCCCAACCCCGGAACTGGTGTTCCGTCTGCCCGAGCCGGTGAGCCTGTTGCGCTACCCCGGCGGCGCCAGCGAGGTCCGCGCCGAGCCCATGACCAAGCCTGTGGTCGATACCACTGCCGCCGGCGACAGCTTCGCCGCGGCCTATATCGCGGCCCGGCTCGCCGGCGCCGAGCCGGTGGAGGCGGCCCTATCAGGACATCGGCTCGCCAGCCTCGTGATCTGCTATCCCGGCGCCATCATTCCGGGCTATGCCATGCCGCCGAAGAAGCGGCACCGGCCGGCGGCGTCCCGCCAGGCCAACAATTAGACAGCGACCAAATGAATCGAGACCCATGACCACGGCTGCCCAACAGAACCACCTCGTCGCGCTGTTCAAGGCTGCGACCGTCATTCCCGTCCTCACCATCGAGCGCATCCAGGATGCGGTGCCGCTGGCGCGCGCGCTGGTTGCCGGCGGGGTCCGCACGCTGGAGGTGACCTTGCGCACCCCCGTTGCGATCGAGGCGGCGCGCGCGATGATGACCGAGGTCCCCGAGGCGGTCGTCGGCATCGGGACCATTCTCAACCCGTCCGACTTCAGCCGGGTCGAGAAGCTCGGCGTCGCGTTCGGCATCAGCCCGGGCCTGACCCCCGATCTGCTCAAGGCCGCGACCGACAGCTCATTGCCGTTCGCGCCGGGGATTGCCACGGCCTCGGAACTGATGATGGCGCTGTCCTACGGTTTCGACGTCGCAAAGTTCTTCCCGGCGGAGCAGGCCGGCGGCATCAAGGGCCTGCGCGCCCTCGGCGGGCCGTTCCCGAACGTGCGGTTCTGCCCGACCGGCGGGGTGGGCGAGGCCAATGCCGCGACCTGGCTGGCTGAACCCAATGTCGTTGCGGTTGGCGGGTCCTGGCTGTGCCCGACGGCGGAAATCCGGGCCGGGAACTGGGCCGGCATAACTGCCATCTGCGAGCGGACCCTCAAGGCGCTGAAAGCCGCGTGAAGTCTTGCCATCCCTGGGCTAAGACTTAGCTCAGGAAGAGGCCTCCAGGGAGAAATGACCATGACCGCCAGCATCGTCGGATGGGCGCATACGCCTTTCGGCAAGTTCGACACCGAAACCGTCGAAAGCCTCGTCACCCGCGTCGCCAATGAGGCGCTGGCGGATGCCGGCATCTCGGCCGGTGATGTCGACGAGATCGTGCTCGGCCATTTCAACGCCGGCTTCTCGCCGCAGGATTTCACGGCGTCGCTGGTACTGCAGGCCGATCCCAAGCTGCGCTTCAAGCCGGCGACCCGTGTCGAGAACGCCTGCGCCACGGGATCTGCCGCCGTGCATCAGGGCCTGCGCGCGATTGCCGCAGGGGCGGCCAAGATTGTGCTGGTCGTCGGCGTCGAGCAGATGACGCGCACGCCGAGCGCCGAGATCGGCAAGAACCTGCTCAAGGCTTCCTACCTCCCTGAGGACGGCGACACGGTCGGCGGTTTCGCCGGCGTGTTCGGCAAGATCGCCAGCTCCTACTTCCAGAAATACGGCGACCAGTCCGATGCGCTGGCGCTGATCGCGGCCAAGAACCACAAGAACGGCGTCGCCAATCCCTTCGCCCAGATGCGCAAGGACTTTGGCTTCGACTTCTGCCGCGCCGAGAGCGAGAAGAACCCCTATGTCGCCGGCCCGCTGAAGCGGACGGACTGCTCGCTGGTCTCCGACGGCGCCGCTGCGCTGGTGCTGGCCGATGCCGAGACGGCCAAGGGCATGACCAAGTCGATCGGCTTCCGCGCCACTGCGCACGCCCAGGACTTCCTGCCGATGAGTAAGCGCGACATCCTGCAGTTCGAGGGCTGCACGGTCGCCTGGCAGCGGGCGCTGGAGAAGGCCGGTGTCACGCTGTCCGATCTCTCCTTCGTCGAGACCCATGACTGCTTCACCGTCGCCGAGCTGATCGAGTACGAAGCGATGGGTCTGACGCCGAAGGGGCAGGGCGCCCGCGCCATCAAAGAAGGCTGGACGCTCAAGGACGGCAAGCTGCCGGTCAATCCGTCCGGCGGCCTCAAGGCCAAGGGCCATCCGATCGGCGCCACCGGCGTCTCCATGCATGTGATGACCGCGATGCAGCTCGCGGGCCAGGCGCCCGAGGGCATGCAGCTCAAGAACGCCAAGCTCGGCGGCATCTTCAACATGGGTGGCGCGGCCGTCGCCAACTACGTCTCCGTCCTGGAGCCGCTGAAGTAGTTTGATCCTGTAGGGTGGGCAAAGGCGCCATACGCCATGCCCGCCTTATTTCTTTGCGTTAGATCATGGTGGGCTCGCGCGGCCCCCTTAATGCTCTGATTGATTTTGCGGGAAATGCATCATGAGCACTAACTACGAAGATTCACTGTCGATGGACGCACTCAACGATCGTATCGCGATCCTCGAAGACAATATCCGCCAGCTCATCGAGCAGGCCGCTGCCGCCTCCGGCGAGCAGAACGAGTCGCGCATCGCCGACCGGATCAATCAGCAGAATGACGAACTCGACCGGCTCCTGAAGATCCGGGAATCCCGTCAGAAGAAATAGCGGCCGACGTCGCCCCGCGGCGCATGCCGCCATACGCCGCCCGCCCTTGCGCGAGCGGCGGCACTGCCGTTAGCTGGACCGAAATCGCGTGGGCAGTTGGGCTCGGCGCAATCGGGAGCGAACGATGGGGCCGCTGAAAGGCATCAAGGTCGTCGACATGACCACCGTGCTGATGGGCCCTTATGCGACCCAAATGCTCGGCGATTACGGTGCCGACGTCGTCAAGGTGGAATCGCTGGACGGCGACGTGACCCGCCTGATCGGCCCGATGCGTCACGCCGGCATGGGGCCGGTGTTTCTCAACACCAACCGCAGCAAGCGCTCGATCTGTCTCGATCTGAAGAAGGCTGCGGGGCGCGAAGCCGTGCTGCGGCTTTTGAAGGACGCCGACGTCCTGGTCTACAACGTCCGCCCGCAGGCGATGGCGCGGCTTCAGCTCGGCTACGACGTCGTCTCCGCCATCAACCCGCGCCTGGTCTATGCCGGCGTGTTCGGCTTCGGCCAGGACGGGCCCTATGCCGCAAAACCCGCTTACGACGACCTGATCCAGGGCGCCACGGCGCTGCCGGCGCTGATGGCGCAGACCGGCGACGGCGTGCCGCGCTACGTGCCGAACGCGCTCGTCGACCGTATCGTCGGCCTCACCGCGGTCGGCGCGATCTGCGCCAGCCTCGTGCACCGCGACCGCACCGGCCGCGGCCAGCGTCTGGACATTCCGATGTTCGAGACCATGGCCGGCTTCGTCATGGGCGACCACATGGGCGGGCTCACGTTCGAGCCGCCGCTCGACAAGGGCGGCTATGCCCGCCATCTCTCGCGCGACCGCAGGCCCTACAAGACCTCGGACGGCTATCTCAGCGTCATCGTCTACAACGACAAGCAGTGGGAGAACTTCTTCAAGGCCACGGGGCGCGACGACCTGCGCGCCGATCCCAAATTTGCAACCTTCGCCGGCCGGGCCGCCAATATCAATGTGGTCTACGCCGAGCTCGCCCGCATCTTCGAGACGCGGACCACGGCCGAATGGATCGACCTGCTGACGAAAGCCGACGTGCCTGTCATGCCGATGCACGATCTCGCCTCGATCCTGCACGATGAGCATCTGGAGGCGACCGGCTTTTTCCCGGTGGTGACCCATCCGACCGAAGGTCCGATCCGCAGCATGAAAGTGACGGCGACCTGGTCCGAGACCGAAGCCGAGCCGGTCCGCCTGGCGCCGCGGCTCAACGAGCACGGCGCCGAGATCTTGCGCGAGATCGGCTATTCCGCTGACGAGATCGCAGCCATGGTGCGCGACGGCGTCACGCGTGACGCACCGGAGTAGGGGGAGTGCAGATGACCACGCTTCTCTCATCCGTCATTCCGGGGCGCGCCTCTTGGCGCGAGCCCGGAATCCATTCATCCTCCGCACATGCCGTTCGATGGATTCCGGGCTCGCGACTTCGTCGCGCCCCGGAATGACGGTGGAGAAATGGCACCATGAGCTTCATCACCGGCGTCGGCCTCACGTCGTTCGGCAAGCATGAAGGCTCGTCCTCGCTCGACCTGATGAGCGAGGCCGCGCAAGCCGCGCTCGACGATGCCGGCCTCGAGCGCACCGAGATCGACGGCATCCTTTGCGGCTACTCCACCGTCTCCCCGCACATCATGCTCGCAACCGTCTTCGCCGAGCATTTTGGTATCCGCCCGTCTTACGCCCATGCCGTCCAGGTCGGCGGCGCCACGGGTCTTGCGATGACGATGCTTGCACATCATCTCGTCGCGTCAGGTGTCTGCCGGAACGTTCTGGTGGTCGCTGGCGAGAACCGGCTCACCGGGCAGAGCCGCGATGCCTCGATCCAGGCGCTGGCGCAGGTCGGCCATCCCGACTACGAGGTGCCGTTAGGACCGACCATTCCCGCTTATTACGGCCTCGTTGCCAACCGATACATGCACGAATACGGCGTGACCGAAGAGGATCTCGCCGAATTCGCGGTGCTGATGCGTGCCCACGCCTGCACCCATCCCGGCGCGCAATTCCACGATCCCATCAATGTCGCCGACGTCATGGCCTCCAAGCCAGTGGCGCTGCCGCTCAAGCTGCTCGATTGCTGCCCGGTCTCCGACGGCGGCGCGGCGTTCGTTGTCAGCCGCGAGCGAACCGGGGAAGCGGGCGTGCGTATCCGCGGCTGCGCCCAGGCCCACACGCATCAGCATGTCACGGCAGCGCCCGCCCTCAGCGAGCTTGGCGCCGAGATCTCCATCGCGCGTGCAAAGGCGGCCACGGGTCTCGCGATCTCCGACGTGCGCTACGCCGCGATCTATGACAGCTTTACGATCACGCTCGCGATGCTGCTGGAAGACCTCGGTCTCGCCGGCCGTGGCGAGGCGGCCGCGCGCGTGCGCGCCGGCCATTTCAGCCGTGATGGCGCGATGCCGCTGAATACCCATGGCGGTCTGCTCAGTTACGGCCATTGCGGCGTCGGCGGCGCCATGGCGCATCTCGTCGAGGCGCATTTGCAGATGACGGGGCGGGCGGCCACCCGCCAGGTCCGCGACGCCTCGATTGCACTGCTGCACGGCGACGGCGGCGTGCTGTCGTCTCACGTCAGCATGTTCCTGGAGCGGGTCAGATGAGCGAGCGTCTGGCGGACTGGACCAAGGGTAAAGAGGCCATCACCTACCAGACCTGCACCGCATGCGGGCATGTACAGTATTTTCATCGGGCCTTCTGCGCAGCTTGTGGCGAATCGGACCCGCGCGAGCAGCGCGCCAGTGGCAAGGGCAGGGTGTATGCGACCTCGTTGGTCTGCCGCGCGGCAACGCCCGAGACGCGCGCCCACGTGCCCTACAACATCCTGCTGGTCGATTGCGCCGAGGGTTTTCGCATGATGGCCCACGGCGAGAATGACCTCGCCATCGGCGATTCGGTCATCGCGAGCTTCAAGCCGTTCGCCGGCAAGCTGGTGCCGTTCTTTGCCAAAACCAAATAGGGAAACGCGAATGTAGCCCGGATGGAGCGCAGCGAAATCCGGGATTCGCACCTCGCGGACAGGCTTCCCGGATTGCGCTGCGCTTCATCCGGGCTACACGCCAACCGAGGGATCCGTCATTCGGGGGCGGTCATGCGACCGAGCCTGGAACGGGAATTCTGGGCTTGGCTTGTGCGAGAGCCACCCCGGAATGACGAAAACGCTGAGCGCCTGATCCGGAAAAGTGTGAAGCGGTTTTCCGAAAAGATCATGCGCAATCGAAATACTCTAACGCCCGTAGAACAAGATGCTGGCGATGACGAGCATCGCCGTCACCGCCAGCATATGCGCGAGCGCTCCCGAGGCTGCCCCCTTGGTGGCTTCCTTCATGCCGTTTTCTCCCTAGACTTGGGCGTGACTCATCGTTGCGCGGTGAGCGCATACGACGGCCAATTGTTTTTACTCGGAACACCCCTTGCGAGTATCCGCCGCGATTTGTCCCCCCGCGGCGAATATCGACTGTGTCAGGGTCGATCAGCAATGCGGCGGCAATTTGACTCGATGATGTTGCTCGTGCGTCCCCACGCGAATAGAGTCTTCGGGAACCTTCGCCAATGGCGACCAAAAGCATCAAAAGATCAGGGAAAACTTCAGGAAAATCATGGCCCGCATTCAGTACAGCGACCCGTCCAAGGCATCCGACCGCACCCGCGAAATCCTCGACAAGAACCGCCATGCCAACATCTTCCGGATGATGGCGCATTCGCCGAGTTACTTTGAGCAATATTGCCGCCTCGGGGGCGCAATCAGGCACAAGGGCGAGCTCGACCCCATCGTGCGCGAGCTTGCGATCACCCGTACCGGCATTCTGTGCGAGGCACCCTATGAGATCGTCGCGCACAAGCGCATCGGCAAGAATGTCGGCGTCACCGACGAGCAGAACGAGGCGCTCGAGAACTGGCAGGCCGCATCCTGCTTCAACGAGGTGCAGCGCGCCGCGCTCGCCTTCACCGACGAGATCGTGAAGCTGACGAAGCCGACGGATGCGACCTTCAAGGCGATCGCATCGAAGCTGACACCGGCCGCGCTGGTCGAGCTCCAGCTCTCGGTCGGCTTCTACATCATGACGTCAAAATTCCTGGAGACGTTCGAGATCGACCTCCAGCCCGTCACCGAAGTGGTGGGCTGATCCAAAGCTCGGCTTGCGAGGGATGCTCATGACAATCGATGAATATGCGGCCTGGGCCGCAACCATTGCCAAAGTCGACGAGCATCCGTCGAACGAGCGGTTGTCTTATCTCGGGCTGGGCCTTGCCGCTGAGGCGGGCGAGGTCGCCGAGCACATCAAGAAGCTCCTGCGCGACGACTGGCTCGACAAGGCCGGTCTCGTCGAAGAGCTTGGCGATGTCGTCTACTACTGGGCCTGCCTGTGCGCCGCCACCGGCCAGCAGCCGTCCGCGCTGCTCAACGCCAGTGCCGCCAAGATCAGGCGACGCATCAGCGAAGCGGCGAGCCGGTAGAGCAAGTGAAAGCTGGGAGCTCCGGCGTCATGGCCGGGCTTGTCCCGGCCATCCACGACTTGCCGCGCAGCACGAAGAACGTGGATGCCCGGGACAAGCCCGGGCATGACGATCTGTTGCGCATGAACCGCTCACGTCGAGGTCAGAATATCCACCTTGGCGTTGGCGACGATCAGGCGGTCGGCCAGAAGCTGGGCCAGGTTACGCATGATGCATTCGCTGGCGCGGGGGTGCTGCTTGCGGAAGCGCTCGAAATCCTTCAGCGGCACCTCGCATGCCGTCGCTGCCATGTCGGCGAACACGTCGGCGGAGCGGGTTTGTTCCAGCAGCGCCATCTCGCCGAACGCCATGCCGGCGGTGAGCGTCGCCAGCCTGACGCCATCGGGCAAGGTGACGTGCACAGCGCCGCTGCGCAGGAAGTACAGGGCATCGGCGGGGTCGCCGGCCGTGAGGATTTTGGCGCCGGATTGATAGGTCCTGATGGTGCAGAGCGAGGCGAGATCCGTCAGCTCTTCCTCGCTCAGCCCGGTCAGCAGCGGCTGTTCGGCTAGCTCGGTGGTCTCGTGAAAATCGATCGAGCCGCCGTAGCGATAGACGATCTGGTCTTCGGCCCATTCGATCGCAGTGTCGAGCAGATAGAAATCGCGCACGTTCTTCAGCTCAGCGGTCCATTCGCGTAACGTATTCCATTCCTTGGAGGCGCGCCGGACGCCCGACAAGACCACCGTGACATTCAGCGCGGCCAATTCCTCGAACGCTTCGGCCACAAGTCGTGCGCCGGCCCGCGTAGTCGAGGTCACGCGGTGGAGATCGAAGATCACGAATTGCGGCCGCGGTCGTCCCGCGAGCCGGCGCGAGACGTAATCCACCGCCGACAGCGACAGCGTGCCGACCAGTTCGATGATGCGCACCTCCTGCTCGTGGGCCGCCAGGATCTCGCGCTCCTGCGGGCGGCGCACGCGGCGCGACGGGCTCTTGCCGATGTCGTAGTCGGCGATGACGGCGTTGCGTGCGTCGTCGCTGCGGTTGAGCATGTGCAGGTCGTAATGCGAGGACAGCGCCTCGCAGACCTTGATGCCGCGCACGCTGTTGCCGTGCTTGTCGAGCTTTGGCGAATAGCTGCCGAGGCCGAGGCGGGCAGGGAGCGCGGCCAGGATGCCGCCGCCGACGCCGCTCTTGGCGGGGATGCCGATGCGGTAGATCCACTCGCCGGCATAGTCGTACATGCCCGACGACGTCATCACCGAAAGTGTGCGCGAGATCGCGTAGGCGCTCAGCACCTGCTCGCCGGTGACCGGATTGATGCCGCGATTGGCGAGCGTTGCCGCCATCACCGCGATATCGCGCGCGGTCACCAGCACGGCGCATTGCCGGAAATAGACGTCGAGCACGCCGGCGACATTGTCCGAGATCACCGCGTTGGTCTTGAGCAGATAGCCGATGGCGCGGTTGCGGTCGCCGGTCTGGCTCTCGGAAGAATAGACGGCGTCGTCGACGGAAAGGTCGCGGCCTGCAAAACGGCTGAGCGCAAGGCGGATCTGCTCGAAAGCCTCCGCGCCCTTGCTGTCGTAGATCAACCCGGTGCAGGCGATCGCGCCGGCATTGACCATCGGGTTGAACGGATGGTTCTCGGAATTGAGCCGGATCGAGTTGAAGGGATCGCCGGAGGGTTCGACGCCGATCGCGCCTTCGACCTTGCCGGCGCCGAGCAGGTCCAGCGCCAGCGCGAACACGAAGGGTTTCGACATCGACTGGATGGTGAAGGGCACCCTGGAGTCGCCGACTTCATAGACATGGCCGTCAAGCGTCGCCAGGCTGATGCCGAAATAGGCAGGGTCCGCCTTGCCGAGCTCGGGAATGTAATCGGCGACATGGCCCGACGTTTCGGCGGAGAATTCGCTGAGGCAATTGTCCAGAAACCGCAGCAAGGGCGGCTTAGAGCGAGTCCAGGCGGTGGCGAGAGGCGAGAGCGGTTTCATCGCCTCCCTTGTGCAACGCAATCAGAGCACGCGCAACCCGTCCGGCATCACAGGCGGGCGCCGGACCAGGAGAAGCGCGATCAGGATCGTCGGCAGCAGGATGCCAAGGCCGAGCAGCGTCACTTGCATCTGCGACAGCGGCATGATGCCGCCGCCGGGGGTCGCCACCACGAAGCCGCCGATCACCAGCAGCACACGGATGGGCCATTCCAGGCTGCCTGTGCCGCGCAAGTCCCCGACGAAAGGCTGGTAGCCCTGGATGCCGCCGCAGATGAACAGCGTACCGAAGGCGGCGAGGCCCATCAGGCCGAGCCCGGCGAGGTATGGGCTCGAACCCTGCAGCACCAGCGCCGGATTGAGCACGAAGAAGAACGGCAGGAAATAGATGATGCTGCCGACCCACATCGATTCCCAGCCGGTCTTCATGGCCGGCGATCCGGCGATGCCGGCAGCTGCGAAGGAAGCGATCGCGACCGGCGGGGTGATCGACGACAGCATGCCCCAATAGAAGATGAACATGTGCACCGCCATGCGGTTGAGCCCGAGCTTCTCCAGCGCAGGCGCGACCAGGATGGCGAGGAAGATGTAGCAGGCCGTCGTCGTCAGCCCAAGGCCGAGAATGAGGCTGGTGAGGGCGCACATGCCGAGCAGCAGGAAGGCATTGTCGCCGGCGATGTGCAGGAGGTCGTTGGCAAGGCTCGACACCACGCCCGTCATCGAGAACGCGCCGATCAGCAGGCCGCAGCCGGCGAGGATGCCGACCAGCTCGACGAAGGTGCGGCCGTTGACCTCCAGGAACTTGCCGATCGTCGCAAATGTCCAGCGCGTGTCCTTCGAGAAGAACTGGTTGAGCACGAGAAGCAGCGCGGTGGCGTAGAACGGCGCGTGGCTCTCGCGCTTGAAGTAGAGCAGCATCACGATCAGAAGCGCGATGACGAAGACGTAGTACCAGCCGTCCTTGATCGTATCCATGATCCGCGGCAGCTCGGCGCGGGGAATACCTTTCAGCTTGTGGCGCGCCGCGTAAGCGTCGACCTGCATGAAGAGGCCGACGTAGTAGAGCACGGCCGGAATGATTGCGGCGAGGGCGACATCGGCGTAGCTGACGTTGAGGAACTGGGCGATCACGAAAGCGGTCGCACCCATCACTGGCGGCGCCAGCACGGCGCCGGTCGAGGCGCAGGCCTCGATCGCGGCGGCATAGGAGGCGCGAAAGCCGCTCTTCTTCATCACCGGGATGGTCATGGTGCCGGCGGTGAGCACGTTGGAGATGATCGAACCCGACATCATGCCGAGCAGGCCGCTGGCAAAGATACAGACTTTTGCCGCGCCGCCGCGAAAGGTGCCACACAACGCGAAGGCCAGGTTGATGAAGAACTTTCCGGCGCCCGTCATCATCAGCGCGGTGCCGAACACCAAAAAGCCGATCACGGTGTCGGCGAAGGCCTGGATGGGGATGCCGAGCAGGCTCTCGCCCGAGAGCACGTGATAGGCGGTCGCCTGTTCGAGCGTCGATTGCGTGCCACGAAACGGCCCGAGCCAGCGGGCTTCGGCGAACAGGGGATAGACAGTGAAGGGCAGAACGCTGAGGAGCAGGCTCCAGCCGCCGGTGCGGCGCAACGCTTCCATCAGCATCACCCACATCACGAGGCCTGCGGCGATCACCGTGTTGGGCGCGCCGCCGAATTCCCAGCCGGCCTCCGCCGCCTTGCGCACGTTAACCATCAGTATGATCGCCGCCGCGAAGGTCACGACGAACAGGACGAGGTCATACCAGGGAACGCGGTCGAGCGGCGCGCGTCCGGTGCCCGGAAAGATCAGGAACGTGAATGGCAGCATCAACGCGATCAGGAGATAGAAATATTCCGTGTTGAGCTGGGTGTATCCGACGAAGAAGCGCAGCGAGAATTGCTGGTTGATGCAGAGCAGGATCGTCGCCGCGGTCGCAACGATCAGCGTCCAGCGCCACGCGCCGCGCAACGTGCGCACCCGCGTCACCTCCGCCTCCTGCATGTTGCCGGCCGCGCCATGCGGATCGTCGAACACGACGCGCTTGGGCTCGTCTTGCGGGACGGTGGAAGTGGAAGAGGACATCATCGATCCCGCGCGTGGGCTGGTGAACGCAATCAGGCAAACGGCAGTTGTTTGAACCGCTCTGGCCGCGCGCTCAACCTCTCCCGCGTGCGGGAGAGGTCGGCGCGAAGCGCCGGGTGAGGGCTTTCTCCTCTGGGGGAATCCCACCGCGGAGGCACCCTCTCCCCAACCCTCTCCCGCAAGCGGGAGAGGGGGCGCACTTCTCGCGAGGCAACGATCACGCCTAACAACACCTCGCTCTATTCCTCGAACCCGTTCGGCATGCCCGCTTTCGCTAGCGCCGCGGCACGCGCCTTCGTCCAGCCTTCGAGGAACGCCTTGTCGTCCGACGGCGGATTGGACTTGCCGTAATCGGCCCAGGCGGCCGCCAGCACCTCCTGCCGCTTGATCAGCTGGTTGTTGTGTGCCTCCTGAGCGTCGCTCCATTGGCCGGCCTCTTTCAACGCCTTCACCGCGCCGGGATGCACCGGCACCACCCAGTTCTTGGTCTGGCGGTTGGCCGCGAGTCCGCCGGCGCCGGGCGCGGAGTCCTTATAAGCGTCGTAGTTGACGATCATCGCCTTGGTGATCGCATAGACCTGGTCGGCCGGTTGCGAGGCGTAGGCGACGAAGATCGGGTAGGGATAATTGCCGAGCTCGATCGGCTTCTCCGGCGAGATGCCGGCACCGCAAGTCGCAAGCTGCGGGAAGAAGAACGAGCCGACCTTCTGCATCCGCGCCCAACCTTCCTTGTCCTTGGCGGGCAGCGGCGGCCAGATCAACCCGCGCGGCGAAGCCTCGGCCTCCTTGGCGGGACCGGTGATGGTGGTGCCGAAGGCGGCATCGACGTCGTTGTTGATCAGCCCTTTCCACATCGCGCCGTAGCTGGCGAATTCGACAGCCTTGACGTCCTTCTGCGTCAGCCCGGCGAAGGCGAGCACCGCGAGCGAGTTCTGGTTCAGCGCGGGTGAGCCGACCACGAAGCCGACGCGCTTGCCCTTGAGGTCCTTCAGCTCCTTCACGCCGGTGTCGGCGGCCACCGCAAGCGAGGCGCAATTGCAGTCGACGGTCGAGAGCAGGGTCTGCAGCGGCTGCGGACCCCATTCCTTCGAGCCGAACTCGAACACGCCTTCCTGCGCGAAGTAGGTGCCCGACCCCATCGCCGCGGAAACCGCGCGCTTGGCGCGCAGCGGCGCGAGGCGCGCGACGTCGTTGCCTGCGGGGAGCACGCGCACGTCGGTGCCGTACTTGTCCTTCATCATCTTGCCGACGCCGACCGCGATGTTGAATCCGGCGGTGCCGGTGTCATAGGCGGTGAAGGTCAATGTCGCCGGCAGCTTGATGTCTTCGGCGAACGAATAGCGTGTAGACGCAAAAGAAATGCCCGCCACCAGAGCAGGCGCGAGCACGAGCAGCCCACGAAGCATGTTTCCCTCCAATGATCTTCGCTTTGCCGCGAAGATTTTCATTCTTTGTTTGAAACAACGTTTTGTTTGAAACCGATCATGTCACCGCGATCAAGCGATGGCAACGCCATACAGCGCGCGTGGGAATGCGACTGACACATTGTCGCGGAAAAGACCGGATAAGACGCTCAGCTCGCGACGATCGCTATCGCCTGTCCCTCCGCAACGACGTCATCGACCTTTACCAGAAGCGATGTGATGGTGCCGTTTGCGGGCGAGGGCACTGGGATCTCCATCTTCATCGCTTCGACCACCACAACGTCATCGCCATCCGCGACGGTTCCTCCAACTTGCACGGGAGTTGCGCAGATGCGTCCCGCGACCTCCGTGACGATCTTAATTTCTGGCATGCCATCGCCTTTTTGTTGTCGTCGCAAAATGCCTGAGGTAGCGTCGTCTGCAAGTGGAATTTAATTCCGCACAGCGGAACACAACGGTAGGGATCATGGGACGACGTTCGGAGCGGTTGAGCAGGCAAGGTGCGCTCGCTGGCGAAGCCGGTGAGGGTGATGTGATCCAGGTGGTGTCGCGCGCGTTCGACGTATTGCGATGCTTCGAGGGCCACGAGGCGCGACTCGGCAATCTCGAGATTTCAAATCGCTGCGGTCTGCCGCGCTCGACGGTATCGCGGCTCACGCATACGCTGACCCGCATGGGCCAGCTCGTGTATCTCCCGCGCGACCAGAAGTATCGCATCGGCCCCAGCGCGGTGGCGATGAGTGCTTCGATGATGAAGGGCGCGCAGCTGCGCAGCATGATTCGCCAGCGGCTGCAGGAAGTCGCCGAACAGCTGCCGGGCACGGTCGGCTTCGTCGTCCCCGACCGCTTCCATCTCGTCTATCTCCAGTTCGCGCGTTCGGCGACGGCGCTCGGCTTGCACGAGGGCACCGGCAGCCGCATCTCGATGGCCTCGACCGCCGCGGGCGCGGCCTACACCGCGGCGCTCGCGCCGGAAGTCGGTGATGCCTTCGTCGCGGACATGGAGCGGGAAGCCCCCGAAGCTGCGAAGATTCTCAAGCCCCGCATCGAGGCCAACCGGCAGATGTTGCGCGAGCGCGGCTATGTCGTCGCCTGCGGCCTCTGGAGCCCGCACATCAACGGCCTCGCGGTGCCGATCTGGTCGCCGCAGTACCAGACCTTCGTGGTCATCACGATCGGTCTTCTGTCGGCGATGTATGACGAGCAGCGTCTGCACGAGGAAGTCGCACCGATGATGCTCCAGCTTGGCCGCTCGCTCGGCAGCCTGATGGAAGGCGCGGAAGGCGACGCCTTCAACAACCGTATCTCGCGTAAGCCGGTCGCCATGGCCGTGCACAACAATAACAAGCCGATCCATTCGGAGGGAGTGAATGAACTGGAAGCCGGAACTCGACGAGCTCGCCCGGCGCGAAGCCTTCGCGCGGGAGATGGGCGGCGTTGACAAGGTCAAGCGACAGCATGACCAGGGCCGGCTGACTGTTCGGGAGCGTATCGACAAGCTGATCGACAAAGGCAGCTTTCACGAGATCGGTGCCGTCTCCGGCATCGGCGAGTACGATTCCAGCGGCGATCTGAAGAAGCTCACGCCGGCCAATTGCGTGTTTGGCCGCGCGCGCGTCGACGGCCGCACATTGGTCGTGGTCGGCGACGATTTCACCGTGCGCGGCGGCTCGGCGGATGCGTCGATCTCGGCCAAGCCGCTGATGGCGGAGGAGATGGCGCACGATTTCCGGCTGCCCATCGTCCGCATCATCGAAGGCTCCGGCGGCGGCGGCTCGGTCAAGACCATCGAGACCAAGGGCGCGGCCAATCTGCCCGGCGGCATCGGCGGCACGCGCTGGTATCGCTTCACGACGGAGAATCTGTCGCGCGTGCCGGTGGTCGCGCTCGGCCTCGGCTCGGTGGCGGGCCTGGGCGCCGCGCGTCTTGCCGCCAGCCACTATTCCATCATGACGCGGAAGTCCGCGATGTTCGTCGCGGGTCCGCCGGTGGTGAAGGCGCTGGGGCAGGACCTTACCAAGGAGGAGCTCGGCGGCGCCGACATCCAGACCCGCGCCGGCGCGGTGGATCATGCGGTCGACACCGAGGAGGAGGCGTTCGCCTGCGCGCGGCGCTTCCTCTCCTACCTGCCGTCATCGGTCTACGAGCTGCCGCCGACCTTGCCCTGCACGGACAGTCCTGAACGCAGCGACGAAGCGCTGATGAACGCGGTGCCGCGCAACCGCAAGCAGGTCTACAAGATGCGGCCGATCATCGAGTCCGTCGTCGACAAGGGCTCGTTCTTCGAGGTCGCCAAGAACTTCGGCAAGCCGATCATTGTCGGTCTCGCGCGGCTCGAGGGCAGGGCGGTGCTGTTGCTCGCCAGCGACAGCTTTCATTACGGCGGCTCCTGGACCGCGGATGCCTGCCAGAAAGTGGTGCGCTGGGTCGACTTCGCCGAGACCTTCCACCTGCCGGTCGTCTATCTCATGGATTGCCCCGGCTTCATGATCGGCCTTGATGCGGAGAAGGCCGCCACCATCCGCCACGGCGTGCGTGCCATGGCGGCGGTGAACCAGACCACCGTGCCCTGGTGCACCGTGATCCTGCGCAATGCCTTCGGCGTCGCCGGTGTCGTGCACCAGCCGGCCGACCGCTTCTCGATCCGCTATGCCTGGCCCTCGGCCTATTGGGGCTCGCTGCCGCTCGAAGGCGGCATCGAAGCCGCCTACCGCGCCGACATCGACGCGGCGGAAGACAAGGCGGCGAAGCTGAAGGAGATCGAGGAGCGGCTCAACAAGCTCCGCTCGCCGTTCCGCTCGGCCGAAAAATTCTGGGTCGAGGAGATCATCGATCCCAGGAAGACGCGATCGCTCCTGTGCGAGTTTGCCCGGCTCGCGGAGCCGCTGCGAAAGCCGGGGCCGCCGGAGAATATGACGATCAGGCCGTAGCATCCTTGTGCCAAGTCATGACGCTCGTGCGCCGGACGCAGCGCGCCGCTGCCCTGGCGATGCGAAGCATCGTCCAGTTCAGCGGTGCGCTGCAGAGCCGGGGCCCATGCCACAGCGAATCTGGAGCCTCCTGGGTCCCGGCTCAGCGCCGCAACGCTTGAAGCGTTGCAGTGCGTCCGGGACACGAGGTGCGGCATCGACACAATCCAAGACACTTCCACGGCAAAACAATAACGCGCTAAGCTCCGCCAACAAGAACAAGAGGAAGCGCCAATCGTGTACGACTTCATCATCGTGGGCGGCGGCTCGGCGGGGTCCGTGCTGGCCCACCGGCTCTCCGCCAGGAGCGCCAACAAGGTCCTGCTCTGCGAAGCCGGTCAGGACACGCCACCCGGCAACGAGCCAGCCGAAATCAGGGACAGCTATCCCGGCACCGCCTATTTCGATCCGCGCTTTCACTGGACCGAGCTCAAGGTGACGACCCAGGTCGTCAGCCACAACAATCCCGAGGAGTCGCGGCCTCCTTTGCGCAAATACGAGCAGGCGCGCGTGCTGGGCGGGGGCTCGTCGATCAACGGGCAGATGGCCAACCGCGGCGCGCCGACCGACTACGATGAATGGGAGGCGCGCGGCGCCGAGGGGTGGTCGTGGGCTGACGTGCTGCCGTTCTTCAAGAAGGTGGAGCGCGACCTCGATTTCGACGGACCGTATCACGGCAAGGACGGAAGGATCCCTGTCCGCCGCATCCCGCGCGAGCACTGGACGCGGCATTCGGAGGCGTTCGCGCAGGCCTTCCAGCAGGCCGGCCATCAATTCGTGGCCGACCAGAACGGCGAATTCGTCGACGGCTTCTTCCCGGTGACGCATTCCAATCAGGCCGAGCAGCGCGTCTCGGCCGCGATGGGGTATCTCGATCGCGACACCCGCGCGCGTGCGAACCTTGCGATTTCGACCAACACGCAGGTGCGAGAGCTGCTGTTCGAAGGCACGCGCTGCGTCGGCGTGAAGGCGATGGTCGACGGCCGCGAGCAGGAATTCCGCGGACGCGAGATCATCCTCTCCAGCGGCGCCATTCATTCGCCGGCGCATCTGCTCCGCGCCGGCATCGGCCCCGTCGGTCACCTCAAGGAGCTGGGCATTCCCGTGCTGGCGGCCTTGCCGGGGGTGGGCCAACGCTTGATGGATCATCCCTCGATCTCGCTGTCCTCCTTTGTCCGCCGCGGCGCGCGCATGAACGAGCACACCAGGCGCCACATGCAGCTCGGCCTGCGCTACTCCTCCGGGCTGCCTGATGTGCCCAAGGGCGACATGTTCGTCGTCGTCATCAGCAAATCGGCCTGGCACGCCGTCGGCGCGCAGATCGGCTCGCTCCTGACCTTCGTCAACAAGACCTATTCCGAGACCGGACAGGTCAAGCTCGCCTCGCGCGATCCCTCGGCAGAGCCGATCGTCGAGTTCAACCTGCTGTCCGACCGCCGCGATCTCGATCGCCTGATGAGCGGTTTCCGCAAGATGGCAGCGATCCAGATGAGCGAGGTAGTCAGGAAGGTGACGGACAAGCCGTTTCCGGCCGCCTATACCGATCGCGTCCGCAAGATCGGCGTGGTCAACACCAGGAACAAGATTCTCACCACGATCGCCGCGGCCCTGATGGACGGGCCGGCGGCGCTGCGTCACTACATGATCGACAATTTCGTCGTCGAAGGCTTCACCTTCGATCAGGTGATGAACGACGACGAGGCGCTGGAAGCCTTCGTGCGCAAGGCGACGATCGGCGTCTGGCACGCCTCGTGCTCGTGCCGCATGGGCCGCACTGAGGATCCAATGGCGGTGGTCGACAATCAGGGCCGCGTCAAGGGCGTGCAGGGCCTGCGCGTCGTTGATGCCTCGATATTCCCGGTGGTGCCATGCGCCAACACCAACTTTCCGGTGTTGATGTCGGCGGAGAAGATCGCGGCCGCAATGATGCAATGAGTGGCAGCGAGTTCTGGCGATCCGGGCAGTGCGGGCAGGAGGAGCGCTGATGGATACTTGCCTTGCGCGGACCGACTTGGTTGCATGCCGCGAGCTTGACGCGCTGATCGAGCATTCGAGCGCTGCGAGTTAATCATCTCAGGCGCTACGTGTAGGCTATGAGATCGTGCAGTCGTGGCGCACGATCGCAGCCATTTTCAGCCGCGCTTTAGGCCCATTTCAGCCAAACTGTTATTGGTTTCTCGTTGCCCGGGGCAGGGTCTCTCATTGGAGTCCTGCAATGTTCAAGCGAGTATTTTCTGCGTGCGTCCTCGTTATCCTGGGTTCTATCGCTTCGGAAGCGCGCCCTTATCGCATTCATCAAGCTCCCGAATGCAACGTCACCATGCCCTGCGACTTCTCCTACTCGCAGGCGCGACGCGAGCGGGTTGCCAGGCCCTCACTGGCTTCCAGATCTTCGCTGATTTCCAGGTCCACACTGCAAGCGTACCGCTCGACACAACTGACGGTGACTGATGCTGGGAGCACGACCTCGCCGGCGGCCGTCTCCGGTGCCCACGGCGCTCGCATTGTCGGTGGCCGTCCGGCCGGTTGCCCTTCGTCGTTCTGCGGCTGCGGCGCGGCTCTGCGCGTGTTCGGCCGTATCGTGCCGGAATTGAATCTTGCGTCCAATTGGCTCCGCTTTCCCAGGACATCACCCGCACCGGGAATGGTTGCTGCGCGACGAGGACACGTTTTCGTCCTTGAACAGCACCTCGGAGGCGACGTCTGGATGGCCTATGACGCCAACTCGGGTGGGCGCGCGACGCGAATCCACGCGCGTTCGCTGCGAGGGTATACGATTGTCAACCCGCGCGGCGGCTCGGTGGCTTGAGGGCAGCGGATAGCGCTCCAAAAACTGCGGACGGGTCGCAACATCTTTGCGACCCGCCAACGCCGAACGCCGAGCCGATCACAGCCGGAGCACCTTGCCGGGATTCATGATGTTGTGCGGATCGAGCGCGCGTTTGATGGTGCGCATGATGTCGAGCTCGGTCTTGGAGCGGTAGTGGCTGAGCTCGTCGAGCTTGTCGATGCCGATGCCGTGCTCCGCCGAGATCGAGCCGCCCATGGAGGTGACGAGATCGTTCACGGCGCGCGTGATGGCGGGCGCGTATTGGTTCAGCGTCTGCTGGTCCATGCCCTTCGGTCCCATGAACGAGAAATGCAGATTGCCGTCGCCGATATGGCCGAGCGGATAGGGCCGGATGGTCGGGAGAATGTCGAGCACGGCCTTGAGGCCCTTGTCGATGAACTCCGGAATCCCTGAAATCGCCACCGACACGTCGAAACTGATCCCCGGTCCCTCGGCGCGTGAGGCCTCCGCCATTGCTTCGCGGATGCGCCACATGTTGCGCGATTGACCGAATGTGTGCGCGATCGCCGCATCCAGCACGCGGCCGGCTTCGAGCTGATCGGCGAGAAACTGCTCCATCTTGCCGGACATGCCCTCGGTTCCGTCCTGCCGCGGCCGCGCCGACGACCATTCCAGCAGCAGATACCAGGGCGTGTCCGCCTTCAGCGGATCCTGCGTGCCGGGAATGTGGCGCAGGGAGAGGTCGATGGCCGCCCGGCTGAGCAGCTCGCAGGAGCCGACATTGTCCTCGGACGCCGCGTGCGCCTCCGACAGGATTTCCAGCGCCGCGCGGGGATCGCGGATCGCCAGCCACGCCGTGCAGACGTCCTTCGGTGCCGGCCACAGCTTGAGCACGGCCTTGGTGATGATGCCCAGCGTCCCCTCGGCGCCCATGAACAAATGCTTGAGGTCGTAGCCGGTATTGTCCTTCTTCAGCGCGCGCAATCCGTCCCAGACCTCGCCGCTCGGCAAGACGACCTCGAGCCCCAGCACGAGATTGCGGGCATTGCCGTAGCGCAGCACCTGCACGCCGCCGGCGTTGGTGGAGAGATTGCCGCCGATCATGCAGGAGCCCTGGGCACCGAGGCTCAGCGGCAGGAAGCGGTCGTGCTCGCTTGCGGTCTCCTGAAGCGTCTGTAACACGCAGCCGGCCTCGACCGTCATCGAATAGCCGACGGGATCGACATCCAGCACGCGGTTCATCCGGCCGAGCGACAGCACGATGCCGGTGTGCGCAGGCCAGGGCGTCGCCCCGCCCATCAGGCCGGTGTTGCCGCCCTGCGGCACGATCGCGACGCCGTGCTCGTGGCAGAGCCGGACCACTTTCGAAACCTCCTCGGTGCTGCCAGGGCGAACGACGGCGCCGGCGTTGCCGACCAGCAATCCCCGCCAATCCGTCACAAACGGCTGCTTGCCATGCTCGTCCTCGATCAGGCCTTTGTCGCCGACGATCGCGCGCAACGCATCGCGCAATGGTTCGGTCACGGGAGCGGTCGGGATGGTGGGCAGGGACGTCGGGAGCGGCATTTGTTTCCTCTGGCACATCTTTGTGTGTACTGAGCGCGCGAAGCGCCGCAGCCATTGTCCACGTTTAGGCTGCCGAGTCTAACGGCAATGCGCCACGCGTGTGGGGAGTTTGGGTCGGCCTGACCGCTTGGAACGGTCCGCAGCAGCACGACGTTTGCCTCTCGGCACAACAGGAGAGCCGCATGGCGAAGGTTGACGAGGAGCTCATCCGGGTGAGAGCCCACCAGCTTTGGGAACTCGCAGGCAAGCCGGAGGGCCGCCAGGACGAGTTCTGGCGAGAAGCCGAGCGCGAATTATCAAACGACGCCGGCGCAAATGCCGAAGAATCCTCAAAGACTTTCACGGAGTAATCCGCGAGCGAACGGTCTGGCGCTATCGGGCTTCAACCAGCTGGCGGGCATTGGCCATGGCTGCGCCCGAAGCGGTGTTGTCGAAAATGCACCAGACCGAGGCCGCCGCGCATCCGGCCAGCCGCACCTTGAGCGCCGCCAAGGCAGCCGCGTCATAGCTGGAATAATAGACCCTCGGTGAACCGTGAAGCCGAAAATAGGCCAGCCCGGTCCAGCCGCCGGGCGCAGCGCCATTGGCGGCACGCGGTGGATCCGCGGCCACCCGCGCGACGCCTCGTTGCGCCAGCCAGTCGTCGGCCGGCCTGGTGAACCAGCTCGCGTGCCGTGGCTCGCAAACCACCGGCACCTGCCCCCCTTTCTGCAGCGCTATTACGAGCTTCCCGGCGCCGCGCCTTGCGAAGATTGTCGACGAAGGCAATTGCAGCAGCAGCACGCCGAGCTTTTGCCCAAGGCCGGAAATCTCCTCGCAGAACCGATCGACGTCCGCGCGATCGAACCTCAGCTCCGGCGCATGGCTGATCGATTGCGGGACCTTGACCGCAAAACGGAAGCCGGCCGGCACCGCAGCGCTCCATCGCTCATATGTCGTGCGCCGATGCGGACGATAGAACGACGTGTTGATCTCGGTGCAGTTCAGCACTGAGGCGTAGCGCTCAAGGTGGGAGCCCTCGGCCTTGAACGCATCCGCATGCTGGGACGGCACGTTCCATCCCGCCGTGCCAATCCGAAGGGCATGCTTGCGCGTCCGTCCAGGCCTGTCTGTCATCGCCACAGCATAGGAGGCATCTTTGCGGCGTGGTCATGTCGGAACGATTTGGCCCGCCTTCACGACACTGCGGGGCTCTGTTTCTTCTGTCAAACCGGAAGGCAGAAGACGTGGTTCCTTCTCACGCCATCGCCACTTGCGGCTTCGGCTGCCGCGACAGCGCCAGCACGATCAGGGCCGCGAACACGCAGAGCGCGCCGGCGATGAAGAAGGCGGGCAGGTAGCTCTGGTAGACTGTGCGCGAGAACCCCGCGCCGAACGCCGCGGCGCCGGCGCCGAGCTGATGGCCGGCGAATATCCAGCCGAACACCAGATTGGCGCGCTCGGGCCCGAACTTTTGCGCGGTGAGCCGCACCGTCGGCGGCACCGTCGCGATCCAGTCGAGACCATAGAACATCGCGAAGACCGAGAGGCCGTAGAAGGAGAAATCGCTGAACGGCAGGAAGATCAGCGAGAGCCCGCGCAGGCCGTAGTACCAGAACAGGAGCCAGCGATTGTCGTAGCGGTCGGACAGCCAGCCCGACATGATCGTGCCGAAGAAGTCGAAGATGCCCATCGCCGCCAGCAGGCTCGCCGCCTGCACCTGCGGGATGCCGAAATCGAGGCACATCGGGATCAGGTGCACCTGCACCAGCCCGTTGGTGGAGGCGCCGCAGATGAAGAAGGTCGCGAACAGGATCCAGAACGTCATCGACGTCGAGGCGTCGCGCAGCGTGCCGAGTGCAACGCCCGTGATCGAGCCGTGGCTGACGGGCGGCGCGGGCAAGGGTGCGGTGCCTTCGTCGCCGAACGGCCGCAGGCCGACGTCGCTGGGGCGGTCACGCATCGCGAGCAGCACGGCCAGCGCGGAAACACCGAGCATGATGCAGACGAGACCGAGCGCGAGGCGCCAGCCATAGCGCTCGGTGAGGCTTGCCAGCAGCGGCAGGAACACGAGCTGGCCGGTGGCAACGCTCGCCGTCATGATGCCGATGACGAGGCCGCGTCGTGCCGCGAACCAGCGCGTGGCGATGGTCGCGCCGAGCACCAAGGCCGTCATGCCGGTGCCGATCCCGATCACCACGCCCCAGAGGGCAATGAGCTGCCAGACCTCCGTCATGCCGAGCGAGAGCACGAGCGCCGAGACCACGATCAGCTGGGCGGCCAGCGTGACGTTGCGCAGGCCATAGCGGTTGAGCAGGGCGGCCGCGAACGGCGCCATCAGTCCGAACAGGATGAAGCGGATCGACAGCGCGGACGAGATCTCCGCCGTGCTCCAGCCGAACTCCTTCTGCAGGGGAACGATGAACACGCCGGGCGCGCCGACCGTGCCGGCGCTGATCAACGCGGTGAGGAAAGTCACGCCGACCATCACCCAACCGTAATGAATGTTACGGCGGGACAGTGCTGCCGCGAGCCAGTTCGAGATCATTGGGCCTCAACATTGATGGGCAGGCCGAGACAGACCTGCGTCAGTCTAGAGGATGACACGGGATGTATCTGTCGCAAATGACAGAGTTCCCTCGTTTCCGGACGTCCGCGTCAGCGGCGTTCCACCGCGATGGCCGTGGCTTCACCGCCGCCGATGCAGAGTGCGGCGATGCCGCGCTTGAGGTGGTTGGCCTCCAGCGCATGCAGCAGCGTCACGATCAGCCGCGCGCCGGTGGCGCCGATCGGGTGGCCCAGCGCGCAGGCGCCGCCATTGACGTTCAGCTTGTCGCGGGGAATGCCGAGGTCGCGCTGCGCCGCCATCGCCACCACGGCAAAGGCCTCGTTGATCTCGAACAGGTCGACGTCGCCCGCGCTCCAGCCGACCTTGTCCAGCAGCTTGCGGATCGCCGGGATCGGCGCCGTGGTGAACCATTGCGGCTCCTGGCTATGGGTGGCGTGGCCCTTGATCTCGGCGAGAACAGGCAGGCCGCCCCGGTCGGCAAGTGCGCGCTTCGTCAGCACCAGCGCGGCGGCGCCGTCGGCATTGGCGGAGGAGGCGGCCGGCGTGATGGTGCCGTTGGCGCGGAATGCCGGCTTCAATCCGGGGATATTGGCGGGGTCGACCTTGAGCGGATGCTCGTCATTGGCGATCACGCGCGGGCCGGCCTTTTCGGTCAGCGTGATCGGCGCGATCTCGGCCTTGAACGCGCCGCCCTCGACGGCCTTGCGGGCGCGGCTGAGCGTCTCCATCGCATAGGCGTCCTGGTCCTTGCGGGTGAATTGATAGGCTTCCGCGGTAGCTTCGCCGAAATCGCCCATGGAACGGCCGGTCTCGTAGGCGTCCTCCAGGCCGTCCATCATCATGTGGTCGATGATGCGGTCGTGGCCGACGCGATAGCCGCCGCGCGCCTTGGCGAGCAGGTAGGGCGCGTTGCTCATGCTCTCCATGCCGCCGGAGACGACGATGTCGGCCGAGCCGGCGCGGATGATGTCGTGCGCCAGCATGGTCGCCTTCATGCCGGAACCGCAGACCTTGTTGACGGTGGTGGCACCGGTCGCATCAGGCAGACCGGCGCTGCGTGCGGCCTGGCGCGCCGGCGCCTGGCCTTGGCCTGCCGGCAGCACGCAGCCCATGAAGACCTCGTCGACCTTCTCCGGAGCGAGCTCGGCGCGCTCCAGTGCCGCCCCGATCACGTGTGATCCGAGCTTGTGCGTGGAAAGCTGTGACAATTCGCCCATGAAGCGGCCGAGTGGGGTGCGTGCGGCGGAGACGATGACGACGGGCTCGGCGGCTTCGGCCATGACGAGAACTCCCTGGCGATGACGTGTAAGATGATGGACATCATATGATGCGTCGCAAAAAATGCAACCGCGACAGGGATGAGAAAATGTCGCGGGCCGGATGAGATTTGGTCGTGCGATTGGGGGCTGCTTACCCACAGTACGCTGTCATTGCCCGCGAAGGCGGGCAATCCAGTATTCCAGAGGCCACGCGGCTAGAACCGGGAAGGCGCGGCGTACTGGAGGCCCCGCCCCCGTGCGCAACTGCGCACTAGGCGGGGCATGACACCGTCTTTTCTTGGCTGCGCTGTTGCTTCCTCGCGTCTACCGCTTCCGGTTGACAAACGCGCCCATCAGCCGCGTCGGCTCGTCCGTCAGGAACGACTCGCCGAACACTTTCACGCTCAAATTCACCGACTCGGTCAGCGGCAGCTCTTCCCACTGCCGCAGCAGCGCCTTTTGCGAGCGCAGCGCCTCGGGGCCGCATTCGAGCAAGGCCTTCACTAGATGCTCGACCTCGGCATCGAGTTCGCCGGGCGCAGCGACCTTGTCGACCAGGCCCCATGCCAGCGCCGTGGCTGCATCGATGTTCTCCGCCGTCATCACCAGCCAGCGCGCGCGGGCCCAACCGATCAGGCGCGGCAACAGCGCGGCATGGATCACCGAGGGGATGCCGACACGCACCTCGGGCATGCCGAAATGGGCATCATGCGCGGCGACGCGGAAGTCGCAGGCCGCCGCCACTTCGAGCCCGCCGCCGAGGCACCAGCCCGGCATGCGTGCGATGATCGGGGCAGGGAAGGCGCGCACCGCCTCGCAGAGATCGCGCAGGCGGCTGATGAAGGCCTCGGCGGATGTCTGGTCGAGCCCGGCCATCTCCTTGATGTCGGCTCCGCCGATCAGGCTCTTCTCGCTCTGTCCGCGCAGCACCACGACGCGGATGCTGCGGTCGGATGCGAGCTGCTGCAGGCCTTCGCGCACGGCGTCGGTCACGGGCGAGCCGAGGATGTTGAGCGGGCCGGCGTTGCAGATCGCGACATGAACGACGCCGCGCGCATCGCGCGTCACGCCGCAATGATTGTTGAGCATTTCCATCGTGGGATCTCGAAAGGTTTCGTGGACATGCGCGGGGCGCGCCGGTCGGGATCACTTCCGGGCCGAAACGTACGTCTTGTCAAGCGACGGGGAGGGCGGGTTGCCAGCGTGAAGTCCGTGGCATAGTATGACGAATATCATCTAAAGAGGCTGCCATGACCGGTGACGATCAACCCGACCTGTTTTCGCCCGCGCAGAGGCGGGAACGCGTAGTGGACTGGCAGGTGCCTGCGCCGGTGGCGCGGGCGGCGATGGGCCTGTCGGGCATGGATGCCATGCTGGGCATCCGTGACGGCCGCCTGCCGCCGCCGCCCTTCGCCAAGCTGATAGGTTTCACCATGGCCGTGGTCGAGCCGGGCCGGATCGTCATGGAACTGGAGCCGCGCGAGGATCTCGAAAACACCATCGGACTTCTCCATGGCGCGACCGCCGCAGCGCTGCTCGATACGGCCATGGGATGCGCCATCTCGACCAGGCTGGAGGCCGGACAAAGCTCGGTGACCCTCGATCTGAAGCTGACTTATCTGCGCCCCCTGTCGGTGCGTTCCGGGCTGATTTCGGCCGAGGGCAAGGTGATCAAGCTAGGACGCCAGACCAGCTACACCGAGGGTTTTGTGCGGGACGGCAAGGGCGCACTTGCGGTCCATGCAACTGCGACCTTCTCCATGATCGGCACAACTTGACATGAATTAATGCACCCATCTCGGCATTTGCGTGTTATGAGATGATCTCCGACATTCAATGAGATCCGCATGCGCTATTCCCGGGAACACAAGCAGGAAACCCACGATCGCATCGTGAAGAAGGCCTCGGTGCGGCTGCGGGAGAAGGGTGCCCACGGTATCGGCGTCGCCGACCTCATGAAGGAGGCGGGCCTGACCCACGGCGGCTTTTACGCGCATTTCGATTCCCGCGAGGCGCTGGTGATCGAGGCTTTTGCCTACGCGATGGACCGTTCGATGGAACACTGGCGCAAGCTCACCGGCGAGGTCGCTCCGGAAAAGCGGCTGGCGCTGATCGCGGAAAGCTATTTGTCCACGCTGCATCGCGACAATCCCGGTCACGGCTGCTCGATTCCCGCGCTGGGAGCCGAGATCGCCCGCGAGAGTCCGAGGACACGCAAGGCCTTTGCCGGCAAGCTGGATGAGATGATCGAGGCCCTGACCGACACCATCCCGAACATGCCCCGCAAGGCGGCACGCAAGCAGGCGATCGCGACGCTCGCGACGATGGCCGGAACCATGCTGCTGGCGCGCATCGCCGGCTCGAGCGAATTGTCCGACGAGATGCTGAAGGCCGGCCGGGACCACGCGCTCGAGGGAGCGAAGCGTGAGTCGAAGGTGGCGGCCGCGAAGAAGGCGAAACAGAATTAGGCGAGATGCCGTGTAGGGTGGGTTAGCCATGCGATGGCGCGAAGCGTATTCGCTTGGCGTAACCCACCACTGTGTTCGTCCGCGGAGACGGAAGAGGTGGGTTACGCCTTCGGCTAACCCACCCTACGAGACCCCTAAGAGACCGCCGTTCACCGCCCAGCAAACAACGCCCGCTCGCGCTCGACAATCTCCGAGATGTAATCCGCCACGGCTCTGATCCGCGCCAGGTCCTTGCTGTCGGCGTGCATCAGCATCCAGAACGTCCGCGTGATCGAGATTTCGTCGGGCAGCACGGCGACGAGCTGCGGATAGTCGCTCGCCATGAAATGCGGCAGCACCGCGATGCCGAAGCCTGAGAGCGTGGCGTTGAGCTGGGCGATCAGATTGGCGCTGCGGAAGCGCGCCGAGATTCGCGGCGACACCTGTGGCAGATAGTCGAGCTCCGGCGTGAACAGGAGTTCCTCGATGTAGCCGACGAAGCGGTGCTGCGTCAGATCCTGCCGCGAGGCGATTTTCGGGAAGCGGTCGAGATAGGCGGGGGCTGCGTAGAGCCCGAGGCGGTAGTCGAGCAGCTTGCGCCCGACGATGCGACCTTCCTTCGGCATGGTCAGGCTGATGGCGATGTCGGCCTCGCGCTTGGAGAGGCTGAACAGCCGCGCGGTGGCCACAAGTTGCAAATCGAGATCGGGATAGCAGTCCGCGAACGGCGTCAGCCGCGGCGCCAGGAAGGCGGTGCCGAACCCATCAGGCGCGCCGATCCGCACCGTCCCGGTCAGCCGCGCCACGGAGCCGCCGACCTGCTCCTGATTGGCAACAATGGTCGATTCCATGGCTTCGGCGCTGTCGGCGACGCGCTGGCCGGCCTCGGTGAGGAGGTAGCCGGTCTTGCGCCGGTCGAACAGCTTGGCCGAGAGGTGCTTCTCCAGCCGGTCGACGCGGCGGATCACGGTGGCATGGTCGACCCCCAGCTGTTTTGCCGCAGCCGAAACCGAGCCGCCCCGCACGATGGCCAGCACGAAGCGAAAGTCGTCCCAATCGATAGCGCCTTGATCCAGCATTTTCGCACATCTATGGTGCATTATCTCAGACTTGAATCCTATAAAATGCAGGTCAATAGGATTTGTCAAAGCGACCACGCTCGGCCTGAAGGAGACCATTCCATGCGTTCAATCGGACATTTCATCGGTGGCAAGGAGGTCAAGGGCACCTCGGGCCGCACCGCCGACGTTTTCGAGCCGATGACCGGTGACGTTCAGGCCAAGGTGGCGCTGGCGTCCAAGGCCGAGGTCCGCGCCGCCGTCGAGAACGCGCGCGCCGCACAGCCCGAATGGGCCGCGACCAACCCGCAGCGCCGCGCCCGCGTCATGATGAAATTTGTTGAACTGGTCCAGCGCGATTACGACAAGCTCGCCGAGCTGCTCGCGCGCGAGCACGGCAAGACCGTCCCCGACGCCAAGGGCGACATCCAGCGCGGCCTAGAAGTCGCGGAATTCGCTTGCGGCATTCCGCATCTGATGAAGGGCGAGTACACCGAAGGCGCTGGCCCCGGCATCGACATCTATTCGATGCGTCAGCCGCTCGGCGTCGTCGCAGGCATTACGCCGTTCAATTTCCCGGCGATGATCCCGATGTGGAAGTTTGCGCCGGCGATCGCCTGCGGCAACGCTTTCATCCTCAAGCCCTCGGAGCGCGACCCCGGCGTGCCGATGCTGCTCGCTGAACTCATGATGGAAGCGGGCCTGCCCGCCGGCATCCTCAACGTCGTCAACGGCGACAAGGAGGCGGTCGACGCCATCCTCGACGATCCCGACATCAAGGCCATCGGCTTCGTCGGCTCGACGCCGATCGCGCAATACATCTACGAGCGCGCCGCGCAGACCGGCAAGCGCTGCCAGTGCTTCGGCGGCGCCAAGAACCACGCCATCGTCATGCCGGACGCGGACATGGACCAGGCCGTCGACGCGCTGATCGGCGCCGGCTACGGCTCGGCCGGCGAGCGCTGCATGGCCGTTTCCGTCGCGGTCCCCGTCGGCAAGTCCACCGCCGACCGCCTGATGGAAAAGCTGATCCCGCGCGTCGAGTCCTTGAAGATCGGCACCTCGATCGATCCGTCGGCCGACTACGGTCCGCTCGTGACCCGCGAGGCGGTCGAGAAGGTCAAGAGCTACATCGACATCGGCGTCAAGGAAGGCGCGACGCTCGCCGTCGACGGCCGCGGCTTCAAGATGCAGGGTTACGAGAACGGCTTCTATCTCGGCGGTTCGCTGTTCGACAACGTCACCAAGGACATGCGGATCTACAAGGAAGAGATCTTTGGCCCGGTGCTCTCGGTGGTGCGCGCGCACGACTACAAGGAGGCGCTGGCGCTGCCGTCCGACCACGATTACGGCAACGGCGTTGCCATCTTCACCCGCGACGGCGATGCCGCGCGCGACTTCGCGGCCAGAGTCAACGTCGGCATGGTCGGCATCAACGTGCCGATCCCGGTGCCGATCGCTTATTACACCTTCGGCGGCTGGAAGAAGTCGGGCTTCGGCGATCTCAACCAGCACGGCCCGGACTCGATCCGCTTCTACACCAAGACCAAGACGGTGACCTCGCGCTGGCCGTCCGGCGTCAAGGAAGGTGCGGAGTTCTCGATCCCGCTGATGAAGTAAGGCTGTAGCCCAGCCTGTCATTGCGAGCGCAGCGAAGCAATCCAGACTGTCACTGCGGAACTACTCTGGATTGCTTCGTCGCTTCGCTCCTCGCAATGACGAGAATAGTGAGCAGCCCAGCATGCAGTTCGCTCTGAACGAGGATCAGGTCGTCCTTCGCGACATGGCGCTGGCGTTTGCGGCGGAAAGGATCGCGCCGCACGCGCTGCGTTGGGACGAGGAGAAGTATTTTCCAGTCGAGGTGATGCGCGAAGCCGCCAAGCTCGGCATGGGCGGCATCTATATCCGCGACGATGTCGGCGGCTCCGCCATGACGCGGTTCGACGCAGCGCTGATCTTCGAGGCGCTGGCGACGGGCTGCCCGACCACCTCGGCCTTCATCTCCATCCACAATATGGCGAGCTGGATGATCGATGCCTTCGGCAGCGACACCCAGCGCCACCAATGGCTGCCGAAGCTCTGCACCATGGAGCTGATCGCAAGCTACTGCCTGACCGAGCCGGGTGCCGGCTCGGACGCCGCGGCGCTGCGCACGCGCGCCGTGCGCGACGGCGACCACTACGTCCTAAACGGCCAGAAGCAATTCATCTCCGGCGCTGGCGGCACGGATATTCTGGTCGCGATGGTACGTACCGGTGGCGACGGTCCCGGCGGCATCTCGACGCTCGTGATCGACGGCAAGGCGCCGGGTGTCTCCTTCGGCGCCAATGAGCGCAAGATGGGCTGGAACGCGCAGCCGACCCGCGCGGTGATATTCGAGAACGCCCGCGTGCCTGTGGCCAATCGCCTGAGCGAGGAGGGCACAGGCTTCAAGATCGCGATGGCCGGCCTCGACGGCGGCCGTCTCAACATTACGGCGTGCTCGCTCGGCGGCGCGCAAGCAGCACTCGACAAGGCGCGCGCCTACATGAAGGAGCGCAAGGCGTTCGGGAAGCGGCTCGACGAATTCCAGGCGCTGCAATTCCGTCTCGCCGACATGGCGATCGAGTTGGAGGCCGCGCGCACCTTCCTGTGGCGCGCCGCCGCGGCGCTCGATCGCAAAGACCCCGACGCCACCATGCTCTGCGCCATGGCGAAACGCTTCGGCACCGATGTCGGGTTCGAGGTTGCCAACCATGCGCTGCAACTCCACGGCGGCTACGGCTACCTCAGCGAATACGGCATCGAGAAGATCGTGCGCGACTTACGCGTGCACCAGATCCTCGAAGGCACCAATGAAATCATGCGGCTCATCGTGGCGCGCAAACTGATCGAGGGCGCGCGATGAGTGGGGTGGAAGAGGGCGATCTGGTCGCGCGCGTCGAAGGCGCGGCCGGCATCATCAGGCTCAATCGTCCCAAGGCGATCAACGCCGTGACGCTTGAGATGTTTCGCGACATCGACAAGGCGCTCGATCGTTTCGAAGCTGATCCTGCAATTGCCGTGATCCTGCTGGAAGGCGCCGGCGAGCGCGGCCTCTGCGCCGGCGGCGACATCCGCACGCTCTGGGAAAGCTCGAAGGCGGGTGGCGATCTCGGCAAGATCCTGTGGCGCGAGGAGTACATCCTCAATGCCCGGATCAAGAAATTTCCAAAACCCTATGTCGCCTTCATGGACGGCATCGTGATGGGCGGCGGTGTCGGTCTGTCCGCCCATGCCAGCCACCGTATCGTCACCGATCGGACCAAGCTCGCGATGCCCGAAGTCGGCCTCGGCTTCTTCCCCGATGTCGGCGGCACCTATCTGCTGTCGCATTCGCCGGGCGAGATCGGCACCTATTTCGGGCTGACCGGCCAGACCATGAACGGGCCGGACGCGATCCACGCGAAGTTTGCCGATTGGGTGGTGCCGGCCGTGAGATTGCCGGAGCTGCGCGAGGCGCTGACCAAGCTGCGGTCCGGTGCGACCGCAGCCGATGTCAGCAAGCTCATCGACGGCTTCGCCTCCGGCGAGACTGCGGGGCCGGTCGCCGCCAGGGAGCCGGTCATCGATGCGTTGTTCGGCTTCGACCGCATGGAGGACATTGTCGCTGCGCTGAAGCGCGATGGTTCCGAGTTCGCGCTGGCCACGCTGAAGACGCTGAACGAAAAATCGCCGCGCGGCATGGTGGTCACGCTGAAGCTACTGCGCCTTGCGCGCGGATCGAGCCTGGAAGAGTGCCTGGTTCGCGAATACCGCGCCGCGCTGGAGGTGTTTCGGAGCGATGATTTTCGCGAGGGCGTGCGCGCCGCCGTGATCGACAAGGACCGCAACCCGACCTGGTCGCCGCCGCGGATCGAGGATGTGACGCCGGAGATGCTTGCGCCCTATTTCGCCGAGATCGGCGCGGACGAATTGAAGTTCAATTAACAACGCTGTAGCGGAGGAAACGACAATGGCGACGATCGCATTCATCGGTCTCGGCAACATGGGCGGCCCGATGGCGGCCAACCTCGTCAAGGCCGGCCACAAGGTGGTGGCGTTCGATCTTGTCGAAGCCTCGCGCAATCAGGCCAAGACCGATGGCGCCAGCATCGCCGACAGCGCACCGGCCGCGGTGAAGGGCGCCGATGTCGTCGTCACCATGCTGCCCGCAGGCAAGCATGTGCTCGGCGTCTGGAACGAGGTCGTGCCCGCCATGACCAAGGGTGCGCTCATCATCGACAGCTCCACCATCGACGTCGAAAGCGCGCGAGCCGCGCATGCGCTCGCCGCCAAGCACGGCGTGCTCTCGGTCGATGCGCCGGTCTCCGGCGGCACGGGCGGTGCCAAGGGTGCGACGCTCACCTTCATGTGCGGCGGCGAGGAGAAGGCATTTGCCGCGGCCAAGCCCGTGCTCGAGAACATGGGCAAGAAGATCGTACATTGCGGCGGTGCCGGCGCAGGGCAGGCCGCAAAAATCTGCAACAACATGATCCTCGGCATTTCCATGATCGCGGTGAGCGAAGCCTTCGCGCTCGGTGAGAAGCTCGGGCTCTCGCATCAGGCGCTGTTCGACGTCGCCTCGACCTCGTCCGGCCAGTGCTGGTCGCTGACCACCTATTGCCCGGTGCCGGGCCCGGTGCCGACCTCGCCGGCCAACAACGATTACAAGCCGGGCTTTGCCTCGGCGCTGATGGTGAAGGACCTCACCCTGGCGCAGGATGCGGCCAAGGCTGCGGGCGCGGCGACGCCGCTCGGCAAGCATGCGCAGGAGATCTATCAGTCTTTCGACGCAGCCGGCCAGGGCGGGGTGGATTTTTCCGGAATTATCAAGCACGTTAGGAGTTTAGCCGGGAAAGCTTGATGACCACATTCCAGGAAGCACGCGCGTTCCTTCTGCAACACCGCACGGAATACGAGGCTGCGGTCAAAGGTTTCCGCTGGCCTGATCCGGTTCCTTTCAACTGGGCGCTCGACTGGTTCGACGCCGAGCTCGCGGCCAATGCGGACAGCAAGGATCGGCCCGCGCTCTGGATCGTCGATGCCGCCCAGGACAAGCAGACGAAGCTGTCCTTTGCGGCGCTGTCGCGCCGCTCCAACCAGGTCGCCAACTTCCTCCGCGCGCAGGGCCTCCGGCGCGGCGACCATCTCCTGCTGCTGCTCGGCAACGTGGTTCCGCTGTGGGAGACGATGCTTGCCGCGATGAAGCTCGGCGTGGTCGTCATTCCCGCCACGACGCTGCTGACCGCCGACGAGCTGCGCGACCGGCTCGATCGCGGCAAGGCAAGGGCAGTGGTCGCCGCGCAGGACCAGGTCGCGAAATTCACGAGCTTGGGCGCCGAGAATGTCGTTCGCATCGTCGTCGGCGCGGCCTCCGACGGTTGGCTGGCATATGACGAAGCAGCAAAAGCTTCCGAAAGCTTCGCGCCTGATGGTCCGACCAATGCCGACGATCCGATGCTGCTGTATTTCACCTCGGGTACGACAGCAAAACCAAAATTGGTGCGACACAGTCAGCGCAGCTATCCCGTCGGCCATCTCTCGACGATGTACTGGATCGGGCTGAAGCCCGGCGACGTCCATCTCAACATCTCCTCGCCCGGCTGGGCCAAGCATGCCTGGAGCTGCTTCTTCGCGCCGTGGAATGCGGGTGCGACCGTGTTCGTGGTCAACCAGCCGCGCTTCGACGCCAAGGCGCTGCTTGCCACCATCGGCCGCTGCGGCGTCACCACGCTGTGCGCGCCGCCGACGGTGTGGCGGCTGTTCATCCAGGAGAACCTCGCCTCGTTCAAGGTGGCGCTTCGCGAGGTCTGCGGCGCCGGCGAGCCGCTCAATCCTGAAGTGATCGATCAGGTGCAGGCCGCCTGGGGCCTCACCATTCGCGACGGCTACGGCCAGACCGAGACCACGGCGCTCGCCGGCAACTCGCCGGGCCAGCCCATCAAGATCGGCTCGATGGGCCGTCCGCTGCCAGGCTATCGCGTGCAGATCAGCGATGCCGATGGAAACCCGGCCAAGGAAGGCGAGGTGACGCTGGTGCTGGGCGCTGACCGCCCCGCGGGCCTGATGCAGGGCTACCAGGGCGAGGATGGCAAGTTGTCCGGCGCCGAAGGCGCGCTCTATCGCAGCGGCGACGTCGTTTTCGCGGATGAGGATGGCTACTTGACCTTCGTCGGCCGCTCTGACGACGTCTTCAAATCCTCCGATTATCGCATCAGCCCGTTCGAACTGGAGAGCGTCCTGCTCGAGCACGAGCTGGTCGCGGAAGCTGCGGTGGTGCCGAGCCCGGATCCAATCCGGCTCGCGATCCCCAAGGCGTTCGTGCTGCTGACCGCGGGTGCAGAACGCTCGCCGGAAACCGCGCTATCGATCTTCAAGCACCTGCACGCGCGCCTGGCCCCGTTCAAGCGCATCCGCCGCCTCGAAATCGTCACCGAGCTGCCGAAGACGATCTCTGGAAAGATCCGCCGCGTCCAGCTACGACGGCTCGAACGCGACGACGATCGCAGCGATCCCTTGCGCGGCCGGGAATTCCGTGAGGAGGATTTTCCGGAGCTGGCGAAGACACGGAGTGAGACCTAAGTGAACGAAGTCTGGAAGAAGCCGCCTGTTACGCTCGAGGCCTATCAGGCCATGATCGGCAAGGAGATCGGCGTATCGTCGTGGCACCTGATCGATCAGCCCCGCATCGACAGCTATGCCGACGTGATCAAAGATCACCAGTTCATCCACGTCGATCCGGAACGCGCGAAGAAGGAAACCGCGTTCGGCACTACCATTGCGCATGGTTTTCTCACGATGTCGCTGCTGTCGATCATGTCCTACGAGGTGATGCCCGTGATTGCGGGCACCACGATGGGCGTGAATTACGGCTTCGACAGGCTGCGCTTCATCTCGCCGGTGCGCTCAGGCAAGCGCGTGCGTGGCCGTTTCGTGCTGGCGGAAGCCAAGCTCCGCAAGCCAGGCGAGCTCCAGTCCCGCACCAACGTCACGGTCGAGATCGAGGGCGAGGATAAACCGGCGCTCGTCGCCGACTGGCTCGGCCTGATCTATTTCGAGTAGGCCCGTGCCGTCCTTGCCGGGCTTGACCCGGCAACCCATCGCTGCTCAAAAGCTGACGAATTCTCGCGGTTCTCACCCTCTCCCCTTGTGGGAGAGGGTGGCTTCGCGAAGCGAAGCCGGGTGAGGGGTATCTCTCCGCGAGCTCCGCTGTTGATAGATACCCCTCATCCGGCGCTTCGCGCCACCTTCTCCCACAAGGGGAGAAGGCAAGAAGACAGGAAGCTACGCAATGCCAATCAGGTTCGACGGACGCGTCGCCATCGTCACCGGCGCGGGCAATGGTCTCGGACGCGCGCATGCGCTGGGGCTGGCGAGCCGCGGCGCCAAGGTCGTGGTCAACGATTTCGGTGGCGCGCGCGACGGCACCGGCGGCTCGCTGTCGCCGGCCGAGGCCGTGGTCGAGGAGATCCGCAAGGCCGGCGGCATCGCGATGGCCGACGGCGCCGACGTCTCCAATTTCGAGCAGGTCACCGCCATGGTCGAGCGCGCTACCAAGGAGTGGGGCAGCGTCGATCTCTTGTGCGCCAATGCCGGCATCCTGCGCGACAAGTCGTTCGGCAAGATGGAGGTGGCCGATTTCCAGAAGGTACTCGACGTGCATCTCGTCGGCACTTTCTATTGCTGCAAGGCGGCCTGGGCCGGCATGCGTGACCGCAATTACGGCCGCATCGTGCTGACCACCTCATCCTCGGGCCTGTACGGCAATTTCGGTCAGGCCAATTACGGCGCCGCGAAGTCCGGCATGGTCGGCCTGATGAACGTGCTCGCCGAGGAGGGCCGCAAGAACGACATCCGCGTCAACATCATCTCGCCGACGGCGGCGACGCGCATGACCGAAGAGCTGCTGCCGCCGCAGGCGCTGCAACTGATGAAGCCGAACGCGATCACCCCTGCGGTCGAGTACATGCTGAGCGAGGATGCGCCGACCCGCACCATCATGGGCGCCGGTGCCGGCTCGTTTGCGGTGATCAAGATTTTGGAGAGCGAAGGTATCAACCTGCCGGAGAGCGAGTGGACGCCGGATGCGATCGCCGCGCATTTCGCCGAGATCAGCGACATGTCGAAGGCGAGGGCGCTGCAGGGCGCGTTCGAGCAGACGCAGAAATACGTCGCGCAGGCAGCAGTGCGGGCGGGGATCAAGCTCTGACCGACGTCGCCGTCATCGGCGCAGGTCCCGCCGGGCTGATGGCGGCGGAGGTGCTGGCGTCAGGCGGCGCCCCCGTCACCGTCTATGACGCCATGCCATCAGCGGGACGCAAATTCCTGATGGCCGGCCGCGGCGGACTCAACCTCACTCACAGCGAACCGCTGCCGCAATTCATGGCGCGCTACCGCGAGGCCGCACCGAAGCTGCAGGCGGCGGTCGAGGCATTTTCGCCCGATGCGCTGCGTGCCTGGAGCGAGGCGCTGGGCGAGCCGACCTTCGTCGGCAGCAGCGGACGCGTGTTTCCGAAAACGTTCAAGGCCTCGCCCTTGCTGCGCGCCTGGCTGCGGCGGCTCGATGCCGCCGGTGTCCGCTTTGCTTTTCGCCATCGCTGGATCGGCTGGGACGGCGAGGGTCGGTTGATCTTTCAGACGCCGAAAGGCGTCTCCGCCATCGAAGCGAACGCCACGCTGCTCGCGCTCGGCGGCGCAAGCTGGCCGCGGCTCGGCTCGGACGCCGGCTGGGTCGACATCCTCGCTGCAAAGGGCATTGCCGTCTCGAAGCTGCGGCCGGCCAATTCCGGCTTCACGGTCGCTTGGTCCAAACTGTTCCGCGACCGGTTCGAGGGCCAGCCGCTCAAGGGCGTGGCGTTGACGATCGGCGCACACACGGTGCGCGGAGAGGCGATGATCACCCGCAGCGGCATCGAAGGCGGCGCGATCTACTCGTTGTCGGCGGAACTGCGCGAGGCTGTGCTGAATCTCGGGCAGGCGACGCTGATGATCGGGTTGCGGCCCGATCTCGACGCCGCTGCGCTGACCACGCGGCTGTCAGGCGTGCGTGGCAAGCAATCGCTGGCGAACTTCCTGCGCAAGGCCGCGCAATTGTCGCCGGTCGGCATCGGATTGATGCAGGAGGCAGCCTTCGCCTCCGGCCGGCCGCTGGCCGCGTTCTCGCCGGCGGAGCTCGCAGGGCTGATCAATGCTATTCCAGTTCAGCTCACCGGAGTGGCGCCGATCGATCGCGCGATCTCGACCGCGGGTGGAATTATGTTCGACGAGCTCGACGAGCAATTCATGCTGCGCAAATTGCAAGGTGTGTTCGCCGCCGGCGAGATGCTGGATTGGGAGGCGCCGACCGGCGGCTATCTCTTGCAGGCGTCCTTCGCGACTGGGGCTGCCGCGGGCAGGGGCGTGCTGGAGTGGCTCAAACGCTAACCCCCGTCATTGCGAGCGCAGCGAAGCAATCCAGAATCCCTCCTCCGCGGAAGTCTGGATTGCTTCGTCGCAAGAGCTCCTCGCAATGACGGCCGTGGCAACGGCGCGCGTACACCTACCGCAGCTTCCCACGCGCGGCCACCGGCAGCGTGCCGATGATGTCCTCGCCGCGCACCATCACCACCTCATCCATCATGTTGACGACGACGCAGACGTGGTTCGGCACGATGCGGACGACGTCGCCGACATTGGGCCGCGTGTTGCTGCGGGAGAGATCGAGAAAACCGTGCTCCTCGGCGAACTTCGCGATCTTGGCTTCGGGATGTTCCAGGATCAGGCCGTGGCCGTCGAGCCCGCCGGTATCCGTCGTCAGCGTTTTCGAGCCGGCATCGAGAATGCCGCGCTCGGGCGCGGCGCGGCTGACCACCGTCGAATAGATGTGCAGCGCGCAATCGTCCCAAGTCGCCGAGCCCGCGGCGACCTGCATGCGATCGTTGTAGATATAGGTGCCGAAGCGGTGCTCGGTGCCGCCCTTGAGCTTGCCGATATTGACGAGGTTCGGCGTGCCGCCGGTCGAGACGATCTTGGCGTCGAGCCCGTGCGCGCGCACGCCAGCCAGCGCCTCGTCGTAGAATTTCTGCGCCTCAGCCCAGCCGGTCTCGGTCGGATACAGCATGAAGCCGGCGAACGCGAGTCCCTCAGACGCCGCGATCTCGCGCGCCAGCGCAATCGCCTCCGCCGGCGTTTCGACGCCTGCGCGCTTGCGCCCGGTATCGCATTCGACCACGACCGAGAGCGGGCGGCCTGACGCCGCAGCCGCCTTAGGCAGGCCGGCGACGACGGTCGAATTGTCGGCCGCCACCGTCATGTTGGCCTTCGCCTGCAGCGCGCCGAGCCGCGCCATCTTCTCATCGCCCAGCAGATTGTAGCTGATCAGGATGTCGTCGATGCCGGCATGGGCCATGATCTCGGCTTCGCCCAGTTTCTGGCAGGTGATGCCCTTGGCGCCGGCCGCGACCTGCATCTTGGCAATGGTCGGGTTCTTGTGCGTCTTGATGTGGGGGCGATTGGCGATTCCGGCGTCGTCGCAGGCCTTCTGGATCCGCGCGATGTTGCGCTCGACCCTGTCCATGTCGATGACGGCACAGGGTGTGCCGTATTCGCGGGCGATCTTGGCTGCAAGAGTTGTTGTCATGAGTTATGCCTGTTCAATCTCTTCGCGGAGCATTTCGAGTTCGAGCCAACGCTCTTCGGCGGCGGACAATTCTTCGTGCGCCTTGGCGATGGCAGCCGATGTGTCGTCAAATTTTTTGCGATCTTTCGCATAGAGACCGGGGTCGTCGAGCACGCGCTGCAATTTTGCAATATCGGCGTGCAGCGTTTCCATCTTCTTCGGCAGCGTTTCCAGCGCGTGCTTCTCGTTGAAGCTGAGCTTGCGCTTGGGCGCGGACGAGGGGACCGCTGCGCGCTCGTCCTTCCTCTCCGCCAGCGGTGGCGCTTTCGGCGCCTCGCGCTTCAAATCGGCGCCACGTTGGCTCAGCATGTCGCTGTAGCCGCCGGCATATTCGGTCCACTTGCCGTTACCCTCCGGCGCAATCACCGAGGTGACGACGCGGTCGAGGAAGTCGCGGTCGTGACTGATCAGGATGACGGTGCCTTCGTAGTCGCCAAGCATCTCCTCGAGCACGTCGAGCGTTTCGAGATCAAGATCATTGGTCGGCTCGTCCAGCACCAGGAGGTTCGACGGCTTTGCCAGCGCCCGCGCCAGCATCAGCCGGCCGCGCTCCCCGCCCGAGAGCACCTCCAGCGGTGTGCCGCGTTGCTCCTGCGCGAACAGGAAGTCCTTCATGTAGCCGACGACGTGCTTCGGCTTGCCGCCGACCATGATTTGATCGCCGCGGCCGCCGGTGAGCGCTTCGGCGAGCGTCGATTTGGGATCGAGGCTTTCGCGGTGCTGGTCGAGCGTCGCCGTCTCCAGATTGGCGCCGAGACGTATCGTCCCGGAATCCGGCTGCATGCCGCCGGTGAGCAGGTTGACCAGCGTGGTCTTGCCGGCGCCGTTCGGCCCGATGATGCCGAGCCGGTCGCCGCGCTGGATGCGGGTGGAGAAATTCTCGACGATCTTGCGCTCGCCGTAGGATTTCGTGATGCCCTTGGCCTCGATCACCAGCTTGCCGGACTGCTCGGCTTCGCTGGCTGCGAGGTTGGCGCTGCCGGCGGTGCCGCGATAGTTGCGGCGCTGGGCGCGCAGCGCATGCAGATTGGCGAGCCGCTTGACGTTGCGCTTGCGGCGGCCGGAGACGCCGTGGCGCAGCCAGTGCTCCTCGTCGACGATCTTGCGGTCGAGCTTGTGCTGATCGCGCTCCTCCTCGGCCAGCACCTCGTCGCGCCAGCTCTCGAACGAGGCAAAGCCGCGATCGATCTGCTTGATCCGGCCGCGATCGAGCCAAGCGGTGGAGCGCGAGAGATTGGTCAGGAAGCGACGGTCGTGGCTGATGATGACGAGCGCGCTGCGCCTGGAGTCGAGCTCCTGCTCCAGCCATTCGATGGTGGCGAGATCGAGATGGTTGGTCGGCTCGTCCAGCAGCAGGATGTCGGGCGAGGGCGCCAGCACGAAGGCCAGCGCCGCGCGGCGCGCCTCGCCACCGGAGAGGTTGTGCGGGTTCTCCTCGCCGGTGAGGCCGAGCTGCTCCAGGAGATAGCGCGCCTGGTGCTGGTCGTCCCCCGGCGCGAGCCCGGACTCGACATAGGCGAGCGTGCTCTTGTGCGCGCCGAAATCCGGCTCCTGCGGCAGGTAGCGCACCGTTGCGCCGGGCTGCACGAAGCGTGTGCCGGCGTCAGGCTCGACCAGGCCGGCCGCGATCTTCAGCAGGGTCGATTTGCCGGAGCCGTTGCGGCCGATCAGGCAGACCCGTTCGGATGGCGCGACGTTGAGCTCGACGCCCGACAGCAGCGGCGTGCCGCCGAAGGTCAGCCTGATGTCTTTGAGTTGGATCAGCGGCGGGGCCATGGCTAACTTTGGCTCGTTGCGGCCTGATCTGCGCGGCGGCGCTGGATCCGGCGCAGTGTCTGGTCGAGCGCCGAGAGGAAGCTGGAGCGGTCTCGCGGCGAGAACGAGCGCGGGCCGCCGGTGACTTCGCCGGCCGATCGCAGGTCCGTCATCAGATTGCGCACCGCCAGCGTCATCCCGATCGATTCTTCGGTGAACGGCTTGCCGTTCGGCGCGATCACGTCGGCGCCCGCCTTCACACAGCGGCTCGCCAGCGGAATGTCCGAGGTCACAACCACGTCGCCGGGCCTGGCGCGCTCGGCGATCCAGTCGTCCGCGGCGTCCATGCCGCTGCCCGCGGCGATGCGCTCGATCAGAGGGTCCTGCGGCACGCGGATGAAATTGCCGGCGACCACGCTCACGGGCACGCCGTGCCGGAGCGCCACGCGATAGATTTCGTCCTTCACCGGACAGGCGTCGGCGTCGACATAGATGCGGGTCGGGGTCTCGGTCATTCCGCCGCGTGGTACCGCATTCGGGCCGCAAAGGCGAGGGGATTGACCCCAGTTCCTCAGGCCCTACGATCGCTCCCGAAACAACAAGAACAGGGAAAGGCCAGTCATGCCGAACCGGCTCGAAACCTACCGCGTCGAGGCCTACAACACCGCCAGGCAGTCCGAAAACAAGATGCACGACGACAATGTGGCCCGCCGCTTCGGCTTTTCCGGCGGGCTGGTCCCCGGTGTCGACGTCTTCGCCTACATGATGCACGTGCCGATCGCGCGCTGGGGGCGGGACTTCCTGTCGCGCGGGCTGGTCGAGGCCCGCTTCATCAAGCCGGTCTATGACGGCGAGACCGCCGATGTCGATGCCACCGAGCACAACGGCCTGCTGACCATCGAGGTGTTCAGTCGCACCGAGCTGTGTGCCACGGGAACGGCGTCGCTGCCGGCGGCGGTGCCGGCAGTGTCGTTGAGCGACTATGTCGAAGTCCCCGCCGCCGCCGAGCGCAAGCCTGTCAGTCCTGCGACATTCGAGCTGGGCAAATGGCTGGGCACGACGCCGCGCCGGTGGGCCGGGCAGGATGCGGCCGACTATCTCACTGACGTCAGGGAGGCCGATCCGATTTTTGCCCGCGAGAGCCTCGGCCATCCCGGCCTGATCCAGCGCGTCATGAACCGCGTCCTGGTGGACAACACCATCCTGGGTCCCTGGATCCACGTGGGCAGCCGCATGCAGCTGCTGTCCGCCGCCCGGGCCGGCGACGAGATCACCGCGCGGGCAAGAGTCACCGCGAACTACGAGAAGAAGGGCCACCGTTTCGTCGAGCTCGACGCCCTCGTCGTCGCCAACGGCACGACGCCGCTCGCGCATTGCCAGCACACCGCGATCTACCAGCCGCGCGAGCAGGCGGCGGCGTAGCGGACAGTTGGGAAAGCCCACGCCCGTCAATCAAGGACGTCGTCATTCCCCGCGAAGGCGGGGAATCCAGTACGCCGCAGCTTCTCGGTCAATCGCTGCCGTCTCGGAGTACTGGATCGCCCGGTCAAGCCGGGCGATGACAGTAGAGTTTGTGGCGACGATAGTGCCCCTTACGCCGCCTTGGCCTTCGCCTCCTGGATCGCGCGCCACACCCGCTCGGGGGTCAGCGGCATGTCGATGTGCTTGATGCCGTACTCCGACAGCGCATCGAGCACCGCGTTCACCACTGTCGACAGGCTGCCGGCGCAGCCGGCTTCGCCGCAGCCCTTGCTGCCGAGCGGGTTGGTGGTGGCGGGCACCGGGTGGTCGCCGACCGTCATGTTGGGGACGTCCTCCGCGCGGGGCAGGGCGTAGTCCATCAGCGAGCCCGTGATCGGCTGGCCATTGTCGTCGTAGCGAATGTGCTCCATCAGGGCCTGGCCGATGCCCTGGACCACGCCGCCATGGAGCTGGCCCGCGACCAGCATCGGGTTGATCACCGTGCCGAAATCGTTGACCGCGCTGTAGCGCACGATCTGCACCACACCGGTGTCCGGGTCGATCTCGACCTCGGCGACGTGGCAGCCGTTCGGGAACGCCGAGGCGACCGGTTCGCTGGTGTGGTCGACATCGAGGCTGTCAGGCACGCCCTCCGGCACCTTGCCGTCATGCAGACGCTTGGCGAGCTCCATGATGTCGATGCTGCGATCGGTGCCGGCGATCGTAAAGCTGCCGTCGGCAAACTCGATATCGGCTTCGGATGCTTCCAGCATATGTGCAGCGGCGCGTTTGCCCTTCTCGATGACGAGCTTTGCGGCCCCCACGATGGCCTGGCCCGTCGCGGTGATCGAGCGCGATCCGCCGGTGCCGTTGCCGGTGTGGACGATATCGCTGTCGCCCTGTACGAGCTTCACGCTCTCGAAGGGAACACCGAGCTGCTCGCACAGCACCTGCGCGAACGGGGTGGCGTGGCCCTGGCCGTAGTCGAGCGTGCCGGTGATGAGCTGCACGGTGCCGTCAGGATCGAACACGATCTTGCCGAGCTCGGGGCTCGGCGGCGCCGTGACCTCGAGATAGGAGCCGACCGCAATGCCGCGCAGCTTGCCCGCCTTCTTGCTCTCCTTCTTGCGCTTGGCGAAGTTCTCGTGGTCGGAGATCTCGAGCGCCTTGTTGAACACGGCCTGGAAGTCGCCGCTGTCATAAGTGACGCCGGACGACGCCGCGAACGGGATCTGGTTCGGCTTGATGAAGTTGCGCTTACGCAAGGTCAGCCGATTGATGCCCATCTCGTCGGCGGCGCGGTCGATCAGCCGCTCCATGTAATAGTTCGCCTCGGGCCGGCCGGCGCCGCGATAGGCCCCCATCAGCGTGGTGTTGGTCAGCACCACCTTGATGTCGACCGCCATCAGCGGCGTGCGATAGACGCTGGAGAAGTTCTTGCCGGTGTTGAGCGAAAGCGGCCCCGGCGCGACGCCGGTGATGTAGGCGCCGAGATTGCCGTAGCCGGACAGCTTTGCCGCGAGGAACTGCCCCTCGGCATCGAGCGCGAGCTCGGCGTGGATCTTCTGGGCGCGGCCGTGGCTGTCGGAGAGGAAGCTGGTGGAGCGCTCGTCCAGCCACTTCACCGGGCGTCCCAGTGCCTTCGCCGCATACAGAATGCACATGTACTCGGGATAGTTGATGTTCTTCATGCCGAAGGAGCCGCCGACATTGGCGGTGAGAATGCGCACCTTCTCGTTCGGCACCTTCAGGTTCTTGGCGAGGTTGGCGCGGTTGCCGGCAACGCCCTGCGTCGGCACCTGAAGCGTGTAGCGCTCGGTCTTCTTGTCGTAGGAGGCAAGCCCCACGCGCGGCTCCATCGAGACCACGGCAACGCGGGTGTTCTCGATGTCGAGCTTGGTCACATGAGCGGCGCTGGCGAAGGCGGCGTTCACCTTGTCCATGTCGCCATAGTGGTAGTCGAGTGCGACGTTACCAGGAATGTGGTCATAGAGCTGCGGCGCGCCGGGCTTGGCGGCTTGCTCCGGGTCCGTCACCGCCGGCAGCGGCTCGATGTCGAGCTCGACCGCCTCGGCCGCGTCGCGCGCCTGAGCCAGCGTCTCGGCCACCACGAAGGCGACGGGATCGCCGACGAAGCGGACCTTGTCGGTCGCCAATGGCTGGCGGTTGGTCTGGAGCAGGGGCGAGCCGTCGCGGCTCTTCAGCGGCAGGCCGCAGGTGAAGGGGCCATAGCCGGCGGCATCGAGATCCTTCCCGGTCCACACGCCCAGCACACCCGGCATCGCCTTGGCAGCATCGAGGCCGATGCTGCGGATGATGCCATGGGCATGGGTCGAGCGGACGACCACGGCATAGGCCTGGTTCGGCAGGTTGAAATCGTCGGTGTAGCGGCCCTTGCCGCGCACCAGCGTGTCGTCCTCCTTGCGGCGGACCGGTTGCCCGACGCCATACTTTTGCAGTGCAATAGCGTTCTCGAGCGTCGACGATTTGGTGTGTTCTTGCATGGGAATTGACCTGAAAAGCCGGCATTTGCGCATTTTCGCGGCAGCGGAGCACCGGACTCCCTCAAATAACCCACCACCCCCGTTCACGACAACGCACGATTGGACATGGTCCCATGTGATGCGTTGTTGCGCAGGCCTGCCGCGCTGCTAATGTTTCAGGCGAATAATCAATTCCAGACCGGCCCGACCGGCCGCGGAAAGACAGTTTGTATGAATGACCACACGCGGCTCCGCGACGGCCATGCGCCGCATAGCGAGCTGGAGGGGTCGATGGCGGCGGTGGCGTTGGCCACCAATCCGGCCGTCGGCGCGCAGGCGCCGGGAACCGGCGTCTATGCGGCGCTGGACCTCGGCACCAACAATTGCAGGCTGCTGATCGCCTGTCCGACCCAGGACGGCTTTCGCGTGGTCGATTCCTTCTCGCGCATCATACGGCTCGGGGAGGGCGTCTCGGCGACCGGGTGCATCAGCGACGCCGCGATCGAGCGCGCCATCGCCGCGCTCAGCATCTGCCGCGACAAGATCAATCTGCGGAAGGCACGGCGGCTGCGGCTGATCGCGACCGAAGCCTGCCGCGCGGCTTCGAACGCGGAAGGTTTCCGCAGCCGCGTTGCGGCCGAGACCGGCATCGAGCTCGAGGTGATCGACCGCGAGACCGAGGCCGCGCTCGCCGTGCTGGGTTGCTCGCCGCTGGTCGACCCCAGGGGGCGGGGCGCGATCCTGTTCGACATCGGCGGCGGCTCCACCGAGCTGGTGCGGATCGAGCGCGACGCCACCAATCCGGAGCCGCGCATAAAGGCCTGGATGTCGATTCCCTATGGTGTGGTCACGCTCGCTGAGCAGTTCGGCGGACGCGACGTCACGCCGGAGATCTATGCCGCCATGGAGCAGGAGGTCGCAAGCCACGTCGCGCCATTCGCCGAGGAGCACGGCCGCGATCTCGCCGACATGCACCTGCTCGGCACGTCGGGCACGGTGACGACGCTGGCCGGCATCCATCTCAACCTCGCGCGCTATGACCGCCGCCGCATCGACAGCATCTGGATGAACGATGCCGACATCACCGCGACCATCAACAAGCTGCTCGGCATGAGCTACGAGGAGCGTGCCGCCAACAGCTGCATCAGCGTCGAGCGCGCCGATCTCGTCCTGGCGGGCTGCGCCATCCTCGACGCTATCCGCCGCGCCTTTCCGCTGCCGCGCCTGCGCGTCGCCGACCGCGGCTTGCGCGAGGGCATGCTGGTCGAGATGATGCGCGAGGACGGCGCGCTCAGGAGCTGGTGAGTATGGCCAAGGACACCACCGGCCGCTTGCACGTCCAGGTCAAGACCGGCGGCAAGCGCAAATTGTCGTCGAAGCTGTGGCTGGAGCGGCAGCTCAACGATCCCTACGTCGCCAAAGCCAAGGCGGCGGGCTATCGCTCCCGCGCCGCGTTCAAGCTGCTGGAGATCGACGACAAGTTCCGGCTTCTGAAGCCTGGCATGGCCGTGGTCGATCTCGGCGCGGCGCCCGGCGGCTGGAGCCAGATTGCCGCCAAGCGCGTCGGATCATTGGAAGGCAAGGGCAAGGTCGTCGCGATCGATCTGTTGGAGATGCCGGAGATTCCCGGGGTCGATTTCGCGCAGCTCGACTTCATGGACAACGACGCGCCCGAGAAGCTCACCGCGATGCTGGGCGGCAAGGCCGACGTCGTGATGTCCGATATGGCCGCCAACACCACCGGCCACCGCAAGACCGACCAGCTCCGCATCGTCGGCCTGGTCGAGACGGCGGCGGCCTTTGCCTGCGACGTGCTCAAGCCCGGCGGCACGTTCCTGGCGAAAACGTTCCAGAGCGGCGCCGACGCTGAGCTGCTGGCCAAGCTCAAGCGCGACTTCGCCACCGTGCGTCACGTCAAGCCGGCGGCGAGCCGGCAGGATTCCTCGGAACGCTACGTGCTGGCGACGGGATTTCGCGGCGGGGGAGCGGCGTAGCCTCGCACTCCGTCATTCCGGGGCGCCTCGAAGAGGCGAGCCCGGAATCCATGTCTCGACGCGTTCCGCGGTGCGATGGATTCTCAGATGCGCAATTGCGCATCATAGTTCGATGCTGCGCATCGCCCCGGAATGACCGAGGAGGTATTCACCCCAGCCGCTGATCCCGCACGTCCTGCGTATCCTCGGATGCCGCCTTGACCGCGGCCTTCTCCGCACCCTTGCCGGCACCCTTGCGGCTCGCGATCTCCACCGCCTTGCGCCCCGAAATCTCGTGGCCGGCGTCCGCGGGCATCTGCCAGAAGAACCAGCTCGAGGCCGCCGAGGTCAGCGCGACCACGACGAAGGCGGGCGCGAACACCGTGGCGTTGAGCTCGCTGACATGGCTGAACCACATCGTGGTCTCGACACAGGCCGCGCCGACGGCGACGCCGGCCGAGATCGCGAGCTGCTGGTTGACGCTGACGAGGGTGGTGGCGCGGCTCATCTGCGCGGTCTCGACGTCGGCATAGGCGACCGTGTTGATCGCAGTGAACTGCAGCGAGCGGAAGAAGCCGCCGACCACCAGGATCACCATGATGATGAGCAGCGGCGTCGTCACCGTGAACAGCGCGCAGACGCCGAGAAAGAACGCGCTGACGATCGCGTTCACCGTCATCAAATTGCGGAAGCCGAAGGTGCGGATGATGCGCGCCGCCAGCGTCTTCATGCCCATCGCCCCGAGCGAGGAGGCAAAGGTGACGAGGCCGGAATGGAACGGCGACAGGCCGAAGCCGATCTGCATCAGGAGCGGCAGCAGGAACGGCAGCGCGCCGATACCGAGCCGGAACAGGAAGCCGCCGAACACGGCTGCGCGCAGCGTCGGCAGCTTCAGGAGCGAGAAGTCCAGCACCGGCGATCTGGTCCGCCGCGCGTGGATGACGTAGAGCGTCATCGAGATCGCTCCGCCCACGACCAGCGCGGCCACCGTGCTCCATGGCAGCAGGTTGAGCCCGGCAACGGAAAGGCCGAAGGCGATGCCTGCGAGCCCCAGCCCAGAGAGCACCATGCCGTAGAGATCGAATGGCTCGCGTTCCTCGCTCTTGATCGGGTCGATGTACTTCAGCGCCATGAAGATCCCGAGCAGCCCGATCGGGATGTTGATCAGGAAGATCCAGTGCCAGGACGCATAGGTCGTGATGAAGCCGCCGAGCGGCGGGCCGATCACGGGACCGATCAGGGCAGGGACCGTCACCCAAGCCATGGCGTTGACCAGCGCGCTCTTATCGACCGAACGCAGCAGCACGAGGCGCCCGACCGGCGTCATCATGGCGCCGCCCATGCCTTGCAGGATGCGCGCGAACACGAAGTCGGTGACCGAGGTCGAGAGCGCGCAGCCGACCGAGCCGACCATGAACACGCCGACGGCGATCGCGAACACCATCCGCGCGCCAAACCGGTCGGCGGTCCAGCCGCTCGCCGGAATGAACACCGCGAGCGACAGCAGATAGGAGGTGATCGCGAGCTTCAGCGTCAGCGGGCTGGTGCCGATGTCGGCTGCGATCGCCGGCAGCGAGGTGGCGATCACGGTCGAATCCATGTTCTCCATGAACAGAGCGGTGGCCACGATCAGCGGAATGACGCGTTGCTTGTCGACCATGAGGGTAATGAAATCGGAAGGAGGGGTGGAGCTGCGGCTTATCACCGCCGTCCGCCGCCGACCATTGCGGATCCACGCATGGCACCTAAATCCCGCGTAACAACGGTGTGACCCACAGCCTCCGTCATGCCGGGGCGTCGCTTCTCGCTCCGCCGTCATTCCGGGGCGCGCCCCTTGGCGCGAGCCCGGAATCTATTGGGCCGCAGCGTTGCCGCCAGATGGATTACGGGTTCGCGACTTCGTCGCGCCCCGGAATGACGGCGGAGGGGACGGCGCACCGAGCCCAACCCCGCTGAATCGGCCAAAAAACCCCTGTGCATGGCTGGCCAGCGGCCCGAATTGCTTTGATTCGTCACGCGGCCGTGCTATCGACCCGCGTCAACCCCACCGATGGGCTCCGATTCTCAAGGCGTTGCCGCAAGGGACGCCGAGGGCGGCGCTCATCCATTAGCATTTGCGGCAGGGCCGCAGGAAGGAGTTGGCAGATGGCCACGGTGCAACTTCAGGGCATCCGCGAAGCCTTTACGTTCGACGACGTGCTGTTGAAGCCTGGCCTGTCCGACGTCATGCCGGGCGAGGTCGACATTCGCTCCCGCGTCACCCGCGCCATCCCGCTCAACATCCCGATCATGGCCTCGGCCATGGACACCGTCACCGAGGCCCGCATGGCGATCGCCATGGCGCAGGCCGGCGGCCTCGGCGTCATCCACCGCAACTTCGATCCCGAAGGGCAGGCCGCCCAGGTGCGGCAGGTCAAGCGCTACGAGTCCGGCATGGTGGTGAACCCGCTCACCATCAGCCCCGACGCCACGCTCGACGACGCGCTCAAGCTGATGAGCGATCACGGCATCTCCGGCATTCCCGTCGTCACCGGCGCCGGCAAGAACACGCCCGGCAAGCTGGTCGGCATCCTCACCAACCGCGACGTGCGCTTTGCCACCGACCGCCGGCAAAAAGTCTCCGAGCTGATGACCCGTGAAGGGCTCGTCACGGTCCGTGAGAATGTCAACCAAGATGAGGCGCGGCGGATGCTGCACCAGCACCGCATCGAGAAGCTGCTGGTGGTCGACGATCAATATCGCTGCGTCGGGCTCATCACCGTGAAGGACATGGAGAAGGCGGTTGCTCATCCGCTCGCCTGCAAGGACGGGCAGGGGCGTCTTCGCGTCGCTGCCGCCACCACGGTCGGCGATACCGGATTCGAGCGCACCGAGCGGCTGATCGATGCCGGCGTCGACCTTGTCGTCGTCGACACCGCGCACGGCCATTCCCGTCACGTGCTGCAGGCGGTGAACCGCATCAAGCGCCTGTCCAATTCGGTGCAGGTCGTCGCCGGCAACGTTGCCACCACGGAAGGCGCGCAGGCGCTGATCGATGCGGGCGCGGATTGCATCAAGGTCGGCATCGGCCCGGGCTCGATCTGCACCACGCGCATCGTCGCCGGCGTCGGCGTGCCCCAGCTCACCGCGATCATGGATGCGGTCGAAGCGGCGAAGAAGGCCGACATCCCCGTCATCGCCGACGGTGGCATCAAATATTCCGGCGACCTTGCGAAAGCGCTCGCGGCCGGCGCCGACATTGCCATGGTCGGCTCGCTGCTCGCCGGCACCGACGAGACGCCCGGCGAAGTGTTTTTGTGGCAGGGCCGTTCCTACAAGGCCTATCGCGGCATGGGCTCGGTCGGCGCGATGGCGCGGGGATCTGCCGACCGCTACTTCCAGCAGGACATCAAGGACACGCTCAAGCTCGTGCCCGAGGGCATCGAGGGGCAGGTGCCCTACAAGGGCCCGGTCGGCAACGTCATGCACCAGCTCGCCGGCGGCTTGCGCGCCGCGATGGGCTATGTCGGCGCACGCGACATGAAGGAGCTGCACGACAAGGCCCAGTTCGTCCGCATCACCGGTGCGGGCTTGCGCGAAAGCCACGTCCACGACGTCACCATCACGCGCGAGAGCCCGAATTATCCGGGCGGGGGTTAGGCGCTTCGGTCGCGCGCGCGTTTTGCGCGCGATAAGATACTGCCGTGCTTGGTTCGCACCGGAGCGGCCCGCGACCGGATTTCGGATAAGCTCGTCGTCGCTGTCGCTCAGGTAAGGTTGAGATGCAATCCTACTCGGCGAATGGCGCTGCATCCACCAGATCAACCACCGAAGGCGCGCTGTATCCTTCGACAAAGCGTTCGCCGAAATCCCGGATGAAATTGTCGTAGCTTGTTTCCGGCCTGGTGCTTGCAATATGGCAGAAGCAGCGGCGGAATTGCCGCTTGATCTGCATTCGCGGGAATTCGGCGACGATCCGCGACACTTCGGCGGCGGGGATGATGTCGTATTGCAGCCCGATGACGTCGAAGCAGATGCCGGCCGTGGCGAGTGCAACCTCGCTCTCTTTGTAGAGAGCGATCGACGGGGTCGAGTTCAGCGCGACGCTGTCCCAGATCAGCTGGGCGCGGCGCCGGTCGAAGCCGCGCTCGGCGGCAAAGTGCCGCGCCAGGTCCGCGCCTTCGACCTCGAAGCGGCGAGGTCCGGCGAAGCTTTCATTCAGCGTGATGTCGTGCAGCAGGGTGCCGACCGCGAGCACCTCCTCATCGTGCACCACGTTCTGCAATTGTCCGAGCCTTGCCGCGAACAGCCACGAGCGGACGACGTGGTTGAACAGATACGGGGCGCAGTGCTGCCGCGCATGTTCGATTGCGGCATCGACTATGGGAGTGTCGGGAACGACGACGCCCGCGAGGGTGCGGTGGGCAGGTTTGTCCATGCTGCTGTCTTTCTCGTTGAGATCTGCAATTCAGGTGAACGAGATCGCTAGCTCCGGATGAATTTCAGCAGCTCGGCGTTGATCTGATCCTGATGGGTGGCCGTCAGGCCGTGCGGGGCCCCCGGGTAGTAGACGTCCTTGGCGCCCTTGATCAGCTTCGCCGATTTGCGCGCGGAGTCCTTGACCGGCACGATCTGGTCGTCCTCGCCGTGCAGGACCAGGGTCGGCACGTCGAACTTCTTCAGGTCCTCGGTGAAATCAGTTTCCGAGAAAGCTTTGACGCTCTCATAGGCATTCTTGGCGCCTGCCTGCATGCTCCACAGCCAGAACTGGTCGAGCGTGCCCTGCGAGACTTTTGCACCCGGCCGGTTTGCGCCGTAGAAGGCAATCGCCAGATCCTTGTAGTATTGCGACCGGTCGCCGGCGACGCCTGCACGAATGGCATCGAACACCTCGACCGGAAGTCCCTCCGGGTTGGCTTCGGTCTTCAGCATGATCGGCGGCACCGCCGCGATCAGCACCGCCTTGGCGACGCGACCGGTACCATGGCGGCCGATATAGCGCGCGACCTCGCCACCGCCGGTGGAATGGCCGATCAGCGTGGCGTCCCGTAAATCAAGCGCTTCGATCACCGCGGCGAGATCGTCGGCATAGCCGTTCATGTCGTTGTGCTCCGAGGCCTGGCTGGAGCGACCATGACCGCGCCGGTCGTGCGCGACGACGCGAAAGCCGTGCTGGGCAAGGAACAGCATCTGGCCGTCCCAGGCGTCTGCATTCAGCGGCCAGCCGTGCGAGAAGGTCACGACGGGGCCTTGGCCCCAGTCCTTGTAATAGATCTCGGTGCCGTCCTTGGTGGTGATCGTGCTCATCGTTTTGCGTCCTTTGGGGTGAGGAGAGGGTTGTGGAGCCAGTCGGCGAGCCGGGTCCGCCCGAGCTGTGGCTCGTCGCCCGGCGTCAGCGACTGATCGTTCAGGGGCAGGCCGAAATAGTCCGCCCGGATATCGGGGATCACTCGGCGTGTGTCGCCCCTGGCGGCCAGAACCTGCTGTGCAAACTCATCGAGGCCACGCCTTTCGGGACCAGCGATCTCGATTATGCGGTTGCGAGGCGGACCAAGCGCCAATTCGGTCAGTGTGGCCGCGACGTCGTCGGCAGCGACGGGCTGGAGATGCGCAGGCGACAGCCGGATCACGTCGCCCTCGGCGCCGCCTGCGATGATCGCGTCGATGAATTCGAAGAACTGGGTCGCGCGCAGGATGGTGTATGGAAGGCTTGATGCTTGGATGAGCTCCTCTTGCACAAGCTTTGCGCGAAAATAGCCGCTCGTCTCCAGTCGGTCGGTACCCACCACCGACAGCGCGAGATGATGCTTCACCTCGGCGGCGGTTTCGGCCGCCAGCAGGTTGCGGCCCGAGGTCCGGAAAAAATCCATCGCGGTCTTGTCGTCGAAGGCGGGCGAATTCGAGACGTCGATTACGACTTGTGCACCGTCGACTGCTTCGGCGAGGCCCTCGCGGGTCAATGTGTTGACGCCGGAGGAGGGCGAGGCCGCGACCACCTGGTGGCCTTTGGCCTGAAGCCTGCGCACCACATTGCTTCCGATCAGGCCGCTGCCGCCGATCACCACGATCTTCATTGTGCCCTCGCGTCTCGTTCGCTCCAGATGCGGCAGGATGCGCCGGAATCCGGCCCAAGACCTTGGTATGGACGTGCAGCGCCCTTGGTTTTCGCTTGAAATCTACTTGGAGTTTCGTCCAAACAGGGCGCAGCAGCCTCGGCTGGGGTGCGCCGAGAGCGGGATGCCGCTCGGGTTTCAATCAGGGTCTTTGTGGTGCGGTTCACCTTCGAAGCCTATGTCCTCGATGAGGACCGGCGGGAGTTGCGGCGGGACTCCGAGGCGGTCAGCCTCACGCCGCAGGCTTTCGATCTGCTGCTGTATCTGGTGCGCAACCGCGGCCACGTCGTCAGCAAGAATGATCTGTTCGACACGGTCTGGGGCGGGCGGATCGTCTCGGAATCGACGCTGGCCAGCCACATCAACGCTGTGCGCAGGGCGCTGGAAGACAGTGGAGAGGGACAGCGGCTGATTCGAACCGTTCCGCGCAAGGGGTTCCGCTTCGTCGGCGAGGTGCACGTAGCGGCCGATCAGCGCATCGCGATCGTGCCGTCGGCGGAGAAGCCGGTTGCCGCGCTCGACCTGCCCGACCGGCCCTCGATCGCAGTGCTGCCGTTTCTGAACCTGAGCGGGGACCCCGCTCAGGACTACTTCGCCGACGGCGTCGTCGAAGACATCATCTTCGGTCTGTCGCGAATCCGCTGGCTGTTCGTGATCGCCCGCAATTCCAGCTTCACCTACAAGGGCCGCGCGGTCGATGTGAAGCAAATTGGCCGCGAACTGGGCGTGCGCTACGTCCTGGAAGGCAGCGTGCGCCGCTCCGCTGGCCGCGTGCGCATCACCGGACAATTGATCGACGCCTCTACCGGCGCTCATCTGTGGGCTGAGCGGTTCGAGAGCGCGATGGACGACATCTTCGAACTGCAGGACCAGATCACCGCCAGCGTCGTCGGCGCGATTGCGCCGCAGCTCGAACTCGCCGAAATCGAACGCGCCAAGCGCAAACCGACCGAAAGCCTCGATGCCTACGACTATTATCTCCGCGGGCTGGCGCAATTCCACACCGCGACCCGCGACGGAATCGATGCGGCGTTGCCACTGTTCTACGGGGCGATCGATCGCGATCCGGACTTTGCTGCGGCTTATGGCATGGCGGCGTGGTGCTTTTACTGGCGCAAGATGAATCGCTGGCTCGCAGACCGCGCCGCCGATGGCGCCGAGGCGGCGCGGTTGTGCCAGCGCGCGGTGACGCTGAACAAGAACGACGCAGTTGCATTGTGCCGTGGCGGCCACACATGGCCCCATTTCGGCGGCGATCTGGACACCTGCGTCGCCCATGTAGACCGCGCGCTGGTGCTCAATCCGAATTCGTCGACGATCTGGTATCTCGGCGGGTATCAACGAATCTCGATGGGCGAACACGACAGCGCGATCGACTATTTCAGTCGCGCCATGCGGCTCAGCCCGCTCGACCCCGAGATATTTCAGATGCAGACCGGGATCGCGATGGGACATCTGTATTGCCGCCGCTTCGACGACGCGGTGGCGTCACTGCAGCGGGCATCGCGGCAGATGCCGAACGTCCTGCGGGTGGCCGCCTTCATGGCGGCGAGCCACGCGCTAGCCGGGCGGATGGACGAAGCCCGTGAAGCGATGGCCCACGTCCGCAGGCTGGATCCGACTTTACGGGTCAGCGTTTTGGAGGATTGGCTGCTCGTCCGCCGCCCGCAGGATTTCGCGCTCGCCTCGGAGGGCATGCGGATGGCCGGGCTACCCGAATGAAGGACGCTGTCTCGGCACAAAATGCTGGAAACGGCGACAACGGATCTGAACAGGCTTGATCGGCGATAGGCCTTGAATCGACGCTGACGCGCCCTCGGCTCCGAGGGGCCAACCGCTCACCGCTTTTGTGTTGACGCGCCTCGCTGCCTCCGCTTCCGTCCGTATCGAAAGACAAAAGGAGGAAGCCATGGCCCAAGCCAAACGCATCGTTCTCGCCGCGCGTCCCGTCGGCGAACCCAAGCCGTCTGATTTTCGCCTGGAGGAATTCGCCGTTCCGACGCCAGGGCAGGGCGAAGTCCTGCTGCGCACGATCTGGCTGTCGCTCGATCCCTATATGCGCGGGCGCATGAGCGAAGGGCCGTCCTACGCAGCTCCGGTGCCGGTCGGCGGCGTGATGGAAGGCGAGGCGGTCAGCGAGGTCGCGGCCTCCAACAATCCCGATTTCGCGGTCGGTGACATCGTGCGCATCCGCTCGGGCTGGCAGACTCATGCGATCTCGAACGGCAAGGGCCTGATTAAGGTGGACCCCAAGCTCGGGCCGATCTCGACCTCGATCGGCGTGCTCGGCATGCCCGGCATGACCGCCTATACCGGCCTGCTCGACATCGGCAAGCCGCAACCGGGCGAGACTGTCGTCGTTGCCGGTGCGTCCGGCGCCGTCGGTTCGGCGGTGGGGCAGATCGCGAAGATCAAGGGCGCACGCGCGGTCGGCATCGCCGGCGGCAAGGACAAGTGCGACTACGTCGTGAAGGAGCTCGGTTTCGATGCCTGCATCGATCACCGCGATCCCGATCTCGCCGCCAAGCTGAAGGAAGCCTGCCCAAAGGGCATCGACGTCTATTTCGAGAATGTCGGCGGTGCGGTGTTCGAGGCGGTGTTCCCGCTGCTCAACCCGTTTGCGCGCGTGCCGGTGTGCGGCCTGATCGCCCATTACAACGACACCGAGGCCAAGCCGCCGAAATGGGCCGCCAGCCTGATGCGCGCCACGCTGACCAAGCGGCTGACCTTCCGTGGCTTCATCGTCTCCGACTTCGCCGCCCGCCACGGCGACTTCCTGCGCGACATGTCGGGCTGGGTTCGCGTCGGCAAGGTCAAGTACAAGGAGTTCGTCACCGAGGGCCTGGAAAGCGCCCCCGGCGCCTTCATAGGCCTGCTGAAGGGGGCCAATTTCGGCAAGCAGCTGGTCCGGGTCGGGCCGGACAAGGCCTAGGCATGATCCGGAAAAATGTGAAGCGGTTTTCCGGAAAGATCATGCCAAAACAACAACCTAAAGCGCGAGCGCATTCATCGCGCTTTAGGCGACAGGGACTGGGCCTTACGTGGCCCCGCGGGCACACGCCGCGTGGGGATAGTTAAGAAAGAGTCACCAAATGGTCACACCTGCCCGCAAAAGCCGCGGGTGTGACCGCCTGTTCATTGACGGCCGGACGAAGGCATTGAATCATCGCGCATATTTTAGGTGCTGCGATGTTAGAGATTGGTATTTTCTGCGTCATCCTCCTAGCCGTCGGCTATTGGGCGACCATGTTCATCATGGGCCGTCGCGACGACGTCATCCATGGCAAGTTCGTTCACGCCGAGGACGAGGGCGAATTCGCCCCGGCCGCAATGCCTGCGCCTCCGCCATTCCCGAAGCGTCCCGTGAAAGCTGCGCAGCGCCCCGCTGCTCAGCCAGCCGGCACCGAGGCCAAGCCGGTGAACAGCGCTGCGCTGCAATCGCTGCTCGCGGCCATCCAGCAGGATCTTAAAAGCGTGGCTTGAGTCTTTCGCGAGGCCGCAACACAGCATGATTCGGAAAAGTGGGTGGCGGTTTTCCGAAAAGTCATGCTCAAACAGTAACCCAAAGCGCGATGACGATTCATCTTAATCGCATCGCGCTTTAGGCGGCGTGCCGCATGCGTTCGATACTCTGAGTAATATGGTTTCCTGCATCGTCAGCGACCTTCAAAGACATGTCCGCCATCCGGCGGCTGGTATCGAGGGCGCTTCTGATCGAATCGCGCATCAGATCGGTCTGCACAGCCGCCAAATCCTGCGGAGTTCGGCAGCGCCAGAGTTCATTCATACGGTCCATGGTCCTCTCGATCTGCTGTCGAACGAAATCGAAGTACTCGCGTGAGACGCCGTTCATTCCTTTGACGACCGCGGTTGTAGAGTACATGATTGCTTCAGCGTTGCGGACCGATCGTTCTGTTGCCTGCTCCGTTTCATTGCCCGTCACACCGAACGTGCGACCAAGCTGATCAGCAGACCGGCCCAACATCACAGTGGCCATGTCGACGCCGAAGCGCCAACTGTTTTGCAACATCTCGGCATTCTGTTGCAGCAGGTGACTGCTGGCTTGGGCCACCTCCTCGCTGGCCTCAGCGGTAGCTAAGCCGATCCGTCTGGTTTGCTCAGCGGTCCTTTCGGCGGCGCGGCGCATTGTGTCCTCAGGGCTTTGCGTAGACTTTTCCTCCTGGCGTGGATTAGCCATCTGTTGCTCCTTGGTTATTGTTGGTGACGTCGGATCCTCTCCGTCACAGGTGCGATCCTTAGCGGCCAACGTGGGCATTTCTCGACCGTTCCGGGGCACGTGATTTTTAATCAATCCTCCGCGATCGCGCGCAGGAACGAGCGCCTCAACTTCCAATTACTCCATGGATTGGTTCACTTGCTTGGCACCGCGGGTCTCATGTTCATACCCTCGATCATCAAGGGTCAGTAAGTAATGACCACCGCTGAAACCGTGTTGCTCATCGCTGCCTTGTTATTGGCGCTTCTCGTCGTCGGTAACATCGGCTTCTCCAAACTGGCCGAGTGGAGGAATCCACCAATCGGCAAGTTCCTCGAATGCGACGGCGTAGTGCTCCACTATGTCGATCGAGGGGATCCGGCCGCTCCTTGCGTCGTGCTGCTCCATGGCAACGGATCCATGATCCAGGACTTCACGATCAGCGGTCTGGTCGATCTTCTTGCCCGCACCAATCGCGTGGTGTGCTTCGATCGCCCAGGCTTTGGCTATAGTCAGCGGCCGCGGCTCCGAATATGGACCGCGGCAGCTCAAGCCGCTCTGTTGGCGAAGGCACTCAATCAACTTGGAATCCGCAATCCGGTTGTGCTCGGCCATTCTTGGGGCGCCTTGGTCGCTATCGCTCTCGCCGTGCGAAAGGATTATCCGACCCAGGGTCTTGTGCTTGCGTCAGGGTACTATTTCCCGACCGGCCGATTGGACGTGTGGCTGATGTCAGGTCCAGCCATACCGGTCCTGGGCGACCTGGTCAGTTACACTGTCGCGCCGATCGTTTCGTGGGCCGTCCTGCCAGGAGCTCTTCGCAAGATCTTTGCGCCCCGTTCTGTCCCGCAGACGTTCAGGAATGAATTTCCAGCGTCTTTGGTGCTCAGACCCACACAGTTGAGGGCGGCTGCGGAGGAAAGTGCACTCCTCATTCCAACTGCAACACAATTCCAAGCTTATTATCCAGCCATCGGCGAGCGAGTGCAGATATTCCACGGAACAGAGGACCAAGTGATCGAATTCAGACAAGCGCAGGATTTACATCAAGCACTGCCTCGGTCCGATCTTCACCTTGTTCCAAATGCCGGGCATATGGTCACGTACGCAGACCCCGCCGCCATCGTGGAGGTCGTCAACTCAATGACGAACTCCTGAGATCGGCAGCGACGGCCGTCACTGGGCCTTGCCGCGTGCAGGCGCAGCAATCGGCCGCAATTCCATTCTTGATATGCCTGCTGCGACGTTCACACCTGTCTGCGCCTGGACGGACACCGGCTGCAAGGCAATCGTACGATCCGAGCCGCCCACCAGGAGGTTGGCACCAACTCCGGCGCCGACAGTGCCGCCGGCGGTCGCGCCCGCATAAGTTCCGGCCAAGGCTGCCCGGCGAACTGTCGTTGGCGCAAACACGGTCCAAACGAGCTGACCGCCGGACGTGGCTCCTATGTCCAGACCAAGCGTGCTGACGGTGCCTTCGTAAGCCTCGCGCGCCCTGCCTCGTGCCGATGCATAGATGCAGCTCAGCTGCCGTTGTCCCGCAACAATCATGCCGACTCCGGGCGATATGTTGCACGTGAGTGTGCCGGCTCTCGAGCGCCCAGCCTCCTGCGCCGTTGCCGGAACCATCGTGAGGACGAGTGCCAAGGCCGCGCAAGCCGTGGCCAAATTGGTCAGCCTCGCTTCATTCAGCGTTGTCCTGGTCATGGGGCCTCCATCGACGTAGTCTGATCGTCCTTCAATGCGCGCGGAGCCAGCGATGTTCCTGTTGGTCGCAAGCCGAAGCTCCAGAACCACGAGACAGGCCTCGCTTACGGGGTCGGGATGTGGAGCACGCGTGTCCGGCTCTGCGCTAGGTGTTGAGTGACAGGCGGACATCAAGCGCGCCTACTGCACGCAGCCGATTTTATCAGTGCCCGTCGCCCATCTGGATGAGCAGCTCCTCGATATCGACATCGACCTGGCCGGCCGCCCTGATGTGGCGGACCTCGAGACTGTCGGGCTGGAAGCGGTATTCGACCAGGCCGACTTCCTTGATCGCGATCCGGTCCTGGCGCTGATCGTTGATGACGAAGCCCGCTGACGGCGCCCAGACGTGGCGGGTGTGGCGGAAGGTGAAGTCGCGGCGCTGGTGCACGTGGCCGCTGGCGATGAGACGCAGGTCGACCTTGCCGAACATCTCGATCAGCCGCGCCCGCGCCGGCTGCGGCACGTAGCGGATCGACGTCTCCGGCGTCTCGGGATCGTCGGGCAGGTTGAGAAACAGCGGCTTGTGCAGGAACAGCGCGACCGGCCTGCCGTTCACGCGCGAGATTTCCTGAGACAGCCAGTCGAACTGCTCGGCCTCGAAGGCGAGCCCTGAGTTCATCACCAGCGAATTGAGGCCGATGAAGCGCCAGCCCGCGGCGTCAAACGCCCAATGATCTTCGCCGATGATGTCGCAGAACTGCCGGCGGTGGGTCTCGCTGACCGGCGGCTTCGGCGCCGGCCCGATCGCGGTCGGATTGTCCCCGATATCGTGATTACCGGGGAGATAGCGGCAGGTGACCGGCAGGGCGTCGTGCAGGCCTTTCGCGAATTCAAGGTCGTCGCGGCTGGTCGGCCCGTCGAATGAGACGTCGCCGGTGTTGACGACGAGATCGGGTCTGCCGGCGCCGATGTGCTCGCTGATGCGATGGAAGTTGGCGATCAGGCCGGGAAAGCGCCGGCCGAGATGGGTGTCGGAAATCTGCGTGAGACGAAATTCGGGCATGCGATCATCCTACCCGTCGCCGCGCGTCGGAACGATGACGGGCCGGGCATGGATCGCAACGAACAAAGTTTAAAGCACGCGATAGCGGATGCTGTAGCCGTCCTGCGGGGCGACGGCAGCGGCGAGCGGGGAAGCGATGCGGTCGGCGAGGTGCCAGGGGCCGAACTGGCCGGAGCGATGCGGCTCGGCCGGCAGGCGGAGGCGGAACTCGAAGACGCCCTTGCCTGAGAGGTTCACGACCAGAACGCGATCGGCCGTGCGGTGGTTGAGCACCACTGCGCCGCGCAGCACGGCCCGGCCGTCCGAGAGGTCGCGCACGCCGTCCACCAGCGCCAATGTCTGGTTGCGGTCGGTGTGCAGCTCGATCTGGCTGTCGCCCACCGCCGCCAGCATCTCCCGGGGCATGCGGATCTCGAACTCGACGGCGGGCTTGGAGGGGTTGAGACCGAGATAGGCGAGCGCCGCGTGACGCATGTCGTAGGCGGCAAAGGCGAACAGCGCGAGCGCGGCCAAGGTCGCCAGGCCATGCCTGATGACGTCGCGCCAGGTCCTGTAACTCAGGCGGAAGTAGACCGTCATGGCCAGCGCGACCGCGAGCGCTGCCGCGATCCCCGACAGTGCCGACATCAGGAGGCCGAGCTGGCCCGCGGCGGCTTCGCTGAACAAGCTGGACAAGGAATTCATGGCTGGCTCGCCTCGGGGCCCAAGGGGCCGAAATCGCTTCAACAATCTGGGGTTGGTCGGGGAAGCGGGAATGCCGGTTCAAGTCGTTCATTGTCAGCGCCAAAAGTCGCGGCTAATGACGTCGGCGGCATTTCGCCTCCCGGGAAAGTTCCGATGTCCGTTCAAATGGTCCTGCTGCCGGTCTTCGTGCAGGTCGCTCTCACCTTCGCGCTGCTGATCGGCATGGTCCTGGCGCGCCGCAAGACCCTGGTCTCCGGCGAGACCAAGATCCGCGACATTGCGCTCGGCGAGCCAAACTGGCCGAAGGGCGCCACACAAATCGCCAATTGCTACCGCAACCAGTTCGAGCTGCCGGTGCTGTTCTATGTCCTGATTGCGCTGGCATTGCCCTTGCGCCGCGCCGATCTCTTCATCGTGCTGATGTCCTGGGTGTTCGTGGTGACGCGCTTTGCCCATGCCGGCGTGTTCGTTTCCTCCAACGATCTCGGCCGCCGCTCCACGGTCTGGCTCGCCGGCGTGCTGGTGCTGCTCGCGATGTGGATTTACTTCGCGCTGAAGCTTTTGCTGCTGATCTAGGCGCTGCGCACCACTTGAAAGAACGCGAATGACCCCTGCTGCCCGGCTGTCCGCAGCCATCGAACTGATCGACACCATCGAGAGGGACCGCGTGCCCGCGGCGAAGGCGCTGAAGGAGTGGGGCACCGCGCACCGCTTCGCCGGTTCCGGCGACCGCTCCGCCATCGCCGGCCTCGTCTGGGATGTGCTGCGCCGCTACGCCTCGAGCGCCTGGCTGATGGATTCCGATACCGCACGGGCCCGGCTGATCGGCATGCTCCGCCTCGAGCGCAACATGGACACGGCGACCATGGGCGCCTTGTTCGACGGCAGCCGCTTTGCGCCGGCGCCGCTGACCGAGGCCGAGCAGGCTGCGCTCGCCTCGCGCTCCCTCCAGGACGCACCTGCCGCCGTAGCCGGCGACTACCCGGAATGGCTCGACCCGCACCTTGCCAAGGTGTTCGGCGAGGACCGCGCCGCGGAGGCGGCCGCCATGGCGAGCCGGGCGCCGCTGGACCTGCGCGTCAACACGCTAAAATCCAACCGCGACAAGGCGCTGAAGGCGCTTTCTCATCTTCATGCAAAACCGACGCCCTGGTCCGCAACCGGCCTGCGCATCGAGCTTTCGGCCGATGCGCGCAACCCCGGCATCCAGGCGGAGGAGGATTTCATCAAGGGCGCGATTGAAGTGCAGGATGAGGGATCGCAGCTTGCGGCCCAGTTTACAGCGGCAAAACCCGGCGAGCAGGTGATCGATCTCTGCGCCGGCGCCGGCGGCAAGACGCTGGCGCTGGCCGCCCTGATGCAGGGCAAGGGTCGGCTGATCGCGACCGACCGCGACAAGCGCCAGCTCGCGCCGATCCATGAGCGGCTGTCGCGCGCCGGCGTCCACAACGCCGAAATCCGCACGCCCAAGGGCGAGGCCGATTCGCTTGCCGACATCCGCAGCACCGCCGACCTGGTCGTGATCGACGCGCCCTGCACCGGAACCGGCACCTGGCGCCGCAACCCCGATGCCAAATGGCGGATGCGCCCCGGTGCGCTGGAGATCCGCCTGCGTGACCAGGCCGAGGTGCTGGAGCGCGCGGTTCCGCTGGTCAAGCCGGGCGGCCGCATCGCCTACATCACCTGCTCGGTGCTGGCGGAGGAGAACGGCGAGCAGGTGAGGGCGTTCGTCGGCCGACATGGCGAGTTCTCGGTTGTCCCGCCCGAGCAGACCGCAAGCGTGCTCTGGGACAAGGCGGAAGCCTTTGGCGAGGCTGCGCTGCAGTCAGCCGAGGGCTGGCTGATGACGCCGCGCCGGACCGGGACGGATGGGTTTTTCGTGTCGGTGCTGAAAAAGACCGGCTGATCGACGTTGTCATTCCGGGGCGCGCGCAGCGCGAGCCCGGAATCCATCGTGCGGCGGTCTCCGCGGGTCCACGGATTCCGGGTTCGCCCTGCGGGCGCCCCGGAATGACATCAAAAACAAAAGCCCCGCAGACCGATCCCGGTCGCGGGGCTTTCGAGTTCCAACGTTCTGCCGGTACGTCCGCGGTCAGAACGGTGCGAGGGCGTTAGCCGACGCGGAGATTGTCAGCCGACGACTTGCCGCTGCGGCGGTCGGCGACGATGTCGAACGAGACCTTCTGACCCTCGTTGAGGGAGGAGAGGCCAGCGCGCTCGACGGCGCTGATGTGAACGAACACGTCCTTCTGGCCGTCATCCGGCTGGATGAAACCATAACCCTTTTGGGTGTTGAACCACTTCACGGTGCCCATAGCCATGGGAATTTCCTTGTTTAGTTAGAGAGGTACGCACGCAGACCGGTACGCAGCATTGCGCCCATAGTCCCTGATGAGTCGATGTTTGGAGAATTCATCTGAAGCGTGCGCGCCCGTCAGCAACGAAGCGAAGCGGCCCAGTCGTTCGGCCAAGTATCGATGATCACAATATAGCGAGAATTTGGGGCCACTTCAAGGCACCACCCGCGACCCGAAACCTCGCGCGACTTTGCTATTTTGCGGTGCAAATTAACCGTCGGCGCGCCTCAGTCGACGATGAAGAGCGTCGCCCCCGTCGTCGTCGAGGACCGGTGCGCGGCGTCGCCGAAGTCCGATACCTGGTAGCTCATCCCCGCCGTGAGCTTGAATTTGCGCCCGTCGCGCAACTCAGAGTCGAGCTCGCCCTTCAGCACATAGAGCACGTGGCCGCGATCGCACCAGTGATCGGCGAGATAGCCCGGCGAGTACTCCACCATCCGCACGCGGAGTTCGCCGATGTTGAGCGTGCGCCATGTGGCCTCGCCGCTCTCGCCGGGATGCGTGGTCGGCTCAACCTTGCTCCAGTCGGTGACGGTGAAGGGGGAGGTGGGGAGTTTCATGGGGGCGATCCTGTCTCGGAGCCGGCGCCGCTTTTGTTAGCGCACGCTGTTGCCTCCGTCATTGCGGGCGCGAGGCGTTGATCGTCGCCCCGATGTGGCCGCTTTTTCTTGGAGCGCTCGTTAGCGTTGCGACGACGTTTGCGTTGACCAAATTAGGTAAATATTACTTACCTAAGCGCCTCGTGTCTATGCCCAAAGAAGCATGTGGGCGCTCCACCACCGCGGTTGCGGCCCGCGCGCCGCCAGCGTATTGGCTGGCCATGACAGCAGCACAGAACGACCGCTCCTCGTCGACGCCCTCGGTGGCCTCGGCGCACGACAAGATTCTCATCGTCGACTTCGGCAGCCAGGTGACGCAGCTGATCGCGCGCCGCGTGCGCGAGGACGGCGTCTATTGCGAGATCGTCCCGTTCAACAAGGCGGAGGCCGCCTTCGAGGAGATGAAGCCGAAAGCGGTGATCCTGTCCGGCGGCCCGGAATCGGTGCACGAGGCCGGCTCGCCCCGCGCCCCGCAACTCATCTTCGATTCCGGCGTGCCGGTGATGGGCATCTGCTACGGCCAGATGACCATGGCGGCCCAGTTAGGGGGCGAGGTCGAGGGCGGCCATCACCGCGAATTCGGCCGCGCCGATGTCGAGGTGAAGGCCGAGAGCCAGCTGTTCGCGGACGTCTGGTCGTCAGGCAGCAAGAACCAGGTCTGGATGAGCCATGGCGATCGCATCACCAGGATGCCGCCGGGCTTCTCCGTCGCCGGCACCTCGCCGAACGCGCCCTTCGCAATCATCCAGGATGAGAAGCGCAAATATTACGGCCTGATGTTCCACCCCGAGGTGGTGCACACGCCCGACGGCGCCAAACTCATCCGCAATTTCGTGCGCAAGATCGCCGGCCTCACCGGCGACTGGACCATGCGCGCCTTCCGCGAGGAGGAGATCGCAAAGATCCGCCAGCAGGTCGGCAAGGGCAGGGTGATCTGCGGCCTCTCTGGCGGCGTCGATTCGGCCGTGGCGGCCGTCCTGATCCACGAGGCCATTGGCGACCAGCTGACGTGTGTGTTCGTCGATCACGGCTTGATGCGCCTCAACGAGGCCGAGCAGGTCGTCGACCTCTTCCGCCACCACTACAACATCCCGCTCGTCCACGTGGACGCTTCCAAGCAATTCCTCGGCGAGCTCGAGGGCGTCACCGACCCCGAAGCCAAGCGCAAGACCATCGGCCGCCTCTTCATCGAGGTGTTCGAGGCTGAGGCCAAGAAGATCGGCGGCGCCGATTTCCTGGCGCAAGGCACGCTCTATCCTGATGTGATCGAGAGCGTCTCCTTCACCGGCGGACCTTCCGTCACCATCAAGTCGCACCACAATGTCGGCGGCCTTCCTGAGCGCATGAACATGAAGCTCGTCGAGCCCCTGCGCGAGCTGTTCAAGGACGAGGTGCGCAAGCTCGGCCGTGAGCTCGGCTTGCCCGAAATCTTCGTCGGCCGCCATCCGTTCCCGGGCCCGGGCCTTGCCATCCGCTGCCCCGGCGACATCACCAGGGACAAGCTCGACATCCTGCGCAAAGCCGACGCCGTCTACATCGACCAGATCCGCAAGCACGGCCTCTACGACGAAATCTGGCAGGCGTTCGCCGTGCTGCTTCCCGTGAAGACCGTCGGCGTCATGGGCGACGGCCGCACTTACGATTACGTCGTTGGCCTGCGCGCCGTGACCTCGACCGACGGAATGACCGCGGACTTCTACCAGTTCGACATGAAGTTCTTAGGGGAGACCGCGACGCGCATCATCAACGAGGTGAAGGGCGTGAACCGCGTGGTGTATGATGTGACGAGCAAGCCGCCTGGGACGATCGAGTGGGAGTGATCTGGTTGGTTGGCACGGCCCGAAACCAGAAAGGTGAAACCCTGGAACGCCCGCAGAGATGCGGGCTTCTTCGTTTTCAAGCTGGTGCTTGCGAGCGCCGGCAAGACTCGCGTCGCTGGCACAGGGTCCATCTTTGCCAAGATCGATAGGTAGCGCACCGTCAGCTTGCGGCGGATCTGGCAACATTTTCTCGAAGTCGAAGGAGGAGCTGCGATGACCATCTCGACAAGCGAAGTGGAACAGTTCTTTGAACGATATGCCCAAGCCTTCAGAGATGGCTTGGACGGTACTCTTGATGAGGAGTTTTTCCGTTCGCTTTTTTCCACCCAATATATCGCTGCAGGACCAAAGGGTGTCATGGCAGGGGACAACGATCACAGTTTTGTCGAGCGGATTTCAAAAGGATACGAGCGCTACCGTCAGATCGGAAACAAGGCGGTCACCGTCTCCGAGATCGAGATGCATTCGATCGATGAAACACATTGCCTTGTCCACGTGGGCTGGAGCAGCGAATTCGAGAAAGATGGCAGGCGTATCGACGTGCCTTTTACCAATGCCTATCTGCTTGAGCAGAATGATGGGCTGCTGAAGGTTTTCGGCTGGATTACGGGTGATGAAGTTCAACTGCTCAAGGACAATGGCCTCTTGTGAGGCTTGCCCAACGGCAGCGCGTCAGCAACTTGCATTGATCAAATAAGCTCTGCGCCGGCTCTTCGAAGCCGGCAGAACGGCCTCTGCGCGTCGAACTCAACCGCAACTCGTCCGTTGCAGGCCGTGCGCGGGGTAGGACATTCCGGCATATTGAGATGGTAATGTGCCGAGGATAGCCTTCAAGGACAGCGCCCGCAGAGAATTCTTAAAACCCTCGACATCGGATGTTCGAGGCAGCTGGAACAAGCGTAGGTTGAAAGCGTTAGCTGCGGGCCGCACTTGATGTCGGGGGCGGAGCTATGTCCGACTTATTACCCAGCGCGTTGGATCTCGCGCGCTTCCAGTTTGCCTTCACGGTGGTCTGGCACTTCCTATTTCCGGCCTTCACCATCGGACTGGCGAGCTATCTTGCCGTGCTCGAAGGGCTGTGGCTGTGGACGGGCCGCGGCGCCTATCTCGATACCTACCGCTATTGGCTTAAGATTTTCGCCGTCGCTTTCGCCATGGGCGTGGTGTCGGGCTTGGTCATGTCATACCAGTTCGGCACGAACTGGTCGGTGTTTGCCGACAAGACATCCCCGGTGCTCGGGCCGCTCCTCGGCTACGAGGTGCTGACGGCATTCTTTCTCGAGGCCGGCTTCCTTGGAGTCATGCTCTTCGGCCTGGGACGCGTTGGCCCGCGCCTGCATTTCGTCGCGACCTGTTTCGTCGCGGGCGGCACCTTGCTTTCGGCCTTCTGGATTCTAGCCGCAAATTCCTGGATGCAGACGCCGGCAGGACACGCGATGGGAGCGGACGGCCAATTCATCCCCGAGAGCTGGCCGGCGATCATCTTCAATCCGTCGTTCCCTTATCGCTTCGCCCATACGGTCACCGCGGCTTACCTGACCACCGCGATGATCGTGGGAGCCGTGGGCGCCTGGCACCTGCTGCGGAACAGGATGAACGAACGCGCTCGCATCATGTTCTCAATGGCGATGTGGATGGCCGCCATCGTGGCCCCGCTACAGCTTCTGATCGGCGATCTGCATGGGGTGAATTCGTATCACCACCAGCCCACCAAGGTCGCCGCCATGGAGGGTCACTTCGAGACCGAGCGCCGCGCGCCTTCCATCCTGTTCGGAATGCCGGACGCCGAAGCCGGGGTGACGCGCGGCCAAATTGCCATTCCTGGCTTTGCGAGCCTCTATCTCACGCATAGCCTTGATGGAGAGGTCAAGGGGCTCAAGGCTTTCCCGAAAGACACCTGGCCGACCAACATTCCGCTCGTCTTCTGGGCGTTCCGCATCATGGTCGGCTTGGGGATTCTGATGATCGTGCTCGGCATGGCCTCGCTCGTTCTGCGTTGGCGCGACGCTCTGTACGACACGCCATGGCTGCACCGCTTTGCCGTGGCCATGGGGCCGTCGGGGCTGATCGCTGTGACGGCTGGATGGACAGTGACGGAAGCGGGACGCCAGCCATTCACGGTTTATGGACTGCTGAGGACCGCCGATAGCGTGGCGCCGATCGCAGCGCCGGCGGTGGCCGCGTCTCTGGCGGCATTCGTTGTCGTGTACTTTGTCGTGTTCGGCGCGGGGATTGCTTATCTGTTTCACCTCTTCCGCCAGACCCCTGAAGCCGGCGAGCACGGACCGCCACAAGGCCAGCCGGTCCGCACGGCCGGCATCACGCCGGCGCCAGCCTTGATAGCAGGGTCAGACACGCACAGAGCAGAGCCGCGGCAAGCGGGGATCCGGCCATGAGCATCGACCTCACATTGATTTGGGCGCTGCTGATCGCCACGGCCGTGCTGCTCTACGTCGTGATGGACGGCTTCGACCTCGGCGTCGGCATCCTGTTTCCGGCCGAGGTGGCGAGGCCCGATCGCGATGTCATGGTCAACTCGGTGGCACCGGTCTGGGACGGCAACGAAACCTGGCTCGTCCTCGGTGGCGGCGGATTGTTCGCCGTGTTTCCACTGGCCTACGCGACGATTTTTCCTGCGCTGTACATGCCGCTCATTCTGATGCTGCTGGCGCTGGTGTTCCGCGGAGTAGCCTTCGAAATGCGGTTTCGAGCGCGGACGTCGGCTGGTGAAATATGGTGGGACCGCGCCTTCTCGTGGGGCAGCTTTGCGGCCGCATTGCTCCAGGGCGTTTGCCTTGGTGCCATCGTGCAGGGCATCCGCGTGGAGGGGCGTGCTTACGCCGGCGGGTGGTGGGACTGGCTGACACCTTTCTCGGTTTTGACCGGTGTTGCCCTTGTCGTCGGCTACGGCCTGCTCGGCGCGTGCTGGCTGATCTGGAAGACCGACGGCGCGCTTCAGGCACGCTGCCGCAACTACGCACGCGTTCTCGGATTTGCGACACTCGGCTTCATCGGCCTCATATCACTGATGATGGTCATCCAAAGCCCTGCGTTTCGGGAGCGATGGCTGACGCTGCCGAACATGCTTTACGCAGCGCCTGTGCCGATCCTTCTGGCCCTGTTGGCTTGGCGCTTTCATCGCGCGCTCGCAAAGGGCGAGGATGGGATGCCGTTCCTGTGCGCACTGGGCTTTTTCCTGCTTTCCTATGCCGGGCTGGGCATTAGCATGTGGCCGATGATCGTGCCGCCCTCGATTACGATCTGGCAGGCAGCCACGCATCCCAGCAGCCAGTTATTCCTGCTCGTTGGCGCGGCGGTGCTGGTACCGGTGATCCTTGTCTATACCGGCTACGTCTATTGGATCTTCCGCGGCAAGGTGCGGCACGGCGAGGGGTATCACTGATGCTGCGCGCATCGCGGACTTGGAAGCAGCTGCTATGGTTCGTGACGCTGTGGGCTGCAGGTGTCACCACGCTCTTCGTGGTCGCATTGCCGATTCGGTGGTTGCTCAAGGCGGGATGAGGAATCCGGAGCGGGCAGGATCGGCAGGCTGCCAATCCTCTTTCGGCATAGTGCGGCGCTGCGAGCCGTTCGCGTGCCATGCTTGGCCACGTGATCCCGACTGTGCGTAGCTCCCCGGCACAAACGTCGGATGCCCGACCTCTGCTCCCGTGATACGACATCCGCATCGTCTCCAAGGAGCCCGCTTAATGTCCGTCGCGACTGCCGCCAGCCAGCAGCCTGCTGCCGCTGAAACCGACCCCGAAACCCTCGGCTATATGCGCGGCTTCCCGCCATCCCCCGACCGCCTCATTACCTTCCAGGACGGCTCCTTCCGCAGCTTCCCCGAGCTGCGCTGGGCCTGGAGCAACATCCGCCAGCTCGTGCCGACCGTGAACGTCTGGCGCGGGGCAGGGCCGGCGTCGGTGTTGCCGCGGGCGGAGCAGGACATCGGCCGGGTTGCCTCGGTCACGATGGACGGGCGTCCCATGACCTTCGAGAAGATGCTGGAGGAGACCTACACCGACGGCATCGCGGTGCTGCACCGGGGCAAGCTGATCTATGAGCGCTATTTCGGCGCGTTGAAGCCGCACAAGCCGCATATCGCGATGTCCGTGACGAAGTCGTTCACCGGCGTGCTCGCGGGGATTCTGGTCGCCGAGGGCAGGATCGACCCGCAGGCGCCCGTCACGGACTATGTGCCGGAGCTGAAGCCAAGCGCGTTCGGCGATGCGCGTGTGCACGAGGTCATGGATATGACCACGGGGCTGCTCTACACAGAGGTCTATACCGACAAGAACTCGGACGTGTGGGGCCTCAGGCGCGCCAACGGCATGGCGCCGATTCCGCCGGGCTATGACGGCCTGACCACCATCTTCGATTTCCTCATCGCGCAGAAGAAGCAGGGCGAGCACGGCACGGCCTTTGCCTACAAGACCGTCAACACCGACGTGCTCGCGTGGATAATCAGGCGCGCCAGCGGCCTGACGCTGTCCGATCTCTTGTCGGAGCGGATCTGGCAGCCGATGGGCGCGGAGGAGGATGCGCATTATCACGTCGATCGCATCGGCACCGAGAGCGGCGGCGGCGGCCTCTCCACCACGTTGCGCGATCTCGCCCGCTTCGGCGAGACCATGCGCAACCACGGCCGCTTCAACGGCCGCCAGATCGTGCCGTCGCAGGTGGTCGAGGACATCGCGCGCGGCGGCGATCCCGAAAAATTCAAGCCGGCCGGCTACACCACACTGCCGGGCGCCTCCTACCGCAATCAATGGTGGATCACGCACAATGAGCACGGCGCCTACATGGCGCGCGGCGTCTACGGCCAGGGCATCTACATCGATCCCAAGGCCGAGATGGTGATCGCACGCTACGCCTCGCATCCGATGGCGGGTAACGCCGCCAACGATCCCGTGACGCTGCCGGCCTACAGGGCGCTAGCCAAAGCGCTAGTGGTCGGTGCGTAGGGTGGATTGGCCTGCGGTTGCGCGAAGCGCAGCCCGCCGGCGTAATCTACCATCTCTCGCCGCGCGGTGTTGGCAGATGGCGGATTACGCCTTCGGCTAATCCGCCCTACGAGCCGGCGAAGGCGCTGATGCCCGGCGGGTAGGGCGTCGCAGCTCGTGCCTCACTCATGCGCCTCCTGCCAATGCGGATAGGTGACATAGGCGGTGACGGCGCCTTGCTCGTGCGAGCGGATCGTGACCGTCTCGCCCTTCGGCATATGGACGATCTCGCCGGGCCCCGCGGTCACGGTGCTGCCGTCGCTCGTGACCGACAGCTTCCCTTCGAGGACGATCATGACATCGTCGACCTTCATCGTCTCCTTGAGATTTTGGTTCGGCGCGTAGCGGCCGAAGCCGATCGTGATAGGTCCGCCGTGGCGCTGGTCGACCATGTTGGCGACGAAAATATCGCCATCCTGTCCCGGTGAGCGCTCGAGCGAGGCGTCGGCGATGGCGAATTTGCGAACTTTCATGAGGTCATTCCGTCTTGTGGAGCTGGGGGAGGGCACCGATAGACGCCGTGGCCGTTGTTTGGTTCCGCCTCGCGGGCGGTTTGACGCAGCGGAACGTCGCGCAATATAAGTATTGACTTATATTAGTCGCGATCGATATTTGTTCGGCGGATGAACCACAGGGAGAACCGAAAATGCAGATCGACGTCGCCAGGGTCTTGGGGCTTGTGACGCGCTCGGTGAGGAGCTTGGAGAGAGACGGCAAGCCGGCTAGCGCGGTGACGCTAACGCGGCTCTACGACACCAGCGTCGACGATCTCTGGGACGCCGTGACCAGCAGGGAGCGGATCCCGCGCTGGTTTGCGCCGGTCGAGGGCGACCTCCGGCTCGGCGGACGCTACCAGGTCAAGGGCAATGCCGGCGGCACCATCACGTCCTGCACGCCGCCCACCCATTTCGCCGCGACCTGGGAATTCGGCGGCGCCACGAGCTGGATCGACGTCAGCCTGAAAGCCGAGCGAAGCCAGGCGCGCCTGACGCTTGAGCACACCGCGATCATCGAGGATCATTGGAATCAGTTCGGTCCGGGTGCGGTCGGTATCGGTTGGGACCTCGCGCTTGCGGGACTTGAGCGATATCTTGCGACCGGGGCATCGGTCGATCATGAAACGGCGGAGGCGTGGATGGTCTCGCCCGAGGGCAAGGACTTCATGACGACGAGCGGCGAATATTGGCGTGCGGCGCATGTCGCAAGCGGGGTCGATCCTGACGAGGCGAAGCAGCGCTCGGACCGCACCATCGCATTCTATCGCGGCGAGATGCCGCCCGACATCGTTCATCCCGGCACCGGAAGCTGATGCACGCCTTCGAGGTCCTCGCCGATCCCGTGCGCCGCCGCATCCTCGAGCTGCTCGGCCTCAAGGAGATGGCGTCCGGCGAGGTCGTCGAAGTCATCGGGGCCGAGTTCGGCATCACCCAGGCGGCCGTCTCGCAGCACCTCAAGGTGCTGCGCGAGAGCGGCTTTGCGAGCGTCCGGGCGGAGGCGCAAAGGCGCCTCTATTCGGTCGACGCCGCCGGGCTGCAAGCGGTCGATGCCTGGGTCGGCCAGTTCAGGATTTTCTGGGAGCCGAAGCTGGACGCGCTCGCCACCGAGATCGCGCGCGGCAAGCGCGAGCGTCGCAAGGAGCCGATCATCAAGCGGACAGGGAAGAGGGCGTAATCGGGCTCCGTAGCCTGGATGGAGCGCAGCGTAATCCAGGGTGTCCCACACAGGCAGTAGCGTAGGGTGGATTAGCAGGCCGCCGCGAAGCGCAGCGGGCGGCGTAATCCACCATCTCTCTCATTTTGTCGTACTCAGGTGGATTACGCTGCGCTAATCCACCCTACGAATTCCGCGACATCTTCTCGAACTTCTTCACCAGCCGCTCCCGCTTCAGCCGCGACAGCCGCTGAATCCAGAACGTGCCGTCGAGCTGGTCGATCTCGTGCTGATGGCAGACAGCTCGCAGGGCTTCGGACTCCTCGGTGTGCATGTTGCCGTCGAGATCCCGATAGCTGATCCGCACCCGCGCGTGTCGCTGCACCTCGTCGTTGATCCCCGGCATCGAGACGCTGCCTTCGCGGTGCATGATCATCTCCGGCGAGACCCATGTGATCTCCGGATTGACGTAGGTCTGCGGGCCGTCCTTCGCGTCGAGCTCCAGCACCACGACGCGCAAGGGCACGCCGATATGCGGCGCGGTGATGCCGATGCCGGGCGCGGCGCGCATTGTGTCGAGCAGATCCTGCGCGAGCTCGCGCAAGGAATCGTCGAACGCGGTGACGAGGCGGGCCGGCAGCGCAAGCCGGCGGTCGGGATAGCGCACGATCGGGCGGATGGTCATGCAGGGCTCCTACCACTCACTCACGGATCATTGAAGCATCCTCGCTTGACCGCCTACCTACTGGAAGGTAGCTAAGCGCCATGAGCACCGCTTCCTCGACCGCCGACGACATTCTTGGCTGCGCCCGTACGCTGATCATCGCGGGCGGCTACAACGGCTTCAGTTACGCCGACATCGCCGATGTCGTCGGCATCCGCAAGCCGAGCATCCACCACCACTTTGCCAGCAAGGTCGATCTGGTCCGCACCCTGGTGTCGCGCTATCGCGAGGAGGCCCAGGCAGGGCTGTCGGCGCTCGAGCGCAATGTCGCCGACCCCGCCGAGCAGCTCAAAAGCTACATCGCCTATTGGGAGGCGTGCATCAAGGATGCGACGGCTCCCTTCTGCGTCTGCGCGCTCCTTGCCAGTGAGCTTCCGATTCTGCCCGAGGAAGTGGCGCTCGAAGTCCGCGCGCATTTCCGCTCCGTGTCGTCGTGGCTGGCTTCGGTGATGGAGCGCGGCAAGCGGCAAGGCCGGCTCCATCTCTCCGGCACCGCGCGGGCCGAGGCGGAGGGATTCATGGCAACCGTTCACGGCGCGATGCTGTCGGCGCGGGCCTATGGCGATCCAAAAATCTTCGGGACAATCACCCGGCCGCTGCTGGAGCGGCTTTCCATCAGGCACTGACGAGATCGGCACAGGCCGGGCAGGGCGGTGCTTCGGCGTCGTACGTAAACTACCAACTGGTAGGTAAGGAGCAGAAAATGAGAACCAGCGAGATGGCTTTGGGCGCCGACCAGGCGCAATGGCTGAAGCAGTACTATTTCATGCGTGCCGCGTTTTCCGTCGCTTGGGTCATTGCGGCCCTCGCGATCGCGCCGTCATCGGCAGTGATCGCAGCGACGTTGCTCGTTGCCTATCCGGCCTGGGACGCTGCCGCCAATTATCTCGACGCGCTCTGGAGCGGTGGCTTGAACCAGAACCGCACGCAGGGCCTGAACGTGCTGGTCAGCCTCGCCACCACCATTGCGGTCATCCTGGCCTTGCAGGTCAGCATGAACTGGGTGCTCGGAATCTTCGGAGCCTGGGCGATCCTGTCCGGACTGCTCCAGCTCGGCACGGCCGTGCGGCGCTGGAAGCGTCTCGGCGCGCAATGGGCCATGGTGCTCAGCGGTGGCCAGTCGGCCCTGGCGGGCGGCTTCTTCATCTTCCAGGCCGCGACGCCTGCGGTGCCGTCGATTGCGAATGTCGCGGGCTATGCCGCCGTCGGCGCGATCTACTTCCTGGTCTCGGCCGTCTGGCTCACGGTCGGCGACTGGCGCCGTAGTGCGGCCCTGTGAGCCGCAATGTCACTTACAGATAGGGCGTGCCGTCCTTGTGCAGGAAGCGGCCGTCCGATGCCGGGCTCATCATGTCGATGTCGGAGCAGGTGATGAGGTCGGCTGGCGAGCGTGAGCCGATCTCGAGATAGACCGCCGTCACGCTCGACCTGTTGATCATGTGATGGCCGTTGCCGCTGGCCTTGGGAAAGGCGGCGCAATCGCCGGCGTGCAGCACGGTTTCGCCGCCATCCTCGATCAGCGTCACTTCGCCTTCGAGAATGTAGACGAACTCGTCCTCGTGCGAATGCCAGTGCCGCTGGCTCGACCAGGTGCCCGGCGGCAGGCGCATCAGGTTGACGCCGAAATCCGACAAGCCTCCGGCATCGCCGAGCCGCTTGCGAATGCGCTCGGCGCAAGGCGCATTGAAAGGCGCCGGATAGCCGGAGCCCTTGCGAGCCGGCACGGTGGCGACGTCGATCTTTGGCATGTGGGACTCCCTGCAATCCACCAACAGACCGGCGGCGCGAAGCATCATCACGATGAACATCGCGGACCAGATCAATATGTGTGGGATGCTGTCATTCTGCGGCTGTTTTGCCCGACGTGTCAAACCGATCGGTGATGATGTCGCGCGAGGACAGGGAGCCGCTGAGCTGTCGTTCCTGGTAGGTAAGTCATTGATCCCGCTAGCGCCGGCTACTGTGCATGGGGTTGTTTTTCGAGTTTTGCTGGCCGCTCACGAAAGCGTGCGGCAAAAATGACGTCGGCCTGTCGGCGGGCGCAGTTCCCGTTCGTCTTTCACGCGAGACAGACCTGACGGGAGACTGAAATGATTTCTTCCAACTATCGCTGGGTGATCGTCGCCGCCGGCGGCGTGCTTGGCTGCGTCGCGATCGGCGGCATGTTTTCGCTGCCGGTGTTCCTGCAGCCGATCACCAAGGACACCGGCTGGTCGGTGACCGGCATCTCCAGCGCGATGACGATCGGCTTTCTGGCCATGGCCTTCACCAGCATGGCTTGGGGCACGCTGTCCGACCGGTTCGGGCCGCTGCCGGTGGTGCTGACGGGATCGGTCGTGCTGGCGCTCAGCCTGTTCGCGGCGAGCCACGCCACCTCGCTTCTCGTGTTCCAGATCGTGTTCGGCCTGTTGGTCGGCGCCGCTTGCGCTGCGATCTTCGCGCCGATGATGGCGACCGTCACGGGCTGGTTCGACACCAATCGCGGCCTCGCCGTGTCGCTGGTCTCCGCCGGCATGGGCATGGCGCCGATGACGATGTCGCCGCTGGCGGCCTGGCTCGTCTCCGGCCACGACTGGCGCACCTCGATGCAGATCATCGCGCTCGTGGTCGGCGCCATCATGATCCCGGTCTCGTTCCTGGTGCGCCGTCCGCCGGCGCTCGCGCAAGGTCCGGCCGCGCCCGCCGGCGAAACCGCCGGACAAAACGAGATGTCGATGGGCGAGGCGTTGCGCTCGCCGCAATTCCTGATCCTCCTCGCCACCAACTTCTTCTGCTGCGCGACGCATTCCGGCCCGATCATCCACACCGTCAGCTATGCCGTGAGCTGCGGCATCCCGCTGGTCGCAGCGGTGACGATCTACAGCATCGAGGGATTTGCCGGCCTCGGCGGGCGCATCGCCTTCGGGCTGATGGGCGACCGCTTCGGCGCCAAGCGCGTGCTGGTCTCGGGCCTGCTGCTGCAGGCCTTCGGCGCGCTCGCCTATGTCTTCGCGCAACAGCTCACGACGTTCTATGCGGTCGGCGCGATCTTCGGCTTCATCTATGCCGGCACCATGCCGCTCTATGCCGTTTTGATCCGCGAGAACTTCCCGCTCAAGATGATGGGCACGGTGATCGGCGGCACGGCGATGGCCGGCAGCCTCGGCATGGCGACCGGCCCGCTCGCCGGCGGCCTGATCTACGATGCCTTCTCCAGCTATGCCTGGCTCTACATCGCCTCCTGGGCCATGGGCTTAGGGGCCTTCCTGATGGCCATGACGTTCCGCCCCTTCGCAAAGCCGCAAGGCGAGGTGGCGCCGGCTGCGGCGTGAATTCGAGATCGAGGCGTGGCGTCAGAGCTGCGCCTCGATCGCGGCCTTGTCGATCACCGACCAGACCTGCCGGATCTTGCCGTCGAGAAATTCGTAGAAGACGTTTTCGCAGAAGGACACGCGCCGCCCGTTGACGGCAAGACCAACGAATGTCCCGACCGGTGTGCAGTCAAACTTCAATCGGGCGGCGATGCGGGGAGGATCGGAGATCAGCATCTCGATATGGAACTGCAGATCGGGGATCTCCCGAACATCCCGTTCCAGCATCGCGCGATAGCCCGCAAGCCCAAGGGGCCGCGCGTTGTGGGTGGCCTCCTCATGCACGAATTGTCCGAGTGCCGGCCAATCCCGCCGATTCAGGCAAGCGATGTAGGCGCGGTAGATGTCGGCGAGGTCGTCTCTCATCATTATCGAAGCTCCCACGGCCTCGACCAACGCGCGAGGACCGCGAACCGGTCCAGCGTCAGAGGCGCTTTTCGAAGAAGAGGTCCGGATAGGGATCGTCGTTGAACCGCGGGATCTCGCGCCAGCCCGTGCTGCGATAGAGCTGACCGGCTTCGGGCAGTGCGCTGTTGGTGTCGAGCCGCAGCAGCGCGATGCCGAGCTCGCGCGCGGCGCTCTCGGCCGCATCCATCAGGCGGCGGCCGAGCCGCAGCCCGCGCGCGGCGGGCGCGACCCACAGCCGCTTGATCTCGGCGTAGCCGTGATCGGTGCCCTTCAAGCCGACGCAGCCGATCGGCAGCGTGTCCGACATCGCAACGAGGAATGTGCCGCGCGGCCGGCGCATGTCCTTGGCGTCGGGGTCGCGTGACAGCGAGACGTCAAAGCCCTGGCTGAAGCGGCGGCCGAGCTCGGCATAGTACTCGCCGAGGCAGTAGCGCGCTTGCTCGCAGCGCGGATCCGTCTCCTCCAGCGCGACGCGCTCGCGCGTCAGCGCGGAGGCGATCAGGTCCATCGCCGCCAGCAACGCCTCGCGTTGCGAATGTTGCGCGAGGAGGCCTTCGGCCTGCGCCTTGGACAGCGCCTCGTAGGCTGCGAACTCGCGCCGGCCCGACCGTGTGAGCGTTGCCATGCGCCGCCGCGCATCGTCCTCGCGTGCGGCGGTCTCGATCAGCCCTTCGTCCTCGAGGCTGCGGAGCAGCCGGCTCATCAGCCCGGAATCGAGACCGAGATAGTCGCGGATCTCCGCCACGTCCGATCGCCCGTGCCCGATCGCATTGAGCACGCGCGCGGCACCCAGCGGCCGGCCGCGCCCGAGAAACGACGTATCGAGCGCTCCGACGGCAGAGGTGACGGCGCGGTTGAAGCGGCGAACGCGGAAGACGGGATCGAGCATGATATCTGACTTTAGTCAGATATCGCGGCTTGTCAATCGAGCGAGAGCTGATCGAGTTGCAGTTGCGCGCCTCTTTGTGAGTTGTTCCCGTGTCGCGAGCCGTTACCATGCGGCCGCTCGGGGAGTCTGAATTCACAACGAGCGGAGGCGGCATTGGGCGGGATGGAACGCAAAGCGAAGGGATCGGACCTGTTTGTCGCGGCGTTGGAGAATGAGGGTGTTGACCGCATCTTCGGCATCCCCGGCGAAGAGAATCTCGATCTGGTCGAATCGCTGCGTGCTTCGAGGATCGAGCTGATCCTGACCCGCCACGAGCAGGCCGCGGCCTTCATGGCCGCAACGCACGGGCGGCTGACCGGCAAGCCCGGCGTTTGTCTGTCGACGCTCGGCCCGGGTGCTCTCAATCTGTCGACGGGCGCCGCCTATGCGCATCTCGGTGCCATGCCGATGATCCTGATCACCGGCCAGAAGCCGATCATGAGCAGCCGGCAGGCCCGCTTTCAGATCGTGGACGTGGTGGCGACCATGAAGCCGCTCACGAAACTGTCGCGGCAGATCGTCAGCGCCTCCAGTATCCCGACCGTGGTGCGCGACGCCTTTCGCGTCGCGATGGAGGAGCGGCCCGGGCCGGTGCATCTCGAACTGCCCGAGGACGTTGCCGGGGACGAGGTGCCTGCGGTCCCCGTGATCCCGGTCCATCCGATCGAAATCCCGGTCGCCCATCGCGCCGCGCTCGACCGCGCCGCCGAGATGATCATGGCCGCCAAGCGCCCGCTGGTGATGATGGGCGCGGCGACCAGCCGGCCGCGGTCGACACACGGCATCGCAAGCTTCGTGCGGCGGACAGGCATGCCGTTCTTCACGACGCAGATGGGCAAGGGGACCGTGCCCGGCGGCACCAATCTCTACATGGGCACTGCCGCCTTGTCCGAGCGCGACTATGTGCATGATGCCATTGACGCTGCCGACCTGATCGTTGCGATCGGTCACGACCCGATCGAGAAACCGCCATTCATCATGGGGCCGTCAGGGCCAAAGGTCATTCACGTCAGCTACACGCCGGCAAGCGTCGAGCAGGTCTATTTCCCGGATGCCGAGGTCGTCGGGGATGTTGGCCCGAGCCTGGAGCTGCTGGCGGATCGCCTCGAAGGCAAGCTGCCGCAGGCCGCGGCGCTGCTGCCGCTGCGCGAAGAGATACTGAAGCACATCGCCGACCGCGCCACCGAAGCGCGCTGGCCGCCGACGCCGCAGCGCATCGTGCACGACATCCGCCAGGTGATTCCGGAGAACGGCATCGTCGCCCTCGACAACGGCATGTACAAGATCTGGTTTGCGCGCAACTACCGCACCCGCGTCGCCAACACGCTGCTGCTCGACAATGCGCTGGCGACCATGGGCGCCGGCCTGCCGTCGGCGATGATGGCCGCGATGCTCTATCCCGGCCGCCGCGTGCTTGCGGTTGCCGGCGACGGCGGCTTCATGATGAACAGCCAGGAGATGGAGACGGCGGTCCGCCTCAAGCTCAACCTGGTCGTGCTGGTGCTGGAGGACAAGGCCTACGGCATGATCCGCTGGAAGCAGGCCGTCGACCGCTTTGCCGATTACGGCATGACGTTTGGCAATCCGGATTTTGCACTATACGCCAAGGCTTATGGCGCCAAGGGTCATCGCATCGAAAGCATCGACAGCTTCGGCACGACGCTCGATGCCGCCTTCAGGGAAGGCGGCGTGCATCTGGTCGTGGTCCCGATCGATTATTCGGAGAACGTGCGGGTGCTGGTGGACGAACTGCGGGCGCACGAGAAGGCGAAGGCGTGAATTTTGTGCAACGCTCTCACCGTTCGTCATTGCGAGGAGCCCTTGCGACGAAGCAATCCAGACTGTCGCCGCCGAAAGATTCTGGATTGCTTCGCTGCGCTCGCAATGACGGAGCCTGTGGCGCACGTCTCGGTTCAACATGACAACCACACTTGTGTTGGGCGTGCCGATCGTCGAAACTCTCCACTACCCAACCAGCCACAGGAATAAAGCATGCCTCGCGTTCGTTGTGTCACCGAGATGGGCATGGGCGTCGACGTCCACGGCAGGGACGCCACCAAGGCGGCCAAGCGAGCGGTCTCCGATGCCATCAGGCATTCCAGCCTCGGCTTCTTCCGGATGATCGGCAAGACCGCGAACGACATGTTCGTGGACGTCACGATCGGCGTGCCGAATCCAGAAACCGTCGACAAGGAAGCCGTCGCCAAGGAGCTGCCTTACGGCACCGTGACCGTCACCGCGGTCAAGGGCGGGCTGGAGATCCCCTCGGCCACGGAAGTGGCCAACGATCCCATCCTGATCGCCAATGCCGCCGTCATCGTCAGCTTCGACAAGGATTAGGCCGATGTCCGCGAGCGATGAGGCGCTGCTGGATCGCCCGATCTGGAGCGCGTTGACGACGAGCCAGAAGCATCTGGCCGAGGGCGGCCCGCGGGCTCTGCGCTATCCCGTGGACATGACGCCGTTTGCCGATATGGCGGACATGTCCGCGGCAAGTTTTGCGGCGCTCGGCGATCTCATGTCGGGCTCGCAAGTCGCGGTGCTGTTCACGCCCGAGCCCGTCGAAATTTGCGCCGGCTTCAAGGTGCTGCTCGCGGAGCCCGGCGAGCAGTTGATCGGCTCGCCCGCCGACACTTCGCTGCGCGATGCCGAGATCGTCCGCCTCGGCGCGACTGACGTTCCCGCCATGATGGCGCTGACCGAGCTGACCAAGCCCGGGCCGTTTGCGGCGCGGACGCACGAGCTCGGCACATTCCTCGGCATCCGTGCACGCGGCGAGCTGGTCGCCATGGCCGGCGAGCGGATGAAGCCGGGCAATTTCACCGAGATGACGGCGGTCTGCGTGCATCCCGATCATCGCGGTCGCGGTTACGCACAGGCGTTGCTCGCCGCCATCGCGCGCCAGATCGAGGCGCGCGGCGAAATTCCGTTCCTGCACGTGTTCGCGAGCAATACGTCTGCCATCGCGCTGTACCAGCGGCAGGGCATGCGGATTCGGCGGCGGCTGCAGGTCACCGTGCTGATGAAGCAGGGATGAGCTGCACCGTGGGCTTCATATCCTGAGAAATCGCGCTATATCGATTCCAACCACAAATCGGGGGGGGGGGAGCACATGGACGCCAGAACGACTGATTTTTCCGCCGTACGGACGGCGATGCAGCGCTACGTCGATCAGGAGATCATTCCCGGCGTATCCTGGGCCGTGCTGCGCGGCCGCGAGGTGGTCGATCAGCAATGCGTGGGCTTTGCCGACCGAGAGGCCAACACTGCGCTGCGGCCCGATCATATCTTCCGGGCGTTCTCCAACACCAAGATCTTCGTCACCTGCGCGATCATGCTGCTGGTCGAGCAAGGCCGCATCGGCCTCGATGACGCAGTCGAAAAATTCCTGCCGCAGCTCGGCAATCGCAAGGTGCTGAAGCAGAACGCTTCGAGCCTTGCCGATGTCGAGCCGGCGAAGAGCCCGATCACGATCCGCCAGCTCCTGACCCACACCTCCGGCCTCAGCTACGGCATCTTCGATCCCGGCACGGTGCTGTTCAAGGGTTACAACGAGGCGCGCGTGCTCAATCCGCTAACGCCGCTCAGCGACATGATCGACAGGCTCGCCGACCTGCCGCTGTCCTATCACCCTGGCACGGCCTGGGAATATTCCGTGGCGACCGACGTGCTCGGCCGTGTGGTCGAGGTCGTCTCGGGCCAGCCGCTCGACGCCTTCCTGAAGGCGCGCATCTTCGATTCCCTCGGCATGACCGACACCGGCTTTTATGTCCCCGAGACACAGCAGGGCAGGCTGGTCGCGCTCTACAACGGCGCCGACGTGCTCGACCCCATGAAGCCCGGCCTCACGCGGGCCGACCATTTGCCTTACCCGCAAGCCTATCGGCGGCCGCTGCCGCGGCTCTCGGGCGGCGGCGGTCTGGTCTCGACCTTGCCAGACATGCTCGCGCTGGTGTGTGCGCTGCTGCCCGGGTCCGATGCGTTGCTGAAGCCGGAAACGCTGCGGCAGATGATGACGAACCAGCTGCCCGCAGGCCAGACCATCCGCTTTGCCAATCTCGGCCCGATTCCCGGCAAGGGCTTTGGCCTCGGCGGCGCCGTCACCTTCGCGCCGACACCGTTCGATCCGCCGAACTCGACCGGTGAATTCCAATGGGGCGGCCTGGCCGGGACCCATTGGTGGATCTGTCCGGAAGCCAATACGGCGGGCGTGCTGATGGCCCAGCGCTATATGGGCTTCTGGAATCCGTTCTTCTTCGAGTTCAAGCGCCTGGCCTATCAGGCGGTCGGAGCCTGATCGCAAAAAATCTTCCGTCAGCGCGAATCCTTTTTGGCCGTCGCGTCCTCTTGTTGGTCGAGGCAATCGGTCTCGGCCCATATCGGAGGATGTGATGGGATTCTATCGAAAGAACATCGGCGGACTGCATCAGGTGGTGCGGGTCGTCCTGGGGATTGCGGTGGCGGCTGCGGCGTTCGTTTATCTTGCCGGCGCGACGGCATGGCTGGTCGCGCTCGGTGGCGCCGGTTTCGCACTGACCGGTCTCGTCGGTTATTGTCCGATGTGCGCGATGGCAGGCATCGGCAAGGGAGGGATGTCGTGAGCGCGGCGGCGATCTCGCCAAATCTGTTCGAGGCCGCGCGGCTCGGCGATGCCGAGGCGATTGCGCGTCTGCTCGAGACGACGCAGCCGGATATTCGTCGCTATGCGCGCGCGACCTGCCGCAGCTCGGCGGACGCGGAGGATGCGACGCAGGAGGCGCTCTGGATCCTGTTCCGTCACGTCGGCACGATCCGTTCGCTGCTGGCATTGTCGGCCTGGCTGTTCAGCGTGGTCCGGCGCGAATGCCTGCGGCTCGCGCGCCGGGCCGGCCTTGTGCCGGCGGTCGATGGCGCCGAGGCGGAGGCCGCACTGCTGTTGCGCCCTGAGGCCGATCTGCGGCTCGACGTCGCCGCGGCGTTCGAGGCGCTGCCGCCGCACTATCGCGATGTCGCGCTGATGCGCGACGTCAAGGAGATGACGATCGAAGAGATTGCCGCCGCGCTCGGCGCGAGCAGGCAGACCGTGAAGGCGCGGCTGCGTCGCGCCCGCGCGTTGATGCGCGAATATCTGACGAGATGAGAGACGACCGGATTAAGGAAAAGAATGGAGTGACGTGGGCGGGAGACGTCGCCTCCCGCCCGCGGTTCGCTTTAGTCCTTCCACGGATCGAACTCGCCTTCGCCGGCCATGGCGACGGCGAACGGCCGCAGCGTGTGCAGCACGCGCACGGTGCCGGCGTGCTGGGCCAGCACGTCCGGCAGGCGGCGATAGGCCATCGGGCTCTCGTCGAGGTCGGCACCGATCAAGGTGACGCCGCGCTCGTTCAGCCAACGGTCCATCTCCTCGCGCGAGAAGCGCCGCTTCGCCTCACGTCGTCCGAACAGGCGGCCGGCGCCGTGCACGGTCGAGTAGAGCGAGGCCTTGGCTTCCGGGCTGTCGACGCCTTCGAGGATGACGGCGTCGTCGCCCATCGAGCCGCCGACGAACCCCTTCTGGCCGGGAAACGCCGGCGTCGCGCCCTTGCGCACCACCCACAGATCCTTGCCGTCGTGGGTCTCACGCCAGGCATAATTGTGGTGGTTGTGCACGCTCTCGGTCACGCTGCCGCCGATGATCTGGCGGACGCGCTCGACGACCCATTCGCGGCCCGCATAGGCATAGCGCCCGGCGAGCTGCATCGCCGCGATGTAGCGGCGGCCGAGCTCGCTGTCCTCGTCGACGACGGCGGGCGGGACGTTCATGCCGTCCTTGCCGCCGGCGGCCTTGAGGTAGCGCGTCGCGGAGGTGTGCCCGAGACCGCGGCTGCCGAAGTGGACGCCGATCCAGACGAAGCCTTCCTCGTCGCGCATGAGGTCGACATAGTGGTTGCCCGATCCGACCGTGCCGAGCTGCTTCACCGCCTTCTGACGGTAGTCCTCCATGTCGCTTTCGCGCCAGGCCTCGCCGTCGTCGAACAGGTCGTGCTCGGCCCGTTCCGCGTTGGCACGTCCGACGCCGAACGAGATCACCTTGGCGACGTCGCGGATGATCGTGGGAGCGATCCCCGCGATGTCGTCGAAGCGCGTGTCGAGCCGAGCCGCCATGTTGCCGCAGCCAATGTCGAAGCCGACGCCGGAGATGCTGATCTGCTTCTCATAGGCGATCACCCCGCCGACCGGCTGCGCATAGCCGAGATGGCCGTCGGCGCAGATCACGCCGGAGACGACATTGCCGATGGCCATGCAATTGCGCATCTGCGCGATCGTCGCCTCCTCATGCGGGCCGAACACCTTCAGCGGCGCATTCTGGAAGCGGGCGTCCTGCGTCCGGAACGCGGCAATCGAGCTCGCGGTCGCATTGGCCTCGCGGGCAAGATGCTCCTTGCGCGCTGCGTCCTTGTACAGGCACCAGGCCGGCTGGCCGCGGCCTTCGCCGACGCGCGAGTCGGGATCGACACCGGCGGCGAGGCAGAGCTCGCGGGCGCGTTCCATGTAGGGATCGGGTCGTCGCATGGTCGTAGATCCTTGTCATTCCGCGCGCACCATAACGGGGGCGGGCGGATCATTTCAGAGATTTCGTTGGCCCCGGGCGCATCTCGCGTCCGGGGCCATTGTTGTTGCGCATCAGGTCAACGCCGTCTCGGACGCCGCGATCCACGCGACCACGGCCTCGGAGAAGCCGTTGACGCGGGTCCAGGCGCCGTGACCGACGCCGTGCTGATACGAGGCCACGTTGACCATGGTGCCGCGCGCCCTCGGCTCGGGCACCTGGTCGTGGCTCTGCTCGTCGGTGAAGACGATGAGGCGATCGCCCTTGCAGTCGATCTCCGTCACCGCCTTGCCGAGATAGGTTCCGCCATGCGGCTGCGAGTTGATGATCGCATCCCGCAGCGCGAAACCGCGGCGGGGAGGGACCTTCACGACCTCGTTGGAGAAGGTGAAGATCTCGACCTCGTCGCAGATCTCGCGGGCGAGAATGGCAAGGCCACACGCCGCCTCCGCGCGCGTCATTTCCGACTGCGCGGAGAGCGTTGCGAACATCGAGCCGGACACGTCGATCAGGAGCCGGGTGCGGCCCGGAAGCCGCACATGGTCCTTGATCGACTTGAGCATCGCAGCCTCGAGCTCGGGCTCGAAGTCCGGCGCATAGCGCGCCGCCGTGATGAAGCGATAGGGCAGGATACGATCCGTCCGCATCGCCTCGATCGCGCCTGCGATGGTCTCGCGCAGGACCTGCGCGTTCTGCATCAGGCGCAGATTGCGCAGTAGCGCCAGGCCGCCGAGCTTTCGCTCGGCGATCAGCCGCTCGAAGGTCTCGCGCTTGTTCTTGCCGGCCGAGAGCGAAACCTCCCAGGTGTCGGGGGAGGCGAGCTCGCCATCGACGAGCTGCTTCCACACCTTCGCCTGATCGGCGTCTTTCGGCTTGGCGTGCACCAGGAACAGAACGTCCCTGATCCGCACCGCGCCGTCGCGGTCCCACTTGGCGAGCTGATAGGCGTCGAACTTGGTCAGCGCGCGGGCAAGACCCTTCTTCACCTGTGCCGAGACCGGCTGGCGCTTGCGCTGCTGCATCGGCCCCAGCGCATCCGCCCAGTAGATCGCGAGCAGCTCCGTCATCTCGTCGGGACGCTGGATCACCTGGGCGAGCGTGTCGGCAACGAGGGTGCGGTGCTTCTCGTTCCGCGCCATCTCGCGGATGACGAGGAGCTGTGCGTGCCGCAGCTTCATCACTTCGCGCGCCTCGATCGCAAGCTGCGCGACGCGCGCGGGCGCGACCTTGGGCACGAGGGCCTTGATGCGGTCGGCGATGGCGACGCCATCCTCGTAGAACTGGTCCTCCCACAGGAGGCAGTTCATCAGCGCGCGCTTCAGCTCCATCTCGGGCGTGAAGCGAATTGCGCGTGCGCCCTCCCGCGTGAAGGCGCGAACGATCTTGTTGAGCCTGACCATGATGGCCTCCTCTTGGGTTGATGGGCGATGGAAACGGTGCCGGGGAACAGGCGAGGCTGTACTGCCCTTGCGGGCAAGTCACATGCTCAACCGCTGAGCTACGGACTTTCGTCCGGAAGGAGTCGAACCTTCGACATTGCGATCCGAAGTAACAGCGCTCCTCACCACCGGCGGTGGCTAGGGGACACGATCCGGGAACGGGCGATTGCTGTACCCGACGAGCCGAAGCTCGCCGGAAAGCGCTCTATCCTCTGAGCTACCGGTGCATGGGACACCGGGCGGGATTCGAACCCGCGACCTCTCGCGTTGCAGGCGAAGTAACAGAAATCTTCACCACGGATCGTGATGGGGTTGGCGGGGAACGATCGATGCTGTTGCTGCCCTTGCGGGCGATCCGCCTTTCGGCGCGCAGGGTTCGAACCTGCTCGGCGCTTTCCCGCCTTTACCACGAAGTAACAGACATCTTCACCACCGCCAGGCCAGTGCTTTCGCATCGGCCATTGATGGGTACGCTGGGGAACGGGCGATATCGGCTTTCAGTGACAACAACACAGTCTCTGTCCCCAACGGATAGATCCTGCGCCGGGCCGCGTGCAAGCCTTTTCCGAGGCCGCATCCCGGTGCGTGTGTCAAAGGCGGGAGGCATACCCGCTGTGCCGTGTGGAGAAGTATCCGACATCTTCACCACCAGCGTCGGTTGAGCCGCGATCCCTCACGGCAAACCGAGTTAGAAAAATTCGATCGCGGCGCTGTCGACGCGCCGCACATTGCGAACCCACTGGGTTCGCTCTGCCATCGGTGTCCGGCTCATCGCCTCGTTCCCTCCGGCAGGCCCCGCGCACTTGGGCACGCGCCTCTCCAGCGCGAGCCCCGAGATCCGGGTCTCTCGTTCCGGCCATTGCCGGGATGTTCGGTGGGGCCGCGCGGCGGGCAACAAAAAACCCTCCGGAGCGGCAGGCTCAGGAGGGTCCGTGAGAAGCGGACTGTCGATCTCGCGGTCAGGCAAGATCGCTCCCATGAGCCGGGCATGCGCAATCGAACAGCTTTGGGCTATTCGGTATGCGGACAGTTCTTTCGTAGCGGTACGACATCGCTCGGTTCATGGTGTCTGTCGCAAACGGAAGTGCTTGCGAGGGCGCGGGACATACGCCCGCAACTTGCGGATGTCAAGCGAGACGCGCGAGGAAACTGAAATTGACGGACGCATGACTTGCAAAAACTATCTGGGGCTCGACGGATTTCGCTTCGGCTGGGTCGCAGCGTGGATCGACGAGCGCGGCGATCAAGGCTTCGATTATTCGCCAAGCCTGATGCGTCTGCTCGCAATCCCGCACGCCCGCGCGATGATCGACATGCCGATCGGACTGAACGCGAGCGGCTACCGCGCCTGCGATTTGCGCGCACGCGAACTGATCGGCCCAGCCGTGTTTCTCGGCGCGCGCCGCGACCTCTGGGCGTTCCACGACATGGCGGCGGCCAATCGCCATTACTGGAAGCACGAAGGCGAGGGCAGGGGCGTGTCGGCGCAGCTCTGGAATATCAGGGACAAGATGAGGGAGGTCGACGAGGCCATGACGCCGGCGCGGCAGGCGACGATCGGCGAAGCGCATCCGGAATTGATCTTCTGGAATCTGGCAGGACGCGTGCGGCTCGAACCGAAGTCCTCGCCGCGGGGCCGCGAGCAGCGTATCGCGCTTTTGAGAGGCCGCGGCTTCACTGAGGTCAAGAGATGGCTCACGCTTCGCCACGGCACCGGGATCGGTCGCGACGATCTCATCGACGCCTGTGCCTGCGCTGTCGCAGCGCGCGACAGCACGCAATCCGTTGGTGACGGCAGGATCGATCCGCGCGGACTACGGATGGAGATCAACTTCTGAAGGCGATCAGCCCCGCCGCTCGCCTTTACCTTCCAGCCGGCAGCGACTATTGCGGCTTGGAGTCGAGCGGACGTCTTCGTCGTCCAGTCTTGTTGCTCTCGCTTCGTACTCCTCGGCCATCGCCCGCAACCGCTGCGCCGCTTTGCTGTGCGTGAGATCGTTCGCGACGCGGCGACAGCGTTCGGCGTGGTCGAGCAGGGCGCGTTTCTCGATGTTCATTAAGCGACAACGCGCGAGGGGGCCATTGGTCCCTTTGAGAGCCGCCGGAACAGAGCGATGCCGTCGCAGCGAGATCGGGAAAAAATAGCAATATTTTGTCGTCGCCTGGAACGTGGCGCCTGAGCCGACGTTCTACGCCAGAGGCTGTCGAGGGATATACAATACAATGTACGACGTGTGCCAATTGGCGACCGCGATGCTCGCGGTTGCCTTTACGGCCCTGCTGCTGATCACGGGTCAACGGTTCATCGAGTCTCGGCTGCAGTATGAAGCAATGCCCCCGTTCGTGGCGATGGCGACACTGCCGCCCTAGCACAGCCGGAAGTGACTTGCGCGGTGCGGTACCTTGCCTAGATTGAGCACGCCTCAGTCCATGCACCCAGAGTCCCGATGTCCGATATGTCCTCCATTCCTGTCCCCAACTGGGACCGTCTGTCAGTCTTTCCGATCACCAGGCGCTGGCCACCCAAGCATCCGGAATTACTTCAGCTCTATTCGCTGCCGACGCCGAACGGCGTCAAGGTTTCGATCATGCTGGAGGAGATCGAGCTTCCTTACGAAGCGCATCTGGTCGACTTCGGCAAGGACGACCAGAAGACGCCCGAATTCCTCTCGCTCAATCCCAACGGTAAGATTCCGGCGATCCTCGATCCCAACGGTCCCCGCGACAGGAAACCATTGGCGCTGTTCGAGTCCGGGGCGATCCTGCAATATCTCGCGGAGAAGACCGGCAAGCTGCTGCCGCAGGATGCCGCGCGGCGTTATCAGACGCTGCAGTGGCTGCACTTCCAGATGGGCAGCGTCGGGCCGATGTTCGGTCAGGTCGGCTTCTTCCACAAATTCGCCGGCAAGGATTACGAGGACAAGCGGCCTCGTGACCGCTACGTCGCCGAAGCCAAGCGCCTGCTCGGCGTGATGGATACGCATCTGGCCGGCCGGCAATGGTTCATGGATGACGACTACACCATTGCCGACATCTCCATGCTCGGCTGGGTGCGCAATCTCATCGGCTTTTATGGCGCCGGCGATCTCGTCGAATTCGCCCAGTTCAAGGCGGTCGGCGCCTGGCTCGGACGCGGCCTCGCGCGTCCCGCGGTGCAGCGCGGATTGAACATTCCGGCAAGGCCCTGACAAGGCCCTGAGGCTAGAACAGCCGTCCGCCGTTCGGCACTGGCTTGCTCGGCTGCACCAGCACCACCTTGCCGTCGGCATCGGGGAAGCCGAGCGTCAGCACCTCGGAGACGACCGGGCCGATCTGGCGCGGCGGGAAATTGACGACGGCCGCGACCTGTTGGCCCACGAGACTTTCGAGCGGGTGGTTTTCGGTGATCTGGGCCGAGCTCTTGCGCACGCCGATGGCGGGGCCGAAATCGATCCACAGCCGCCAGGCCGGCTTGCGCGCTTCCGGAAACGGTTTGGCGTCGACGATGGTGCCGACACGGACGTCGACCGCGAGGAATGTGTCGAAGTCGATGGTCGGTGCGGCCGCCGCTGCGGGATCGTGGGTGACGTGCATGGGATGTCCGTTCGGTGGGGTGACGCGTCTCGCGACATTGTCGCGCGACGCGGAGTTTCGTACAACGCCACGCACATCATTGCTACGCCATGCGCGAGGACCGTCTTGCCCACCATCATCTACGGCATCAAGAACTGCGACACCATGAAGAAGGCCCGCGCCTGGCTCGATGGCCATGGCGTGGCTTACGCGTTTCACGACTACAAGGCGGCGGGTGTCGAGAAGGACAGGCTGAAGCAGTGGAGCGACAAGGTCGGTTGGGAGACCCTGCTCAATCGCGCCGGGACGACCTTCAAGAAGCTGCCCGACTCCGACAAGGAAGGCCTCACCGAGAAGAAGGCGCTGGCCTTGATGCTAGCGCAACCATCGATGATCAAGCGGCCGGTGCTCGAAATCGGCGGCAAGCTGTTGGTCGGCTTCAAGCCGGATATCTATGCCAAGGAGGTCGGCGGCAAGGCGCGCTGACGGCTAGTTCAGCTCAATGATCTCGTTGGAGATGGCGCGGCCCGGCTGGTCCGAGAACTCGACCGGATCGGCGGGTGCGATGCGGCCGGGGGCGCGATGAAACAGCTCGCGATCGATCACGGCCCGCAGCTTCGGGCGCGGCAGCGCGTCATTTCCGCGCATCAGATTCTTGATCTCGAAGCCGCCGTCCTCGCAGAAGGTCTTTACTGACGCGATGACGTGGCTGACCCTGCCGTCGGTCAGGAACGGCAGCAGCAGCCGCTCATACGCGACGATTCGGCCATAGGCGTCGTCGACGTCGGCAACGCTGTAGATCGGAAGGCCGCGCGCGACGCATTCATGATAGATCGGCATCACGTATGGTGCGAGCCGCGGCCCGACGTAATCATCGAGCGAAACGCCCTTGCCGGTATGCCCATAGGCGCGCGAGATGCGCGTGCCTTCGCTCTGGATGACCAGACGCGGCGTCGGCGTCGAAAGCTCCACCGTATAATAGATGAGATCCGACAGCTCCTCCTCGAGCCGCGCGGGCTGATACTCCCAGATCGCGGGAGCGATCTGCTGGCGCGCATAAAGTCGCAGCCACGTGTTGAGGAGATCACGCTGGCGGATCGACTTGACGACGGAGGGAGCGGCGCTTGCAAAATCCAAGACAATATTCTCCGCGCGTGAAAACCCTGGGATGATCGGGCTTGCGGGAAAATTTTCGATGAAGGCTGGCGCGGGAGACGAAAGACCGTTAACGACGGCTTGATGGCCGGTGCCTTGCGAACCGGAAAGGCCGGGCAGGCACGACATCGACCTCTGCGACTAAGGGAGCATTTGTACCCCGGCCGGAGGCCTGACCTGCTCAGCTTTCCGCCTTGCCTAACCCCCGTCACCTCCGGCATATTCCGCGCCCGGAGGCGGCGCCCCGGTGGGCTGCAAGTCCTCCGGACAGCCGAAGCAACAAGGACAGCCACGCGCCGCGCGCGGGCAGGGGGAAAACTGTTTGGCCGATGAGTTCATTCTCGAAACGGAAGGCTTGACCAAGGAGTTCGCGGGCTTCTTCGCCGTCCGCGACGTTGCGCTCAAGGTTCGCCGTGGGAGCATTCATGCGTTGATCGGCCCGAACGGGGCCGGCAAGACGACCTGCTTCAATCTTCTGACCAAGTTCCTCAAGCCGTCGGCCGGGAAAATCCTGTACAAAGGGCAGGACATCACCGCGATGGCGCCGGCGGATGTGGCCCGCATGGGGCTGGTCCGTTCGTTCCAGATTTCGGCGGTGTTTCCCCATCTCACCGCGCTCGAGAACGTCCGTGTCGCGCTGCAGCGCCAGCATGGCTCTTCGTTCGATTTCTGGCGCTCCAAGTCGGTGCTCAACCGCTTCAACGACCGCGCGCGCGAGCTGTTGAACGATGTCGGCCTCAACGAGTTTGCCAACACGCCGGCGGTCGAGATGCCCTATGGGCGCAAGCGTGCACTTGAGATTGCGACCACGCTGGCGCTCGACCCGGAGATGATGCTGCTCGACGAGCCGATGGCCGGCATGGGCCACGAGGACATCGACAAGATCGCGGCGCTGATCAAGCGCATCTCCGCGAAATACACCATCCTGATGGTCGAGCATAACTTAAGCGTCGTGGCCAACCTCTCCGATATCATCACCGTGCTGACGCGCGGGCAGGTGCTCGCGCAAGGCCACTACTCCGAGCTCACCAAGGACGAGCGCGTCAAGGAAGCTTACCTGGGAGCCGGTCATGCCTGATACAGCGATCGCCGAGGCTCCGGCCAGGGCTGCGACTGGCGGGAACATCCTGCAAGTCCGCAACTTGGAAGCCTGGTACGGCGAGTCTCACATCCTGCACGGGATCAACTTCGACGTGAACGCGGGCGAGGTCGTCACCCTGCTCGGGCGCAACGGCGCCGGCAAGACGACGACGCTGAAGTCGATCATGGGCATCATCGGCAAGCGCACCGGCTCGGTGAAGTTCAACAACCAGGAGATCATCCGCGCGACCTCCGACAAGATCGCGCGCATGGGCGTCGCCTTCTGTCCGGAAGAGCGGGGCATATTCTCCAGCCTCGACGTCCGCGAGAATTTGATGCTGCCGCCGGTTGTCCGCGAAGGCGGTTTGCCGCTCGACCAGATCTTCGAGCTATTCCCGAACCTGAAGGAGCGGCTGAACAGCCAGGGCACCAAGCTGTCGGGCGGCGAGCAGCAGATGCTGGCGATCGCGCGCATCCTACGCACCGGCGCGAGCTTTCTGATGCTGGACGAGCCGACCGAGGGTCTTGCACCCGTCATCATCCAGCAGATCGGCCATACCATTGCGCGGCTCAAGAAGGAGGGCTTCACGATCCTCCTGGTCGAGCAGAACTTCCGCTTCGCTTCCACCGTCGCCGACCGCTATTACGTAGTCGAGCACGGCAAGATCATTGACGGGTTTTCCAATTCGGAGCTTGCCGCCAACATGGACAAGCTCCACACCTATCTCGGTGTGTAGCCGAGCAGGCCGGACGATCGAGAGTAACTATCAAAGGAATATTGGGAGGTCGGATTATGAAGCACAGCATTTCGGCAATGTTGCTCGGGACGGCCCTGGCGCTCGGCGCGGCAGGCGGCGCGGTCGCGCAGGACAAGAACATCAAGATCGGCGTGCTGACCGACAATTCAGGACTTTATGCTGATCTCGGTGGCGCCGGCTCGACCGTCGCCGCACAGATGGCGATCGAGGATTCCGGGCTCGCTGCCAAGGGCTGGAAGCTCGACCTGATCTCCGCCGACCATCAGAACAAGCCTGACATCGGCTCCACGATTGCTCGGCAATGGATCGACGTCGAGAAGGTCGACATCTTCATGGATGTCCTGAACTCCGGCGTTGCGCTGGCGGTGAACAATATCGTCAAAGAGAAGAATTCCATCCTGATCAACACAGGTGCGGCGACGTCGGATCTCACCAACGCGCAATGCTCGCCGAATACGGTCCACTGGGTCTATGATACCTATATGCTGGCCAACAGTACCGGGCAGGCGCTGGTGAAGGCGGGCGGCGACACCTGGTATTTTCTCACCGCGGACTACGCCTTTGGCCATGCCCTCGAGCGCGACACCGCCGCGGTGGTGGTGAAGTCGGGCGGCAAGGTGATCGGCAACGTCAAGCATCCCCTGAATACCGCTGACTTCTCGTCCTTCCTGCTTCAGGCGCAGGCCTCCAAAGCCAAGATCATCGGCATGGCGAATGCCGGCGGCGACACCACCAACACCATCAAGCAGGCGTCCGAGTTCGGCATCGTCTCGGGCGGCCAGAAGCTTGCGGGTCTGCTGCTCTTCATCACCGACGTGCACTCGCTCGGTCTGAAGGTGGCGCAGGGCTTGAACTTCACCGAGACCTTCTATTGGGACATGAACGACGGCACGCGCGCCTTCTCCAAACGCTTCTCCGAGCGGATGAAGAACAAGGCGATGCCCTCGATGGTGCAGGCCGGCGTCTATTCGGGCCTGCTGCACTACTTCAAGGCGCTGGAGGCGATGGGCGGCAATCCGCATGATGGGGCCAAGGTGGTCGCCAAGATGAAGGAGATGCCGACCGACGATGCGTTGTTCGGCAAGGGAACGATCCGTGCGGACGGTCGCAAGCTGCATCCGGCTTATCTGTTCGAGGTCAAGAAGCCCGAGGAATCCAAGGCGCCCTGGGATTATTACAAGCTGATCGGCACGACCCCCGGCGACCTGGCCTTCCGGCCGCTGTCGGAAAGCGCCTGTCCGCTGGTGAAGAAGTAACGGTGAACGATGCGGGCCGGCGCCGCAGCGGTGCCGGCCTGTTGTTGAGGAATAGAAGGGACCGGGTGCGGGATCGATGCAGGCTCTCTACGCTCAGCTACTGGTGGGACTGATCAACGGCTCGTTCTACGCGCTGCTCAGTCTCGGGCTTGCCGTCATCTTCGGCATGCTCAACATCATCAATTTCGCCCATGGCGCGCTCTACATGATGGGCGCCTTCGTCGCCTATTTCCTGTTGAACCTTGGTGGCATCAATTATTGGTGGGCGCTGCTGCTGGCGCCGATCATCGTCGGCATCTTCGGCATGATCCTGGAACGGACCATGCTGCAATGGCTGACCGGGCTCGATCATCTCTACGGCCTGCTCCTGACCTTCGGCATCGCGCTGATCGTGCAGGGCGTGTTCCAGAACTATTTCGGCTCCTCGGGCCTGCCTTACGCCATTCCCGAGCAGCTCAGGGGCGGCATGAATCTCGGCTTCATGTTCCTGCCGATCTACCGCGGCTGGGTCGTCGTGTTCTCGCTGGCGGTGTGCCTTGCGACCTGGTTTCTCATCGAGAAGACGCAGCTCGGCGCCTACCTGCGCGCCGCCACTGAAAATCCGACGCTGGTGCGTGCCTTCGGCATCAACGTGCCGCGCATGATCACGCTCACTTACGGTCTCGGCGTCGGCCTTGCCGCGCTTGCCGGCGTGCTCTCGGCGCCGATCAACCAGGTGCGGCCGCTGATGGGTGCCGACCTCATCATCGTCGTGTTCGCGGTGGTGGTGATCGGCGGCATGGGCTCGATCATGGGCTCCATCATCACCGGCTTTGCGCTCGGCGTGATCGAGGGCCTGACCAAGTATTTCTACCCCGAGGCCTCCAACACCGTCGTGTTCGTGCTGATGGTGCTGGTGCTGCTGGTGAAGCCGACGGGATTGACGGGAAGGGCGGCCTGAGATGACAACCCTGACGGACGACACGCTTCCTGTGACCCCGCGCGCAATGCGCGACGAGATGATTGTATTCGCAGTGATGGCGCTGCTGCTCGCAGCGGTGCCGTTCACGGGCGTCTATCCGTTCTTCGTGATGCAGGCGCTGTGCTTTGCGCTGCTCGCCTGCGCCTTCAATCTGCTGGTCGGCTATGGCGGCTTGCTGTCGTTCGGCCACGCGATGTTTCTGGGCACGGCCGGCTATTGCAGCGCGCATGCGCTGAAGGTCTGGGCGCTGCCGCCCGAGCTCGGCATTCTCGTCGGCGTCGCCGCGGCGTTCGTGCTCTCGATCGTCACCGGCTACATCTCGATCCGACGCCAGGGCATCTATTTCTCGATGATCACGCTGGCGCTGTCGCAGCTCCTGTACTTCATCTATCTCCAGGCCCCGTTCACCCATGGTGAGGACGGCATCCAGGGCATCCCGCAGGGACGCATGTTCGGCGTGCTCGATCTGTCCAAGCCGACGGTGCTGTACTATGTCGTGCTGGTCGGCTTCCTCGCCGGCTTCCTCCTGATCTTCCGCATCATCAACTCGCCGTTCGGCGAGGTGCTGAAGTCGATCCGCGAGAACGAGCAGCGCGCGATCTCGCTCGGCTACCGCACCGACCAATACAAGTTCCTGGCCTTCGTGCTGTCGGGGACGCTCGCCGGCCTTGCCGGTGCGCTGAAGGTGTTCGTGGCGCAGAACGCTTCGCTCACCGACGTGCACTGGACGATGTCGGGCGAGGTCGTGCTGATGACGCTGGTCGGCGGGCTCGGCACCGTTTTCGGACCCGTGGTCGGCGCCTTCGTGATCATCGCCATGCAGCAATATCTGGCCGGCTTCGGCCAGTGGGTGACGGTGATCCAGGGCGCGATCTTCGTGGTCTGCGTGCTCACCTTCCGCCGCGGCGTCGTCGGCGAAATCGCGCATTACTTCCGGCGATCGCTCTAAGTAACTGGTATTGCATCAGTTTCATTGATGCATGAAAGCGGTGGATGATCCGGCTCCGCGGGCGTGAGGCGACACGCGCGCGGATCGAAAATGGTCTATGACAGTTTTGTGACAGCCCTTGCGGGCCTGACCATTTTCCAACCGGTAGTTTGTCCCCATGATGCGATGGTTTCGTGCGTTCCTGCCCAGGGAAGAGCGGTTCTTCGACCTGTTCGACCGCCATGCCCAGACCGTGATCCAGGGCGCGGTCGCGCTCCAGGGCATGCTTAACGGGGGCGAGGAGACGCCGGTCTATTGCCAGCGCGTCAACCAGTTCGAGAACGACGCCGACAATATCACCCGCGAGGTGCTGACGGCGGTGCGCCGCACCTTCATCACCCCGTTCGACCGCGGCGACATCAAGAACCTGATCACGTCGCTGGATGATGCCATCGACCAGATGCAGCAGACGGCCAAGGCCGTGATGCTGTTCGAGGTGCGCAGTTTCGAGCCGCCGATGCGCGAGATCGGCGGACTCTTGATCGAATGCGCCAATCTGGTCGGCCGTGCGCTGCCGCTGATGCAGGAGATCGGCAAGAACGTCGCCATGCTGACCGCGATCACCGAGGAGCTCGGCAAGCTCGAGGGCCGTGTCGACGATCTCCACGACATCGGCCTGAAGGAGCTGTTCCTCAAGCATCGCGACGGCAATGCGATGGATTTCATCGTCGGGGTCGAGATCTACGACCATCTCGAGAAGGTGGCCGACCGTTTCGATGACGTCGCCAACGAGATCAACAGCATCGTCATCGAGCAAGTGTAGGGCAGGGCCGCCGTGGATGCTGCGTTGGCTTTTCCCGTCCTGGTCGGCTTGATCGCCGTCGCTCTGCTGTTCGACTTCCTGAACGGCCTGCACGACGCCGCCAATTCGATCGCGACCATCGTCTCGACCCGAGTGCTGCGGCCGCAATTCGCGGTGTTTTGGGCCGCGTTCTTCAATTTCATCGCGTTCCTGGTGTTCGGGCTGCACGTCGCCCAGACCATCGGCACCGGCATCATCGATCCCGCGGTCGTCGACGCCGAGGTGATCTTCGCAGCCCTCGTCGGCGCCATCGTCTGGAACCTCGTGACCTGGGCGCTCGGCATTCCATCGTCGTCGTCGCACGCGCTGATCGGCGGGCTCGTCGGCGGCGGCTTGGCCAAGGCCGGTATTTCGGCCGCGGTGTGGAGCGGCCTGTCCAAGACCGTGCTGGCGATCGTGCTGTCGCCGCTGGTTGGCTTCCTGCTCGCAATGGCGCTGGTTGCGATCGTGTCCTGGGCCTCGGTGCGCTCGACGCCGTTCGCGGTCGACCGCGCCTTCCGCATCCTGCAATTCGTCTCCGCTTCGCTCTATTCGCTCGGCCATGGCGGCAACGACGCGCAGAAGACCATGGGCATCATCGCGGTGTTGCTCTATTCGCAGGGCCATCTCGGCAGCGAGTTCTCGGTGCCGTTCTGGGTGGTGCTGTCGTGCCAGGCGGCGATGGCGCTGGGCACGCTGATGGGCGGCTGGCGCATCGTCCGCACCATGGGCCTGCGCATCACGAAATTGACCCCGATGCAGGGCTTTTGCGCCGAGACCGGGGGCGCGGTGACTCTGTTCATGGCGACCTACCTCGGGGTTCCTGTCTCGACCACCCACACCATCACCGGCGCCATCGTCGGCGTCGGCGCCGCCCGCCGCGTCTCGGCCGTGCGTTGGAACGTCGCAAGCTCCATCGTCTATGCCTGGGTGATCACGATCCCGGCCTCAGGCATCGTGGCCGCGCTGACCTGGTGGGTGGTCCAGCTCGTCAAGTGACGAGCTTCAGTCCGATGATGCCGGCGACGATCAGGCCGATGCTGGCGAGGCGGAAGGCCGTCGCCGGCTCGCCGAACAGAACCATGCCGAGCGTCGCGGTGCCGACCGCGCCGATGCCGGTCCAGACCGCATAGGCGGTTCCGACGGGCAGGGATTTGAGCGCAAATCCGAGCAGGATGACGCTGCCGGCCATGGCCGCGAGCGTGACCGCGGACGGGACAAGCTTGCTAAAGCCCTCGGTGTATTTCAGGCCGATGGCCCAGGTGATCTCGAGGAGACCGGCGACGAACAGGATGCTCCAGGCCATGACGACCCTCCATTCAAGGCAGGGTCGTCCCCGCGGCTGGTGTGCTGATGGGCAGGGAGGTCGTCCTCCCAAAAGGGGGATATGGGGCTGGCCGGAAACCTTCGCAATCACCAAATGAGGCTTGATCAGGCCCGTTTTCCCTGCCACACGCTCCCGCCATGTCCGACATCGCCGCCACCACAGCCGAATCGCCGGCCCGTTCCCCGCTTGCCGCCGAGGTGGCGAGGCGGCGGACCTTTGCGATCATCTCCCACCCCGACGCCGGCAAGACCACGCTGACCGAAAAGCTGCTGCTGTTCGGCGGCGCCATCAACCTCGCCGGCCAGGTCAAGGCCAAGGGCGAGCGGCGAAACACGCGATCCGACTGGATGAAGATCGAGCGCGAACGCGGCATCTCGGTGGTGACCTCGGTGATGACCTTCGAGTTCGAAGGCCTCGTCTTCAACCTGCTGGACACGCCGGGCCACGAGGACTTTTCGGAAGATACCTATCGCACGCTGACGGCGGTCGATTCCGCCGTGATGGTGATCGACGCGGCCAAGGGTATCGAGGCGCGCACCCGAAAGCTGTTCGAGGTGTGCCGTCTGCGCGACATCCCGATCATCACCTTCATCAACAAGATGGACCGCGAGAGCCGCGACGTGTTCGAGCTGCTCGACGAGATCGAGAAGACGCTGGCGCTCGACACCACGCCGATGACCTGGCCGGTCGGCCGCGGCCGCGACTTCCTCGGCACCTATGACGTCGTCAATGGCGGCGTGCGCCTGCTCGAAGGCGGCGGCGCCAAGACCGGCGCGGCGCTCGAGATCGAGATCGAAGAGCTCGCCAAGCTCAACGCCAATCTCGACGTCTCCGCCGTGAAGGACGAGCTCGAGCTCGTCACCGAGGCGTCGAAGCCGTTCGAGCTGGACGCGTTCCGCGAGGGACATCTGACGCCGGTCTATTTCGGCAGCGCGCTGCGCAATTTCGGCGTCGGCGACCTCCTGGAGGGCCTCGGCAAGTTCGCGCCCGAGCCGCGCGCGCAGGACAGCGACCAGCGCAAGGTCGAGGCCACCGATCCCAGGATGAGCGCCTTCGTGTTCAAGATCCAAGCCAACATGGACCCCAACCACCGCGACCGCATCGCGTTTGCGCGCCTGTGCTCGGGCAAGCTCAGCCGCGGCATGAAGGCCAAGCTCGTGCGCACCGGCAAGAGCATGCCGCTGTCGAGCCCGCAATTCTTCTTCGCGCAGGACCGCTCGGTCGCGGACGAAGCCTTCGCCGGCGACGTCGTCGGCATTCCCAACCACGGCACGCTGCGCATCGGCGATACGCTGACCGAGGGCGAGGATTTCAACTTCGTCGGCGTGCCGAGCTTCGCGCCGGAAATCGTCCGCCGTGTCCGTCTCACCGACGCGATGAAGGCGAAGAAGCTGAAGGAAGCGCTGCAGCAGATGTCGGAAGAGGGCGTGGTGCAGGTATTCCGCCCTCGCGACGGCGCCCCGGCGCTGGTCGGCGTGGTCGGCGCGCTGCAGCTCGATGTGCTCAAGGCCCGGCTCGAGGCGGAATATTCGCTACCGGTCGAGTTCGAGGTCAGCGAGTTCCAGCTGGCGCGCTGGGTCTCCTCGGAGGACCGCAAGAAGCTCGACAGCTTCATCGCCGCCAATAATTCGAGCATTGCCGACGACGTCGACGGCGATCCCGTCTATCTCGCCCGGAACGAGTTCTACCTCGGCTACACCAAGGAGCGTGCCGAGGGTATCGAGTTTAGCAACGTCAAGGACGTCAAGAAAAAGGGGTAATGTTTCCCAGACGTTCTCCGTGATGCAGGACGGCAACGCATAGCGAGGTCGACGGTCATGAGGCGGCGCGAATTCATCATGCTCGCTGCAGGCGCGGCGGCCTATCCGCTGAGCACATCCGCGCAGGGGAATGTGCGGCGGATCGGTGTGTTGGCGGGAGGTAGGGCGAGCGATCCGGAGAGCCAGGCCGGCTACCAGAAACTGAGACAGCGTCTGGGTGAACTCGGTTGGGAACAGGGGCGCAACATCCATATCGAGTATCGCTGGTGGGCCGGCGATCCGAATGTCGCCGATGCTCAAGCGGCTGAGCTCGTGAAGTGGGGGCCGGATGTGCTTCTGGCAATCGGCACTCCCTCTGTGGAAGCCCTGAGGCGACGCGCGCCGACCTTGCCGATCATCTTCACGGTCGTTGCCGATCCCGTGGGTGCCGGTTTCGTCCAAAGTCTGGGCAAGCCGGGCGGAAATATCACGGGCTTCACGACTTTCGAGCCTGAAATGGCCGGCAAGTGGCTGCAACTGCTCAAGCAGGCGGCACCCGCGATACGGAGGGTTGCCGCAATCTTCAATCCGCGAACGGCGCCCATGATCTTGATGCCGTCCGTGCAGGCGGCCATTCCGGCAGTCCAGCTCCAGCTCGTTCCGGCGCCGGCGCACAACGCCGCCGAGCTCGAACAGGCGATCTCCCGCTTTGCAGAGCAGCCAGACGGCGGGCTGCTGATCTTTCCCGACGCATTTCCACTCGTTCATCGGCAATTGATTCTGAACTTGGCGGCCGCGCATCGTCTGCCGGCGTTGTATCCGTTCCCGTCCTTCGTCACGGACGGCGGGCTGATGTCTTACGGAGTCTCAATTACGCAGCTCGTCGGTCGCTCGGCGGATTATGTCGACCGCGTCTTGAGAGGAACCCGTCCCGCAGACTTGCCAGTCCAACAACCGAATGAATTCCAGTTCCTGCTCAATCTCAAGACAGCCAATGCGTTGGGGCTGAATTTACCGCTCACGCTGGTGGCGCAAGCGGATCAGATTGTCGAGTGAAGCGAACCATCGCGGCCAGCCTTGAACCTTTCATAGCCGTCGCCACCTGTTGCAAATGCCATTGCGGTCCCGGTACATGTGGCGCTGCATTCTTGTTCTTGCCTTGCTGGCAATGACCTCGATCGCCGCCGACGCGCAGCGACGCCAGATCAATCCGATTCCGTTCGCGCACGAGCCTTGCAGCGTGCTCGACGGCGAGCCCTGTACGCCATCCTATTGCAGCCCGCTCGAGCCCGGCCCCTGTATTCCCGAGATCGACTACCCTTACGGCCAGAACCTCCAGCTCACGATCGAGAGCGTGCCTGCCGAGGCCGACCGCGCCAAATACCGGAAGCCCGATCACGATCTCGACACGATCGGCGACCTCTTCGCCGCGCTGCGCAGCTGCTGGTCGCCGCCATCGGACCATGCGCGCGCAGGCATGCAGATGTCGGTGCGCTTCAGCTTCAACAAGACCGGCGGCCTGATCGGCCCGCCGCGCCTCACATACGCGACTGCGGGCGTGCCGGCGGACACCCGGACGACCTATCTGAATGCCATCAATGCATCGCTGAAGGCCTGTCTGCCGCTGAAATTGACCAGCGGGCTCGGCGGGGCGTTGGCCGGGCGGCCCATCGCGATCCGTTATGTCGACAATCGGGAGCTCGGCAAATAGCGCGCGAGTTGCGAGCATCGGCCGATCGATGATACCTCAGTGGCGGGGGCTGCTTTGCGGGGAGGATGTCGTGGGTCTGCTGGTCATGATCCTGGGGCTTGTGCTGTTTTTTGCATCCCATATTTTCACAACCAGACGGAAGGCGCGCGCGCAGGCGATCGCGAGGCTGGGCGAGGGGACCTACAAGCTCCTCTATTCGGCGGTCTCACTGGCGGGGCTGGCGTTGATCATCTGGGGCTATGCCCACTACCGCAGCTCCGGCTGGATCGACGTCTGGTATCCGCCGAAGGCGATGAAGCACATCGCGTTGGCCTTGATGCTGCCTGCAGTCATCCTCGTGGTAGCGTCCTACATGCGTGGCCGCATCTATGCGACGTTGAAGCATCCGATGCTGGCTGGCATCAAGCTGTGGGCCGCGGCGCATCTGCTCGCCAATGGCGATCTCGGCTCCATAATCCTGTTCGGCTCGTTCCTCGCCTGGGCGGTCTATGACCGCATCTCGCTGAAAGCTCGCACCGACGCCGGTGCCCCGCCGATTCCGGTCGGCGGCCCCACCAACGATCTGATCGCGGTCGCGGTAGGCGTGGTCGCCTATCTGGCCCTGGCCTTCGCCTTCCATCCGGTGGTGATCGGTGTGCCCGTGATCGGGGTCTAGCCGATCGGCGCAAGACGGGGCTCGCCTGACCGTGCGGGGAAGATAACGAGAGCAACAAGCCGAGGGCATCCCATGGACTGGTCGCAATCTCAGATCCCGCCGATGCGGCTCGAGTCGCGTTTTGGCGAGCGGGTGGTGCCGGCATTTTGCGATCGGCCATCGAGCCTCTGGGCGATGATCGCGGAGGCGCGCGGCCGCAATGCCGATGGCGAAGCCTTGATCTGCGGCAATGTCCGGCTGAGCTGGCGGCAGGCAGCGGAGCAGGCGGCGCGGATCGCTGCGGGATTGCGTAAGCTCGGATTGCAGCGCGGCGATCGCCTCGCCATCCTGCTCGGCAACCGCATAGAGTTTCCGCTGCTGCTGTTTGCCGCGGCACATGAGGGGCTGGCGACCGTGCTGCTCAGCACGCGCCAGCAGAAGCCGGAGATCGCCTATGTGCTCGCCGATTGCGGCGCGAAGATCCTGATCCACGAGGCCTCGCTCGGCGAGCGACTGCCCGACGCAAAGGACGTGCCCGGTGTGATCCATCGCATTGCCATCGATGACGATGCCGCGCGGTCGAGCTTCTCTTCGCTCGCCGAAAACGCTCCGGCATCGGCACCGATCGAGGTGAGCGAAGAGGACACCGCGATGATCCTTTACACCTCCGGCACCACGGGCAAGCCGAAGGGCGCGATGCTGGCCCATTGCAACATCGTCCATTCCTCGATGGTGTTCGTATCCTGCCTGCAATTGACGGAAGCCGATCGCTCGATCGCAGCGGTGCCGCTCGGCCATGTCACCGGCGTCGTCGCCAACATTACGACCATGATCCGCTGCGGCGGGACGCTGATCATCATGCCCGAGTTCAAGGCCGCCGATTACCTCAAGCTCGCCTCGCGCGAGCGCGTCACCTACACGGTGATGGTGCCGGCGATGTACAATCTCTGCCTGCTCCAGCCCGATTTCGACGGCTATGATCTCTCGAGCTGGCGCATCGGCGGTTTCGGCGGCGCGCCGATGCCGGTCGCCACCATCGAGAAGCTCAAGGCGAAGATTCCTGGCCTGAAGCTGATGAACTGCTACGGCGCGACCGAGACGACCTCGCCCTCGACCATCATGCCGGGCGAGCTGACCGAGCGCCATATCGACAGCGTCGGTCTGCCGTGTCCCGGCGCGCGCATCGCTGTGATGGGCCCGGACGGGCGCGAGCTGCCTCCCGGCGAGATCGGCGAGCTCTGGATCCAGAGCGCCTCCGTGATCAAGGGCTACTGGAATAACCCGAAGGCCACCGCCGAAAGCTTCACGGGCGGATTCTGGCATTCCGGCGATCTCGGCTCGGTCGATGCGGAAGGCTTCGTTCGCGTGTTCGACCGGCAGAAGGACATGATCAATCGCGGCGGCCTGAAGATCTATTCGGCCGAGGTCGAATCCGTGCTGGCCGGCCATCCCGCCGTGGTCGAGAGCGCGATCATTGCCAGGCCTTGCCCGGTGCTGGGCGAGCGCGTCCATGCCGTGGTGGTGACGCGACAGCCGGTGACCGATACGGACCTGCGCGCCTGGTGCGCCGAGCGCCTGTCCGACTACAAGGTTCCCGAAACCATGGCGATCACGGCAGACCCGCTGCCACGCAACGCCAACGGCAAGGTGCTGAAGCGCCAGCTGCGGGAGCTGCTGGGAGCTTGAGCCCGGCAGGGGCATCCGGGATGTCCCGGGTGGTTAACGCCTTGATCGGGCTCGCTTTGCCTTGCCACCGCCATATCGTTAGGCTACCTCGCCGCCACACGGGGACGGGATTCCTGCCGCGAACGCTTTGGCGCGCGCACCCGGACGGGCATGGGATTGGCATAAGTGTCTGAATTATTTGACGAAGTCAACGAGGAAGTACGTCGCGAACAGTTCAAGAAGCTGTGGGACAAGTATTCGATCTACTTCATCGCGCTGATGGTGCTGATCGTCGCCGGCGCCGGTGGCTGGCAGGGTTATAGGTACCTGGAGGCCCAGAAGGCCGCCGCGGCCGGCGCCGCTTTCGAGAAGGCCGCCGAGCTGTCCGAGCAGGGCAAGCACGAGGACGCCGAGAAAGCCTTCACCGAGCTCGCCGCCAAGGCGCCGTCCGGCTATCGCACCCTGGCGCGGCTGCGTGCTGCGGCCGAGGCCGCGAGCCGCGATCCCAAGGCGGCCGCGAAGATGTATGACGACATCGCCGCCGACCGCAGCATTGGCGGCGAGTGGCAGGATCTGGCCAAGATCCGCGCCGCGGGGCTCCTGCTCGACAGCGCAGGTTATGCCGACATCCAGCAGCGGCTGGAAGCTTCCGCCGCGCCGAAATCGACCTTCCGCCACACCGCCCGCGAGATGCTGGCGCTGTCGGCCTGGCGTAACAACGACATGACTGCAGCCCGCAAATGGCTCGAGGCGATTGACGGAGACGGCGAAACGCCGCCCGGCCTGCGCTCTCGCGCCGAGGCGCTCCAGGCTTTGTTGCCGCCCGTCGCCAAAAGCTGACGACGGTTCTCTGACGTAACGAGACACCAAGATGCGCCGCACGCCACGCTTGATCGCAGCCGCCGTCCTGATCGCCTTCACCGGCGTCCTGGGCGGCTGCTCCAGCTTCGATCCGAGCGATCTGCTCGACTTCCTCGACACCAAGAAGAAGCTGCCGGGCGACCGCAAGCCGGTCTTCCCCGAGGGTGTGCCGGGGCTCGAGCAGGGCGTGCCGAGGGATCTCTACAAAGGCGCACAGCAGCAGCAGCCCGACCCGAACGCACCTGCCGTCGCGGCCCTGCCTGCGGAGCCGGAGCCGGCCAAGCCGGCAAAGGGGGCCAAGGCAAAGAATACCAAGCAGTCCGCCGCGCCGGCCGAAGCACCCGTCGGCGAGGTCGACGGCGAGGCGCAGCCGGAGGCAGCGCCGGCGACGTCCGCTCCGCCGCCCAAGCACAAGATCGTCCGCAGGCGCACCACCGCGCCGCCGCCAGATCAGCCGGCCCAGCAGGCGCAGCCGACCAAGCCCCCGCAGCAGCAATCGCAGAGCGCCTTCCCGGCACCGCTGCCGAGCGGCAGCTTCTCGCGCTGATATTTCCCATTGCATTGACAGGCGCAGCCCCGGCAGCGCACGAATGACCGATGTCCTTCACGATCGCCATCATCGGCCGGCCCAATGTCGGCAAGTCGACGCTGTTCAACCGCCTGGTTGGGCAGAAGCTCGCGCTGGTCGATGACCTGCCGGGCGTCACCCGCGACCGCCGCGAAGGCGAGGCCAGGCTCGGTGATCTCCGCTTCACCATCATCGATACCGCCGGCCTCGACGAGGGCGCCAAGGGCTCGCTGACCGCGCGTATGCAGGAGCAGACCGAGACCGCGATCGCGCAGGCCGACGCGCTGTTCTTCGTGATCGATGCCCGCATCGGCCTGACGCCGACCGATCGCGCCTTCGCCGATTTCGCCCGCAAGGCCGACAAGCCGGTGCTGCTCATCGCCAACAAGAGCGAGGGCAAGCACGGCGATGCCGGCGCGATGGAAGCGTTCGCGCTCGGCCTCGGCGATCCCATCCAGATCTCGGCCGAGCACGGCGAGGGCATGGGCGAGCTTTACGACGCGCTCGCGAGGCTAATGCCCGAACCCGTCGAGGAAGACGACGATGAGGACGACGCGCCGATCTCGGAGGAAGAGGCCGCGACGCGCCCGATCCGGGTCGCGATCGTCGGCCGGCCGAATGCCGGCAAGTCGACGCTGATCAACCATCTGCTCGGCGAGGAGCGCCTGCTGACGAGCCCCGAGGCCGGCACCACGCGCGATTCCATCGCGGTCGAGATCAACTGGAAGGGCCGCGATTTCCGCGTCTTCGACACCGCGGGCCTGCGCCGGCGCTCGCGCATCGAGGAGAAGCTGGAAAAGCTGTCGGTTGCGGATGCACTGCGCGCGGTGCGCTTTGCCGAGGTCGTCGTGCTGATGATGGATTCGCAGATCCGCTTCGAGGAGCAGGACCTGCGCATCGCCGACCTGATCGAGCGCGAGGGACGTGCGGTCGTGCTCGCCGTCAACAAATGGGATCTGATGGAGACCAAGGGCGGCGGCGCGATCTCCGGCCTGCGCCGCGATGCCGATCATTGGCTGCCGCAGCTCAAGGGTGTGCCCATCGTCGCCGTCTCGGGCTTGATGGGCGAGGGCATCGATCGCCTGATGCAGGCGATCCAGGACGCCTATGCGATCTGGAACAGGCGCGTGCCGACCTCGGCGCTCAATCGCTGGTTCGAGCAGGCGATCCAGGCCAACCCGCCGCCGGCGGTCTCCGGCCGCAGGCTGAAGCTGAACTACATCACGCAGACCAAGGCCCGGCCGCCGAGCTTCGTGCTGTTCTGCTCGCGCGCGGACGCCGTGCCGCAATCCTACTTGCGCTATCTCACCAATTCCATGCGCGAGACCTTCGAGCTGCCGGGCACGCCGGTGCGCATCACGCTGCGCGAGAAGGCCAATCCCTTCGCGCACAAGCGCAAGCGGCCATCGTGAGCGACGGTGCCGGCGAGGCGGTGGTGCAGGACGCAGCGCCGGCCCGCCGCGGCGCGGTCGCCTTCATCTTCGTCACCATCCTGCTCGACATGGTCGCGCTCGGCGTGATCATGCCGGTCCTGCCGAAGCTGATCGAAAGCTTCGTCGACAACGACACCGCACATGCCGCGCGCATCTTCGGCCTGTTCGGCACCGCCTGGGCCTTGATGCAGTTCGTGTTCTCGCCGGTGCTTGGTGCGCTGTCCGATCGTTTCGGACGCCGGCCGGTGGTGCTGCTGTCGAATTTCGGGCTCGCAGCCGATTACGTCTTGATGGCGCTGGCGCCGTCGCTTGTGTGGCTGTTCATCGGCCGCGTGATCTCCGGCATCACCTCGGCGAGCATCTCGACCGCCTTCGCCTATATCGCCGACATCACGCCGTCGGAACGGCGTGCGGCGGTCTTCGGCCGGATCGGCGCGGCCTTCGGCGCCGGCTTCATCTTGGGGCCAGCGCTCGGCGGCCTGCTCGGCGATATCGATCCGCGCCTGCCGTTCTGGGCCGCGGCGGCCCTGAGCTTCGCCAACGCGCTCTATGGCCTGTTCGTGCTGCCGGAGTCGCTTGCGCCCGACAAGCGCGCGCCGCTGCGCTGGCGCAGCGCCAGTCCGCTCGGAGCGCTGCATCTGCTGCGGTCCGACGCGCTGCTTGCCGCGTTGTCGATCGTCAACTTCATCGCGCAGGTCGCCCACGTCGTGCTGCCCTCGACCTTCGTGCTCTACGCGACCTATCGCTACGGCTGGGATGCCAAGACGGTGGGCTTGACGCTCGCCATGGTCGGCATCTGCGCCATGGTGGTGCAGGGCTTTGCGATCGGCCCCATCGTGCATGCGCTCGGCGAGCGCAACGCGCTCCTGCTCGGCCTCTGCTGCGGCGCGGTCGGATTCGTGGTCCTCGGCGCTGCGCCGACCGGACCGCTATCGTGGCTCGGGATTCCCATTCTGGCGCTGTGGGGCATCTCCGGTGCCGCCTCGCAAGCGCTGATGACGCGGCTCGTCGCGCCGGATCAGCAGGGCCAGCTGCAGGGCGCAACCGCGAGCGTGCAGAGCGTGTCGCAGCTCGTCGGCCCGTTCCTGTTCACGCTGACATTTTCCTATTTCATCGGCGCCAGCGCGCCGCTGCATCTGCCCGGCGCCCCGTTCCTGCTCGCCGCGGTGCTGATGGTGGTGTGCGTTGCGATCGCGGTGCGGTCGCTGGGTGCGACCAGGACAGTCTCGTAGGGTGGGTTAGCCTCGCGGTTCGCGCGAAGCGCAAACCGCGAGGCGTAACCCACCTCTTTCATTTCCGCGGAGGCGGAAGAGGTGGGTTACGCCAGCGGACTGCGCTTTGCGCAGCCGCATGCTAACCCACCCTACGATCCTACTTCTTCACCAGCGGGCAGTCGCTGTCCTTGAGCGGCTTGGCCGCATCTTCCGGCGCGATGGTGGCGACCAGCTTGTAATAGTCCCACGGCCCCTTCGACTCCTCGGGCTTCTTCACCTCGAACAGATAGGCGGGGATAAGGCGGCGTCCGTCCTGGCGCAGCGGGCCCTTGCCGAACAGCGGATCGTCGGTCGGCAGCTCCTTCATCTTGGCGACGACCTTGGCGCCGTCACGCGGATTGCTGCCGAGCGCTTCCATCGCCTTCAGGTAATGCAGGATCTCGGCGTAGAGGCCCGCAACCGTCATCGAGGGCATCGAGCCCTTGGGCGAGACCTTCTGGAAACGCTTCGACCATTCGCGGGTCTGGTCGTTGAGGTCCCAGTAGAACGACTCGGTGAAGGTCAGGCCCTGCGCGGTCTTCAGGCCGAGCGAGTGCACGTCGTTGATGAACAGCAGCAGCGCGGCGAGCTTCTGGCCGCCCTGGACGATGCCGAACTCGGCGGCCTGCTTGATCGCGTTGGTGGTGTCGCCGCCCGCATTGGCAAGGCCGATGATCTTGGCCTTGGAGGACTGCGCTTGCAGCAGGAAGGAGGAGAAGTCGGCCGTGTTCAGCGGATGCTTGACGCCGCCGAGCACCTTGCCGCCGGTCGCCGTGACGACCGCGCCGGTATCACGCTCCAGCGCATGGCCGAAGGCATAATCCGCGGTGAGGAAGAACCAGCTGTCGCCGCCCGCCTTGGTCAGCGCCTTGCCGGTGCCGTTGGCGAGCATGTAGGTGTCGTAGGTGAAGGACACGGTGTTGGGCGTGCAGGCCTTGCCGGTGAGGTCGGCGGTGGCCGCACCCGAATTGAGCAGCACCGCATTCTTTTCCTTGACGAGGTTGCTCACCGCGAGCGCGACGCCGGAGCTCGGCGTGTCGGCGATGGCGTCGACCTTGTCGGCGTCGATCCATTGCCGGGCGATGTTGACGCCGATGTCGGGCTTGTTCTGGTGATCGCCGGAGAGCACCTCGATGGTCCAGCCCTTGGCCTTCAGGCCGGAATCCTCGACCGCCATCTTCACTGCCGCCACCGAGTTCGGGCCGCCGATGTCGGCATAGAGGCTCGACATGTCGTTGAGCACGCCGATCTTGATGGTCTTGTCTTGCGCGAAGGCGGATGTGGCAAAGCCGAAAGCGGCACAGGCCAGAAGAGCCGCGGCGCGGCGTGCGGGCATCGTCATAAAGGCTTCCTCCATTGTCAAATATGCGGACGGCTCTCTTCGGGAGCCTTGTTCCAATTGACGCTCTACCGTGTCCCATGGCCGACGGCAATGCACCTAAAGCCGGATGACGCTGCGTCGTAGCGTCATCCATCGGTTAACTTTTGGGCAAAATGCGTTGAGACGCTATTTCAGCGCGTTCGATGTCGGCTTGAATTTCTAAATGCGCTTTCCGGTATCGAACTCGGCGGTACGGACATTACCGCCGGCATGACGTCCAAGGCGTCGGAGGGCAATTAGGCCGGCGCGCGGAAGCTCATCAGGGTGCGGGTCTTGTAATCGTAGAATTTGCCGGTCTCGGTCCAGTCGGGCGCGCACAGCGGCACGATGTATTCTGCGACCTGCTCGGGCGTGTCGAGCGTCGCCGGATCCTCGCCGGGCATCAGGGTGGCGCGCATGCGGGTGCGCACCGGGCCCGGATTGAACAGATTGATGCGCAGCTTGGTGTTTGCGGTTTCCTGCGCCCAGGCACGCGCCAGCGTCTCCAGTGCGGCCTTGGAGGCCGCGTAGGGGCTGACATAAGCGGTGGCCTTGTTGGCGGCACCCGAGGTGATGAAGACGGCGCGGCCGGCATCGGATTGCCTGAGCAGCGGTTCCATGCAGCGGATCAGCTGGAAGTTCGCGGAGACGTTCACCGCCATCACGTCGTTGAAGGTCTTCAGCTCGATATGGCCGATCGGCGAGGAGGGGCCGAGCACGCCGGCATTGCCGACGAGGATGTCGAGCTTGCCGTAGCGCTCGTGCAGGCCGGCGCCGAGACGCGCGATGCCGTCGGAATCGGTGAGGTTGAGCGGCACCAGGGTGGCGCTGCCGCCGTCTTTGCGGATCTCGTCGTCGAGCTCTTCCAGCCCTCCTTGCGTGCGTGCGGTGGCCACAATATGCGCGCCGGCTTTCGCCAGTGCGATTGCCGTGGCGAAACCGATGCCGCGCGAGGCGCCGGTGACGAGAGCGATACGGTCAGCGAGGGGCTTTGTCATGGCGGGGTTTTACAGCCGTGGACGGCCGGGACAAGCCCAGCCACGACGGAATTTGGCCCTCAAGCTTTAGCTACCGCCGCCCGATTGAATATTGTCGCTGTTGGTTCCGTTTCCCGAGCCGTCGGGGGTGACCTTCATGCCTTGTCTGAAGGCGAACACAACAAAGCCGACCAACACTACTCCGCAGAGAATGGCGATGGTCAGCTGCATCGTCGCGGCCTCGCGTCAGCTCGCCTCCGCCAGCAGCGACAATTGCCGCGGCTGCGGCTCGGTCTGGGTCTGGTCGGTGAGGTGGGTCGGATAGACGCCGGTGAAGCAGTGATCCGCAAACTTCGGATTGGCGGGGTCGCGGCCCGGCTCGCCCATGGCGCGGTACATGCCGTCGATCGACAGGAAAGCGAGCGAGTCGGCGCCGATGAGCTCGCGCATCTCCTCCAGCGTATGCGTCGCCGCCAGGAGGCCGCCGCGGTCGGGCAGGTCGATGCCGTAATAATCGGGATAGAGGATGGGGGGCGAAGCGAGGCGGAAGTGCACTTCCTTGGCACCGGCATCGCGCATCATGCGCACGATCTTTTTGGAGGTGGTGCCGCGCACCAGCGAGTCGTCGATCAGGATGATGCGCTTGCCTTCGATCGCGGCGCGGTTGGCCGAGTGCTTCATGCGCACGCCGGATTCGCGGATCGCCTGCGTCGGCTGAATGAAGGTGCGGCCGACATAATGGTTACGGATGATGCCGAGCTCGAACGGCACGCCGGAATACTGGCTGTAGCCGACCGCGGCCGGCACGCCGGAATCCGGCACCGGCACCACGACGTCGACCGGAACGTGGCTCTCGCGCGCGAGCTGCGCGCCGAAATTCTTGCGCACCTCGTAGACCGAGCGGCCGTGCACGATGGAATCCGGCCGCGAGAAGTAGATGTATTCGAAGATGCAGGGGCGCGGCGCCATCGGCGGGAACGGCTTGTGGATGTCCTGGCCGTTCTCGTCGAACACGATGACTTCGCCGGGCTCGATGTCGCGCACGAAGCGCGCGCCGATGATGTCGAGCGCACAGGTCTCGGAAGTCAGGATCGGGCAGCCGTCGAGCTCGCCGAGCACCAGCGGGCGGATGCCGCGCGGATCGCGGGCGCCGACCAGCTTCTTGTTGGTCAGCGAGACCAGCGCATAGGCGCCCTCGATCTCGCGCAGCGCGTCGATGTAGCGCTCGATGAAGCGGACGCGCTTGGAGCGCGCCACCAGGTGCAGGATCACCTCGGTGTCGGAGGTCGATTGCATCATCGCGCCGTTCTTGACGAGCTCGCGGCGCAACGTCAGGCCGTTGGAGAGGTTGCCGTTGTGAGCGACCGCGAGACCGCCGGCATTGAGCTCGGCGAACAGCGGCTGCACGTTGCGCAGGATGGTCGCGCCGGTCGTGGCGTAGCGGACATGGCCGACCGCGACATTGCCGGGCAGGCGGTCGATCACCTCGCGGCGGGAGAAGGTGTCGCCGACGAGGCCGAGGCGGCGTTCGGAGTGGAAGCGGCTGCCGTCGTAGGAGACGATGCCGGCGGCCTCCTGGCCGCGGTGCTGGAGCGCGTGAAGGCCGAGCGCGGTGATGGCGGCCGCATCAGGGTGGCCGTAGATGCCGAAGACGCCGCATTCCTCGCGCAGCGTATCGCCTTCCAGATCGTCCTGAAGCTCAAGCGCCGCCGGGCCTGGACCGGCGTTTGGATCGAGATCAAGCAGGGCGTCCTGGTCAGGGTGTCGCATCTCGTTCTCGCCTCTCTTTTGGGGCCCTATCAACGCGCCGCAGGTTTCTCGATCAGCTTTTTCATGCCGTCACGAGCCGACTTACTGTACCCGTCGCCACTGCCCGAAGGCTGCTGCTCGGATTCAGCTTGATCATCATCTGGTTTGTTTTTCTTGAATCTCTTCAAGATGGTGTTCTCGGGGTCGTCAGGCAAGAGGGCCATCAGCCAATCGCCGGTTCCCTGCAGCACGACGCGGGACTTGGCCCCGCTGACCCAGTCGGGGCGCTGCTTGTCCGGCACCAGCCAGGTGAAGAACAGGAACGCGACCACGACGATCAAAAGCCCGCGAGCCAGCCCAAACAGGAAGCCGAGGGTCCGATCCAGCGCGCCGATCCGCGAATCCAGGATCATGTCGGAGATCCGGACCGTGATGACGGAGACCACGACCAGGGTGCCGATGAACACGCCGGCCACCACGACGACGCTCGCGACCGTGTCGTTGTTGAAATAGGTCTTGGCGGTCGGCAGCAGCTTCGAGAACGAATACAGCGTCACGATCGCCGCGGCACCCCAGGCCGCGATCGACAGGATTTCGCGCATGAAGCCGCGAACCATCGCGAGCAGGCCCGAGATCAGCATCACACCGAGCAGGATCAGGTCGAGGATGGTTACTGGCATCGGCTGGTCTGGTCCGCTCGTACTTCAAAGGTGCTCTAGCGAATCGGTGCTTGGCCGCTGCCCTAAAAGAAGGGCAGACGGCGTTCCCGGCAAGGCCGCAACCACGCAATCCCATGCTGCTTTTGTGACGGCTGTATAGCGGCGGAGGCCTCCGGCGTCACCTCCACCTAACCCTCTCCGCGGCGGAATCTGGCCGGTGTGGCATTTTTCTCTGGCTGTGCACCGGATTCGCCCCGGCGGGAGCCCCGCGCTGCGATCTCGGCCACCAATGTCGTCAGGCTGTTCACCGCATTCAGGGACAGTCCGGCATCGCCGCCCGCATCGCCCCGTGCCGATTCGGGCAGCACGGCGCGCTGGAAGCCGAGCTTTGCCGCTTCCTTGAGCCGGGCCGGGGTCTGCGCCACCGGGCGCACCACGCCCGACAGCGAGATTTCGCCGAAATAGACGGCATCGGTGGGTAACTGCGCATTAACCAGCGACGACACCAGGGCCGCGGCGGCGGCGAGGTCGGCCGCGGGCTCGTGGATGCGAAGGCCGCCGGCAACGTTCAGATAGACGTCGTGGCCGGACAGCTTGACCCCGCAATGGGCCTCCAGCACCGCCAGCACCATTGAGAGCCGGCTCGGATCCCAGCCGACCACGGCCCGGCGCGGGGTGCCGAGCGAGGTCGGGGCCACCAGTGCCTGCAATTCGACCAGCACGGGCCTCGTGCCCTCGATGCCGGCAAAGACCGCGGTGCCGGGCGTGCCGAGGTCGCGCTCGGACAGGAACAGCTCGGAGGGGTTGGTGACCTCGCGCAGGCCGAGGCCCGTCATCTCGAACACGCCGATCTCGTCGGTCGGTCCGAAGCGGTTCTTCACCGCGCGCAGGATGCGGAATTGCTGTGAGCCTTCGCCCTCGAACGACATCACCGCATCGACCATATGCTCGACCACGCGGGGGCCGGCGATCTGGCCGTCCTTGGTGACGTGGCCGACCAGGATGATGGCGGCCCCGGTCTTTTTGGCGAAGCGGATCAGCGCCTGCGCCGAGGCGCGCACCTGCGTCACCGTGCCAGGCGCCGATTCCACCGTGTCGGTCCACATGGTCTGGATCGAGTCGATCACGATCAGCCGGGGCACCGCGCCCTCCGACAGCGTCGAGACGATGTCCTCGACCGAGGTCTCGGCCGCGAGCTGCACCGGCGCGTCCGACAGCCCGAGCCGCTCGGCGCGCAGGCGCACCTGGGCGACCGCCTCTTCGCCGGAGATGTAGACGACGCGGTGGCCAGCGCGCGCGAGCAGGCTGGTCGCTTGCGTCAGCAGCGTCGACTTGCCGATTCCGGGATCGCCGCCGACCAGCAGCACCGAGCCGCGCACGAAGCCGCCGCCGGTGACGCGGTCGAGCTCGGTCATCCCCGAGGACAGGCGCGGCGCATCCGGGCTCTTTCCGGCGAGACTCTCCAGCGCGAAGGTTCTTCCCTTGCGCTTGGAGCGGATCGACACCGGCACGCTGCCGCTGGTGTCTTCTTCCGCCAGCGTATTCCACTCGCCGCAGGACTCGCACTTGCCCTGCCAGCGGTTATAGGCCGCGCCGCAGTTCTGGCAGACGAAGGACAGTGTGGATTTGGCCATGGGGAGCGCGAGTCGCGGGTTTCAGATGTGCTGATAGCACGGATTGGCAGGCCGATCGCCGGCGCTTCGAATATCTCAATTCGGCACGGGAGATATACCTTTCGTTAGCCCTGCGCCGCTGTGCCCGGTGCGATTTTGCCAATTCTTAGCGGACGTGGGTCCAATCTCGGAACCAATGGGGGCGGCGAAATTGACGAGATTCCTGCGAATATTGCTCGCGGCGGGCATGGCCTGCGGCGTCTTCGGGTCCGTTGGCGGTAGCATCGCCAAGCCCCTCAACATCGTCTTCGTCAATCCCGGCAAGTCCGGCGAGGTCTATTGGGACATGGTCGCGCAGACCATGCAGGCCGCCGGCCGCAAGCTCGATGCCCATGTCGAGGTGCTGACCAGCGAGCGGAACCACCGCACCATGCAGGAGCTCGGCTTCGGCGTGGTGGCCCGTCCCGACAAGCCCGACTTCCTCATCCTGTCGAACGAGGAATCCGCCGCCGTTCCCATCCTGGAGGCGGCCGAAGCCGCGGGCGTCAAGACGCTGCTGCTTTCGAACACGCTGATCGGCGAGGACGCGGTGCGCCTTGGACCGCCCAGGCAAAAGCTCAAGACCTGGCTCGGCGACATCACGACCGATCTTCAGACCGCGGGCGCGCGGATGGCCAATGCGCTGATCACGGCGGCGCGTGCCGAGAAATGGCAGAGCGCGGACGGCAAGATCCACATTCTCGGCATCGGTGGCGACGAGACCACGCCCGCCTCGATCGCCCGCAACGCCGGCCTCACGCTCGCGGTGGATGCTGCGTCCGACGTCGTGGTGGACCGCATGCTGTTCGCCAACTGGACGAAGTCCGAGGCCGAGCGGGTCACGGCAAATTACCTGAGCTGGGCCGCGCGCAAGCAGATCCGGCCCGCCGGGATCTGGGCCGGAAACGATCCGATGGCGCTCGGCGCGCTGCGCGCGACGATCGCCGCCGGCCTCGTGCCCGGCGAGAACATCCAGGTGGTCGGCCTCAACTGGTCGGAGGATGCGCTGCGCGAGATCAAGGCGGGCCGCATGCTCCTGACCGATGGCGGGCATTTCCTGCTCGGCGGCTGGTCCGTCATTCTCCTGCGCGATTATGCCGATGGCTGCGATTTTGCAGCCGTCTCGCCCCGCGTCGAGGTCAAGACGTCAGCGATCACGCGCGACAATCTCGCTTCGGTCGGCGACCTCATCAAGACCCGTGCGTTCGACCGGATCGACTTCGCGCGGTTCCGGGCGAAGGCCGGGCGCTGCGGTCAATATGACTTTTCCCTCGATGCGCTCATCTCGTCGCTGCCGGTCGCCGAAGGCGTTGCCGACTGATGCGCAAGGATGAGGCGATGACCGAGCCGGATCGCAACGAGCAGGCAGCGCCGCCGCGCTTGCGCTCGGTCGTCCACGCGATGATCTGGGCCACCGTGCCCGTTCTGCTGCTGGTGCAATTGCTCGCCTCCGCCGGCGTCGAGGCATCGAGCTTCTGGTCGCAGCTCAGGCAACTCGACGCCCGCATGGCCCGCGTCGCCGAGAGCCGGGCCGAGCTGATCGCCGAGCCGCTCTGGAAGATGCGCTACGACCAGGTCACGGGCGTGCTCAACGAGATCATGCACGACGAGACCATTGCGGCGGCGGCCGTCTATGACGATACCGGCGCTGCGATCGCCCGCGTGGTCGCACGCCCCCAAGGCCAGTCGGTCGCCGAAGTCTCGCACCCGATCCACTACAGCAACGGCAACATGGCCGTTCAGGCCGGCCGCATCGCCATCGCCTATTCGCGTGTGACCCTGTACGCGGATGCGGGCAGCCGCCTGATGCTGCTGCTCGTCGTCGGGCTGCTGGCAACGTTCGCGACCCTGATCGCCATGCGCATCTCCGCCAACATCTTCATCGGCCGGCCGCTCGCGGCCATGATGTCGGCGATCCAGCGCAGCAAGCAGGACGGCCGGGCCTATCCGGCCGATGTCACGTCCTCGAACGAATTCGGGCAGCTCGCGCGCGCTTTCAACGCCATGCAGCACACGACGTCGGGCGCGCTGGACCGGCTCGGGCACATGGCGACGCACGATCCGCTCACCGGGCTGCCGAACCGGCGCTCCCTGACCGAGCGCCTCGCCGTGACGAGCCAGAATGGAGGCGCGCCGGATACGCTGGTCGCGTTCTGCTTCATCGATCTCGACGACTTCAAGGGCATCAACGACACCTTCGGTCACGAGGCCGGCGATGCGTTCCTGGTCCAGATTTCGCAGCGCCTTCGTCGCGCGGTCGAAGCCGAGGATTGGGTCGCCCGGCTCGGCGGCGACGAGTTCGTCGTCATTCGCCCCGAGGTGAGCGACGAACAGGCCGCGCACGCATTCGCTCAACGCGTGCTCGATGCCATTTCCGAGCCGATCCGCCTCCACGACAAGCAGGTGGTGCCGCGCGCCAGCATCGGCCTTGCCGTGCGCCACGCCGACGATCCGGAGCTGTCGCATCTGCCGACGCTCGCCGACATCGCGCTCTATCACGCCAAGAGCAAGGCGCCCGGCACGGTCGCCGTGCTGGACGAAGCGCTTCAGCGCGACTATCGCCGCCGCAGGGATCTCGAGCTCGCAATTCCCACCGGCTTCGCCGAGGGCCAGTTCGAGGTCTGGTACCAGAGCCAGGTCGATCTCGACAGCCATGAGGTCGTCGGTCTGGAAGCGCTGATCCGCTGGCGCCATCCCGAGCACGGCGTGATCGGCCCCGGCGAATTCCTGCCGCTGATCGAGCGCAGCGGGAACAATGCGCGGCTGACCCGCTACGTGCTGACCGATGCCTGCCGGGCCTTGCAGCAATTGGCCGCTGCGGGCAGGCCGCAGCTGCGGATCGCGATCAATCTGCCGCCGTCCGAGCTTGCCGACCACTCGCTCGCCGCCGAGCTGCGCGCGACCTGTGCGCGCTTCGGTGTCGCGGCATCGATGCTCGAGCTCGAGATCACGGAAGGGTCGCTGATCAACAACATCGCCAGCGCCTCCGAAACGCTGCATCGCCTGCGGCGCCTGGGAGCCACGATCGCGCTCGACGATTTCGGCACGGGCTACTCTTCGCTCGCCCATCTGCGCCGGTTTCCGCTCGACAAGGTGAAGATCGACAAGGCGTTCATCAGCGAGATTCCCGACAGCGCCGAGGACAAGGCCATTGTCGGCGTCATCGCCTCGCTCGCCGCCACGCTGGGACTGACATTGGTCGCCGAAGGCATCGAGCGCGCCGAGCAGGCGGAGGCCATGCGCGAGATGGGCGTGCGGCTCGGGCAGGGGTTTCTCTATCAGCGGCCGCAGCCACTCGAGGCCGTGCTGCAATGGCTCGACGGGCAGCCGGCCGTGGCGAGCCGCGTCGTCTCTGACAGCCCATCGATCACCTCCGAATTCGCCGTCTGAGTTGCGGCTGGGTCACGGCTGCGTTGCGGTCCAGAGCATCGAGAGCCCCGCTGCGATCATGATCGCGTCCATCAGCAGGCGGAAGGTTTCCGGCCTCAGATGCAGCACGAAGCGTTTGGCGATGAAGGCGCCCGACATCAGTGAGGCGCCCGCGATCAGACCCTTGATGAAGACCTGCCCGGTCAGGGCGCCGAAACGCTCGAAAGTCACCGACTTCGCGAAATAGAGCCCCAGCGAGGAGGCCGCTTCGGTGGCGAGGAACGCGCCCTTGGACAGGCCATAGAACAGGAACAACGGCACGCTGAGCGGCCCGGTCGAGACCACGATGCCAGTGAAATAGCCGATCAGCGCGCCGCCGATGGCGAGATGCCAGAGATTGGCCTTGAGCTCGTGCCGCGCCAGAAAGTGCCGCACCGGCACCATCGCGATCAGGAAGAGGCCGATGGTGAGATCGACGGCATGCGAGGGCAGTGCCAGCAGCGTCCGCGCGCCGAGCGCCGCCGCCGGGATGCCCGTGACCGAATAGGCCGCGCAGGCCCGCCAATCGACCTCGCGCCACCAGGCCAGGATCCGCGAAAAATTCGCCATGACGGAGGCCACCGCCATGATCGGCACGGCCTCCTTCGGCCCATAGGCATAGACCAGCACCGGCATCAGCATGATCGACGAGCCGGTGCCCACGATGCCGGAGATGGTGCCGGCGACGAGGCCGACGCTGAGGACGAAGAGAAAGGCCAAAACAGCCTCCAGGAATCGGGAGAGTTTAGCCGCGGGGCAGCGATGCGGGCGATCGGTCCTACGCGAGGGAGCCCATCGCTCTGCGCATGGGCATGCCGGTCTGGGCGCCGGCCTTGAGGCATTTCAAAGCCGCCGCTTCGCAACTCACTTCGAGCGCGCGTTGCAGCGACACGCCTTCGCTGATCATCGCCGCAAAGGCGCCGACGAAGGTGTCGCCGGCACCGGTCGTGTCCACCGGCGTGATGCGCTGGGCGGGCGCCCGCAGGCGGGTGCCTTCCGCCGTCACGGCGAGCGCGCCTTGTGCGCCGGCGGTGACAATGCAGGTGAGGTTGCCGGACTTCGCGAGTCCGGCGCTTGCGGCTTCGTAGTCGGCGGACGCCAGACCGATGGCGGTGGCGGCGTCGCGCGCCTCGTGCTCGTTGACGAGGAGATAGTCGGTGACGGCGAGAAGCTCCGTGACCATCTCACGCGTCATCTGCTCCGGAACGGGTGCAAGGTTCCAGATGACGGTGCCGGAGGCCGCGGCGGTTCTTCGGGCAGCTTCCAGCGCGTGCGCAAAGGGCACCTCCATCTGAAGCACTAGCACGGTGTCCAAATTGAACAGCTCCCTCGCAAGATCGCCGGCACGCGCCGTCATGTTGGCGCCGCTCGCCACCGTGATTGCGTTCTCGCCGGCCTGATCGACGGTGATGAAAGCGCAGCCGGTCGGCTCGTCGGCTCTGATGACGTGATCGGCGTCGACGCCGTTGGCTCTGAGGTTCTCGATCGCGCTGTCGCCAAATCCGTCCCGGCCGACGCGGCCAGCCATGCTCACGCGTCGAGGCCCGGCGATCCGCGCGGCGGCAACGGCCTGATTGGCACCCTTGCCGCCGAAATGCGTCCGGTAGGACGGCGCCAGCACCGTTCGGCCGGGACCTGGAATCACCGGAACCTGCGCGACCAGATCGATGTTGAGCGATCCGAACACCAGGATCATGGCGGAGAGCCCTCAGCCTTTCTCGTCCATGACGCGCAGCTTCTCGACGCGGCGGCGGAAATCCTCGTCGGTGGAGAATTCGGCGGACAGGTACGACGACACGAGATCGACAGCGAGCCAGGCGCCGACGATCTGCGCGCCGATGCACATGACGTTGACGTCGTCATGCTCGACGCTCTGATGCGCGGAGTGGACGTCGTGGCAGACCGCGGCGCGGATGCCCTTCATCTTGTTGGCGGCGATCGAGGCGCCAACGCCGGTGCCGCACACCATGATGCCGCGCGCGGCTTCGCCCGACGTCACCTTCGCCGCCACGGCGCGGGCGATGTCGGGGAAATCCACCGGCTTGTCGTCATAGGAGCCGACGTCGATGACCTCGTGGCCGAGCTTGCGGATGTGGTCGATGACGGTCTGTTTGAGCGGCCAGCCGGCGTGGTCGGATCCGATGACGAGACGCATTCTTTGTCCTTCTTGATCTTTGCATTGATCGTGACAGCCGCGCGCGGCTGTCACGATATCTTTCCCCGTAGTTCAGCTGCGCATGTCCGCCGGCAGATCGACGCCGTGGAATTTCTTGTAGATGGCGTTGAGCTTGCCGTTCTTGACGTTGTCGGTGATCCAGGCGTTGAGCTTGTCCATCAGCGGCTGCTCACCCTTCTTCAGGCCGATCGCGAGGTCGAAGGTCGCCAGCGGAATCCGGGACTCGAACACGCGCGAGGGATTCTTCACGCCGATCTGGTTGATGATTGTCGCGGACGAGCCGACGCAGTCGACCTGGCCCGACACCGCCGCCGTCACCATGGTGGCATCGTCGTCATAGCGCGCGATCTTGAGGTCCTTGTCCTTCATGTTGGACAAGGTTGTGTCCTGCGTGGTGCCGCGCGAGACGCCGATCGACTTGTCCTTCAGGTCCGGCCAGTCCTTCACGGTCGACGATTTCAGGCAGCCGACGTCGGATTGCAGCGTCGCATAGCGCTTGGTGAAGTCGATCACCTTGGCACGCTCGGCCGTCACCGACAGGGTCGAGATGATGATGTCGGCCTTGCCGGTCAGGACGTTCGGGATGCGGGTCGCACCGGTGGTCTGGATGAATTCCAGCTCGAGGCCCCAATCCTTGGCGAGCATCTGCGCCACTTCGACATCGGAGCCCGTCGGCTTCATGGTGGAATCCATCATGCCCGAGGGCGGGATGGCGAGGTCGGTCGATATGCGGATCTTCTTCGCCTTCATGATGTCGTCGAGCAGATCGGCCGACGCGGGCGTTGCCGCCATCATGATGAGGCCGCACAACGCGGCGGCAGTCCCCAGCACCATTCTGTTGGTCATCCCTTGGTTCTCCTCTCCCTGTTATGATTTTAGGTTCCCCGTCCCCACGAATTGCGTGAGTTCGGGCGTGGTCGGCGACGTCAGGATCGAGGCAGGTCCGGTCTCGTGGACCTTGCCGCGATGCATGAACACGATCCGGTCGGCGATGCCCTTGGCGAAGCCCATTTCGTGGGTAACCATCACCATGGTCATGCCGTCAGCCGCGAGCTGTTCGATCACCTTCAGCACTTCGCCGGTGAGTTCGGGATCGAGCGCGGAGGTGACCTCGTCGAACAGCATCACCTTCGGCTGCATGGCGAGCGAGCGGGCGATTGCGGCGCGCTGCTGCTGGCCGCCCGAGAGCTGCTCGGGATAGGCGTGCAGCTTTTCATCCAGCCCGACCTGCGCCAGAACTTTTCGTGCGAGATCCTTGGCCTGCGACGTCGCCATGCCCTTCACCGCGCAGGGCGCGAGCGTGATGTTCTGCTCGATGGTGAGGTGCGGAAACAGATTGTAGCTCTGGAACACGATGCCGACGTCCTGGCGTAGCGCACGCAAGTTCACGTCGGGACGGTCGACGCGATGCCCGCAGACCACGATCTGGCCGCCGTCGACCTTCTCGAAGCGGTCGATGCAGCGCAGCGCCGTGCTCTTGCCGGAGCCGGAGCGGCCGATCAGGGCGAGCACCTCGCCACGTGCAACGGCAAAGGAGACGCCGTCGAGCACGCGGAGCGCGCCAAAGCTCTTCTGCACGTTGTGGAGCGACACGATCGGTTCGGAGGAGGGGGCGTTTTGCTGCATGTCAGGTTGGCGCGAGGTTGGACCTGCCACGACCCATCTGCCGTTCCAGCCTCTGGCTGAACAGCGACAGGGGATAGCACATGGCGAAGTAGGTGACGGCGATGATGGCGTAAATGGCGAACGGTTCGAACAGCGAGTTGTTGACGATCTGGCCCGAGCGCATCAGCTCGACGAAGCCGACCACGGACGCGAGCGAGGTGTTCTTGATGATCTGCACCATGAAGCCGACGGTCGGCGGCGTCGCGATGCGGATCGCCTGCGGCAGGATCACCTTGACCATGCGCTGGGTGCGGCTCAGCGCCAGGCCTTCGGCGGCTTCCCATTGCGGCTTCGGCACAGACTGGATGCAGCCGCGCCAGATCTCGCCGAGATAGGCCGCGACGTAGAGCGTCAGCGAGGCACCGGCCGCGACCAGCGGCGAGACCTTCAGGCCGATCGCGGCAAGACCGAAATAGCCGAGGAACAGGATGACGAGCAGCGGCGTGCCCTGGATCAACTGGACATAGATCGCACTGGCGAGCCGCACCGATTTCAGCGGCGAGATGCGCGCCAGTGCGATCACGAAGCCGACGATGCCGCCGCCGATCAGCGCGATCAGCGACAGACCGATGGTCCACAGCGCGCCCTGGCCGAGGAACATCAGGTGATTGATGTTGAGATGTCCGCCCATGGTCATCTCACAACGGCGTGCCGAGCCGGCGCCGGCGCGGAAACAGGAGGAGGCCGAGGCCCCAGAAGCCGGCACGCATCACCAGCGACAGGATGACGTAGAGCACGGCGACGATGATGTAGGTCTCGAACGCGCGATAGGTGTCCGACTGGATGTAGTTGGCGACCGCGGTGAGCTCCTCGGCCGAGATCTGCGAGCAGACCGAGGAGGCCAGCATCAGGAGCACGAACTGGCTGGTGAGCGCAGGATAGACCTTCTCGACCGCCGGCAGCAGGATGATGTGCCAGTAGATCTGGAAGCGCGACAGCGCCAGCCCCTCGGCGGCCTCGATCTGCCCGCGCGGGATCGCCTCGAAGCCGGCCCGCATGATCTCAGCGGTGTAGGCGCCGACATTGATGGTCAGCGCCGCCACCGCCACCGTGAAGGCGGAGTATTTCAGGCCGAGGCTGGCGAGGCCGAAATAGACCAGGAAGATCTGCACCAGCAGCGGGGTGTTGCGGATGGTCTCGACATAGACTTTGCAGGCACCTGCAATCAGCGAATTGTGTGTGCCGCGTCCGACCGCCGCGAGCGTGCCGAGCAAAGCGCCTAGCACGGTCGCGAAGAATGCCAACTCAAGCGTGAGGACGGCGCCGGCCAGAAAGCTCGGCCAACGCTCCAGCACTGCGGGAAAGTCGAGTTGGAGGCTCATCGTTCCAGGGTCAGCCGGTGGTCTGGTTGGTCATGCGGTCATAGACGCGGAACAGCGCTTGGTTGCCGTTGCTGCCTTCGCCATGGGCGCGCGCGTCGACATATTGGCTGGTGACGAGCGCGGTGCCAGGCAGGGGCACGTTCAGGGCCTGTGCGTGCTCCTGCACCAGGCGAAGGTCTTTGAGCTGCAGATCGATCCGGAAGCCCGCGGAAACGTCGCCGGCGATCATCGCGGGGCCGAGCTTGTCCAGCATCCAGGAAGCGGCGGAGCCGCCGAGCAGCACCCGGCGGAGCAGGTTGAGATCGAGGCCCGAAGCGCGGCCGAGCGCGAGCGCCTCGCAGATCGCCTGGATGTTGATGCCGCAGATCAGCTGATTGCAGAGCTTGACGGTCTGGCCGGCGCCGGATGCGCCGACATGGGTGATGGTCGTGCCCATCGCGCGGAAGAACGGCTCGGCCTTGGCGAACGTGTCCGCATCGCCGCCGGCCATGATCGAGAGCGCGGCGTTCCTGGCGCCCACCGGCCCGCCGGAGACCGGCGCGTCGATGAAGCCGACGCCTGTCTTCTGCAGGTCCGAATGGATGCGGCGGACGGCGACCGGCGAGATCGTGCTCATGTCGACGATCAGCTTGCCCGGCGGCGGGGAATTCAGCAGGCCCTGCTCGCCGTAGATCGTCGCCTCGACGTGCGGCGTGTCGGGCAGCATGGTGATGACGATATCGGTGCCTTGCGCGGCATCGGCAGGGCTTTTGGCACGCGTCGCGCCTTCCTTGACGCTGTCGGCCAGCGCGGCTTCGTTCAGATCGAAGACGCGGACCGCGTGGCCCGCCGCCTGCAGGTTGCGCACCATCTCCCGCCCCATCGTGCCGATGCCGATGAAGCCGACCTTGCCCTTGTCGTTCCGTCCCATGTCGTCAGTCCGTTTCTTGTTTAATTGGCGTCTTGATTGAAGGGCTGTGCGCGATCAGCCCGAGGCACTGGTCTTGTCGATGTCGCCGACGACGGCGCGTCTGCGGTATTCGTCGCCGATGGCGAAATGCTTGCGCAGCGTCGCATCCGCGCGCTCGGGATCGCGCGCAATGAGGGCTTCGAAGATGCGGCGGTGATCGTCGACAAGGTAGGTCTTCATCGACGGGAAGGCCTGCACCAGCTCGCGGCGGCTGCGATGCGAATGTGTCAACAGGCCCGCCATGGAGGCGTGCAGCACGCTCAGCGTCTCCGAATGTGAGGCGACGACGATCGCGCGGTGGAAGTCGAAATCCGCCATGCCGCCGGCATCGGCTTCGTCGATGGTCTCGCCGATCTTCGTCAGCGCGCGCTGCAGCCGTTCGAAATCGGCGATGTTGGCGCGCTCGCAGGCGAGCCGGATCGCCTGGCATTCGATCGCGACACGCGCCTGCATGACGTCCTCGAGCATGTCGGCCTGCTGGGCGAGGGCGAAGGTGAAGAAGTCGTTCAGCACCGAGACATCTGGCCGCGTCACGACGGTGCCGATGCGGTCGCGGATCTCGACGATCCCGAGGACGGTGAGGGCGCGCAGCGCCTCCCGGACGATTGGCCGGCTGACGCCGAGCAGGGTGGCGAGCTCGCGCTCCGAAATCAGGCGGTCGCCCGGCCTGAGCGAGCCGGTAAGCAGGCGCTCGCGCAGGAAGGCAAACACCTTCTCGAACCCCTTTTCGCCGTCGGCGGCTCGCTTGAACTCCATCCCCGTCTCTTGGTCTGATCGTGGTCAGACCAGTATGCTTACCAGGCCGCGGAGGTCAAGAGGCTTCCCTCCGAGTGATCAGCGGGGCGAACTCGATCGCGGGGCACCGCAATGATGAGGCTTCATGGCGCCGCCGCCGGCTCGGTTTGCATCTTTCGTCTGACGGCTCAGCCTTGAACGTTCCGACCGGCTCTCCTCGCGTGCTCCTGATGTTCGACGGACGCAAGGAGCTCCAGTTGGCTCGCCAGAGCGAGATAGGCGTTGGAAACGCTCAGAAGCACATTGGCGAGGCGCTTCGCCGATGTGGCATCATTCGCGCGCGCTCGATATTGCTCCGCAAGCTTGCGACAATCGTCGGGTTTGAGCATTCAGCCCCCAAAGAGAGCTGAACACCGCGTCGCGGTCCGGGTTCCTAATCGCGAGGCCCACTCTAGGTATACAGACGTCGTCGGTTGCGGCACACGCTCCGAGTTGCCAACATCCGTGCAAACCGCGATCATGGTGCAGTGACCCTCACGTCTCTCAAAAGCAACGTCCGACTCCTTTACGAGGGCGCAACGCCGGACGGCGTGCGCTTCCGTTATGCGCTGCTCATCTTCGATATCGTGACGGTGCTGTTCATTATTGCGACCTCGTTCCTGCCGCCCAGTGACATCGTCGAGACGCTCGACGTCCTGTTCGGCGTTATTCTGCTGGCCGACTTCTCCGCCCGGCTCCTGGTCGATCGGCATCCGTTTCAAAAATTCACCCAGCTCGCGACGTGGGCAGACATGGTTGCGATCGTATCCTTCCTGGCGCCGCTTGCCGGCGAGGCGGGCGGTTTTCTCCGGATCCTGCGAACGCTGGGGCTGCTTCGCGACTACCAGATGCTTGTGAGGCTGCGCATCGATTCCCCGTTCTTTCGTCGCAACGAAGAGGTCATCTTCGCCGTCACGAACCTCGCCGTTTTCATCTTCGTCATGACCGGGATCGTTTACGAGACCCAGAAGTTTCGCAACGACGAGATCCGGAACTATGCCGATGCCCTGTACTTCACCGTCACGGCGCTGACGACGACCGGCTTCGGCGACATCACGCTGGCGGGTACGTTCGGTCGTCTGATCACCGTCGTGATCATGATTTTCGGCGTGACGCTGTTCTTCAATCTCGCCCGCGCGCTCCTCAGTCCCCACAAGGTGCGGTTTCCATGCCCGACGTGCGGGCTCCAGAGGCACGATGCCGACGCGGTGCATTGCAAGGCTTGCGGCACCGTCCTCAACATTCCCGATGAAGGGGCGATCTGAAGAGCCCTCGGCGCCACGTGGACGCCTTCGATGGTGACATCATGCCAGTGTTTTGCCCGACGGATCAACTTTGATTTCGGTTTACCCGTAAGTCATTGAGCGGACTGGGGCCAGCTACTGCGCATGGGGTTGTTTTCAGGTTTTATCGGGCGGCCCGCTGCTGACTGCGTTTGGGTCACCGCAATACCACCCACGCCGGCGCGTGATCGCTGGCGCCGTCCTCGCCGCGGATCTTCTTGTCGACGCCGGCTTTGGCGAGGCGCGGGGCGAGGGCAGGGCTGAGCAGGAGATGGTCGAGCCGCAGGCCCGCATCGCGCGGCCAGCGGTTCCGCTTGTAGTCCCAGAACGTGTAGATGCGCTCGTCCGGATGCAGCTCGCGGATCGCGTCGCACCAGCCTTGCTCGACCAGCGCGGCAAAGGCTGCGCGGCTCTTCGGCTGGATCAGCGCATCCTTGTCCCATGAGCGCGTCGGATAGATGTCGATCTCGGTGGGCGCAACATTGTAGTCGCCGGCGAGCACCACCGGCAGGTCCTGCTTGATGAAGGTGTTGGCGTGGCGCCGCAGCCGCGCGAACCAGTCGAGCTTGTAGTCGAATTTCGGTCCCGGCTGCGGATTGCCGTTGGGCAGATAAATGCTGGTGACGATGACGCCACGCACCGCGGCCTCGATGTAGCGCGCTTCGAGATCGGCAGGCTTTCCCGGCAAACGGTCGCGCGTCAGCACGGGCTCGGCATTGCGGGCGAGGATGGCGACGCCGTTCCAGGTCTTTTGTCCACGCCACACCGCGCCATAGCCGGCCCTTTCGATGGCGGCTGCCGGAAATTCGCCATCACTTGCCTTCAACTCCTGGAGCGCGACGACATCGGGCCTCGCCATTCGCAGCCATGCCAACAGATTGGGCAGGCGGCGGTTGATGTTGTTGATGTTGAATGTCGCGATCTTCATCTAGAGCTACCGGCTCTGCCTTTCGTCCCCGGAGATACAATGTCCAAGTTGAGCTTTGCCGCTACCGCCTTCATCGTCGCGTTCTCCGGGGCCACGGCACAGTCAGCCGAAACGCGCGGCGCGTGCAAGGCGGACTACGACAAATTCTGCGCCGGCATCGCGCCGGGCGGCGGCATCGTCGCCTGCCTCAACGCCAAGCGCGACCAGCTCACCGCCACCTGCAAGACGGCGCTGGACAGCCGGAAGAAGAAGTAGGTGCGGGTGGTTTAACTCGGCAGCGGCGGCAACGCCGACGGCTGTTCGATTGACTGTGGGGAAGGCGGCTGCCCGGCGTTCGAGGCGGGCTCCGGCTTCGTCAGCGGCTCCTCGACATTGCCACCCTTGTAGACGCGGGCAAAGCGGCGGCCGAGGCTGGTCAGCACCTCATAGCCGATCGTGCCGAAATGGTGCGCGAGCTCGTCGACGGTGATGCCTTCGCCGAGCAGCGTCACCATGTGGCCGCGCCGCACCGCGTTCGGCGGCAGATCGGTGATGTCGATCGCGATCAGGTCCATGGAGATGCGGCCCGCGACAGGGCAGCGCTTGCCGGCCACGATGACATCGGCGCCGCGGGTGCCGTCATTGGAGCTGGCGGCGCGGAAATAGCCGTCGGCATAGCCGACTGCGATGATCGCCAGTTTCGTCGGCCGCCGCGCGGTCCAGGTGCCGCCATAGCCGACGGTCTCGCCGCGATCGATGGTGCGGATCTGCACGATGCGCGCCTTGAGGTCGACCACCTGCTGCATGGGATTGTCGGCCTCCGGCGTCGGGTTGACGCCGTAGAGCGCAGCTCCCGGCCGCACCAGGTCGAACTGGAAGGGCGCGCCGAGGAAGATGCCGGAGGAGTTGGCGAGTGCCGCCGGCACGCCTGTGAACTCGCTGGCGATGCTGCGGAAGGTCGCGAGCTGTCTGGCATTGATCGGGCTGTTGAGCTGCTCGGCCGAGACCAGATGGCTCATCACCAGCGTGATGCCGTGATCGCCGGCGTTGATGCGGGGGATGATGGCCTGCGCTTCCGACAGCGTCAGCCCGAGCCGGTTCATGCCGGTGTCGATGTGAACAGCGGCGCCCCCGTTCCAGCCGGTGCGGCGGCAGAACACGTCCCATTCGGCGAGTTCGTTGAGATCGCCGATCACCGGACGGCAATTGATCTTGGCGTAGTGCTCGCCGGTGTTCTGGAAATAGCCGCCGAGCACGTAGATCGTGGGCTCCGGAACGGCGGCGCGCACCTTGCGCGCTTCCTCGATGGTGGCGACGAAGAAGGTCTTGCAACCGGCGTCGCTCAGGGCGCGCGACACCTGCTCGGCGCCGCAGCCATAGGCGTCGGCCTTGATCACCGCCGAACATTCGGCCGGCACCGCGGTCTTCTCGAGCTTGCGCCAATTGGCGATGATCGCATCGAGATCGACGGTCAGCACGCCGCCGAAGGCGGCGAGCGCGGCAGCCTGGTTGGCCTCCGGGGAGAGTGGGCCGGATTGCGGGATTGATTTCGGGGCGGACGCCATTGTCATGGCGTCGTTTTACGCAAGAGACCGGCCCCGTTCAACCCGGGGAACAATCTAGTAGTCGCTGCGGTCCGGCAGTTGGCCGTCATGCGCGAGGTCGCCGAAGCGCGTGACCGAGGCATCGAAGTGCAGCTCGACGGTGCCGGTCGGACCGTGGCGCTGCTTGCCGATGATGACTTCGGCGCGGCCCACGGTGCGTTCCATGTCGGCCTGCCATTTGGCATGCTCTTCGGTGCCGGGGCGCGGCTCCTTCATGGCGAGGTAATATTCCTCGCGGAACACGAACAGCACGACGTCGGCGTCCTGCTCGATCGAGCCGGATTCACGCAAGTCCGACAGCTGCGGCCGCTTGTCGTCGCGCGATTCCACCTGACGCGAGAGCTGCGACAGCGCGATCACGGGAACGTTGAGCTCCTTGGCCAGCGCCTTCAGGCTGGTCGTGATCTCCGTGATTTCCTGCACGCGACTGTCGCTGGCGCGCTTGCCCGAGCCCGAGAGCAGCTGGATGTAGTCGATCACCAGGAGATCGAGGCCCTTCTGGCGCTTGAGTCGGCGCGCGCGCGCCATCAGCTGCGCGATGGAGAGGCCGCCGGTGGCGTCGACGTAGAACGGCAGCGACTGCAGCTCGATCGAGACCTGCCGGATCTTCTCGAAATCGGCTTCCGTGATGCCGCCGCGGCGGATGTGGGAGGAGGGAATGCCGGTGCGCTCGGCCACGATACGCGTGGCGAGCTGGTCGGCCGACATTTCGCAGGAGAAGAAGCCGATCACGCCGCCATTGGCGGCCTTCATGGTGCCGTCGGCCTGAAGCTCCGGCACGTAGGCCTGCGCGACGTTGTAGGCGATGTTGGTCGCCAGCGACGTCTTGCCCATGCCGGGGCGTCCCGCGACGATGATGAGGTCGGAATGCTGCAGGCCGCCCATCTTGGTGTCGAGGTCGCGCAGGCCCGTCGAAATGCCCGACAGCTTGCCGTCGCGCTGGAATGCCTTGGCCGCGAGATCGACCGCGACCGTGAGCGCCTGCGAGAATTTCTGGAAGCCGCCGTCATAGCGGCCGGACTCGGCGAGCTCGTACAGCTTGCGCTCGGCGTCCTCGATCTGCGCCCGCGGTTGGAAGTCGACCGGGGCGTCATAGGCGACGTTGACCATGTCCTCGCCGATGCCGATCAGGTCGCGGCGCAACGACAGATCGTAGATGGTGCGGCCATAGTCCTGGGCGTTGATGATGGTGGTGGCTTCGGCCGCAAGCCGCGCCAGGTATTGTCCGATGGTCATGCCGCCGACATCGGTATCGGCCGGCAGGAACGTCTTCAGCGTGACCGGGGTGGCGATCTTGCCCATCCGGATCAGGCTGCCGGCGGTCTCGAAGATGGTCTGGTGCAGCGGCTCGAAGAAGTGCTTGGCCTCCAGGAAGTCGGAGACGCGGTAGAAGGCGTCGTTGTTGACCAGGATTGCGCCCAGAAGGCTCTGTTCCGCCTCGATATTGTGCGGTGCGCTCCGATAGGCGGGAGTTCCGGCATCGGGCGCGAGTTTGAGAACGTTCGAATCAGTCAGTGCCATGGTCGGACGTGCTTAGCAATTTTCTTGGGCGGATGCGGGGCCGGGATAAAGCGCCGCCGCAGGTCAAAGCGGAAGCAAAAGCTGACCGCTATCAACCGCTCAGTTAAAATGGTGGATGATTAGCAGTCGCAGCACGCGCCGCGCTTGACTGGATTTTGGCGGAGCTCGCTCGGCGCAGAGGGCTGTGATCGCGCCGCGGAAAAATCCTGAAACCCGTGAACCCTGGGGGCTGACGCGCAGACCTACCGAGAGGCGCCCAAAATGACGCACGCTGACCGATTCGGCTCGGCTTCAGACCAGCAGGAGGTAGACCAGCGCAACCAGAGCCGCCCCAACGCCGGTGACGATCAGGGCGTAATCGGTGCGGAGGTCGTCCTGCACGTCGAATGAGGTTTGGGTCTCTTTGCTCATGGCGACGGTCTAAGCCAGGCCCGACCAGACTTCTGTGAACCAGATCACATCTCCCCGGATTCTTTCGGGTGTCATGTCGGAACAGGCGGATGGGCAGGGGATTATCTCATTCCCCGCCAACAGGGATACGAGGCGAGCGATGCAGCCAGAACGGCAGCACCAGAACTGGCGAAGCGAGGCAGGCAGCCGGCTTTGGCTGTCGGGGCTGATCGCGGCTATGAAGCACGCGGAGCGGCCCGAGGTACGTCGCCAGCCGGTCGCCCCCGAAATCCTGCTGGAATTGCGGGCGCAATTGGCGTTAACGGCGTCTTTCCGGACGTCCGGGATTTCGACCCTGCGTCACTAGGATCCGGACCTATTCACCAGCCAGCTTGAGCTTCGGCATGGCCGCGCCCTCCCGGGCCCGCAGCCGGGCTTCTTCCTGCGGGATATAGTCGCGGGTCATCGGCACCACGCCCTGGCGACGGGTGATCTGGATCTGGAAGTTCATCATGGCTTGCTTGCGGAACGTCATCTCGCAGGCCGCGAGGTAAAATTCCCACATCAAGGCGAAGCGCTCGTCGTAGAGCTGCACGGCTTCCTCGCGCCGCGCCATGAACCGCTCGCGCCAGGCCTTCAGCGTCTCGGCGTAGTGCAGGCGCAGAATCTCGATGTCGCAGACCAGCAGGCCCGCGCGCTCGATCGCCGGCAGCACCTCCGAGAGCGCGGGGATGTAGCCGCCGGGGAAGATGTATTTGGCGATCCAGGGATTGGTCGAATCCGGGCCCTGCGAACGGCCGATCGAATGCAGCAGCATGACGCCGTCTTCCTTCAGCAGCTCGGCGCAGCGCTGGAAGTAGGCGTCGTAGAATCTCGCCCCGACATGTTCGAACATGCCGACGGAGACGATGCGGTCGAACGTACCTTCGACGTCGCGATAATCCTGGAGCTGGAATCTGGCCGAGCCCGTCAGGCCCTTTTCGGCGGCGCGCGCATTGGCGACCTCCAGCTGCTCGGTCGACAGCGTGATGCCGGTGACGTCGGCGTTCGCGATCTCGGCGAGATAGAGCCCGAGGCCACCCCAGCCGGAGCCGATGTCGAGCACGCGCTGGCCATTGCTGACGAGAAGCTTCGCCGCGATGTGCCGCTTCTTGGCAAGCTGCGCGTCGTCCAGCGACATCTCGGGCGTCTCGAAATAGGCGCAGCTATATTGCTTGTCGGCATCGAGAAACAGCGAATAGAGCCGGCCGTCGAGATCGTAATGATGAGCGACGTTTTGACGGGAGCGCGGGCGGGGATTGAACTGCTTGAGGTGCCGCGTCAGGTAGCGCATGTGCCACCACGGCTTTGCCCACTGCGGCAATGGGTCGGGTTGATCGAGCAGGATCGCGAGGGCATCAGCTATGGTGCCGCGCTCGACCACGAACTCGCCGTTCATGTAGGCCTCGCCCAGCCCCAGCTCGGGATTGACGAGGACCCTCCGCTCGGAGTCGGCGGTGACGAAGCGGACTGCGACCGGCTCGCCGGAGCCGTCGCCGACGGTGAACTTCGACCCGCTCGCGCTGGTCACCGTCAACGACCCGCGGCGGATGAATTGGGACAGAAATCGACGCAACAATCGGTCCATCGGCAATCCTCTCGAGCGAACCCGAAAGATGCGACTACCCGGCCTTTATAACTGACGCCCAGGCGCCGCAGCGGTTCCTATGCGTTTGCATTCAAATCTAGCGAGCCGGTTCCGGCTGCGCTATTGCACTGTGTTCAAAGTAGATATTCGAAAACCGCTTAATCACATCCTTGCGCGCGGACCTGCTTCCATTCGCGGCTCAATCGGTTAAAAGGTGACCGCCGCCGCGCCGGATGCCGGCTGCATTTGCGGAAATTCAACGGAGATGATGGGAATGTCGAGCCGAGCGCTCAGCCTCGCGACGGTGTTGCTTCTGATTGGCTTCGGTGCGGCTAATTCCGTTCTTGCGCAGGCGACGAACCTCGAGGCTGGCAAGACCCCGTCGCAGCTGTTCTCGCAGACCTGCAATGTCTGCCACAAGAGCCCGCGCGGGCTGCTGAAGTCCGTGTCGCCCGGCTCGCTGCCGGGATTCCTGCGCCAGCACTACACGACGAGTTCGGATATGGCGGGCGTCCTCTCCGCCTATCTGATCTCGAACGGTGCCACCGACACGCGCTATCAGGCCAAGGACGCCAAGAAGGACGGCGCCGCGCCTGAACAACAGGGTCGACGCCAGCGCGCGCAGGATGCCGCGAGGCCGGAGGGCGAGGGCGCTGCTCCTGCCGCCGAGGGTACGCGCCAGAAGCGTGCGGCGCGGCCGGCCGAGGAGGGTGCCAAGCCGGAGGGAGAGGCTGCGCCCGAGGCACGCAAAGGCAAGCGGCGCGCCAAGCCCGGCACGGAGGAAGCCCCGAAGGTCGATGCCGCGGCGCCGGCGACCGACGACAAGAAGACCGAGCCGAAGCCGGAGCCCGTCAAGCCTGACAGCGCCAAGGTCGAGCCGCGCAGCGAGACGCCGGCGCTGCGGCCCGATCCGGTCCCGCAGGTGACGCCGGCCGCTCCAGCCGCCGCCAAGCCCGCTGAGCCGGCCGCGCCCAAGCCGGTGGAAGAGGCTGCTCCGAAACCTGCCGAGCCGGCCCCCGCGGCCAAGCCGCAGGAACAGGCGCCGCCCGCGACCGCTGCAGCCCCGCCGCCGCCGGCGCCGCCTGCGTCCTCCGGTCCGCCGGTGCCGCCGATCTCGCGCTAAGTCACCCGGATCTTTCGATCGACGATGCGAAGGCCGCGCCCATCCGCGGCCTTCGCATCGTCTTGACCGTCATTAGAGTAGTACTCTAGAGTATTGCTCTAGGAGGCGCCCATGACGGCGAGCGTACGAGACGATCTGTTGGCGGCCGGCCTTGCCGTGTTCGACCGCGTCGGCTTCGAAGCCGCGACGGTGGCTGCGATCCGCACCCGCGCGCGGGCTTCCAACGGCAGCTTCTTCCACGTTTTCGGTTCGAAGAAAGAACTTGCCGGTGCGTTGTTTCTGGAGGTCTTGCGGCACTATCACGCCGCGATACTGGCCGCGCTCGATCCCGGCCCCGACGCCGAGCGGGGCATCGATCGCCTGATCCGGGCGCATCTCGACTGGGTCGTCACCAGCCGGCGCGAGGCGCGCTACCTCTTCGAGATCTCGCGCAGCGAGTGGGGCGAAGACGTGCGCGACGCCCAGCGGGCGCAGAATGCGCGGCTTGCCGAAGGCATTGAGCGCTGGCGCGCGCCGCTGGTGGCAAGCGGCGAACTTCTGCCGATGACGCCGGTGATGTTCGTCAGCCAGCTGATCGGTCCGGCGCAGATCTTCTGCCGCGCCTTCCTGTCGGGTCGCGAGCGAACCGATCCGCGCATCGAGGCGGACACGCTGATCGCCTGCGCCAATCGTGCGCTGAGGCCGTTCGATCGCATCAACAAGCAATAAGGGGAGATCGCATGCGGGCCGAAGCTGATCCGGAATTTGCGCCGATTGCCGAGCGCATCCACGCCAATATCGGCCGGCAGGGTTTCATGAACCTGGTCGGCGCCGAGCTCTCCGAATTGTCGCGCGGCACCTGCACCATCGCCGTGGAGCGCCGGCCGGAGCTGTTACAGCAGCACGGCTTCTTCCATGGCGGCGTCACCGCCTTCCTGGTCGACAACGCCACCACGATCGCAGCCGCCACGTCGCGCGGCCAGCCGGCGCTGACGGCGGAATACAAGCTCAATCTGTTGTCGCCCGCGGTCGGCGAGAAGCTGATCTGCCGCGCCCGGGTGATCAAGCCGGGCCGCCAGGTCGCGGTGGTCGCCGCCGACGTGTTCTGCGTCAGCGACGGCGTCGAGAAGCATACGGCCACCGCGCTGGCCTCGATCGCGATGCTGAGCGAGGACATCGCTGCCAAAACGAAAAGCCCGGCCGCGTGAGGCAGCCGGGCTTTGATCGGGATCGTCATCCGGGTCTGGTCTTGCGGACCGTCCCGGAATGACGAGTTGAGCTGCTTACTTCTCTTCCGCAGCCGGCGCCGGCGCGACCTCGTCGTGCTGGGCTTCCGGATCGAAGAACTCGCCGGCGGCGGCGATCGCCTCGGCGGCCGCATCGCGATCCTCATTGCGGGTCGAGATGTCCTCGCCGCGGTTGATGCGCTCGGCCTCGTCCTGGCTGCGGGCAACCGTGACGGTGATCTCGACCTCGACTTCGGGATGAACGGCAACGGTGATCGAGTGCTTGCCGATGGTCTTGATCGGCGCGTCGAGCTGGATCTGCGGACGGGCGAGCGAAACGCCGTCGGCTTCGAACGCGAGCACGATGTCACGCACGTTGACCGAGCCGAACAGCTGGCCGGCTTCCGAGGCCTGGCGGATCACGATGATGTTCTTGCCCTCGATCTTCTCGGCGACCTTGGACGCCTCGGCCTTCGAGGCGAGGTTGCGCGCTTCGAGCTCGGCCTTCATGCCGTCATACTTGGCCCGGTTGTCGGCGGTGGCGCGCAGCGCCTTGCCGCGCTTGAGCAGGAAATTGCGAGCGTAGCCGTCGCGAACCTTCACGACTTCGCCCATCTGGCCGAGCTTGTTGACGCGTTCCAGCAAAATGACTTCCATATTCGTTCTCCTTTTGAAGTGCTCTCGAAGGTTTCAGTTTCGGGGTTGAACTCAAGGTGTAGGCAGTGGCGGCGGCTGCCGGCTGCGCAGGAAGCGTTCGCGCAAGCCAAACAAGGCATCCGCAAGCCCAAGGATCACCATCGCGACCACGGGCCATCCGAACACGACCACGGCGGCGTAGGTCGAGCCGAGCCAGAACGTGCGGCCGTTCAGCGCGAGCGTCAGCGTATGCAATACGGCGAAACCGGCCAGCGCATAACTCATCATCAGCGCGGCGGTGGCGATCTGCGCCACGATGCCAAGCAGCCCCCCGGTGAAGCAGAAGGCGAGGGAGATGCACAGCACCACCAGCGTCATCTGCGGCAGCTCGGTGGTCTTGAGGTCCGGCCAGGGACGGCGCAGCCGGCCCGACGTCGCGGTCACCTTGGCGCTGAGCCAGAGGTTGAGAGTGAGCGTCATCGTCGCGGCAATCGTGGCGGCGGCGGGTGCGATGCGCACCAGCGCGTCGACGAACTGGCTGGCTTCGCCCGAAGTTTGCGGGTCGGTGGCGCGCAGGAGGCGCGTCAGGCCACGGCGCAACGTGCCGGTGATGGTCTCCGCGTCGGTCCCGAGAGTGAGCAAAGCGGCCATCGTGGTCAGCGTCGCGAAGCCTGCAATCCAGAGCAGGATGCGGCCGACCGGGTACCACTCGACCTCCGGCTCCGCGGAGGGCGCTGTGCCGGTGGCAGACGCGGCGCTTCCCACCTGACGTCCGAGCAGGACGAGATGGCCGAGCCACCACGCCGGCAACGCGACGGTGACGGCGAAGGCGATGCAGTAGGGCAGGCCGAACAGGGCGCCAAGGCCGATCGCGGCGGCGATGCCGCCGAGGCTCGCGCAAAGGGGGCCCCAGCCGATCGCGGCGACCATCAGGGGGAGCGGAGCGAGATAGAACAGGACAAGCGCGATCAGCGCCCCCGAGATGATCGAGGCGAACATCAGGGCCGACGCAGCGCCGGCGATCAGGGCTATCAGTCCAAAGGCCATCATCAGCTGTCCCGCTCCCTTCGAGCGGTTAGAGGCGTCGCTTGCCCCAACCATCGGCGACCGGACGACCCGGAAGCCTTATGAGTTCGAAAAGTCGCGACCGGCGGCGCTAGCCGCCGCCGGTCGAATTGGTCGTATCAGCGAATGACGTAGGGCAGGAGGCCCAGGAAGCGCGCGCGCTTGATGGCGCGGGCGAGCTCACGCTGCTTCTTCGCGGACACCGCGGTGATGCGGCTCGGCACGATCTTGCCGCGCTCGGAGACGTAACGCATCAGCAGCTTGGAGTCCTTGTAGTCGATCTTCGGAGCATTGGCGCCCGTGAACGGGCAGCTCTTGCGACGACGGAAAAACGGGCGGCGTGCACCAGCTTCAGCCATGATTCTTACTCCCCATCCGTGGTTTCAGCTTCATCGCGCGGACGGCGCGGACCGCGATCACCGCGGAAACCGCCCTCGCGGTCGCCACGGAAGCCGCCTTCGCGCTCGCCGCGGAAGCCACCGCCGCGATCGTCACGCTCGCGATCACGGTCGGCCTTGCGCATCATCGCGGACGGGCCTTCCTCGAGCTCCTCGACGCGGACGCTGAGATAGCGGATCACGTCCTCGCTGATGCGCTCCTGGCGCTCGATCTCGGCGATCGCCGCGGACGGCGCGTCGATGTTGAGCAGCACGAAGTGCGCCTTGCGGTTCTTGTTCATGCGGTAGGTGAGGGAGCGCACGCCCCAATTCTCGGTCTTGGTGATCTTGCCGCCGAGACCTTCGACGATACCGGTCATCTGCGCAGTCAGCTCTTCGACCTGCTGCGGGCTCGCGTCCTGACGCGCGAGAAAAACATGCTCGTAAAGAGGCATGGTCGTCCTTTCCTCATGTTGGCGCATCGCCCGGCGTCAAACCCTTAAGAGGCCTTCGGAAAGGACTCTGGGATCAAGCTCAGAAGGCGGAAACACGGGACGACGGGCCGACTGGCCCTGCCACACCAAAATCACGAATGATTTGCTGAGACCGTCCGTTCAGCTCCCGGCCGGGGTCTGCGGATGGGCGCCTTATACGGATTTTGGCCGGCTTTGCAAGGTGGAGGGGCATTTTCAAGCCGAGCCGGTCCGCCCCTCCAACGGGAACAAGAACCCCATCCTCCAATACCAAGATTCGGCTTGATCTGTTTGTTTGTATAACATACAAACAAATCAGCGAAGAGGATCCCATGGCAGAAGCGTCGGCCGATGGGCCGCTCGAAGCGGCAGGCGACCCCAAGCACACTGCGCGCGCGACGCGCTCGGCCGGCCGCAAGATGCGGTCACTGCTCCTGGATGCTGCGAGCCCGCTGTTTCGGGAGCGGGGGCTGTCAGGCACGTCGATTACCGACATCGCGGCCGCCGCGGACGCGTTCCCGAGCCAGATCACCTATTACTTCCGCACCAAGGAGGCGCTGTTTGTCGAATGCGCCTGCCGCGATCTGTTGTATCTGGCACGGGCCACCGAGCAGGCGGCGCTCAAGGCGCGGACGCCCGGGGAATACACCCACGCGCTGGCCGAGACCGTGACGGCGAGCGATTCGGTCGCCTTCTTCGCCGAGGCGCTGACGCTGACGCGGCGTCGCCAGGATCTCGCGCCGCTGGTGGAGCGCACCATCGAGCGCCTGCACAGCGAGGGTACGCGCGCTTATGCGGGGCAGGTCGCGCGGCACGGCTGGCGCTCGCTGCGCGCGCCCGACGAAAGCTCGCGGCGGTTCTGGGCCGTCGCCATCGGCGTCATTCTCGAGGGCTACGCGATGGGCCGCTCGCCCGAGGCGCTCTGCGCCGAGATGCTGCGCGTGCTGGGCGAGCAGGCGAAATCCACTGAAGACACCGCCCGCCTGCGTCTCGTCGAGGCGCGCGAGGCATCCGACAATTCCAATGGAAAGGGTTAGGCCATGACCGCGCTTCGCATGCGTGCCCGCGATTTCCTGACCGACGATCAATTGGCCGAGGTGCGCCAGCGCGCGACGTGGAAAGGCGCTGCGCTGATCGCGCACGCCTGGACGCTGATCATTGCAGCCATCGCGCTGGTCGCGTGGTCGCCCAATCCGCTCACCTATATCTTCGCCGTCGCCATCATCGGCTCGCGCCAGCTCGGCCTTGCGATCCTGATGCATGACGGCGCACATGGTTGCCTGTCCGCCGACGAGAAAACCAATCTGACGCTGAGCCAGTGGTTCTGCGCCTATCCGCTGTTTGCGGAGACGCGCAGCTACCGGCGCTATCACCTTCAGCACCATGCGCGCACCCAGCAGGAGGACGACCCCGACCTCGTGCTGTCGGCGCCGTTTCCGATCACCAAGTTGAGCTATCGCCGCAAGTTCATCCGCGACATCACCGGGCAGACCGGCTACCAGCAGCGCAAGGCGCAGTTGCTCAACGCGCTCGGGCCAAAGGACTGGTCATGGCGGCAACGTGCAGCGCATTTCTGGGAGATGCTCGGCCCGCAATGTGTGGTCAACGGGATCATGTTTGCCGCGCTCGCCGCGGCCGGAGTGTGGTGGGCCTATCCGCTGCTCTGGCTGGTGCCGCTCTTGACGTGGATGATGGTCATCACCCGCATCCGCAATATCGCCGAGCACGCCGTCGTCCCCGATAGTAGCGACCCCTTGCGCAACACGCGCACGACGCATGCCAATTTTCTCGAGCGCCTGTTCATCGCGCCGTATTACGTGAACTATCACCTCGAGCATCATCTGTTGTTCTACGTGCCCTGCTACAATCTGCCGAAGGTGCACCGGCTGCTGAGTGCGAGCCGGTACGCCGATCGCATGGAAGTGCAGCCGAACTACGCTTCGGTGCTGCGGCTGGCCACGGCAAAGCCGAACCGCGAGGATCGGCCGGGGCAACTGGTGAACAGTGCGCGCCGAGCGCGGGCAGGAGCGGACGTCGATGCCAACCAGACCGCCGGCGGGTTTTGAGGGGCTTATTCCCCGTTGAATGCTGCTCCAAGTTCCCGTCTCGGCTTGACAGTGCGGCCCCGGACGGTGTCTACGGCCCCCTTTGGAGCATGATCCGGAACCATGGCCCAAGGAACCACGGCCTAAGGCCGGGCGTAAATCGGCTGCCGGTTCAGAACAGGGATCATGCCTGACAGCAGGGAGCGCCGATGACGGCTGCATTCACATTTCCTGGGCAGGGTTCCCAGGCTGTCGGCATGGGCAAGGCCCTGGCCGACGCCTTTCCGGTGGCGCGCGCCGTATTCGACGAGGTCGATGCCGCGCTCGGGGAGAAGCTGACCGGCATCATCTGGGAAGGTCCGGCCGAAACTCTCCAACTCACCGAGAACGCCCAGCCGGCGCTGATGGCCGTGTCTATCGCGACCTTGCGCGTGCTCGAGGCCGAGGCTGGTTTTTCCGTGGGACGAGACGCGGCCTTCGTCGCCGGCCACTCGCTCGGTGAATATTCGGCGCTGGCGGCGGCCGGCAGCCTGACGGTTTCGGATACCGCGCGTCTGCTTCGCACCCGCGGTCTCGCAATGCAAAAGGCGGTCCCGGTCGGCGCCGGCGCGATGGCCGCGCTGCTCGGTCTCGACTACGAGGCCGCCATGGAGGTCGCGGGCGAGGCGGCGCAGGGGCAGGTCTGCCAGGCCGCCAACGACAATGGCGGCGGCCAGGTCGTCGTCTCCGGCGACAAGGCTGCGGTCGATCGCGCCGTCGAGATCGCCAAGGCCAAGGGCGCCAAGCGCGCGATGCTGCTGCCGGTGTCCGCCCCGTTCCATTGCAAGTTGATGCAGCCGGCTGCGGATGCCATGGCGGAGGCGCTGTCGAAGGTTACGATCAAGGCGCCGGCCGCCCCGCTGGTGTCGAACGTGCTGGCGAGCGCCATCACCGATCCCGACGAGATCCGCCGCCGCCTGGTCGAGCAGGTCACCGGCACGGTGCGCTGGCGCGAGTCGGTGGCTTACATGGCCGGGCAGGGCGTCACCCGCTTCTTCGAGATCGGCGCCGGCAAGGTGCTGACCGGTCTCGTCAAGCGTATCGCGGACGGTGCCGTCGGCATTGCGGTCGGCGGCCCGAACGATATTGCCGCCGCCAAGGATGCATTGGCCGCTGCGAAGCAGGCTTAAAGGAGTCCATCAATGTTCGATCTGACTGGCCGAAAGGCGCTCGTCACCGGCGCGACCGGCGGCATTGGCGGCGCGATCGCGCAGGCGCTGCACGCGCAGGGCGCCACCGTCGCCATTTCAGGGACGCGCAAGGAAGTGCTGGACGAGCTTGCCGGCAAGCTCGGCGATCGCGCCCACGTGCTGCCCTGCAATCTCTCCAAGGCCGATGAGGTCGAGGCGCTGGTGCCCGCTGCGGAAGCGGCGATGGGCCAGGTCGACATTCTCATCGCCAATGCCGGCATCACGCGCGACAATCTCTTCGTGCAGCTTCGCGACGAGGACTGGGACGAGGTTATCAACGTCAATCTGACCGCGACCTTCCGCCTGGCGCGCGCCGCGACCAAGCTGATGATGCGCAAGCGCTTCGGCCGCATCGTCGCCATCACCTCGGTGGTCGGCGTCACCGGCAATCCCGGGCAGGGCAATTATACGGCGTCGAAAGCCGGCCTGATCGGCATGATCAAGACGTTAGGGGCCGAATACGCCAAGCGTGGCGTGACCGCGAACTGCATCGCGCCGGGCTTCATCAAGACGCCGATGACCGATGCGCTCAACGACAAGCAGCGCGAAACGATTCTCACCAAGGTTCCGGCCGCCCGCCTGGGGACGCCCGAGGACATCGCAGCGGCCGCCGTCTATCTGAGCTCGAACGAAGCAGCCTACGTCACCGGGCAGACCATCCACGTCAACGGCGGCATGGCCATGATCTGACGTCTCGTGCCGCGTCGCCTGTCACGGCGGTGCGGCATGCGGCAAACGGCCGTTTCCGGAGCGAAATGAGGCTTGTAGTCAAGGCAATTGAAGTATGATAACCGGACCTCCAACGGATGGGCAAAGAACGCCATTGCAGGTTTTTGAAACCCTGTATATTGGCGATGCGGAGCCTTTGGCCGTCGTTCGCCGGGGCCTCCATCGGTTAGGATGGGCCAAATCAAAGTTCGTAAGCGAAGGCAGTCAAACGACCACGACGGCTCGTATCGTCCCGGGGGGTCGGGTCTACAGGGAACAACACGAGGTTAAGCAATGAGTGACATTGGCGAGCGGGTTAAGAAGATCGTGGTCGAACACCTTGGTGTTGAACCCGAGAAGGTTGTCGACAACGCGAGCTTCATCGACGACCTCGGCGCCGACAGTCTGGATACCGTCGAGCTGGTGATGGCGTTCGAAGAGGAATTCGGTTGCGAGATTCCGGACGACGCTGCGGAAACGATTCTCACCGTCGGCGACGCTACGAAGTTTCTCGAGAAGAACGCGAAGAGCTAAGGCTCTTCAATTTCGCGGGGACAACATTGAAACCGGACGGGCCGCTTCGCAGCGGTCAGCCGGTTTCTTGTTATTGGCCGTGAATCTTTCGATGCGGAGTTTTCGGATATGAGGCGGGTTGTCGTCACGGGTCTCGGCATGGTCTCGCCACTCGGCTGTGGCGTCGAGCCGACCTGGAAGCGCATCCTCAACGGCGAAAGCGGTGCGCGCAGGATCGAGAGCTTCGATGTCTCCGATCTGCAGACCAAGATCGCCTGCACGGTCGTGCGCGGCGACGGCTCGAACGACAGCTTCAATCCGGACAAGTGGATGGAGCCGAAGGACCAGCGCAAGGTCGACGACTTCATCATCTTCGGCATGGCCGCGGCCGGTCAGGCGCTCGACGACGCCAACTGGCATCCCGAGACCGAAGAGGACAAATGCGCGACCGGCACCATGATCGGCTCCGGCATCGGCGGCCTCAACGGCATCGCCGATACCGCGATCCTGCTGAAGGAGCGCGGGCCGCGCCGGGTGTCGCCGTTCTTCATTCCCGGCCGCTTGATCAATCTCGCCTCCGGCTACGTCTCGATCGCGCACGGGCTGAAGGGGCCGAACCATTCGGTGGTCACGGCATGCTCGACCGGCGCGCATGCGGTTGGCGATGCCGCCCGCCTGATCGCGCTGGGCGATGCCGACGTGATGGTCGCGGGCGGCGCCGAGTCGCCGATAAGCCGCATCGGCATTGCCGGCTTCAACGCCGCGCGCGCGCTGTCGACCGGTTTCAACGAGACTCCCGAAAAGGCCTCGCGTCCCTACGATAAAGACCGCGACGGCTTCGTGATGGGCGAGGGCGCCGGCGTCCTCGTGCTGGAGGAGCTGGAGCACGCCAGGCGGCGCGGCGCGAAGATCTATGCCGAGGTGATCGGCTATGGTCTGTCGGGTGATGCCTATCACATCACCTCGCCGTCGCCCGACGGCGATGGCGGCTTCCGCAGCATGTCGGCCGCGCTCAAGCGTGCCGGGCTGACGCCGTCCGATCTCGATTACATCAATGCGCACGGGACCTCGACGCCGCTCGGCGACGAGATCGAGCTCGGCGCGGTCGAGCGTCTGCTCGGCAACGCCGCCTCCAAGGTCGCGATGTCCTCGACCAAGTCGTCGACCGGCCATCTGCTCGGCGCGGCCGGTGCGATCGAAGCGATTTTCGCGATTCTGGCGATTCGCGATAATGTCGTGCCGCCGACGATCAATCTCGACAATCCGTCGGTCGAGACCGCGATCGATCTCGTGCCGCACAAGTCGAAGCAGCGTGAGGTCAACGTCGCGTTGTCGAACTCTTTTGGTTTTGGCGGTACCAATGCGTCGGTGATCGTCCGGCGCCTAGTCAGTTAGTTTGTGTTTGAGACGAATCCACCGTTTTGCCGTATTCGGCGATAGTCATGGACGTGGGCGCGTGCGTTTTTGGCAGGGCAAGCGATTGTCGGGCCGCTATTGAACCGGCAGGATTCAGGTTGTTTCGATGAGTGAAAGGCCGCCCATTTCACCCCGGAGTCCGCGGGCCGCGCTCGAGCCCGAGCAACTTCCGCCGCCGCCCAAGCGGTCGGACCGCGCGCGCAATCCGTTCGTCGTCGTCGGCAACGCCATCATCACGCTTCTGCTGATCGCCATGCTCGGCGCCGGCGGCGTCTATTATTACGGCCGCCAGGTGCTCGAGGCGCCCGGACCGCTGAAGGAGGACAAGATCGTCAACATCCCGCAGCGTGCGGGCAAGCGCGACATCGCCGAGACGCTGAACCGGGAAGGCGTGACCGACGTCAATCCCTGGGTGTTCATCGCCAGCGTCGCCGCGTTGAAGGCGAGCTCGGACCTCAAGCCGGGTGAGTATTCCTTCCAGAAGAACGCCTCGCTGCGCGACGTCATCGGCACCATCGTCGAGGGCAAGGTGGTGCAGCACGCCGTGACGATTCCCGAAGGCCTGACCTCCGAGCAGATCGTGGCGCGGCTGTCCGACAACGACATCTTCACCGGCAGCGTGCGCGAGCTGCCGCGCGAAGGCACGCTGCTCCCGGAGACCTACAAATTCCCGCGCGGCACCCCGCGCGAGCAGGTGGTCCAGCGCATGCAGCAGGCGCACAAGCGTGTGCTGTCGGAGATCTGGGAGCGCCGCAATCAGGACATTCCAGTCAAGACGCCGGAGCAGCTGGTCACGCTGGCGTCCATCATCGAGAAGGAAACCGGCAAGGCGGACGAGCGCAGCCGCGTCGCCGCGGTGTTCGTCAACCGGCTGAAGCAGCGGATCAAGCTGCAGTCCGATCCGACCATCATCTACGGCCTCGTCGGCGGCAAGGGAACGCTGGGCCGGCCGATCAAACGCAGCGAGATCACGCAGCCCTCGCCCTACAACACCTATGTGATCGACGGCCTGCCGCCGGGCCCGATCTCCAATCCGGGCCGCGCCTCGCTCGAAGCTGCCGCCAACCCGGCCCGCACCCGCGACCTCTATTTCGTCGCCGACGGCACCGGCGGGCACGCTTTCACCGAAACCTACGACGCGCACCAGAAGAACGTCGCCAAGCTCCGCGCGATGGAGAAGCAGATCCAGAACGACACGGTCGAGCCGCCCGAGGACGCGCAGCCGCCGGCCGTTGCCGCGCCTGGCGCTGCCGACCCGCCGACCGCGGCCACGCCGGCACGGCCCAATCAGCAGAAGAGGCCGCCGGCAGCACGTCCGGCTGCTCCAGCCAATCCCCCACCGGCCCGGCAGGGCGCGGTGCAGGGCTCGCCGCCGGTGGTTCAGCGCTGAGCCTTGCGCGCAGACCGGCTTGCGGACATTGCCGATTCCACTTTCCGACAAAATAGTCTTAAGATTCGCGTGGCTTGATAGCCTCGCGAATCCCGTGTTCCTGGAGAATTTGAACTGATGGCGCTGTCGTCCATGACCGGCTTTGCGAGATGCCACGGCGCAAGCGGGCCGTATACGTTCGAATGGGAGTTGAAGTCGGTCAATGCCAAGGGCTTCGACTTGCGCGTGCGGCTGCCGCAGGGGTTTGACGAGCTCGAGGCCCATGCCAAGAAGCGCGCGGGCGAGCTGCTCTCGCGCGGCACCGTCTATGCCAATCTCACCGTCAAGCGCACCAATGCCGCCGCCACCGTCCGCATCAACGAGGACGTGCTCAACGCGGTGCTGAAGGCCGCCGCGCTGATCTCGGGGAAGGTCGACGCGGTGGCGCCGAGCATCGACGGCCTGCTCGCCATCAAGGGCGTCGTCGAGGTCGCCGAGCCCGAGGGCGACGAGGAGGAGGACAAGGCAGCGCGCACTGCTGCCGCCGAGGCCTTCGACAAGGCGCTCGACGAGCTCGTTGCGATGCGCAAGCGCGAGGGCACTTCGCTTGGGCAGATCCTGACCCAGCGCGTCGACGAGATCGAGCAGCTGGCGAAGAGAGCGGAGGCCGCGCCCGGCCGCAAGCCGGAGGCGATCAAGGCGAAGCTCGCTGAGCAGATCGCAGCGCTGCTCGACACCTCCGACCGTTTCGATTCCGATCGCCTGATGCAGGAGGCGATCCTGATCGCGACCAAGGCAGACATCCGCGAGGAGCTCGACCGCATCGCCTCCCACATCACGCAGGCGCGCGAGCTGATCGGCAAGGGCGGCCCGATCGGGCGCAAGCTGGATTTCCTGGCGCAGGAGTTTCACCGCGAGGTCAACACCTGCTGCTCGAAGTCGAACGACATCGAGTTGACCAACACGGGCCTCGCCATGAAGAACGTGGTCGAGCAGTTCCGCGAGCAGGTGCAGAATCTGGAGTGATCGATGACGACGGGCGGTCACGGAACTGACGGTGTCGAGCGGCGCGGATTGATGTTCGTGCTGTCCTCGCCATCAGGCGCGGGCAAGACGACGCTGTCGCGCATGCTGATCGACCGGATGCCGGGCTTGAAAATGTCGGTTTCTGCGACCACGCGCGCGATGCGGCCGGGCGAGGTCAACGGCAAGGACTATACGTTTGTCGATAAGGCGACGTTCGATGCCATGGTGAAGGCCGACGAACTGCTGGAATGGGCGACGGTGTTCGACAACAGCTATGGTACGCCGCGCGGCCCCGTGGATGCGGCGTTGTCGGCCGGCCAGGATGTGCTGTTCGACATCGACTGGCAGGGCACCCAGCAATTGAAACAGAAGGCGCGCGCCGATGTCGTCAGCGTCTTCATCCTGCCGCCCTCGGCCGCCGACCTCGAGAAGCGCCTGCATTCGCGCGCGCAGGATTCCGACGAGGTGATCCGCAAGCGCATGAGCCGCGCCAGCGACGAGATGAGTCACTGGGCCGAGTACGACTACATCGTGATCAACCACGCGGTCGACGAAGCCTTCGCCGAGGTGCAGTCGATCCTGAAGGCCGAGCGTCTCAAGCGCGAGCGGCGGATTGGCCTCGTAGGCTTCGTGCGAAGTTTGCAAGGTCAGCTTCAAGGTTAGGCCGCGACAGGCGCGGCCCTTCCTTCGCCAGCTGCTCCAGCATCGTCGTGATCGCGTCGACATCGACGGCATCGGTATCCCGACCTGCCGGCGCGTCATCGCGATCCGCCTCAATTTCGTTGGCGGCAAGCTTGGGTGCAGCAGCCCGATCGAACAACTTGATCTCGACCTTGTCGCTTCTGGACTCGACCGGTTTTGCGGCCGGAGCGACGGCACGTTGCCTGCGCGCGTCGATCAGCTCGATCTCGCGGCCGATCGCGGCGAGTTTCGTCACTTGTCTTGTCGGTTGCGGACGTGCCGCATCGAAGTCGATCGGGCGGGGCGGCTGGGCGGCGGCCGGCGGTGAATCGCGCCAGGGCGCGTGGCTTCCGTCATGGTCCTGCGGCGCCCAATCGTCCCAATGCCCGCGGCGGTCGGCGGCCCTGGCGCGGACGCGTCCGCCGGCGAAGCGGTAGATGACGCTGGCGAGGATGCCGGCGAGCGCCAGCGCACCGCCGATCACAAGCATCAGCATCTGCAGCGAACCGCCGGACTTGTCAGTCGTGCCATCGGCCGCGGGCGGGAGCGGAGCAGGGGATTTTGACAGCTTCGCGTTTGGCTGCGCGGCTGCTGCAACCGTGGTTTCCGCCGGCTGATGCGCTGGCGCGGTGGACGCTGTGGAGGCCTCGGGCCAGCGCGCGGTCACGGCCGGCTGCTGCGCGTTGGTTTCGGCGACGCTGCTCGGCGGCTGCGGCGCGACCGCGGGTGCATTCGCTGCAGCCGGCGCGGGCGCGGCCATGTTCGGCGTGCCCGCTGCGGCACTCGTCTGCGGCGCGATATATTCCGCGCGCGCGTTCTGCACGGCCTGCGGCGGTGCTGCATCCGGCTCGGATGTATCGGTCGTCGCCTGCGCGGTCTGTGCGGCTTTGCCGCCTGCGGCGCGCAGATACCAGCACTTGCGCTTCGTCGTGCGATCGAGGCGGTAGTACCAGTGCTGGCCCTGCGGCGTGGCATCCTTCGGCGAAGCCAGGCAGTCGGGCGCCCCGGCGGCCGTGCTCGATGGCGTCGGCGCGTTCTGCGATACCGCGGCCAATGGCGCGCCCGCGAGGATGCTGGCGACGAGGGTCGAAATGAACTTTGCGGCGCGGTTGCCCATCCTGGTCTCCCGGTTACGCATGACGCAACTCTCAACGAGCCCCTTCTCGTCAAAGACTTGGGTGGCAATGAGCCGCAAATCCGGAGAGGATGTGGCTTGAATCGGGCCTGCGCGACGTTCGTTCCGCCCCCGGATGAGACTCTCCGAACGTCACGATCAGAGTTCCACGCCACAACCTGAGCCGGTTGACACGATCATAAGTCAGTACTAATCATTAGTAGTAACTTATGACAGGTCGAACAAGCGTGGCATGGGGCGGGGATTGTCTATGGCTAAAGACAGCGCACAACTGGCCGCACTCGGCGATCCCACCCGCAGGCGGATCTTCGAGCTTGTCGGTGCACGGCCACGCACGGTCGCCGAGATCACGCGACAGCTGCCCGTGTCCCAGTCGGCCGTCTCACAGCATCTCAAGGTGCTGCGCGAATCCCGCTTGGTTCGTGCAGAGCCGAAGGGCGCCAGCAACGTCTATTACGTCGATCCGGCGGGACTCGGCCAGATGCGAGCCTGGCTCGACCGGTTCTGGAGCGACACGTTGGCCGCTTACAAACTAGCCGTCGAAAAACCATCGGAGGGATCCAGATGAACACACGTGTATCGATTGCGCCCGTCAAACATTCCATCGTAGTCGAGGCGCCGATCGAGCGCGCGTTCAAGGTCTTCACCGAAGACTTCGGCAGCTTCAAGCCGCGCGAGCACAATCTGCTCGCCGTTCCCATTGCAGAGACCGTATTCGAACCTCGGGTGGGCGGAAGCATTTATGATCGGGGGATCGACGGCAGCGAATGCCGCTGGGCGCGCGTGTTGGCGTTCGAACCACCCAATCGAGTCCTCTTGAGTTGGGACATCAGCCCGCGCTGGCAAATCGAGACCGATCCCGCCAAGACGAGTGAATGGGAGGTCCGGTTCATTGCGGAGACACCAAGCCGGACCCGCTTGGAGCTGGAGCACCGTCGCCTCGATCGGCATGGCGAGGGCTGGGAAGGCGTCCGCAGCGGCGTTGACAGCGATCAGGGTTGGCCGCTCTATCTGCGGCAGTTTGCCGAACTGATTGCCGCCAAGCGTTGACGCGCTTCCTTCCGACGCCGCGTCATGACGAGGAGAGGCCCTGTCGGGCCTTGCTCCGATCGGGCCCGGAAACTTCTCACCTCCGCAGCCGTTATTTCGCGGCTGAGGAGACGTCATGCCGGTCAAGGATCAGATCAAGAACTTCGCCAAGAAGCTGGTAGAGGAGCAGCCCGATGCAGCGACGCTGCGGGGGCTGGTACGGGCCCGCAAGCCCACGGCCATGCACTTTCGCGATGACGGCATCGTGCCGAACCATCCGCGCTTCCCGGCGCTGCTCTATCGCGGCGCGGTGAAGCTGAACGGTCGGCGCTTTCCGCCCGAGGTCGTCATCGACACGCTGTTCGACACCAATGGCTGGGGCCGGTCGTGGCGCGACACCGTGTACGACTTCGTCCACTATCATTCGCAGATCCATGAAGTGATGGGCGTGGCGCGCGGCACGGCGAGGATCGAGTGCGGCGGGATCAAGGGCCGCATCCTGAAACTGAAAGCCGGGGACGTGCTGGTCCTGCCCGCGGGCACCGGCCACCGGCTGATCGAATCCAGCCGGGACTTTATGGTCGTCGGCGCCTACCCGCAGGACGGCACCTATGACGAGTGCACCGACACACGCCAGCGTCCCGACGCGGTCAAGCGCATCGCCAAGGTCCGCAAGCCGAAGACGGATCCCGTGCTGGGGAGCGGCGGACCGCTGCTCGCCGCGTGGCGGTCCGCTCAGCTTAGATAATCAGGCGAGAAATCCGCAAGTCTGCGCAGCTCGTCGGGCTGGAGCAGTTCGATCTCGCTGCCGTCCCAGGCGATCAACCCGCGATGCCTCAGCTCCTGGATGGTGCGGTTGACGTGGACGATCGACAGTCCGCAGGCGTCCGCGACGTGACGCTGCGTCATCGGCATCTGGAAGCAGTTGCGCTTGACGAGGCCGACGATCTCCAGCCTTGCGGCGAGCTCGCAGATGAGGTGCGCGACCTTGGGCAGCGCCGCCTGCGCGCCGAGGCGGGCGATCCATTGCCGCGAGATGGCCGCGTCGATCAGCGTCTCGCGCCAGAAGACGCGGGTCAGGTGGATCGAGCTGTCGAGCAGCTGGCGGAGCTGGCTGTGGGCGACGGTGCCGACGATGGTCGGGCCGAGCCCCACGAGATCCGCGTCCATCGGCGAGACCAGCAGCGTGTGCAGGCATGGCATGTCGCCGGGAACATGGAAGGCGAGGGTCTGGCTGCGATCGCCGACGATGCGCGACTGGTAGAGAAAGCCGCTGACGACGAAGACGCAGCGGCTCGCGGCCTCACCCTGGCGCAGCACGATCTCGCCATCCGCGACCTGGCGCAGCGTGGACGGCAAGCCCGCGATCTGGCGGCGCTCGTCCTCGGACAGGCCTTCGATCGTCTGCAGACGGACGATGAATTTCGGATGTGGCATGGGCCTCGCGTGCAGCTTCAGCCGTCCCGCGGCACGGACGCCTCGGCCAGGCGACGCGACAGTTTCGCAAGCGTCCAGTCGGAAACCGGCACGGAGCGGAACTCGCGGATGGCGCGAGCGAGCTCCTGATCCGACATCGGCCGGACCGGCTCCCTCAGCGTTCCCTTCAGCAAGGCGTCGCTGATGCTGTCCAGATGCTCGCCGGCATCGGATGCGAACAGGCGCCGGATGCGCTCCAGGAGAGTGGTGCTTTTCATGTTAAGGCCGGCTGGTCCGAATGGGGGGAATGGGGTGGCTGCGATCGATGCGTCGCAAGCCGGTTAGCAACCTGTGCTTCCGATCTGCGTTCTAGTCCGCTGAACGCAAGCCGGACGTATCATTTGATAGAACCGGCGCGATTTTTGGCGGCTCCATGGAAAAGGCTCACGACGTGCTGATACGGAACCTCGGCGAGCACACCGCGCTCGCAGAGGAGGATATTGGCGAGATTCGCGCGTTGACCTTCATGCTGCGCGATTTCGCAACCAATGAGGATTTCATCCGTCAAGGCGATGAGCCCGAGCATTCCGCTTTGGTCGTCTCCGGCATGGTTGCCCGCTATCACCTGCTCGGCAGCGGGCGGCGGCAATATCTGGCGTTCCATCTCACCGGCGATCTTCCGGATGCGCAGGGGTTGTTCATCGACCAGATGGATCACGGGCTCAGTGCGCTCGGGCCGGCGTCGGTGGCGTTCATCCCGCACCGCGAACTGTTCATCGCGTTCCGGCGGCGGCCGACCTTCGCCCTCGCGGTCTGGCGCGAGACGCTGCGCGATGCCGCGATCTTTCGCGAGGCCATCACCAACAACAGCGCCCGGCCGATGCAGACGCGCATGGCGCACTTGTTTTGCGAGCTGTTCTACCGCGCCCGCGCTGCGCAGCTGGTGCGCGGCAATCGTTGCCGCATGCCGATCAGTCTCACGCAACTCGGCGAGACGCTCGGCATGGCGATCGCGACGGTGAACCGGACGCTCGCCGATCTCAGGCGCAGCGGCGCGATGGATCTTCGTGATGGCGAGCTGGTCGTGCTGAAATGGCGCGAGCTGCAGCGGCTCGGCGATTTCAGTCCGACCTATCTGCATCTGAAGCGGCAGTCGCCGCCGCATGCGTGAGGCGGAGGCATCAACCCTCCGCGGGTGCCGCTCCACCGCGCACCTCGTGGAAATGCATCTTCACCCAATCGTTACAGCAGCAGGCTCTCGCTTCGAGCGCTGCTGCGTCGAGGATCAGGATGGCGCCGCGGCGGGTCGCGAGGATGCGCCGCGCCTTGAACATCTGGATGACGCGGCTGGCATAGCTGCGGGAGACGCCCAGCATGCCGGCGAGCTGCTCGTGGGTGAGAGGAATCTCGGCTCCGCCGATATGTTCCTGCGCGGACATGATCCACTTGGCGGCCCGCTGCTCGATCGAATGCGCAGCGTTGCAAGCCGCAGTCTGCAAGAGCTGCGCGAACTGGCAGTCGGCATAGCGCGCGAAGGCCTCCTGGAGCGTCGCCGATCTCTGCTGCGCCTGCTCGAGCGCGCGCAACGGCAGCCGCACCAGGGTGCCGCCAAACTTCACGACCATGCGCGAATAGGCGAGCGAAGGGCTGGGGCCGGCGGCGATGCCGACCGCGCCCTCGCGTCCCACCAGCAGGCTTTCGACCTCGCGATCGTCCTCGACCGGCACGGCGAACGACACCAGCGCGGGACCGCATGGAAAATGGACCGCGGCGACGTCGTCGCCGGCGTGATGCAGGACGTAGCTCGCCTCGACGTCGATCGGCTGGAGGTGAGGCGCGAGCAGTTCGAAATCCTGATGATTGAGCTGCCGGAGCAGATCGTTCTGGGGCCGACCGGTCACATTGTGTTCTCTTGGGCGGGCCGGGAATCGGCGCCAGCGGCAAACCTACGTTTCCGCGGCGGAACCGACGGTTCCAAAGTGCACACAACGGACGTTCGAACGTTGAAAACCAGAGCACGGCGTCGCGGCTTCAGCGGGCTGGACGGCAGCGAGGATCGTCAGCCGCAGCGGACTTCGCGATCCCCCGTCAGTCGGCCCTGTGACGCAGCGGCGCGGTAAGCGTCGATCGCCCGGTTGGCGAGCATCAATTGCCGGCGCTCACCGGTTCGAAGCTGGGCCTCGATGGCGTCGAGCAGGAAGTTCGCGCTCGCGTCCGGCGGCCCGAGCTCGCCGCTCTTCTCCAGGCAGCTCCAGGCGATGAAGAATGCGCTTTCGACGGTGCAACGGATCGACATGCGCAGCCAACGCGGCGCGGCCGCAGGCGTTCCGTGCGGCGGGCGAGACTTGCATCGGCCCCCCCGCGCCGCGGTCAGTTCTTCAGGACGATGCGGCCGACGACCTTGCCGGCACGCAATTCGTCGATCCACTTCTGCACGTCGCCCATCGGCTCCTCGCGCATCGGCGTCGGCTTGATCTTGCCAGCGCGGGCGAGCGCCATCAGCTCATGAGCCTCCGCGAGCGTGCCGACCATGAAACCTTCGATGGTCATGCGCTTGTAGACCCATTGCACCATCGGCAGCGTGAACTGGCCGCCCATCAGGCCGGAGACCACGATCTTGCCGCCGCGCGCGGCAACGGCGACGGCAAAGGCCATCGACTTCTCGTTGCCGGCGAAATCGACGATCTCGTCGAAGCCGCCCTCGGTCTCCTTCAGGATGCGTTTGATCACGTCGGGCTCGGCCGGATCGTAGGCCACCGCGGCGCCGTTCTTGAGTGCGGTCTCGCGCGCGGCCGGCGAGAGGTCGGCGACCGTGATTGGCTGCTTGAACATCGCCTGCGCGAACGACAGGCCCATCATGCCGACGCCGCCGAGGCCGATCAGCAACAGATTGCGCTGGCGCGGACGGTCGACCAGGCGCTTGAGCGCGCCATAGGCGGTGACGCCGGAGCACATCAGGGTGGCGGCCTGGTTGACGGGCAGGGGATCGTAGTCGAGCAGATATTTGGCGTCGGGGACCAGAACGTGGGTGGCGAAGCCGCCGTCGATGGAAACGCCGAGGAAGCGTTGCTTCACACAAAGATTCTCGTCGCCATTGGCGCAGTCGCGGCACTGGCCGCAGCCGATCCACGGAAACACCGCCTTCTTGGCGCCGACGAGGCTGGCCGGAACATCGGGGCCGACCTCGTCGACGACGCCCGCGATCTCGTGGCCGAGCGTGAAGGGCAGCGTCATGCCGCGCGTGGTGTCGAGCTTCTTGCCGCCGCCGAGATCGGCATAGCCGTCCTGGATGTGGAGATCGGAATGGCAGAGACCGCAGCGCTCGATGCGGACCAGGACCTCACGGCCTTGCGGCTTGGGCGTCTCGACGATGGTCTCGCACAGCGGCGCATCGAACTTGACCAGGGACTGCCGACGCATCAAGGCCATTTTCTTTCCTCCGGAATTCTTGGTTACTCGGTTTCGCTGCGTATATCCGCCAATTCACGCGCCATGGCAACAAAGCCCGAAACTGGAATGGTCTCGGCGCGCCGTGTCGCGTCGACGCCGGCGGCTCGTGCAAGCCGTGCGGGGTCGACATTCAGTGATTTCAAGCTTTGCCGCAGCATTTTCCGGCGCTGGCCGAAGGCGGCGGCGGCGACCTGCTCGAGCATCCTGCGATCGCAGGCAAGCGGCTCTGCGCGCGGCTTGAGGCGCACGACCGAGGAGGTGACCTTCGGCGGCGGCACGAAGGCGGATGGCGCAATGTCGAACAGGATCTTGGTCTCGCAGCGCCAATTGGCGAGCACGCCGAGCCGGCCATAGGCCTCCTCGTCCTCGCGCGCGACGATGCGCTCGCCGACCTCGCGCTGGAACATCAGCACCATCATCTCGTACCAGGGCGGCCAGGGCTCGGTAATGAGCCAGTTGATGAGAAGCTGGGTCGCAATGTTGTAGGGCAAGTTGGCGACGATCTTGGCGCGTTCGCCCGCGAGCAGCGGGCGTGGATCGAAGGTCATGGCATCGCCATGCACGATCTCGAGTCTGCCCGGGTAGCGCGCGGAAATATCCTGCAAGGCGGGGATCGCGCGCTCGTCGTGCTCGATGGCGATGACGCGGCGGGCGCCGAGCGCGAGCAGCGCCCGCGTCAACCCGCCCGGGCCGGGGCCGATCTCGACGATGGTGGAATCCTCGAGCGGCGCCGCCGCACGCGCGATGCGCGCGGTGAGATTGAGGTCCAGCAGGAAGTTCTGGCCGAGCGATTTGCGCGCCGACAGCGCGTGCTGGCGAATGACCTCGCGCAGCGGCGGGAGGTCGTCGATCGCGCTCATCAGCTTGTCGCAGCCGCCATGCGGCTGGCGAGCCGCAGCGCGGCGATCAGGCTCGCCGGATTGGCCTTGCCCGTGCCGGCGATGTCGAAGGCGGTGCCGTGATCGGGCGATGTGCGGATGAAGGGCAGTCCGAGCGTGACGTTGACGGCGTCGTCAAAGGCGACGGTCTTGATCGGGATCAGCGCCTGGTCGTGATACATGCAGACCGCGCAATCATAGGTCCGTCGCGCCGCCTCGTGGAACATGGTGTCGGCGGGCAGCGGCCCTCTGGCCTCGATGCCGTCGTTGCGCAGCGCTTTCAGCGCCGGGACGATGACGGTCTGCTCCTCGTGGCCGAGCGAGCCGTCCTCGCCGGCATGGGGATTGAGCCCGGAGACCGCGATGCGCGGCCTTGCGATGCCGAAGCGGGACTTCAGCTCGGTGGCGACGATGCGGACGGTCGAGACGATCAGCTCGCTGGTGAGCTCGCCCAGCGCATCGCGCAGCGAGACGTGGATGGTCACGGGCACGACGGCGAGCTGGGGCGACCACAGCATCATCACCGGCTGCGGCACGCGGCCGTTCTCCGCGGCGAGCTCGGCGAGGAATTCGGTATGGCCGGGATGACGGAAGCCGGCGCGGTAGAGCACGCTCTTGGCGATCGGGTTGGTGACGACGGCGCCGGCACGGCCCGCGCGCACGTCGAGGACCGCCTGCCGGATCGAGGCGAGCGCGGCCGGCGCGCTGGATGAATCGGGCTTGCCGGGCTCGGCGGTGGCGCGCTCGCCGGTCGCGACCACGGGCAAGGCGTCCGTGAACGCGGAACCCGCTTCACTGGGGCCCACCGCGGCGATCCTGATATCGGCGCCGAGCGCCTTGGCGCGGCGCGCGATCAGGGCCTCGTCGCCGAGCAGATAGAAGGCGGGCAGGTTCAGCTCGCCCCGCCTGAGCCAGGCCGCGATCGTGATGTCGGGGCCGATGCCGGCGGGCTCTCCCAGGGTGAGGGCAAGGGGCTTGGCTGCAAGGGGCTTGGTTGCAAGAGGCTTGGCTGCGGACTCGGTGGAGGGCTCTGAGAAGGGCTTGGCCATCAGCGGTTGCGATATTCGATCATCGCCGCCTTGCGCAGCTCGTCGAGATAGGCCTTCTGCGTCTTCTCGTACTTCTCCTGATACATCTTCTCGCGGACCTCACGCTTCTTCGGCGTGTCGATCATGGTCGGCTTGCGCGAGCACAGCACCACCATCTCGATGCCGTTCTTGGTCATCTCGGGCGCGGTCAGGCGGCCGATCGGGGTGTCGTCGAGCACCTTGCGCAGCGGCTCCGGCAGCTCCGCGGTGGTCTTGGTGACGGTGTCGCGGATGGTCGCGTTCGGGGTCGAGCGGAACAGCGAATTGGCCTCCTCGCAGCTCCCGACGCGGGCCCGATAGGACTCGGCTTCTTTCTTCCGGGTTTCCAGGAACGCCGCCGACGAGCCGCGCGGCACGATCAGCACGATCGGCTGCATCTTGTACTCGGTGCCCTCGATCTGAAGCTTTTCGCCGGTCTGCGCCTGCACGGCCTGCGCGACGTCGCGCTCGCCGACCAGCAGCTTCTCCTTGAAGCGGCCGCGCACGAGGCTGCCCCAGACCATCTCGGCCCTCATGCGGCTCTTCAGCGTCTCCGGGCGGACGCCCTTGGATTCGAGCGACTTGGTGAGCTGATCCGGCGTGATGCGCATGCGCTGCGCCATGCCGTCATAGGACTGGTTGATGTCGGACACGCTGGGATCGACACCGTATTTCTTGCCTTCCTTGATCTTGACCTTGTCGTCGATCAGCACGTTGATGACCTCCTGCCGGCTGGGGGTCTTCTGTGTCGACAGCTGGTCGAGCTTGATGCGCTGCTCGATGTCGAAATCGGTGATGGGATCGCCGTTGACCATCACGGCGATGTTCTGCGCGCGCGACGGCGAGGGCAGGGCGGCCAAGATCAGCCCGGCACCGATGGCGAGAAGGAGGCGGAAGACAGGCAATGGCGTCGTCATGATGTCGCTCGCATGTCGGCCGCGTCGAGATAGGGCAAACGCGGCCGGCACTTCAAACCATTTACTGGAGGCCGGCGGAACTGCTGGAGGTCGTTGAGTTCGCCAGCGTGCGCAGGCCGATTTGGAACATGAACGCGTGGCTCAGCGTGGGCGGTGCGGTGCCCGCCGAATAGCTATACGAAGTTACGTAATTAGCCGCCAGCACGAAGCAATCGTCGACATAGCCGGCACCGAGCACATATTGGTTGATCTTGTTGGCCTCGAGGTCCCAGCGCGCCGAGCCCGACACCACCCAGTTGGTCGCAACCTTCAGCGAGCCCGTGGTCAGGATGCCCTCGCGGCGGGTCAGATAGCCCAGCTCCGGCTGCTCTGCGTAATTGCCGTACAACACGCTGACCGACCAGCGATTGAAGTTGGCGCGGCCTTCCGCCTCGAAGCGCTGCACGTTCCAGGTCTGCTCGTCCATGCGGGAGCGGACGCTGAACGTGTAGGTGCTGTTCGGCGAGTAGTTGGCGCTCGCAACGTAATCCGACCGCGGCTTGTCGAGGCCGGAGTTCAGGCCGGTATTGATGGCATCCTGCACCGTGAAGGAGTTCAGGCCGAAGAGGTGGTAGGACTGGCCGAACAGCACCTTGACGGCGCCGCCCCTGTCGAACTGCGTGGTGGACTGCACGCCGACATTGGCGCGGCCGCCGCCCTCGACGCGGTCGTAGCCGGAGAACTTGTCGACGCTGAACAGGTTCGAGGCGTCGAACACCAGGCTCTGGGCGTCCTCGTTCGGCAGCCTGCCGGCATAGGTCTCGTTCGGCCGGATGATGATCTGCGCGATCGGCTCGAGGGTGGTCGAGCCCCAGGGCTGAACGTTGATGAAGGGATAGCGGTACTCCAGGCCCAGGGTCGGCATCAGGCGGAACGCCTCGGTGTCGCCGACGGGCAGGTAGTTCGACACGCCGGGCTGGTTGGAGACCGAGGACCTGATCGCGTCGGCACGCAGGCTCGCGAACGGCGTCCAGATCTGGCCGAACGGGTCGGTGAAGGACTTGCGCCACTGCGCTTCCGCGGTGAGGCGGGTGTAGGTGCCGGGGAAGCCGCGCAGCAGGCACTGCGAGGGCATCCGCGCCAGCGGATCGGCCGATGCCGTGGTGCACAGGCTGTTGGTGTTGGCGAGCGTCGTGATCGGGTCGAACACCGCATCGTCGCGCGACAGGTTCACGAAATTGGTCTTGTAGCTGACCTCGCCGCCGAAGACGGGATAGTTGAGCACGTTGGAATAGTCGATCACCGGGTAGACGATCGGCACCTGGCTCTGGTTGCCCGAATAGCTCAGCCAGTACATCGTGCGCGCATCGAAGAAGCTGCGGTTGCCGACGCCGGTCAGATAGAGCTGCGACAGCGCTTCCGTCGGCAGCAACAGGAACGAGCCGAGCGGATCGCGGTACTGATAGAGCCGGTAGTCCGAGAAGAAGTAGTAGTCGGACATCAGCACGCCGTCCCAGCCCCAGACCCATTTGTCGTTGAGGGCGAACTGACCCTTGGTGTCGATGGCGCCGCGGAACTCGCGGTCGCCGGGCAGCCCCGCGAATGCTCCGGGATCGAGCTGGTAGATGCCGTAGGCACGGATCTGGTAGGCGCCGTCGATCAGGCGCTGGCGGAATTCGCCCTGCAGCAGCGCGCCTTGCCGCGACAAGAAGCGCGGGGTGATGGTTGCGTCCATGTCGGGCGCGATCGCCCAGTAATAGGGGACCTCGACGCCATAGCCCGTTCTGTCCGTGCCCGAAATATAGCCCGGCATCAGGAAGCCGGATTTACGCTTCACGGTCGGGTCGGGCGTCGAGAAATAGGGCATGTAGGCGAGCGGCACGCCGAAGAACTCGATCTGTGCCGTCTCGAAGTACAGCATCTTCTCCTGCTGGTCGTGGATGATGCGGGCACCCTTGACCTGCCACAGCGGCGGCTTCTTCGGATCGTCCTTACACGGCGCGCAGGCCGTGTAGACGCCGTTCTCGAACACCGTGTAATTGCCGCTGGAGCGGTCGGCGCGGCTCGCGGCCATGCGGGTCTGGTCCGCCGTGTCCACGCGCAGCGAATCGACGAAACCGTCGCGGTAATCGTCGGAGAGATCCAGGATCTCGGCATAGGTGATCTTGCCGTCGGCATCCGTCATGCGGATGTTGCCCTCGGCATGCAGCCGCTTGGTCTTCTGGTCGTAGATGACCCGGTCGGCCTCGACGCTGGTGCCGTTGTAGAACAGCTGCACGTTACCGACCGCGGAGACGCGCGAGTTGTTGTAGTCGTAGTTCACCTCGGTGGCCTGAACCAGCATCTGGTTGTCGTTGGGGGCCTTTGGCGGCTTCGCACGCGGCGGCAGCGGATTGTAGGTGAAGCTCTGGGCCTTCGCCGGCGCCACGGCGGCAGCGTCGATCAAGCCGCCGAGCGAGGCAGCCGCGACGGCGGCAATCAGGAGCCTGCGGACGGACAAGTCGCGCCCGTTCGCGCGCACCCATGTGCGCCGCGTCAAATGAGACACGTGCCCTCGGCGGACGGCAGTCACTATCCGTCCTCCTGATAGAGCAAGGCCAAAAAGCCGGTGAGGCCGCCCACCACAACGGGCAACCACGCCGCAGCGATCGGATGCATCAACTCAGCCTTGCTCAAGTCCTCAGTTACTTTCGACAGAACGTAGAGCAGAAAGCCTGCGCCCACGCCACTCAAAACCATCTTCTGCACGCCGCCCATCCGGAAGAAGCGCAACGACACGGAGGCCGCGAGCATCACCATGGCTGCGAGCAAAAACGGCTGCGCCAGAAGCTTCTGATACTGGAGTCGGTATCCCGCTGTCGCGAAGCCCGAGCTTTCGGAGGAGCGGATGTAGCTCGGTAGTTGCCAAAAGGACACAGTCTCGGGGGTGGAAAAGCTGTTGCGGACCTGCGCCTCGGTCAGCGTGGTCGGAATTTCCAGGGTGGCCTGGTCGATCGGCGGTCCGTCCAGCGAGAAGCGGCGGACGCCCTTGAACAGCCAGCGGCCGGCATCCAGCGTCGCCTCGCGCGCCTCGACCCGCTCCTTGAAGTGCTGGTCCTGGTCGAACCGGAACAGCGTCAGCCCGGTCAGCCGGATGCCCTGCTGCTCGCTGCGCGCCGCATTGATGATGGTCTGCCCGTCGCTGGTCATCTGGTTGAGCCAGAAGCCGGAGGCGTCCTGGATGCCGCCGCCGGGTGCGGAGCCGAACAGCTCGGCCTCCATGCGCTTGGACAGCTCGCGCAAATTGGCCGACATCGGATTGTAGGCGACGGTGGCGATCACCCCGATCAGAAGCGCGCTGCCGAGCGCGGGCGCGATGAACTGCCAGGCGGAGATGCCCGCGGCGCGCGCCACCACGAGCTCGAGCCGGCGGGAGAGGGCGAGATAGCAGGTCATGGCGCCGATCAGCATGCAGAACGGCGTCAGCTTCTCCAGGAGCTGCGGCACCCGGAACAGCGAGGTTTCGGCCACCATGAGCGCGGAGGCGGATGCAAGGCCCGAGGTCTTGCGCACCATCTCGATGTAGTCGACCAGCACCAGCAGCAGGAAAATGCCGCCGAAGACGCCGAGCGCCGCGACCACGAAGCGGCCGGCGAAATAGCGCCCCAGTGTGTTGGTGAGCATGCTCATGCGGTGGCCGGACGTCCGAACAGCCGTGCGATCCGTGCATTCGACCGGTTGATGGCCTCCATCAGGCCGGGAGGCGGCTCGACCACGACACCGCGGATGATCATCCACAGCCCGACGCCGATGGCGCCGAAAACCATCGCATATTGAGCCAGCACCGCGCCCGGCGACTTCACCGCCATCACCGAGCAGGCGAAACCGGCCATGCGCAGGCCGAACACCGCCACGATCGAGGAGGCGATGGAGAAGTTGCGGCTCTGGCGAGTGGTGCGCGGCGCTCCGAGAAAGGCAAAGGTCAGCACCGCAAAGGCGAACGGATACATCGGCGCGAGCAGGCTGTCATGCAAGGCCGCGCGGAACTGCCCTGGAATCTGCTTGTAGACGGGATCGTTGTCGGATGGCGAGAACAGCTCCCAGAGATAGCGCTCGCGGATGCCGAGGGTGACGTCGCGGCCCTTGGCGAATTTCGACATGTCGAAGCCGTAGCGGCCGAAGGCCACGAGCGCCGGATCGCGCTTGCCCGCCTCGAAGCGCTGGAGATTGCCGGTTTCCAGCACCAGGAACGAGCCGGTCTCGTTCTTCACGACCTCGCCGTGCTCGGCGACAATCGAGACGCGCTCGTTCGGATCGCGGCGGTCGTCGATGAAGATGCCGGCGAGGATGCCGCCCGGTTGGCGTTCGCGAATCCGGATCGTGAGGTTCTCGTCGAGCCGGGCGAAGCGGCCGGGCTGCAGGATGTTGGTGAGCACGTCCGCGGTGATCTCGGCATCCCACTGCTTGATGCGCCGCATCCCGTCTGGGGCGAGATAGGCCGCGATGAAGGCGACCAGCAGCGCCACCACGCAGGTGGCATAGAAGAACGGAACGAACAGCCGGATCGGCGAGAAGCCGGCGGCATTCATCACGATGATCTCGGAATCGGTCGCGAGCTTGTTCAGTGTGTGCGAGATCGCGATCATCAGCGCGATCGGCGAGATGATCAGGACCAGGGCCGGGATCACGAGGCTGGTGATGCCGAGGAAGGTGAGGATGGTCTGACCCTGGCTCGTCATCAGGTCGATGCCGCGCAACGCCTGCGTAATCCAGATCACGCCGGTGAGGCTGACCAGGACCAACGCAAACGACGCCAGCGTCGTGCGGAAGATATACCTATCGATCGACCCCATGCGCTACCGCACGAATTCCCACCAAGCCCCAGTTCCGATCGGAATTCCGGCTGCCCAACCAATCCCCGATCAGGGGATCCCCAAGGTCGGCCAACAGCTCTTCCGCCAGTTCATCCTCTCACTACCATCCCTTTGATCCGTCAACAAAATGGCTGCCCCGTGGCACCCTCATCATATGGTTAATATTTCGCTGTTGTGGCGTGGGGGCCACGGCGGAGCTTGGCATCTGCCGGGCGGGTGGCCCATAGTGGGGGACGCCTCAGTGAATCGCCGTTCAGCTCCGGTTGTGGCTGGAACGCCCGAACGACGAAAAGCCCCATCTTTTGGAGGAGTTATCCATGTCCGATGCCATCAAGGTCGGCTTTGTCCCGCTGTCTGCCGCCCCTCGTGGCATCCTGGTCGTGTTCTGCGACGACGGCCTGAAGCTCGGTCCGGCGACGGTCAAGGCCCTCGGCGGCGCTGCCGAGATTGTGAAGCGCGCGGCGGCTGCGGCCGCCTTCAAGGGCAAGAGTGGTGCTGCGCTGGACATTCTGGCGCCGGAGGGGGTGAAGGCGACCCGGCTGATCGTGATCGGCGCCGGCAAGGCGACCGGCCTCAAGGCCAACGATTTCCTCAAGTTCGGCGGGGTGGCGGCCAGCAAGCTGCCCGCCGGCACCAGCGCGATGACCATCCTGGCGGAGCTGCCGGGTGGCGCCCTGACCAGCGAGCAGGCGGTTGCGATCGCCTCGGGCCTGCGCTTACGCGCTTACAAGTTCGATCGCTACAAAACCAAGAAGAAGGACGGCGAGGAGGGCGGCGTGCGCGCCGACGTCTCGCTTGCGGTCGGCGATGCCGGTGCGGCGAAGAAAGCGTTCGCCGCGGCCGGCCATGTCGTCGACGGTGTGATCATCGCACGCGACTTCGTCAACGAGCCGCCGAACGTGCTTTTCCCGGAGGAGTTCGCCCGCAGAGCGGGTCAGCTCCGCAAGCTCGGCGTCAAGGTCGAGGTGCTCGACGTCAAGGCGATGCAGAAGCTCGGCATGGGCGCGCTGCTCGGTGTCGGCCAGGGTTCGGCGCGGCCGAGCCGCACCGTGATCATGCGCTGGGACGGCGCCAAGAAGGGCGAGGCCCCCGTCGCCTTCGTCGGCAAGGGCGTCTGCTTCGACACCGGCGGCATCTCGATCAAGCCGGCCGGCAGCATGGAGGACATGAAGGGCGACATGGGCGGCGCGGCCTGCGTCGTCGGCCTGATGCATGCGCTCGCCGCGCGCAAGGCGAAGGTCAACGCGGTCGGCGCCATCGGCCTCGTCGAGAACATGCCCGACGGCAACGCGCAGCGGCCGGGCGACATCGTCACCTCGATGTCCGGCCAGACCATCGAGATCATCAACACCGACGCCGAGGGCCGCCTCGTGCTCGCCGACGTGCTTTGGTATGTCGCCAAGAAAGTGAAGCCGAAATTCATGGTGGATCTTGCGACGCTGACCGGCGCCATCATGGTGGCGCTCGGCACCGAGCATGCCGGCATGTTCTCCAACAACGACGAACTGGCCGACCGGCTGCTCACGGCAGGCATCGAGAGCGGGGAGAAGGTCTGGCGCATGCCGCTCGGCCCGGAATACGACAAGCTGATCGATTCCCAGTTCGCCGACATGAAGAACACCGGCGGCCGCCATGGCGGCTCGATCACCGCCGCGCAGTTCTTGCAGCGCTTCGTCGACGGCGTGCCCTGGGCCCATCTCGACATCGCCGGCACCGCCATGGGCGCGCCGAAGACCGACATCAACCAGAGCTGGGGCAGCGGCTACGGCGTTCGCCTGCTGGACCGCCTAGTCGCCGACCATTACGAGCGCAAATGACCCGACATGACTGAAGTGCTGTTTTACCATCTGCAAAACATGACGGTGGAGAATGTGTTGCCGCCGCTTCTCGAGAAATCGCTCGAGCGCGGCTGGCGCGTCGTGGTGCAGTCGACCTCGGAGGAGCGCGCCGATGCGCTCGACTCGCACTTGTGGACCTATCGCGACGATTCATTCCTGCCGCACGCGACATGGCGGGTGAACGATGTGGCCGACCAGCCGATCGTGCTGGCGATCGAGGGCGGCAATCCCAACGGGGCCAATGTCCGCTTCCTGGTCGACAACGCCGCGCTGCCGGAGGACGCCCAGGGCTATGAGCGCATGGTGCTGCTGTTCAACGGCGACGATCCCGACGCGCTTGCGCTCGCCCGCACGGCCTGGACGGATTGCAAGGCGCGGGGATTTGATGTCACCTATTGGCAGGCCGACGACCGCGGCCGGTGGCAGAAGCGCAATTAGCCGCAATTAATGATAATTTGCACTTTTCGGGCGATGCTGGCTTCGGCCACCTTCATGCCGCAAAGGGATGTTGGGACAATCGCTTAGGGCTGGTCCTTCACGTGGGGAATTCGTTTATCGTGCGACATCAAAAGCTTCCCGGCTCGCTCTTGATTGCGCTGGCTGCCGTAGCACCGCTGGTCGCGGGCTGCGCGGGCGGGGCCGATTTGCTGTCGAAGGATGCCGAATGGTTCCAGAAACCCGGCCGCCTCTTCATCAAGAACATCTCGATCGAATCGCCGCCGCTGACCCCCGACAAGCCGGTGCGGGCTGAGGATCTCGTCAGCGCCGACGGCGCCTGTCCCGGCATGGCGCCGCCGCCCGGACCGGCCGATGCCAATGCCTCGACGACGCCCGCGCCGATCGGCGGCACGGTCGCGCTCGGCCACACCGAATGCGACGTGGTGCGCGGCATCGGCGCGCCCTCGACCGTCAACCTGTCCAACGACGCTGGCGGCCGCCGCGTCGCCGTCGTCACCTGGACCACCGGTCCGCGCGCCGGCATCTACACGTTCACCGCTGGACGTCTGTCCTCGATCGAAGGCAATCCGGACCCGCAGCCGGTGCCGAGGGCCGCCAAGGGGAAGAAGAAGCAGGCATAGGCGGGGATCACTTCCGCAGCAGTGAAAGAATCTTCGCACTCAGAGGATCGGCTTGGTGCTCAAGCGATCAGGCTCGCGAACGCGGAAACGGCCCTTCATCTTGAGGCCGTCACGCATGTTGAGACCGAGCAGAACGATGTTCGCTGCTCCGGCGGCCAGCTCGAGAGCCTGCACGGCGTAGAACGTGGTGTCGAACTCCGCGGCCTTCGCCTTGGAGGCAAGAAACAACGCGGCAGGAATCAGAATCAGGATGCCGTTGCCGGCAATGAACGGCATGCGTTTGATCTTCGCACCGATCAGGCCGGCGCGCCGCTGCTTTGCCAGGACGAATCCCGAGCCTCCCGTCGCCGCAAGCATCGGAATGAGCAGCAGGAAGCCCCACGGTACGGCGGTCTTCACCATGGCTATGGTCTCGTGTGACGCAAACAGCTCGGTGAGAGCCGTGGAAAGCCAGAAAGTCGCAATGGTGATCAGTGCGACCGCTCCCGCGACTGGGTGGATGATCTTGGTCATGGGTCTGCCGTTTTCGAAGCGAGCTACGCGACGCAGATGCCGGGCACCGCGACTTTCTGGAACAGGTGCGGGGAGGCGATCGCGGATGCAGGGTAAGCCGAGATCTTCGACCTGAACTCGGGGTGCGTGAACGCAGCCCGGAAGTCGGCATTCGTCTGCCAAACTGCGTAGTTCAGATACGTGGGGCTTTCGCCGATCGCCCGATGAAGCTGGGTGGAGATGAAGCCGGGCTGCCGCTTCATGAAGGCGGCATCGTCCTGCCAGACCTGGAGAAAGCTTTGTTCGTCGGCCTTGTCGAGCGTGAACAGATTCACCAGTACCAAAGGGCCGGTGTCGATGCCGAGCTGACGCTCGATGGGAAAGTCAGGGTCCAGTGGGCGTAAGCGTGCCATGACGAACTCCGTCGAGATGGTTTTATGATGTCAATATGGTACTATGGCCAATCTAGTAATTGACATCATGATGTCAATAACTGTCTATGGTGACGGATGCGGAAATCCCAACGGACGCCGGCCGGCGATGCCCTGACGAACCTCATGCTTGACTTGTTCCGGCTGAACAGCCTGCTCCTGACCGCAGGGGACCGTTTGGTGGCCCCGCTCGGGCTCACCAGCGCCCGCTGGCAGATTCTCGGCGCCATCGTGCAGGCAGAGCGACCGCAGCCGGTAGCCTGGCTCGCCCGCGATCTCGGCGGCAATCGCCAGAACGTGCAGCGGATCGTCAACGACCTCCATGCGGAAGGCCTCGTTGCCTTCGAGGCCAATCCGCATCACCGCCGCGCACAGCTCGTCGTCCTCACCGACAAGGGGCGGCGCGCTTTCGACGCCGCCATGGCTTTGCAGATGCCGTGGGTCAACAGCCTTTCCGAAGGGCTTGCGGTCAAGGATCTGCAAACGGTTCATCGCATCGTCGCGGCACTCCGTAACAAGCTCGAGAGCGATGCCGAGGCGCAGACGTGAGGTGGGCGATGGCGAGGCCGCGTGCAGGTCGCATGTCCTCCATCGAAGGCAATCCGGACCAGCAGCCGATGCCGAGGGCAGCCAAGTCCGAAGAGGAAGCAGACGTAAGGTAACGGCTACGGCCGTCCCTTCATTGCATCTTCGAACAACAGGATCTGACCGCTCAGTCCCCTGAATGTAGTTTTCTCGGGCCAAATTTTCTCGAGCTCGCCGAGCAGATGGCGGGTGAGCGGCTTCCAGTCCCAACCCGACCTTAGAGAATAGATGCTGAGGGTCATGCCTTCATCCGCACGAGTAGGATGGATACGAGCGAGCCACGGCTCGTCGTCCACGCTGATGCTGATTCCGGCATCGTTGCACAGGCTTACGCTCCGCCATATGACGTTTCCATCCTGGCTGTGTACGTCGCGCCGAATTGATAGCGCTTGCGCTTGACCGAAGTCGGCGAAGGTTTGCTCGAGTTTTTTCCATTCTTCGGGCGGCACCCTTAGATTTGCATGGACTTGTAGTCGGACGGGCGTGCGGCTGTCCCGGAAGAGATTGTGGCAGCTTTTGTCTCTTACGACGACCGGCAGGACGAAGACGCCGCATGTCAGAAGGACGGCTGCAGAAACGACACGCCATGATCGTTCATCAGACCCGGATATTCGTATGGCGGCCCAAAAGGTGAGGCCGCCAACAAGGCCCAACGAACCCAGGAGTCCTAAGGTGCTGACGTACTCGATCCAACCAAACGGGGGTGGTGCGCCGTTGAACCAATTGATCGTTGTCGGCGTGCCGCCACCGATCATGGAAATCAATGCTAGGACGCCGAATGGCATTGCCCCGACGGCGAAACCTCCGAGAGCGCAGGCCGCAATCCCGACGTGCGATCGCTTGCGGCTGATGAGAAGATAGAGGGGAAGACCGAGCAGCACTGCGTGCGCCGTTGCGACCATGAACGTCGTCATGGTCAGGTTCAGGCCTTGCGTGATCACGACGATATTGATCGTCTCTTCGATCTGCATGAAAGATGGGATGACGAACGCAATGGTCGCAGCGAACGCCGCAAGTAGAGCCGCAGCCAATAGATGCAAATGCCGCTGAAATCGCATGTCGAGTGGTGGCCCAGATTGTCGTGATCCCACAACTGACAACTTAAAGCATGATGCGGAAAAAGGGCGAAGCGGTTTTCCGGAGAGTTCATGCGCAGCGAACAGCCAAAAGCGTGACAGCTCAGGATCTCGTCGCGCATTAGCGCACCGCCTGATCAATTGCCGGCTGCTTGCCACGGGCCCGGTCGCAGTCGCTCAGATATCCGTCTGCGTTGGTGGCCCGACCATAATCGTGATCGCAACACTCCTGCTGACGTCGCTTTCGTGATGGCCGCGCGCCCCGGAATGCGCTTTGATGGCGCAAACAACAATCCGGAGGAAACTAATGCGGTTCATTGCCCTCGCATCGGCGCTGCTTTTGCCGCTCGGTGCGGCATTCGCCCAGGACTATCCGACCCGGCCCATCACCATGCTGGTTCCATTCGCGGCGGGCGGGCCGACCGACACCATCGCGCGCCTGACCGCGGCCGGCATGGCGAAATCGCTGGGACAGCAGGTCATCGTCGAGAACGCGACCGGTGCCGGCGGCACCATCGGCACGACCCGCGCTGCGCGCGCCCAGCCGGACGGCTACACGCTGCTGATCCATCACGTCGGCATCTCGACCGCGGCGACGCTCTACCGCAACCTCAGCTACGACACCAAGACGGCCTTTGCGCCGATCGGGCTCGTGACCAACGCGCCGATGACCATCATTGCGCGGCCCGATTTCCCGGCCAACACGCTCAAGGAGCTCGTCGCCTACGCCCAGCAGCAGGGCGACAAGCTGACCTACGCCAACGCCGGCCTGGGTGCGGCCTCCCATCTGTGCGGCATGCTGTTCATGACCGCGATCCAGAAGCAGCTCACCACGGTGCCCTACAAGGGCAACGGCCCGATCATGAACGACCTGCTCGGCAAGCAGATCGATCTCACCTGCGACCAGGCGACGAACACGACCGGGCCGATAACGGCCAAGCAGGTCAAGGCCTACGCGATCACCACCAAGGAGCGGCTGAAGAGCCTGCCCGATCTGCCGACGGCCGACGAGGCCGGCCTGAAGGGTTTCGAGCTCGGTGTCTGGCACGGCATCTATGCGCCCAAGGGCACGCCGCCGGCGGTCGTTCAGAAGCTGACGGCGGCGCTGCAGACCGCGCTCAAGGATCCCGCGCTGATCGCCCGGTTCAACGACATCAACACCGAGCCGGTCCCGCAGGACAAGGCGACACCGGAGGCGTTGGGCGCGATGCTGACCAGCGAGATCGACCGCTGGGCGCCGATCATCAAGGCCGCCGGGCAATACGCGGATTGAGCTATTGCGTCCCGCCGGGCTTGAAGGCCGAGCGGGCAAAAAGCAGCTTGTTCAAAGGCTCGCTTGCCGGTGCCATAGTGCCGGTACTGTGCATGGGGTTGTTTTGCACGTTTGGTTGGAGCGCGGAGGAGCGCTAGCCCGCCGCCTCGTCGAACTGCGCGCTCGCCTCGAGCCATTGCTCCTCGGCGCGCGCCAGCGCGTCGGCGGCATTGGCACGCGCCTTGGACAGCTGCGCCGCCTGCTTGGGATCGCGCGTGAAAATGTCGGGCAGGGCCAGCGCCGTGTCGATCTTGGCGATGATCTCGCTCACGCGGGCGATCTCGGCCTCGGCTTCGGCGATGCGCTTCTTCAGCGAGCCGCGATTGTCCGCTTTCGGCCGCTGCGGCTTTTCAGGCGGCGCACTGCGCTCGCGCGGGGCTTCCGCGTTGCGCGTGGACAGCACCAGGCGGCGATACTCGTCGAGGTCGCCGTCGTAATTGGTCACGGTGCGATCGGCGACGATCCAGAGCCGATCGGCGCAGGCCTCGATCAGGTAGCGGTCGTGCGAGACCATAATCACCGCGCCGGGAAATTCATTGATCGCTTCTGCAAGCGCGCCGCGGCTGTCGATGTCGAGATGGTTGGTCGGCTCGTCCAGGATGATCATGTTGGGGCCGAAGAAGGTCGCAAGGCCCAGGAGAAGGCGCGCCTTCTCGCCTCCTGACAATTTGCCGGCCTTGGTATCGGCCGCCTTGCCGGAGAAGCCGATCGCGCCGGCGCGGGCGCGCACCTTGGCTTCGGGCGCATCGCCCATCAGCTTGCGGACGTGGTCGTAGGCGGAGGCGTCCTCGTTGAGCTCGTCGAGCTGGTGCTGCGCGAAATAGGCGATCGACAGCTTGTCGGCGCGCGTCACCTTGCCCGAGAACGGCGCGAGCCGTCCCGCGAGCAGTTTCACAAGCGTCGACTTGCCGTTGCCGTTGGCGCCCAGCAGCGCGATGCGGTCGTCGTTGTCGATGCGCAAGGTGACGCGATTGAGCACGGGGCTCGCCGGGTCGTAGCCGACCGAGGCGTTGTCGACGGCGATGATCGGCGGCGACAGAATCTTTTCCGGCGCCGGGAAGCTGATCTCGCGCACGTCCTCGGTGACCAGCGCCGTGATCGGCTTCAGCCGCTCCAGCATCTTGACGCGAGACTGTGCCTGCCGGGCTTTCGAGGCCTTGGCCTTGAAGCGATCGACGAAGGACTGCAGGCGGGCGCGCTCGGCCTCCTGGCGCTTGACCGCCTTGGCGTCGAGCAGCTCGCGCGCGGCGCGCTGCTCCTCGAACGAGGAGTAGCTGCCCTTGTAGAGCGTGAGCTTGCCGCGCTCCAGGTGCAGGATCTGGTCGACCGAGCTTTCCAGGAGGTCGCGGTCGTGGCTGATCACGATCACGGTGCGCGGATAATGCGCAAGGTGATCCTCCAGCCACAGCGTGCCTTCGAGGTCGAGATAATTGGTGGGCTCGTCGAGCAGCAGAAGGTCGGGCGCCGCGAACAGCGTTGCGGCGAGCGCGACGCGCATGCGCCAGCCGCCGGAGAACTCGGCGCAGGGGCGGAGCTGATCGGCGGCGGAGAAGCCGAGGCCGGAGAGGATCGCGGCCGCGCGGCTCGGCGCCGAGTGCGCGTCGATGTCGACGAGGCGGGTCTGGATCTCGGCGATGCGGTGCGGATCGGTCGCGTGCTCGGCTTCATTGAGCAGCGCGTCGCGTTCGAGGTCGGCCTTGAGCACGACCGAGATCAGGCTTTCGGGACCGTTCGGCGCTTCCTGCGCAAGGCTGCCGATGCGCCAGCGCGGCGGCAGGGTGACCGAGCCGTGCTCGGCCGCAAGTTCGCCGCGGATCACCTTGAACAGCGTCGACTTGCCGGTGCCGTTGCGTCCGACCAGGCCGACGCGCGATCCGGGCGTGATCTGCACGGAACTCTGGTCGATCAAAAGGCGTCCGGCGAGGCGGATAGAGAGGTCGGTGATGGCGAGCATGCGGCCTTGTCACCGCAAGGCGCGGCGAACGCAACTCGTTTTTGCGTTAGTGCGTCTCGCGCTCGCGCCGCTGCAGCTCGTTCAGGAGCTGCTCGAGATGGGTCGGAAGGCGCGGCTCGGGCCGGAGGCTCTGCTGCAGCCGTTCGCCCACGGCATCGCAAATCGAGCGGCTGGTGCGCCGGTCGATCTGTTCGCTGTCATTGGCAAAAAGCCCAGCCATCGCAAGGTTCCGTGTTCTCGAAGTAAAGACACGGTACCAAGTCATTGCCGGCGAAATGGTTTCGCTGGCTGTGGGGAAAGCCGGGTATTCTCGTAAAAATTGTATGAGCGGTGCTTTGTACGCTCAAGGCAAAGCCCCGGCGAGGGGGGCGCCGGGGCTTCTCTTGGAAGGTACCTGGGGGGCTTAGGTAGCCTTCGGAAGGTGCTGACGGATTCAGTAGCAGCGGTTGATCAGCCGCCAGCGGGGTCCCCAGGGGGTCGGGACCAGCCGGCGCACATAGCAGCCGCCATAACCGTAGGAGACGGGACCGCCCGCGTAGAAGCGCGGTCCGCCCCAGCCATGGCCGTGGTGATGGCCGTGGTGATGGTGCGCGTGCCCGTGGTGCCGGCCACCGCCATGCCCGCCGCCTTGCCAATGAGCGGAGGCAGAGGTCGGCGCCAGCGCAGCTCCCAGCGCGACCGCGGCGACAGCGGCAAGCGAAAGTTTCCTCAACATGGTTATCTCCTGAAGACTGCCAGCGCGGGGCTATCGCGCCGATGGAAAGGCCGCCGAAACGGTCCGCCTGAGGTCAGGCTTCGGTTTCGATGGGCCCAACCTTACGCCGGGGAAGCTGAACCGGATCCTGACGGCGGTTTCAGATTGGGTTCATCTGGGTGAAATTGTCGTCATCCAGCGGATCGGAGCCATCCCCTCGCGGAAACCGCCTATGAGGCTGTTCCGCGGTCGCTTGCCGTCCGGCGAAGGCGCCGATATAAGCCCCGCAACCCCGAACCACCGCTTTCTCCCCAAGGACAAGATCATGGCCATCGAACGCACTTTCTCGATCATCAAGCCCGACGCGACCGAGCGTAATCTGACCGGCGCAGTCAACGCCGTGATCGAGAAGGCGGGCCTGCGCATCGTCGCGCAGAAGCGCATCCGCATGACCAAGGAGCAGGCCGAGACCTTCTATGCCGTCCACAAGGCGCGCCCCTTCTTCGGCGAGCTCGTCGAATTCATGACCTCCGGCCCGGTCGTGGTTCAGGTCCTGGAAGGCGAGGGCGCGATCGCCAAGTACCGCGAGGTGATGGGCGCGACCGATCCGTCCAAGGCTGCCGAGGGCACCGTGCGCAAGCTCTACGCCAAGTCGATCGGCGAGAACTCGGTGCACGGTTCGGATGCGCCGGAGACCGCCGCGATCGAGATCGCGCAGTTCTTCTCGGGTAACGAGATCGTCGGCTGATCCAGTCGGCAGACTAGAGGCGACCGGCGAAGGGACTCATTGTGGACTGGCTCTGGCAGATCTTCGATCCCGCTACGATCGGGAGCTTCTTTACCCAGTTCCGCAACGAGATGGCCGCACCGACTTTCTGGATCGCGGTCGGCAAGATCATCTGGATCAACATCCTGCTCTCCGGCGACAACGCGCTGGTGATTGCGCTCGCGTGCCGCGGTCTGTCGCCGCGGCATCGGCTCTGGGGCATGATCTTCGGCGCCGGCGCAGCGGTGATGCTCCGGATCATCTTCACCGGCATCGTCGCCACCCTGATGGAGCTGCCGTACCTCAAGCTGGTCGGCGGCCTTGCGCTGATCGTGATCGCGGCAAAGCTCCTGGTGCCGGAGAACGAGGACGAGAACGACGTCGACGCTGCCGCGCATCTGTGGCACGCCATCCAGATCGTCGTGGTGGCCGACATCGTCATGAGTCTCGATAACGTCATTGCTGTCGCTGCCGCGGCCAATGGCAGCGTGCCGCTGCTGATCCTCGGCCTTACCATCAGCGTGCCGTTGATCGTCGCCGGCGCCGCGCTGATCATGGCACTGCTCACAAAGCTCCCGGTGCTGGTCTGGGCCGGTGCGGCGCTGCTCGGCTGGATCGCGGGCGAGGTGATGGCGACCGATCCCGGGGTCACGCCGCGGCTGCACGCGCTGTTCGAGGGGCCGTTCGGCGCCTCGCTCGACGCCATGCTCGGGGTCTCGCGCATCCCGCCGCAATTCGGCCATGGCGGGGCCGGCGGCGAGTATTTCTGTGCTGTGATCGGAGTCGTCGTCGTGCTGGTGGTCGGCACCATCTGGCGCCGGCGCAGTCTCACCGCGGCTGCCCTCGAATCCTCCGAACGGCACGCCAAGGCCTCCACGGAGTGACGTTGAAGCGCTGATCGGTGCTGCCGCCCCTCCAGCGATGAGAGGCGTCCACATCACTGAGGCGCTTCCCGCGTTGGCAGGACGCGAGCGATCACCGGCCACGGGTTCGGCCGAGTCCTCCCATCATTGCATTCGTATGACCGGCGCGCATCACGCTTCGCGAAAGCTCGCGTCGCGCGCGCGTGCGCGCGGGCGTTGCGTGGAGAGTGGTCGTTCGCAACCCTCACGCGATTTAGACCTTGTCTTATTATAAACTACTAAGATTCAAGGGTGCTTTCGTTGACTCGACGAGGGTTCCCACGGCACCTCGCCCCGACGTTCATGTTCATGAAATCGGAAGGTGCGATGTCGTCGAAAGTGTTTTGTCGTCCTGTTGCCGTTCTTGCCGCTCGCATCAAGACGCTTCTGACGTGCGCCAGCCCGAGAGCCCTCGCGGTTTCCGTGGTCTCCATTGCCTTGTGCAGCGACGGCGTCCTGCACGGCAGCAGCGCGCAGAGCGCTGCGCCCCAGGCCGTGGGGGGAAGCACGTTACCGGCGGTGACCGTCACCGCAGACGCGCCGAAGCCGCGCGCGCGTCCACGAGCCAATCCAGTCAGGAGGGCGGGCCGCGGCGCGCCCGCGAACGAGCGGGCTAAATTGCAGGCGGAAGCGACCCCGACGGCTGCGAGGGCCGGTGCACTGCCGCGGACTTACGCAGGCGGGCAGGTGGCACGTGGAGGCCAGGTCGGTTTGCTCGGCAACAAGGATTTCATGGATACGCCCTTCAACATCACAAGCTACACGGCGAAGAAGATCGAAGATCAACAGGCCGTCACCGTCGCCGACGTCGTCAGCAACGATCCCTCGGTCCGTTTCACCGGCCAGACCGGCGGCATTCTCGATTCCTTCTTCATCCGCGGCTTTCCGATCGGGGAAGGCAATGTCGGGGAAATCGCCTTCCACGGCGTCTATGGCGTTGCACCGAACTACCGCGTGTTCACCGATTACGTCGAGCGCATCGAGATCGTCAAAGGCCCGACCGCGCTGCTCTACGGGATGGCGCCGAACAGCAGTGTCGGCGGCACCATCAACATCGTTCCGAAGCGTGCCGGGGATGTCGATCTCACGCGGGTCACGACTGACTACGCGTCAAACACCCAGCTCGGCACGCATCTCGACGTCAGCCGGCGGTTCGGCGAGAACCGCGAATTCGGCATTCGCGTCAATGGCAGCTATCACAACGGCGATACGCCGTTGGACAATCAGTCCCGCGAGGCGCATGTCGGCTCCGCAGCGTTCGATTATCGCGGCGAGAAGTTCAGGGCCTCGCTCGATTTCATCGATCAGGAGGAAAAGTTCGACGCGCCGACGAGACCGTTCCTGGTCGCAACCGGCGTCGCCGTTCCGACCGCGCCGGTCGGACGGCGCAACGTCACGCAATCCTGGGAATTTGCCAAGGTTCACGACAACTCGCTTCTGGCGCGCGCCGAATACGACGTGACTGACGCAGTGACGGTGTTCGCCAATGTCGGCGGCGGCAGGACCCAGGTCGACCGTCTGTTCGGGACGCCGACGATCCTGAACGCGGCTGGCAACACCACGTCGACACCGGGACGATTCAAGTTCGACATCGACAGGAACGTGGCCGACGTCGGCGTGCGGGCCCGAATCGAGACTGGCGCGATCAGTCATGCCGTGAGCTTGCAGGGGAGCTACTACGGGGATGAGATCTCGCGGGGCTCGGTGAACGGCACGGCGGTGTCGTCCAACATCTATGCGCCGATCGCCCGTCCCCAGCAGTTCGTTGCGGCTCCCGCGACCGTGCCGCGGCTGTCGGACACCGAGCTGACCGGCATTGCGCTGGCGGACACCATGTCGGTTCTCCAGGAGCGGCTTCAGCTGACGGTCGGCGTCAGGCAGCAGGGCGTTAGGTCGAACAACTACAACACCACCACGGGCGCCGTGAGCTCGGCCTATGACCAGACGGCGTTCACACCGATGGTCGGCGTGGTCGTCAAGCCCTGGAGCAACGTTTCGCTCTACGCCAACTATATCGAAGGGCTCAGCAAGGGCGATACCGCACCGACGACGGCGGCGAATCAAGGCGAGGTCCTTGCGCCGTATCTGAGCAAGCAGAAGGAAGCAGGCGTCAAGGTCGATTTCGGCACGCTCGCGACCACGATCAGCCTGTTCGAGATCACCAAGCCGTCGGGGCAGACGGGTGCCGGCGACGTCTTCCGGGCTGATCAGGAGCAGCGCAATCGCGGCGTGGAATTCACGGTGTTCGGAGAAGTGCAACCGGGCATTCGCGTTCTTGGCGGCGTGACGTTGATCGACGCGGAGCTGACGAAGACGAACACGCTGGCCAATCTCGGCAAGACGCCGATCGGAGTGCCCGAGGTGCAGGCCAATCTGTCCGCCGAATGGGACACCCCGTTCGCACCGGGGCTGACATTGGTCGCCAACACCATCTATACCGGGCACCAATATCTGAATGGGGCAAACACGCAGGTTGTTCCGGCCTGGACGAGGCTCGATCTGGGCGCGCGCTACACCACGCGCATCAACAACCGGCCAGTGACGGTTCGGGCCCTGGTCCAGAATGTGTTCGACACCAACTACTGGGCTGGCGTCGCGAGCTTCTCTGCGCTAGCGCAAGGCTCGCCCCGAACCCTGCTCTTGTCGATGTCGACCGACTTCTGAGCTTTGGCCTCCTCGGGCCGGCTGCGGAGCTGGATCGGGCGCAGACGACGGGTGCTCTGAATGGACCAAACAATCAGGGCACCACGTCGAGGCGGCTCGGCGCCCGCCCGATCCAGGATGATGCCCGGACGCGTGCAGCACGCGCTGCTGTGGGCGCACCGTTGGTTCGGATTGATCGGCGGCATCGTCGTGGTGCTGATCGGCCTGACTGGAAGCTTCATCGTCTTCTACCGGGAGATCGATGTCGCCCTGAATCCGGCGCTCTATGCGCCCGCCGGTCCGGAGCAGAGCGTCACGTTAGCGGAGGTGATGCACGCCGCCGCGGCAGCGGATCCCGCGCCGATCGCGACGATCCTGGCGCCAGACCGGACCTGGCCAGTCTGGATCGTGATCCATTCGCACGAGACCACGCCAGGCAGCTACCCGAACCGGTGGACGACTATGGTCGATCCTTCCAACGGCAAGGTGCTCGGGCGGCGTGACTACGCCAACGCGTTCGCGCTCAAGGTTTACCGTCTCCATTTCACGCTGCTGCTCTACGAGTTCTGGGGCAAGGAACTGGTCGGCGTGGCCGGGTTCGTGCTGCTCGGCTTGGCGGTCTCGGGTCTCTTCCTTTGGTGGCCGAAGCCGGGGCGATTTTGGCGATCGATCTCGGTGCGCAAGAACGTCTCGCTGCTTCGATTTGTTCTGGACCTTCACGGTGCGGCAGGCTTTTGGGCGCTGTCCGTGCTCTTGTTGATCTCGATCACCGGCGTCGGCATCGTTTTTCCCGACCTGGTGCGGCCCATCGTCGGCCTCGTGTCGCAGCCGACGCCTGATCGCTCGCCGCGAGTCGAAATGCCGCCTCCGGCAGGGACGCCGGTGCTCTCACCTGACGCGATCATGCGACGCGCGCAAGAGGTCAAGCCCGGTGCGACGGTCGCCATGCTCAATCCGCCGACCGCAACGCGCAACACCTGGCGGGTGCAATTCCGTCCTGATGGAGCTGATCCCGCGGTGCGGTCGCGTGGAGCGATCTGGCTCGATCCGTGGAGCGGCGCTGTGGTGCACGACCGCACGCCGGGCACCATGTCGATGGGGGACCGCTATCTCGCCGAGCAGCTCTGGCTCCACAATGGCGCGTCGTTCGGATTCGCAGGACGCCTGCTGGTGTTCGCGGCCGGCTTCGCACCGCTCGTCCTCTTCGTCAGCGGCGCGATGATGTGGCTCAAGAGACGGCCCGGGAGGATGAGGCCCGGCTGAGAGGTCAGCGCCTGACGATTGAACCGGCGCGGCCAACCAGGCGGGCGAGCTGACGGAAGCGGCTGCCGACGCGGTCGGCGACGAGGTCGCCGAGCCGGTGCTCGAACACCAGCATCAATTTGCGGCCCTGGCTGCGGAAATGCGTGGCTGGCAGGACGCCGGGACGTGCGGCCGAGATCAGATGCGCGACGCGGAACGCAGCGCCCAGGAGGCGCGCGCGTTCGAGCTGGGCCGGCGTCAGCAGCTCCTGCATGGTGACCGGCGGCTGGTTTTCCTCGCTGAGGCCGGCATAGCGATAGAACACCGACAGGCCGACGAAGGCGCGTTCGGTGTGGGTGATCGCGCCGAAATTGCCGTTGACGACGAGGCTGAGCGTCTGCTCGCCGCGATGATCGGGATGCACGCGCCAGCCGATGTCGGAGAGCAGGCACGCGGTGTGGCGGAGGCGGCGGTCCACTTCCGTCTCGCGCAGCTTGACGACGCGCACCAGGCGGTCGGTCCAGGCAATCAGCTCGCGCGCGTGCCTGGCCGAACGCGACAGCAGCTGGTTCAGCTCCTCCGCCGCGCAGATCAGCCCGTCCTTGTTGCGTTCGGTCTCGGGCAGCTTCTCGTGCAGCAGGCCCTCGCGCACGCCGAAGGTGGAGAACACGATGTTCTTTGGCTTCGCGACGCGGATGATGTGCTCGAGCACCAGCGCCGCATAGGTGAGGAGAGGGCGCCGCGCATCGGCGACGATCTCGATGTCGGCAAGCATGTCGGCGGCGGCGAGGCGCCGCAGGCGGCGCGAGAAGTCGAGCGCCTCGGCAGCCGGAATGGAATAGCCGTGCATCACCTGAAGCGGATAGCCGCTCTGGATGATGTGGATGCGCGCGAGCGCGCGCCAGGTGCCGCCGACGGCATAGAAGGTGCGACCGCGGCCGGCAGTGAGTAAGTGGACCCCGTCGATCTCGTCGCGCACGATGCGGTCGGCGCGCTTGAGCGATTTGTGGGCGAGGTCCTGCAGTGCGAGGCCGCCGAGCGGCAGCGTCACGCCGCTGCGTACGGCGTTCCTGCGCACGTCGATCAGCTCGAGCGAGCCGCCGCCGAGGTCGCCGACGATGCCGTCTGGATGGTGGATGCCGGAGATCACGCCGAGCGCGGACAGTCGTGCTTCGCGCGAGCCCGACAGGATCTCGATCTTCACCGCGCAGATCCGCTCGGCCCTGGCGATGAAATCGGGGCCGTTGGAGGCGTCGCGGCATGCGGCGGTCGCGATCGCGAACACGCGTCCGACCTTCATCACCCGGCACAGCGCGCGAAACCGTTTCAGCGAGGTCAGCGCCTTGTCGATGGCGTCGGGCGCGAGCAGGCCCGTGCTCTGCACCTCGCGCCCGAGGCCGCACAGCGTCTTCTCGTTGAAGATCGGGATCAGGCTGCGCGCCAGCGCCTCGTAGACGACGAGGCGGACCGAGTTGGAGCCTATGTCGATAACCGCGACGCTCGAGCCGCGCTTGCGCGGCCGCTTCACGTCGCAAATCCCCGATCAGGATTGATGACGTTCGTTCCGGCGCGTGAGACGACGCGGCGAGGATTCCTTGAGCGACTTTCCACGGCCAGACAGACTCGGATTCGTCATGAAGTAGTTGTGGACGTTGAAAGGCTCCTCGCCCTTCGCGGTCTTCATACGCGTTGAAGACCCATCCGGCAACAACTGCCAGCTCTGCTCATTGTCCTTCAGGTTCGCGACCATGATCTGTTCGAGAACCTGCTGATGCACCGTCGGATTTTGCAGCGGACACAGCACCTCGACGCGGCGGTCGAGGTTGCGCGGCATCATGTCGGCGGACGAGATATACACAGCCGCTTTCGCGCTCGGCAGTCCCTGGCCCATGCCGAAGCAGTAGATTCGGCCATGTTCCAGGAAGCGGCCGATGATCGACTTGACGCGGATGTTCTCCGACAGACCGGGAATGCCGGGCCTGAGGCAGCAGATGCCGCGCACCACGAGCTCGACCTGGACACCGGCCTGCGAGGCCTCGTAGAGCGCGTCGATGATGTCGGGATCGACCAGCGCGTTCATCTTCATCCAGACCGCGCCGGGACGGCCATGCCGCGCATGTGCGGTCTCGCCCTGGATGTGCTCGATGATGCGCTTGCGCAAGGTCAGCGGCGACACCGCCATTTTTTCCAGATCGCTCGGCGCGGCATAGCCGGTGATGAAATTGAACACGCGCGCGGCATCGCGGCCGATCGTCGGGTCCGAGGTGAAGTAGGAGAGATCGGTGTAGATGCGCGCGGTGACCGGGTGATAATTGCCGGTGCCGGTATGGACGTAGGTCGTCAGGCTGCCGCCCTCGCGGCGCACCACCATCGAGAGCTTCGCGTGCGTCTTCAATTCGAGGAAGCCGTAGACGACCTGCACGCCGGCGCGTTCGAGATCGCGTGCCCAGCGGATGTTGGCTTCTTCGTCGAACCGCGCTTTCAGCTCGATCAGCGCGGTGACTGATTTGCCGGCTTCGGCCGCTTCGGCCAGGGCGCGCACGATCGGTGAATTGTTGGAGGTGCGGTAGAGCGTCTGCTTGATCGCAACGACGTCGGGGTCGCGCGTGGCCTGCTGCAGGAATTGCACCACCACGTCGAACGACTCGTAGGGATGGTGGACGATCAGGTCCTTCTGCCGGATCGCGGCGAAGATGTCGCCGCCATGCTCGCGCACGCGTTCGGGGTGGCGCGGCACGTAAGGGGTGAATTCGAGGTCGGGCCGGTCGAGGCGGGTGAGCTGCGAGAGCTCGTTCATCGCCTGCACGCCGTCGACCAGGAAGATCTCGTCGTCGGCGGCGGAGAGCGCGTGCTGCACGAAGCTGCGCAGCTGCTCCGGCATCTTGGCGTCGATCTCGAGCCGGATCACCGATCCGCGGCGGCGGCGCTTCAGCGCGGTCTCGAACAGGCGGACGAGATCTTCGGCCTCCTCCTCGATTTCGAGCTCGGAGTCGCGGATGATCCGGAAGGCGCCTTGGCCGTGCAGATTGTAGCCGGGGAACAGGCGGTTGATGAACAGGGCGGTGGCCTGCTCCAGCGAGATCAGGCGCACCGTGCCATCCGCCGGCAGGCGGATGAAGCGGTCGATCTTGCCGGGCATGCGGATCAGCGCGTTCATCTGCTTGCCGTCGGCGGCGCGCGTGAGCTGCAGCGCGATGGTGAAGCCGAGGCTCGGAATGAACGGGAAGGGGTGGGCCGGATCGATCGCCAGCGGGGTCAGGAGAGGGAACACGTTGTGGAGGAAGTAGTCCTCGATCCAGGTTCGTTCCGCCTTTGTGACGTCCTTGCCGTCGACCAGCACGATGCCGACCTCGGCCAACGTGGCGCGCAGGTCGCGCCAGATCGCCTGCTGGTCGGAGGCGAGCTGGGAGACGGTGCGGTTGATCAGCGCCAGCTGCTCGGACGGCGTCAGGCCGTCGGGGCTGCGCTCGGCGATGCCCTCGCGGACTTGGGCCTTGATGCCGGCGACGCGAACCATGAAGAACTCGTCGAGGTTATTGGCCGAAATCGACAGGAATCGCACCCGCTCCAGCACGGGGTGGCTCGGGTTGACCGATTCCTCCAGGACGCGGCGGTTGAAATGCAGCCAGGACAGCTCGCGGTTGATGAACCGCTCGGGACTGGACGCGATCGCCGGAAGGCTCTCGGTTTCCGGGGCTTTCTCTTTCGTTTCAACAGCTTGCGCAGAGTCCATCAGAAGTCGGTCCATCCAGTTCACCCCAATTGCGACTCAAGCGCAAAAATCGGCGGGAGCATGTGTTAGAGCGATGACGTTTCGATGACATTGATGTTCCGCCCCTGCACCGCGTCAAGCGGGCTTCGGGGAGGCCTGCGAGCCTGTCAGGCGTCCCGGAGCAGCTCGGCGGCCAGCGCCCGGGTGACGGGACGGCCGAGCCGCAGGGCTTCGCTGTCGAGCAGCTCGACGGCCCGCCGGGCGGCGGCCGAGGACCGTTCCAGGCGCGTCGCGAGGTAGCCGACCACGCTCTCGTCCACATTGAGCTGGCGGTCGGCGCAGAACTTGACGATGAGGCCGCGGAACAGCTGGTCGTCGGGCGGCAGCAGCGTGACCGCCGGAACGGCGCGCAGGCGCGAGCGCAGGTCGCGAAGCTCGATCGGAAGCGCGGCCGGCGCCTCGCGGCCGGTGAACAGGACGTAGGCGCCGTCCTCGCGGGCGAGGTTCATCAGGTGAAACAGGGCACGCTCGTCGAAGTCCCCAGCCTTGAGATCCTCGACCACCAGCGCGCCGGTGGCGAGCGCGCCGGGCACGTCCGTCGCGGTCAGCGCATTGGCGGTGGTCGAGCGGGCGCCGGCTTCCTCGGCCCAGATCGCGGCGAGATGGCTCTTGCCGCTTCCTTCCGGGCCCGCCAGCCACATGATCCGGTTCGGCCATTCCGGCCAGCCGTCGATGAGGCCTAGACCGGCCGCATTGGCGGGGCCTTCGAGGAAGTTGTCCCGGCTGAGGCTCTCCGCATGCGGAAGCGCAAACGCCAATTGTCGGGGATGAACGCGGCCTGCCACGCTTGCTCTGCTCCATGCCGGCGCGCCGGCCCGCTTGTAGAGATTCGACTTGATGGTGCGGGACTTGGCCTTTTGCTGGGCTGCTTCCTCGCTCATTTGGCCTCGATCGTGCTCATGTGCCGCAGCCACTCGACGAGATAGAGCGACACGGAGGAGAGCGTGAAGACCGTGACGAGACCCATCAGGATGATATCATAAGGCGCGGGCTTGAAGCCGAAGGCAAGCGCCGCCAGCACCAAAGCTGCGAATGCCACTTGTGCCACCGTGTTGAGCTTGGACACTTTCGACGGCTTCATCTCGACCGGCCGGTCGAACAACCAGGACACGATCACGGCGGCGACAATCATGATGTCGCGCGAGACCACCAGGATCACGATCCAGCGCGGGATCGCACCCCAGATGCCGAGCGCCATGTAGATCGAGACCAGCAGCGCCTTGTCGGCGAGCGGATCGAGCAGGGCGCCGAGCTCGCTCGTCATGTTGAAGCGCTTGGCCAAAAAGCCGTCCACGGCATCGCTGATGCCGGCGATCAGGAAGACGGCGAACGCCACCTCCATTTGGCTCGACACGATGGCCCAGACGATGATCGGGACCAGCATGATGCGGCCCAAGGTAATGATATTCGGAATACTCACGAAAGCGCTTCCCGGCACCGGTTCTGACCTCAAATCCGGCCCGTTGCAGGCTGAACCGGTTGATATGTCTACATAGTATAGCGCGGAGCGCCATGCGAGCCATTGCGCGTCCCCGGAATTCAACGTAACCAGCCGCAAACCCACTGGAAATCGGGCATGACCGACCGCAAAAACGGCCTCACTTACGCCGATTCAGGCGTCGATATCGACGCGGGCAACCGCCTGGTCGACCTGATCAAGCCGATGGTGCGCGCCACCGCGCGGCCGGGCGCCGATGCCGAGATCGGCGGCTTCGGCGGCCTGTTCGACCTCAAGGCGGCCGGCTTCAAGGATCCGGTCCTCGTGGCCGCGACCGACGGTGTCGGCACCAAGGTCAAGATCGCGATCGAGACCGGCCTGCATGGCGGCATCGGCATCGACCTCGTCGCCATGAGCGTCAACGACCTCGTGGTCCAGGGCGCCGAGCCGCTGTTTTTCCTGGACTATTTCGCCTGCGGCAAGCTCGATCCGGAGGCCACGGCCGCCATCGTCGCGGGCGTTGCGGAGGGATGCCGCGAATCCGGCTGCGCTTTGATCGGCGGGGAGACTGCCGAAATGCCCGGCCTCTACAAGGACGGCGACTACGATCTCGGCGGCTTTGCCGTCGGCGCCGCCGAGCGCGGTACGTTGTTGCCGCGCAAGGACATCGCCGCGGGCGATGCCGTGATCGGTCTCGCTTCGTCCGGCGTGCATTCCAACGGCTTCTCGCTGGTCCGCAAGATCGTCGAGCAGTCGGGCCTCGGCTTCGAGGCGCAGGCGCCGTTCGCGCCGGTGATGACGCTCGGCGGCGCGCTGCTGACGCCGACCAGGCTGTACGTGAAATCCTGCCTGCGCGCGATCCGCGAGACCGGGGCGGTGAAGGGGCTCGCCCACATCACCGGCGGCGGCTTCACCGACAACATCCCGCGCGTGCTGCCGAAGCATCTCGGTGTCGGCATCGACCTGGCACGCCTGCCGGTGCTGCCGGTGTTCAAATGGCTGGCGGCCCAAGCCGGCATCGCCGAGCTGGAAATGCTGCGCACCTTCAATTGCGGCATCGGCATGATCGCGATCGTCGAGCCCGACAAGGTCGACAAGGTCGTCGAAGTCTTCACCGACGCAGGCGAGACCGTGGCGCAGCTCGGCACCGTGATTCCGGCCGAGGGCGAGCACCGCGTCGTCTATAACGGCCACCTCGACATGGCGCTTTAATGACTGGCGCCGTGATGAAGCGCCGCGTCGCCATCCTGATTTCCGGGCGCGGCTCCAACATGGCTGCGCTGATCAGGGCAGCCGCCGCCGCGGATTTCCCGGCGGAGATATCGCTCGTCATCTCGAACAAGGCGGATGCGCCCGGGCTCGAACGTGCCAGAGCGAGCGGCGTGACCACCGAGGTGATCGAAAGCAAGCCGTTCGGCAGGGACCGCGCCGGCTTCGAGACGGTGCTGCAGGCCGCGCTCGACAAGCACGGCATCGAGCTGATTTGTCTCGGCGGCTTCATGCGCCTGTTCACGGCCGAGTTCACCAAGGCCTGGTACGGGCGGATGCTCAACATCCATCCCTCGCTGCTGCCATCGTTCCCCGGCCTCGACCCGCACGGCCAGGCCCTGCGCGCCGGCGTCAAGCTCTCCGGCGCGACGGTCCACTTCGTCATTCCCGAGACCGATGCCGGCCCGATCGTGATGCAGGGCGCGGTTCCCGTCAGCGACCACGATACCGCGGAGACGCTGTCCGAGCGCATCCTCGAAGTCGAGCACCGCATCTATCCCGAGGCGCTGCGGCTGCTCGCGGCCGGTAAGGTCCGCATCGAGGGCGATGTCTGCAGGACGGCGGGAAGCGCAGCGTCGGAGAATTTTCTGGTTGCGCCGGTGGCGCGCTGAAGAGTCGTCGCCGTTTCGGCGCCACAAACAAAATCCCCCGGCAGAGCCGGGGGCAACGTCATGATCGCTCGCATGCCGCGAGAGACATCAGGAAACCTTGAGGTTCTCCGCGGATGATTTGCCGCGGTTCTCCACGAGGTCGAATTCAACCACCTGGTTCTCGTTGAGGGTAGAGAGTCCCGCACGCTCGACGGCGGAGATGTGGACGAACACGTCCTTGTCGCTGCCATTCGGCTTGATGAACCCATAGCCCTTTGTCGGGTTGAACCATTTGACGGTGCCCTTTTGCGGCATCGCTCGTCTCCTCCACTAGATATAAAAACGACGCGGCCGCTTTTTCGCGTGCCACGCCACAAACGGGCTCCCGGAAGTCTGTTCGAGTCTTGAGGCGCAATGTCGCGAAACGCACAGCAAACGGCCAATTCCGATTGTGAACGTTATTGCAACATGAAATTCGCCGGCTAGCAAGCCGCGCGCGGATTTCAAGAGCAAGCCAGGTGCCTTCAAGCGCAATTTGCGACCTGTGGCAGCAGAACCACAATCGGTGCAATAGCCTCGGCCGTTATGCGCCAACCGGTTGACCCCTCGTGGCAGTTCGGCCCAAATCGCCGCAAGCGCCGCAGACCGTGTTGCATTTTTGCGCGCCCGCCACTTCGCTTTCGGGATTCATCGCATGCGCTGCGCCGCGCAGCTCTTCGGGACACGGCAGACGATCGGGCTGGACCGCGTCCGCCGGATCGTGGCTGCGCTCGCGATGGCGTTTGCCCTGGTCGTGACGATGGCGGCCGTAACGCCCGGCTTCGCGCAAAGCACGCCCACGCCGACCCCGACGCCCACGCCGACACCCACGCCGTCACCGACCCCGATTCCGTCGCCGACCTCGACCAATCAAAATCAGTCAGCCGGCAACAGCATGCTCAATTTCGGCTCAGGCTTTCTGGAGCGGCTCGGCAATCAGGCCTCGAGCGGCGTCAGCCGGGCGTTCCGCACCAATCCGGGCGGCGGCGGCGCCTCGGTGGCTGCGGAAGATCCGCGCTACCGCACCTGGTTCGAGGGCTATGGCCTGTCGGTCCGCACCGAAGCGCAAGGCGACTTCGTCGGCGACAAGCGCAAGACCTTCGGCGGCGTTGCCGGCTTTGGCGCGCGGCTCGCACCCGGCGTCAACATCGGATTCTCCGTCGACCACAGCCACACCGACATCGACGTGCCGCTGGCGCTGCAATCCGCAACCCTCGATCTCACCCAGCTCGGCTTCAGCGGCTCAATCGACAAGGGCCCGTGGACCTGGGCCTTTGCCATGGTGCACGGCTTCGGCAAGGTCCATTCCAGCCGCGATACCGGCCTTGGCCTTGCGACCGCGCGCTATCGCGCCGCCGTGGACGGCGCGCTGACCGAGATCAGCTATTACTGGACCAAGGACGAGATGCGCATCGTGCCCAAGGGCGCGCTGGAATATGTGCGTGCCACCAGCGCCGCGTTCCAGGAGACCGGCGGGCTCGATCCGCTCAACGTCGGCTCGTCGGCGCTCTCGCGCGCGCGCATCATGCTCGGGGCCGAGGTCGGCCGCTATTTCATCATCGACCAGAAGATCCTGGACCTCTCGGCCTACGGCAAGTTCGTCGACAATTTCCACCAGGACCTCGGATCCATCCAGGTCAGTCTGGGCGCCCAGAACGTCATCGTCCCCGGCATCGGCGAGAGCCGTTACGGCGCGGATGCCGGCGCCTCGGCTTCGCTCAGCCTGACCAACGTGGCGAGGCTCTACGTCAATTACGACGGCAAATTTCGCAACGAGCTCACCTCGCACCAGGGCACGCTCGGCTTCGAATACAAATGGTGAGCTGACGCTCGCCTGCGTTAAGTCGGCGCCGTCGCCACGTATCCCGCCAGGCCAAAGCCCTCGCGCGCCGCCGTCATCATCGGCACCAGCGCGTTCGGATGGATGAACTCGTCGCGGAAGCAGGGATAGGTCCTGGCATCGAAGATCTTCTTCAGCCAGTCGACCACGATCTTGTGCCGCTCGGAGCTGCGGAACTCCTTGTGATAGGTGAGCCAGAGATCGGCGTGATGGCTGACGCCGAGATCGACCGCAACGAGCGGCGCACCGAGCGCGATCGATACCGTCGGCAGGAAGCCGATGCCGGCGCCGCGCTCCACCGCGTAGAGCACGCCCACCGACGAATTGGTCTTGATCCCGACGATGCCTTCGAGCGACTTCAGCCCGAGCACGCGGGCATAGGCGCCGTCGTCGACCTGCGGCGCGCTCTGCTTGATGATGCGGTGATTGTTCAGTTCGGCGAGCGTTGCCGGCACGCCGTAGAGGCTTTCATACTCCTTGGAGACGAAGGGATAGATGTGGAGGCGGCCGAGCTTGGCGACGATCAGATCGGGATTGGTCGGCGGCTCGAGCTGGATCGCGATATCGGATTCGAGCCGCGCGACGTCGGCCTGCTCCATCGCGCAGCGCAGATCGACCGTGATCTTGCGGTACGTCTTCTGGAAGTCGATCAACCGCGGCAGGATCCAGAAATTGCCGGGGCCTTCCGTCACCGCGACGCGAACGGTGCCCGAGGTGTCGTTCGAGGACCGCGCGGCGCGGCGGAAGACGTTGAAGGCATGACGCTCCATATGCGTGACGTCGGCGATCATCGCGGCGCCTTCATCGCTGAGCGTCAGCCCGCTCTGGTCGCGCAGGAACAGCTTGCACCCAATGCTCTCCTCGAGCCGGTCGATGCGGCGCATCAGCGTGGTGGAGGTGAGGCCGAGCTCTTCGGCGGCATTCCGAAAACTTTTAAATTTTGCGCACGCTAAAAACAGCTTCAAATCATCCCAGGACGCGCCCAGGGCTTCTTCACGGTGCTGCATCATCGCAGCACCCCGGTGCAATAACTGCTGCATACTCCTGATCCCCAACCGCTAAGCTCGTCGTAGCGGGGCATGAAAGCCTCGAACGATAGAGGCGCGACATGAGTATGGAAAGGGGCACGTTTGCCGCAAGGCATGATTTCGATGCCTTGCCGCTGAGCCCGGACGTCGACGTCCGCTGTGCGCAATTTTCCGAAATTGGAGCGCTTTCGGAGATGGCGCACCGGCTGGTGCCGGGCGTGCAGATCGGGACGGCGGAGCTTGCCAAATATTACGTCTTCGATCCCCAGAGCATCCTGACATTCAGCCGCAAAGGCAAGCTCGTCGGCGGCATGGCCTTCCTGTTTCTCAATGACCGCGGACATGACGCGCTGCTGCTCGACGAGATTTGCCTCACCGCGCCCGAGACGCGTTATCTCGCATCGGCAGACGAAGACGTCGCTGCCATCTACATCTGGGCGATCGCGGCGACGGGCCGCGGCATCGCCGGTCTCGGTAAGGCCGCGGCTCATCTGCGGCAGATAAGGTTTCGCGATGCGGATTGCTATGCGCAGCCGTCAACGGTGGCCGGACGCGACATCATGAAGGCGACAGGCTTTGCGCCCGTCCCGAGCTTCCAACCCGACCTTTGGTGCTACGAGCGGCCCTGGCATCGACAGCCGATGCGCATGCCGGGAGCGATCATCCAATCAAGGAGCTTTGCAGATGCACGGTACTAGGATTCCAGTCGCCAAGCCCTGTTCCCGCGCTATCACCATCCGCCTCGCGCGCGACCCAAGCGATCTCATGCTGGTGACCGCCATCCGCTCGGCGGTCTACCTCGCCGAGCAGGATTGTCCGTTCGAGGAGGAGTTCGACGGCAACGACATGGTCGCGGCGCATTTCATCGGCTTCGTCGGCAACGAGCCTGCGGGCTGCCTGCGGGTGCGCTTCTTCGGCGATTTCGCCAAGGTGGAGCGGCTTGCGGTGCGTCACCAATATCGGCGCTCGCGCGTCTCGTTCAAGCTGGTGCAGGCCAGTGTCGATTATGTGAAGCGCAAGGGCTTTCGCAAGATCTACGGCCAGGCGCAGGACCGGCTGGTCGATTTCTGGGCCCATTTCGGTGCCAAGCCGCTCGGTCACAACCGCAAGATCACGTTCTCGGATTTCTCCTACACGGAGATGCTGCTGGAGATCGAGCCGGGCCCGGACGCCATCACGCTGGATAGCGATCCCTATGTGATTATTCGTCCCGAGGGCGATTGGGACCGTCCTGGCGTGCTCGATGCCTCGGCCGGGCGGGCGGTGACCTCGCCGCTGCGGGACCTCGCGCTCGCCGACCGCTGAAACAGGTGCAGCTGCGCGCAACTCGATGCTGGTTTCAATGCACGATGATCCGCCGATCCTGGTCTGTGCGGATCTTCAGGTCGAGTACCTGACTCCCGGCCGCCGTCACGTTATCCGCGACGGCGATGCGACGGCGGCGCGCTGCCTGGAACTCCTGACGCTGTGGCGCAGCAATCTATGGCCGGTGATGCATCTGAAGCGCATCGCGCAGGCGGCCTGGTTCAATCCGTCATCCAGGCTGACCGATTGGATCGCGGAGACCAGGCCACAACCGGGCGAGATGACGTTCGAGCACCCGCTGCCGTCCGCCTACAGCTCGTCGCGGTTTGGCGGCCACATGTCCGCTATCCGCACCACACGCTGCATCCTGATCGGCTTTTCCCTGGACGAGACCATCCTGGCCACTGCCGTCGAGGGGTTTCACCGCAGTCATCGCTACCATGTGATCACCGACGCGGTGGCTTGCCGGCAGCCCGGCACGGACGATGCCGCGGCCTACCGGCATGCGGTAGTGGATGTCATTGCGAATTTTGCTACAGTCCAGTCCAGCGCCGAACTGATCAGAACCAGCGGCGCCGTTGCGGTGTAGGCGGCCGCGGCCGGTCGATGGGGTTGAGAATTGTCGCGGGGAGACGAGCTCAAGGAGCTGGCGAGCGATCTGTCGCATGCCGCCGAGAAGGCGCGCAGGCTTGGGCTGCCTACCACGGTCTACTTGCTCTCGATGGCGCTGATGGAGGTGAGGGAAGCCGTTTCCGCCACCGACGAAGTGGACGACGACGGCGCGGCGTGAGAGCTGCCCAGCCCGATTCTGCGATCCGCGGTCCTGTCATGTGCGGCTTTGTGCATCGCTGCTGAGCGCTTGCCGCCGACGAATTGGCATTGCAAGTTTTGCGTCGTGGCAATAGCCAAGTACTTGAGACAAGTACTCGCCATCGAGTGATGACGCCGGCCCGCCGGCGGCGTGACGCTTTTAGGGATCATCGCAAATGTCCATGCTGCCCAATTCGCAAGAGGCCCGGGATGTGGCCTATCAGCTCCATCCCTACACCAATGCGCGCACGCATCAGCAGGCCGGTCCGCTGGTGATCGAGCGCGGCGAGGGGCCTTACGTCTTCGACGCGTCGGGCAAGCGCTATTTCGAAGCCATGGCGGGCCTGTGGAGCGTCGGGCTCGGCTTCAACGAGAAGCGACTGGTCGAGGCGGCGCACAAGCAGATGCAGGCGCTGCCGTTCTACCATACGTTCTCCGCCAAATCGCACGGTCCGTCGATCGACCTCGCCGAGAAGCTGGTCGCGCTCGCGCCGGTGCCCATGAGCAAGGTGTTCTTCACCAATTCCGGCTCGGAAGCGAACGACACCGTGTTGAAGCTGATCGCCTATCGCTCCAACGCGCTCGGCCAACCGCAGCGCAAGAAGGTGATCAGCCGCCTGCGTGCCTATCACGGCGTCACCATCGCATCCGCCAGCCTCACGGGCCTGCCGAACAACCATCGCTCGTTCGACCTGCCGCTGCCGAACATCCTGCATACGGGCTCGCCGCACTTCTACAAGGACGGCGCCCCCGGCGAGAGCGAGGAAGCCTTCGCCACGCGCCGGGCCGAGGAGCTCGACGCCCTGATCCAGAAGGAAGGGCCGGATACGATCGCGGCGTTCTTCGGCGAGCCGGTGATGGGGGCGGGCGGTGTCGTGGTGCCGCCGGCGACCTATTGGGACAAGATCCAGAAGGTCCTGAAGAAGTACGACATTCTCCTGGTCGCCGACGAGGTGATCTGCGGTTTCGGCCGCACTGGCAAGATGTTCGGCTGCGAGACCTACGGCATCAAGCCCGATGCGATCGTCGTCTCCAAGCAGATCACATCGAGCTATTTCCCGCTCTCGGCGATCATCCTGAACGACCGCATGTTCGAGCCGATCGCGGACGAGAGCAACAAGATCGGCGTGCTCGGCCACGGCTTCACCGCAGGCGGCCATCCGGTCGGCTCGGCGATTGCGCTGGAGAACCTCAAGATCATCGAGGAGCGCGGCCTAGTCGCACACGCGGCCGAGCTCGGTGGCTACATGCAGGGCCGCTTGCGTGAACTCGCCAGCCACCCGCTGGTCGGTGAGGTCCGCGGCGTCGGCATGATCGCCGCGCTCGAGCTCGTGCTCGACAAGGCGCGCAAGACCGCGGCGGCAACGCCGGGCGCCGTCGGCGGCATCGCCAGCCGCATGCTCCAGGAGCGCGGCGTGATCTCGCGCAACATGCTCGATGCCATCGCGATCTGCCCGCCGCTGATCACGACCAAGACCCAGATCGACGAACTGGTGGACGCGATCTCCGGCGTGCTGAACGACATGAAGAGCGAAGTGGCGAAGCTGACGCCGGCGTAAGGCTTCGTCGCTCTCTCCGTCGTCATTGCGAGGAGCTCTTGCGACGAAGCAATCCAGACTGTTTCCGACGAGGGATTCTGGATTATCGGGCCGCGCTTCGCGCGGAGCCGTTGGCTCGCAATGACGGGAAATCGGCGCGACAGCGTGCCCCTACGCCCGCTGCACCCCGATCACGCGGCCTTTCTCGATCGCGAGCGCGAGCTCGCCGCGCTTGAGCTTCAGCGCGGCGTCGCCGAACAGCTCGCGGCGCCAACCGCGCAAGGCGGGCACGTCGGCCTCATCGTCCGCCGCGATCTCCTCTAAGTCGTCGACGGTCGCGATCACCTTGCTTGCGACTGCGTGGCGCTCGGCGGTCATCCGCAACAGCACCTTCAACAGCTCGACGATGGCGGCGCCGTTGGAATTGTTGCGCGGTTTCTCCAGCTTGGGCAGCTTCGAGAAGTCCCGCGCCAGCCCCCGCTCGACCGCGGCGATGATGTCCGCGCCCCATTTGGATTTCTCGAACCCCTTCGGCACCGAGCGCAGATGGGCGAGCTTCTCCAGCGTGGTCGGCGCGTGGGTCGCGATATCGGTGACGGCTTCGTCGCGCAGCACGCGGCCGCGCGGCACGTCGCGGCTCTGCGCCTCCTGTTCGCGCCAGGCCGCGACCTCCATCAGCACCGCGAGGTCTTTGGGCTTGCGGACCCGCGTCTTCAGGCGCTCCCAGGCGCGCTCGGGATGGAAATCATAGGTGCGGGGGGAGGTCAGGACCTCCATCTCGATGGAGACCCATTCGCTGCGGCGGCGTTTCTTCAGGTCGGCGTCGAGCGCGGCGAACACGTCGCGCAGATGGGTGACGTCGGAGACCGCGTAATGCATCTGCTCCTTGGTCAGCGGCCGGCGCGACCAGTCGGTGAAGCGGTGGGTCTTGTCCGGACGGTGGCCGGTGACCTTCTCGACCAGCGCGTCATAGGCGATGCTGTCGCCGTAACCGAGCACCATCGCAGCCACCTGGGTGTCGAACACCGGGTGCGGGATGATGCCCGCCTGGTGCCAGATGATCTCAATGTCCTGGCGGGCGGCGTGAAACACCTTGAGCAAGCCCTCGTTGCCCATCAGCTCGAAGAACGGCTTGAGATCGATCCCCTCGGCCAGGGTGTCGATGACCACGGCTTCCTCGGCGCTGGCCATCTGCACCACGCACAGCAGCGGGTAGTAAGTGGTCTCGCGCAGGAATTCGGTATCGACTGTTATGACGGGGTGCTTGGCCAGCCGGCTGCAGGCAGCCGCGAGGTCAGCGGTGGTGGTAATTAAATCCATGAACGGCCCATGACACTTGGTATCAGCCGTTCCGCCGAAAGTGCTGTGATGTCAAGGGGCTCTAAGCGAATTCGAGCCTTGCATCGGGCCGGAATCGTCCCTTTCCGACGAAATTCCTATTCGTAACGGATCCGGTGCGAGGATTTGCGGGCGCAGGGCAGCGCCACCACGATCACGCACATGGCGACCAAGGCCAATCCCAGGAACTCGAAAACCAACAGATCCACGGCGAAATCTCCAGAAACATTGATAGATTTGTCGGGGGTGCGTTGAGGGTCTGTTAATTCTCGTGGTTACCGGCGCCAGGCCGGGCCGGATGGTGGACGAGAAGTTAATTGGGCGCAGCCATGGTCACGCCATCAGCTTCGGCAAGCCGGTCGCGAGGATGTCCACGGCGGCGCGCACCTTCGGCGGCAGCCGGGGTGAGCGCGGCCAGAGAGCGTGGCACTCGTAGAGGAATTGGGGCTGACTGCTGAAGAGATTGACCAGCGCACCCGTGTCGAGGCGCTCGCGGACCAGCCAATAGGGTAGCCAGGCGAGACCCATGCCTTGTGCCGCGGCATCGGCAATCGCCTCCAGGTCGTCAAGTCGGAGCCGGCCCGATGGCATGATCTCGCGCTGAGGTCCGCCCTCCTGCGGAAAGAGCCACGGCCGGACACGCCCTGAGCCGCGATAGATGATCGCTTGATGGGCGGCGAGATCGTCGAGCGATTTCGGCCTGCCGCTCGTGCGCAAATACGACCGCGCGCCACATACCACCATGCGCTGGCTTGCGATGCGCCGTGCGATCAGGCCGGACTGGTCGTCGAGATCGCCGGTTCGGATTGCCAGATCGTAGCCGGCCTCGACGATGTCGGCAATCGGATCGCCGAACGAGAGGTCGAGTTCGAGATGCGGATATTTCCGCGCGAGCTTCATCAGCAACGGCGCAATGCAGTGCCGTCCCAGCAGGGCCGGCATGGTGACGCGCAGCCTGCCGCGCGGCTCCGACAGCTGGTCGGCAACGACGCTATCTGCGGCTTCGGCCTCGCTCAGCACCGCGCGGCAGCGTTCGTAGTAGGCCTGGCCGGCGTCGGTCAGGCTCTGGCGCCGCGTGGTGCGGTTGAGGAGCCGTGCCCCGAGGCGCTCTTCGAGGAAACGGACGTGCTTGCCAACCATCGGCCCCGACATCTCCAGGGCATCGGCCGCAGCCGCGAACGAGCCGAGATCGACGGCCCTGACGAACACGGCCATGCTGGTCAGGCGGTCCATGATTGAAAACTCCTGGTTTCGACTTTTGGCTTGCTTGGGCGATTTATTCCCTTCGCACGGATCGGCATAGCTCTATTCAGTTCAACTGTTTTGGAGTGCATCCATGGCCCGCGCCGTTCGCTTTTATCGCCATGGTGGTCCCGACGTGCTGCGCATCGAAACGATCGATGTTCCGTCACCGGCGACGGGCGAGGTGCAGATCCGGGTCAAGGCACTCGGCCTCAATCGCGCCGAGGCCTTGTTGCGAACGGGGACCTATATCGAGCGCGCGACATTTCCATCTGGGCTGGGTCTCGAGGCGGCCGGCATCGTCGAAGCGGTCGGGGACGATGTGACGAGCTTTGTGCCGGGCGATATCGTGAGCATCGTGCCGCCGCTGTCGATGGTGCGATGGCCGGCCTATGCCGAGCTCGCGACGTTTCCGGCCGAACTCATCGTGAAACATCCGCCGGAGCTCGGCTTCAAGAAGGCGGCGGCCGTGTGGATGCAGTATCTGACGGCCTACGGCGCTTTGGTCGACATCGCCCGACTTGGTCGAGGGGACATCGTCGCCATCACCGCTGCATCCAGCAGCGTCGGGATTGCGGCGATTCAGATTGCGAACCGGGTCGGCGCGACGGCGGTCGCGCTGACGCGGACCTCGGCCAAGCTTGGGGCCTTGCGCGATGCCGGCGCGGCCCATGTCGTCGCCTCGGACGAAGACGACATTCGGGCGCGGCTGGAGGCCATCGCCGGATCTAACGGGGTCCGCGTCGTCTTCGACGCCGTCGGTGGTCCCGCGTTCGAGCCGCTGACCGCGGCCATGTCGCCGGGCGGAATCCTGATCGAATATGGTGGATTGAGTCCTGAGCCGACGCCGTTTCCGCTCTTCAACGTGTTGACGAAGAGCCTGGTGTTGCGCGGCTACCTCGTGCACGAGATCATCCGCGATCCGGCGCGCCTTGCGCAGGCCAAGGCGTTCATTCTCGACGGGCTGTCGGATCGCACGTTGCAGCCGGTCATCGCCAGGACGTTCCGCTTCGAGGACATCGTCGAAGCGCATCGGTTTCTGGAGTCGAACGATCAGTTCGGCAAGATCGTGGTGACGATCTGATCGAGCGCATTCCCAACGCATTCGGCGCCCCGCATGACGGGGCGCCGAAGCTTGTTCGTGCGATGGACAGCCGATTTTACGGCAGCTTCAGCGACGTCTCCGCATTGTACGGCTTGAGCGTCTCGTCGGCGGCTTTCTGGGCGGCGGCGAGGGCTTCCTTCGGCTGCTTCTTGCCGTTGAGGACCAGCATCACCTCGTCCTCGAGGTTCTTGCGCACCGGCACGGTCTTGTAGGTCGCAAACCACGGCTTTGCGACGTCGAGCTGCTCGACGGCGGTCTTGGCGTCCGGGTTCTTGGCCAGGAATTCGACCATCTCCGGCGTCTTGTAGGCGGCCATGTTCGGCGCGAAATAGCCGGTGGCGCGGCTCCACCAGCCGCTCTTCTCGGGCGAAGTCATCCACTTGATCAGCGTCCAGGCGGCCTTCTGCTTGTCGGCCTCAAGCCCGGCCGGCATGATCAGGGAGGCGCCGCCGATCGGCACGGCATTGCGGACGTTGCGCGGGATGAAGGCGACCTTGTAGGGGAACTTGGCGTTGTCGCGCACATAGGTGAGCGAGCCTGTCGACAGCATCATCATCGCGGCATTGCCCGAGATGAAGGAGGTGCTCACCGCAGGGCCGGGCGTGGCGCCGGGCGTGTGGACCTTGTGCTTGTAGATCAGGTCGTTCCACCAGGTCAGTGCACCCAGCATCGAGGGCGTGTCGTAATAGACCTCGCCGCCGAACTCCTCGTTGTAGTAGCGCCCGCCATTGCTCATGGTGAGCGTTTCCATCATCCAGCCGCAATAGTCGTAGGCGCAGGGGATCGCGATGCCCCATTGGGTCACCTTGTCGCCCTCGCGCTTGGTCAGCTTCTTGGCCCAGTCGGTGAGCTCGGCCCAGGTCTGCGGCGGCTTGCTCGGATCAAGGCCCGCTTCCTTGGCCTTGTCGGCGTTGATGTAGAGCAGCGGCGTCGAATTGTGGAACGGCACGCCGTAGACCGAGCGGTTGATCACGGCATTGCCGTGCAGCGCCGGGAAGAACTGGCCGAGGAACTGGTCCTTGGTGGTGCCGTCGGCCTTGATCAGCGCATCGAGATTGGTGAGCTCGTTCTCGATCTGCATGTCGAGCAGGAAGTTCGCCGACATGATCACGGCGGCCGGCGGCTTGCCGGCCTTGATCGCGGCGCGCGTCTTGATCAGCGTGTCGTCATAGGAGCCGGTGTAGACCGCGGTCGCCTTGACGTTGGGATGAGTCTCGTTGAACTCCTTGATCAGGGTGCCCATGTCGCGGGCGAGCTTGCCGTCGACGGGGACGGGAAAGAACAGGTCGACCTCGGTCGGACCTTCGGCCTTGGCCGGAACGGCGAGGACGCCTGCCATGGTGCCTACCATGGCAAGGCCGAGCATGAGCCTGCGGGAGAACAGCATCGGAAAATCTCCTATTTGATGCCTGAGGTGACGAAAGAGCTGATGAAGCGTTTCTGGAAGATCAGGAAGGCGACGAGCAGAGGCGCGATCACCATGAGCGTGCCGGCGGCGATCGTGCCCCAGGCCTGCGTGCCTTCGGCGGTCTTGGTGAAAACGGAGAGGCCGATCGTGAGCGGGCGCTTGTCCGGCGAATTGATCACCATCAGGGGCCACAGGAAGTCGTTCCAGTGGCTGGTCACGGAGATGATGGCGAAGGCCGAGAAGCTCGGCATCGACAGCGGCACGTAGATGTGGCGGATGCGCTGGAACAGACCGGCGCCATCGATCAGCGCGGCGTCTTCCAGCTCGGTCGGAATGGCCTCGAACGCCTGGCGCATCAGGAAGGTGCCGAAGGCCGAGGCGAAGAACGGCACCATCACCCCGGTGAGCGTGTCGTAGAGACCGAGCTGCGCCACCAGCGACAGGTTCGGCACGATCAGCAGCACCGGCACCAGCATCAGCTGCATCAGGAACAGGTAGAAGATCGGCGTCTTGCCGGCGAAATCGAGGCGCGCGAAGGCAAAGCCGGCCAGCGTGATCGTGACGAACTGCACCAAGAGAATGCCGGTACAGATGATGGTGGTGTTGAGCGTATAGCGCGGGAAATCGCCGATTTCCCAGGCATCCCTGACATTGTCGAGCGTGGGTTTGAGGCTCAGCATCAGCTCGGCCATGGCGTTGATGCCGTCGGACGCGGGGCGCAGCGTCGCGACGACCATCCACAGGAAGGGGATCAGCCAGACCATTGCGAGCAGCACGGTCAGGGCGAAGCCGAGCTTGGGTGTGATCTCGCCCCGGGTGGCGAGCGGGGCGTCCTTCCACAGCGTATCAAACAGCTTCATGGCCCGCCCTCGCGGCTCGCCATGGTGCGGAAGGACAGCGCCGTGAGGGCCATCAGCGCGGCCAGCGTCAGCAGCGTCGCCGCCGAAGCCTTGCCGATGTCGTAGTGCTCGACCGCCTGCTGGTAGATGTAGAACAGCACGAGGTTGGTCGCATTGGACGGCCCGCCCTGAGTCATGACGAAGACGTGGTCGACCTGCGTCACCGCATTCAGCGTGGCGATGACGGTGACGAACAGGAAGGTGGGCTTGAGCTCCGGCAGGATGATATGGCGCAGCCGCCGATACGGTCCGGCGCCGTCGAGATGCGCCGCCTCCATCACGTCCTCGGGCACGGCCTGGAGGCCGGCGAGGAAGAACAGCATGTAATAGCCGGCGTTCTTCCAGACGGTGATGACCATGATCGCGTAGAGCGCGATGTCGGGATCGCCGAGCCAGTTCGGCAGCACCGGCAGCAGCCGGCCGATGTAATAATCGAGCAGGCCGACATTCGGCAGGAAGATGAACAGGAACAGCGCCGAGGCCGCGACCATCGGGATCAGCACCGGCAGGAACAGCGCGGCGCGCAGCGCGCTGGTCACCGCGTTGGTGCGCGACAGCGCCAGCGCGAACAACAGCGCAAGCGCAATGCTCGGCACCGCCGTGCCGAAGGCGTAGATCAAATTGTTGACGACGGCGCCTGCGAAGGCGGGGTCGGCGAGCACCGCGCTGATGTTCTCAAAGCCGACGAAACGCACCGGCGCCTTCGGCGTCGCGCGCTGATAGAGCGCATCGATCAGCACGCGCCCCATCGCGCCATAGGTGAACAGCGCGAGGAAGACCAGCGAGGGCAGGAGCAGCAGATAGGCCGGCAGCGAGGCCTTGAAGCGGCTCGTGAACCGTTTCAGAAGGTGCAGGCGCGGTGCCGCCGACGTCGCGACCGGGAGAGCCGCGGGTTCAGCGAGGCTCATCTCATCGCGCCCGGAAATTGAGCGCGTAGTCGCGGCCGTCCACTCCCGCCGGCGGCTCGAAGGGGAAGCGCAGACTCTGGTCGAGGAAATCGTGGCTGTGCACGACGAGGTTCTCGTCGTCGATCAGCACGACGCCATAGGCCGGCGGCTCGTGGCTGGCGAGATGCTCGCTGGCCGCAACGTCGAGCTCGAACCAGACCTGGTGGTTGGTGCCGCGCAGCGTCGAGAACGGGATCTTGCCGTAGCTGCCGAAGATCGGCCGGTGCACATGGCCGAAGAAGAGGTGGCGGATCCGCGCGCGATAGGGCGCGATGACTTCCGCGAATTCGGCGCTCTGCTTCAGCGCGATCTCGTCCATGGCGTGGACGCCGACCGGGAAAGGCGGATGGTGCATGAACACGACGAATTCCTGGTCGGCGGATGCGGCGGCGAGCGTATTCGCCAGCCAGCCGAGGCGCTTTGCGCACATCTCGCCGGCATGGCTGGTCTCGTCCAGCGTGTCGAGGAAGACGAACAGGCCGTGCTCGGTGGTGCGCGTGCCCTGCACGAAGCCGTTGGCATCGCGCGGCGCCGCCTTCAGCGCGTCGAGGCAGGTGACGCGCTTGTCGTGATTGCCGACCATCGCGATGTAGGGAAGTTTCAGCGCCGCCATCGCCTCGGCGAAGTTGGCGTAGGACTCAGGCTCGCCCCAATGGGTGAGGTCGCCGGTCACGACCGCAAACGCAGCGTCGGACTGATGCTTGTTGATGTCGGCGATCGCCGCATCCAGCCGGGCGCGCGGATCGAGGCCGTAGAGCATCGAGCCGGGATTCGCGAGATGCGTGTCGGTGAGGTGGATGAATTTAAAGGGCATGGCGCGCCTAAATGGAGACGGTGGGAGGATCGGCGCCTCCGGCAAGACGGCGCTGTCAGCCCGTTAGAGCGCGTGTGTTTCAGTTTGATGACAGCGGTTCCCGCGGCCTGCTGAAGATGTGGACACGCCTCCGGGGGCAGATGCGACGCGGACGGCGCCTCACGATTGCGCTGCAGTGAAGGAGCTACCTTGCCGTGAAGATGCGGTCATGGTTTGCTGGGTCCAAGCCTCATTTGCATCACGAGTTTCCCCAATGCCGCCGCGAGTCTTCCGCAAGCTGGGATTGCTTGCTTCTCTCTCCGTCCTGCTTGCCGTGTTGAGCACCGGTCCGCGTGCGACCGCGGCCGAGTTCAACTTCGCCCGCTACAAGGAGACCGATCTCGACGAATTCCTGGCGCGCCGGCGGCCCGCCACCGGCATGGACGTCTACCCAATGTCGCCGCTGAAGCTCGATGTCACGCTGGCCTCTCACGGCGAGCCGTGTGCCAACGGAGCGCTCAAGCGGTCTCTGATCATGAGCGGCATGCCCAAGCAGGATGCCGACAGCCTGCAGGCGACCAACTGCATCACGGTGCGCTCCGCCAAGGGGCGCGAGCTCAAGGTCTTCATGCAGGACGTGGTTTACGGGTTTCTCCCGAACGAGGTGCCGGTCGGCGGCAAGCTCTCGCTTTATGCGATCCACGCCTTCACCTCGCCCGACGGGCCGGGACTGCTGGTCAGCGAATTCCTGACCCCGCGCAGCTTTCCACGTGCCGACAAGCCGGCGGACACGACGATGACATCCTGCGGATGCTGGACCCACGACGAGCATCCCGGTGTCGATTTCACCGCCGACAAGCCGGGCGCTCCGGTGGCAGCGATGGCGGACGGCGTTATCGTCAAGATCGAGACCGGCGAGCAGGCGCCGGCCGATTTTCCCGGGATCGGCGGCTGCGGCCGATACGTCGTGCTCAAGCACACCTATCCCAATGGCGGCATCGTCTACACGCGCTACGTCCAGCTCGGCCGCGTGGTCGGTCCGAAAGGCGAGACACTCAGGGTGGGAGCGACCGTCAAAGCGAAGGACACGATCGGCGAGATCGGCCCGAGCAAGGTGCTGCATTTCGAGCTTCGCCCCGTCGCTCCCGGCAACACGACGACGGACAAGCCTGGAGCGAACGCTACGGCAAGATGCCGGACATGGAGTGGTCACGCTACGAGACCGTCGATCCTCAGAAATTCGACGTGGCATCGTTCGGCGGCGTCAGGAAGGCGACGAAGTAGGGGGTTAACGATCGATCGTGCGCAAACGCTCGATTTCGGCGATCAGTCTTGGAATGTCCTGCCGCGCGTGAGCGATGAAGTCCTGATCGGCTTCCGTTGCGCCGGTGAGGTAAATATCCTCGCCTTCGGTCTGGATGAAGTCAGATCCGCTGATATTCTCGCGCGTCTCGATGAACGATTTCCACGGACCGGCGGTAGCCTGTTCGCATCGCGCTTTGATCGCCTCGATCTCGTCGGCAGTGAGTGGATCATTCATGTCGGCGACTCTCCGTTGCCCGCTCGATCTCGCTTCGCAACATGGTCGGCCCACCAGCGGATCCAATCGCGCGCATAGGCCCTGTCGACCGGCGTGATCCAGTCGGCATCCTGGAGTGACAGCTGGAAAGCCTCCAACACTTCGCCGACAAATGGTTTGACATCGATCTCCGCGATATCTTGCGCATCAACCTCGACCACAGGGCCCTTTGCGCCGAGGTGCTCGACTGCATGCGCGTGCTCGGTCAGAAAGAGGGGCCGCCCGGATTCCAGCCTCACGAACATCGAGGCGGCCCAGCCGAGGCCGTCGTCCTGATAATGGATCAACGTGAAGCCGAAGCGTTTTGCGAGGTCTGCGATCCGAATTGCGAGGGAGCAGAGCGGCATTTCGGGTCCGGAGAACCGAAAGTCGTCCGGGAGTTGCGTGATCACGACCGATCGCTCTCAGTTCGCTGGACCAGAGTGACCGAGTGGGCGGACGCATTGCTGCCGGAGATCTCGCGTTTGCGCCGCGTTTGCTCGATGTGTCGATAGAGCCTCTGCAATTGATCGGCGGCTTCAACGCTACCTTGCTGGATTGCATGTTTGAGCCAGCGGACGGCCTCGTCCTGATTGGCCTCAACGGACAGCGTGCCCACCCCGTATTTGATGGCCAGCGCGGTCGTGTAAACCGGTCCGGCTCCGAGTTCGACCGCTTTCAGCAGGTGATCGAAGCACCGCCTGTCCTTCTCGAGATAGGGGAGGTTGCCGAGCCTTCGGTCATACGCGCTACTCAATTCGAGATGCGTTTCGACGTCTGCGGGGGCCATGGTAGTTTCGACCTCATCGATCAGACGATCGACCTCATCACGCACGAGGCCTGCATTCTCGCCCATCTTCGCGAGAATCACGCGTGCGGACATGTTGCCTTCCTCGATCGCTTGGCGAACCAGCGTGAGCGCTTCCGAATAGCGTCGGGCAACAAGTAGTTCCGCCACTTCGAGGCGCCATTCGGGATGCATATTCCGCTTGCCTCACGTCCCGCAGAACGTCTGCAACACGCGCTGATCCGGCAGCGGCGGGTCGGCGTAGGCCGCATACTCCGGCTGGTCGTCGAACGGCCTCGCCAGCACCTGCACCAGCTCCTCGAACGGCGCGTAATCGCCGTCGTTCACCGCGGCCTGGATCACGGCCTCCACGCGGTGGTTGCGCGGGATGAAGAGCGGGTTGACCGCGTGCATGGCGGCCTGGCGCTCGGCGGCGGTTTGCGGCTCCAGCGCGATGCGTGCGCGCCAGCGGCCGGCCCATTCGTCGAAGGCTGCGGGCTCCATGAACTGGCCGCGCACGTCCGCAGCCTCATCGCCAGTGGCCTCGCCGAGCTTGCGGAAGGTGAGGGTGAAGTCGGCCTGGTTCTTGGCCATGGCGTCGAGCAGGTCCTGGATCAGCGCATCGTCGCCGTCGCGCTCCGTGAACAGGCCCACCTTCCTGCGCAAGCCGGCCTGATAGGCCGCGCTGAACTGGTCGGAGAACGCGCCGAGAATGTCCTGGGCTTCGGCGACGGCCTTCTCCTGCTCGTCCGAAAATAGCGGCAGCAGGCATTCGGCAAGCCGCGTCAAATTCCACAAGCCGATGCGCGGCTGGTTGGCATAGGCGTAGCGGCCCATCTCGTCGATCGAGGAGAACACCTGGGCAGGATTGTAGGAATCCATGAACGCGCACGGGCCATAATCGATGGTCTCGCCCGAGATCGAGCTGTTGTCGGTGTTCATCACGCCGTGAATGAAGCCGACCAGCAGCCAGCGCGCGATCAGCTCGGCCTGGCGCGCGACCACGGCGGCGAGCAGGGCGTGATACGGCCGCTCGGCGTGGAGCAGGTCCGGATAATGGCGCGTGATGACGTGATCGGCGAGCCGGCGGATCGCCTCGGTGTCGCGGCGGACGGCGAAGAACTGGAAAGTGCCGACGCGGATGTGGCTGGAGGCGACGCGGGTCAGCACCGCGCCGGGCAGCGCGGTCTCGCGGATGACGTGCTCGCCGGTGACGACCGCGGCGAGCGAGCGCGTGGTCGGGATGCCCAGCGCAAACATGGCCTCGCTGACGATGTATTCGCGCAAGACCGGGCCGAGCGCCGCGCGGCCGTCGCCGCGGCGGGAGAATGGGGTGGGGCCGCTTCCCTTGAGCTGGATGTCGCGGCGGACGCCGTCTTTGTCGATGACCTCGCCGAGCAGGATGGCACGGCCGTCGCCGAGCTGCGGCACGAAATGCCCGAACTGGTGCCCGGCATAGGCCATGGCGATGGGATCCGCTCCGGCGGGAACCGTCTTGCCGGCCAGGATTTCCGCGCCTTCAGGGGTCTCCAGCACATCAGGATCAAGCCCGAGCTGGACCGCCAGCGGCCGGTTCAGCTTGATCAGCCGGGGGGCGGCGACGGGGGTCGGCGCGACGCGAGCGAAGAAGTTGTCCGGCAGCGCCGAATAGGAGTTCTGGAAGGGGAAATGCACCGTCATGACCTCAAGATAGGGCTGGAACGTCAATCGGCAAAGGTTCGTCCCCGGATAAGCCAAAAATGGGCATCTGAGGTCCAAATCCGGCCGTTCCCTTGGTTGCCGCCCCCGTCCTGCCGGGGTAAACCCTGCCGCAACTTCGGACCGGCCATCACGGGCCGTTCGATTCGCTTCCTTCAGACATTGATTTTGGGACGACCATGCATCGCTACCGGTCACATACATGCGGCGCGCTCCGCGAGAGCAATATCGGCGAGACCATCCGCCTCTCCGGCTGGGTCCATCGCGTCCGCGACCATGGCGGCGTGCTGTTCATCGACCTGCGCGACCATTACGGCCTGACCCAGTGCGTGGTCGACCCGGACTCGCCGGCGTTCTCGCTGGCCGAAAAGCTGCGCTCGGAATTCGTGGTCAAGATGGACGGCAAGGTCCGCCGCCGCCCCGAGGGCACCGACAATGACGATCTGCCGACCGGCAAGGTCGAGGTCTACATCAGCGAGATCGAAGTGCTGGGCCCGGCCGGCGACCTGCCGCTGCCGGTGTTCGGCGACCAGGAATATCCCGAAGACATCCGCCTCAAGTATCGCTTCCTGGATCTGCGTCGCGAGAAGCTGCACCAGAACATCATGACGCGCGTCGAGATCATCAAGTCGATGCGCCGGCGCATGGAGGGGCAGGGCTTCTTCGAGTTCAACACGCCGATCCTGACCGCGTCCTCGCCGGAAGGAGCGCGCGACTTCCTCGTCCCGTCGCGCATCCATCCCGGCAAGTTCTACGCGCTGCCGCAGGCGCCGCAGCAGTACAAGCAGCTGCTGATGATGTCGGGCTTCGACCGCTACTTCCAGATCGCGCCCTGCTTCCGCGACGAGGACCCGCGCGCCGACCGTCTGCCCGGTGAGTTCTACCAGCTCGACGTCGAGATGAGCTTTGTGACGCAGGAAGACGTCTTCGCGGCGATGGAGCCTGTGATCACGGGCGTCTTTGAAGAGTTTGCCAAGGGGAAGCCGGTGACCAAGGGCTGGCGCCGGATTCCGTTCGCCGAGGCGTTGCGCAAGTACGGCAGCGACAAGCCGGACCTGCGCAATCCCATCGAGATGCAGGACGTCTCCGAGCATTTCCGCGGCTCCGGCTTCAAGGTGTTCGCGCGCATGCTCGAAGATCCCAAGAACCAGGTCTGGGCGATCCCGGCACCGGGCGGCGGCAGCCGCGCCTTCTGTGACCGCATGAACTCGTGGGCGCAAGGCGAGGGCCAGCCCGGCCTCGGCTACATCATGTGGCGCGAGGGCGGCGAGGGCGCAGGTCCTCTCGCGAACAACATCGGGCCCGAGCGCACCGCCGCGATCCGCGCGCAGCTCGGCGTCAAGGAAGGCGATGCCGCCTTCTTCGTCGCCGGCGATCCCGACAAGTTCTGGAAGTTCTCAGGTCTCGCCCGCAACAAGGTCGGCGAGGAATTGAACCTCACCGACAAGGAGCGGTTCGAGCTCGCCTGGATCGTCGACTTCCCGATGTACGAGTACAACGAGGACGACAAGAAGGTCGACTTCTCGCACAACCCGTTCTCGATGCCGCAGGGCGGCCTGGAGGCGCTGAAGTCGCAGGATCCGCTGACGATCAAGGCGTTCCAGTACGACATCACCTGTAACGGCTACGAGATCGCCTCGGGCGGCATCCGCAACCACGTGCCGGAAGCCATGGTGAAGGCGTTCGAGATTGCAGGTTACGGCGAGCAGGAAGTGGTCGACCGCTTCGGCGGCATGTACCGCGCCTTCCAGTACGGCGCACCGCCGCATGGCGGCATGGCCGCGGGTGTCGACCGCATCGTGATGCTGCTCTGTGGCACCACGAATCTACGGGAGATCTCGCTGTTCCCGATGAACCAGCAGGCCATGGACCTCCTGATGGGCGCCCCGTCGGAAGCCACCACGAAACAGCTCCGCGAGCTGCACATCCGGGTAAACCTGCCGCAGAAGTGAAGGTGAGGCTACGCCTCTCCTCGTGCGCGGAAAAGCACGCTCTCTCCTCCTCGTCATTGCGAGCGCAGCGAAGCAATCCAGAATCTTTCCGCGGAACGAGTCTGGATTGCTTCGTCGCAAGAGCTCCTCGCAATGACGAGGAGGAGAGAGCCGCCTGTCTCTTCCCTACAGCCCCGTCGAGGCCTCGATCCTGAACTGCGCCAGCGCGCTCTGCGGGTCAGTTTGCGAGAGCTGCATCAATTGCATCAACGGCACCTTGGCGCGGGGCGTCAGTTTGATGGTCAGCGTCTGCCCCGGCGCTTCCACGAATCCGGCGAGCGCGTCGACCGCGCCCCTGGCATCGCTATTGGTCCCTGCGATCTTCTCGCCTTGCGCCCTGATCATCGCGACGATGGCGCTGCGGGCGGCATCGCGGCTGACATTCTGCATGCGTGCGAACTGCGCCACGACGAGATCGACCACGCCGCCGTCACGCAGCGAGGCCTCAAGCGCGCCGGTTTCGACCAGCGCTGCCTGCCCCATCGCCTGCGCCGGGTCGGTCGTGAACAGGCCGCGCGGCACATTGACGAGCGCGACGCGGGTCTGCAGCCTGGCGAGGTTGCCGAGATCGAGCGTAGCGGGGGCGAGCGCGAACGCGCCCGACGATTCCGTCCAGGCCGCGCCGAGATCCAGATCGATCGCCAGCTTGTCCACGCCTGCCACGATCAGCGGCTGCAGCGCCGGATTGGCGGGATCGGTCGGCGCGACCATCTTCACGACCAGATTGGCCTTGCTCGGGATCGGCCCGACGAACTCCCCCCAGTTCAGGCTGATCGTATCGATGGTGAAGAGCTGCCGCGTCGTCTTGTACGGCGAGACCACGCCCTTGATCTCGGCACCTTGGAGCACGCGGAATAGGCCGACCATCTGATCGGGCGAGGGCGGCCGTCCCGGCGTTTGGAGACTCGCCGCCCAGCGCATCAGATTTGCCACGCTGAAGGACTTCAACGCGAAGCGGTCCATCTTGAACTGGCCCTGCGGCATCGGGATGTCGAGGCCCTCCAGCGTTATTCTGTCCTGATCGTATTTGACCGCGTCGAGCCGTCCCGTCCCCTGCGGCGTCTCGGCCGTTTGCCGGCCAATTTCGGCCTTGCCGATCTGGAAGCCGTCGAAGAGGTCGGCCACCTTCTCGATCATGTCACGCGACTGTGCCGGCGTTGGGATCGAGCCGTCGGCCGGCACCAGCGCGATGATCTCGGCCGGCCGGAATTTCGAGGGCCGGATGGCAATGTCGTCGAAGGTGAACCCGTCCACCTGCATGCGCATGCCGGGAGCCGCCGTCACGACATAGGAGTTGACCGAGATGCGCCGATAGATCCTGTGAAAATTGTCGTCGTTCGATCCTTGCGGATCGAGCGCAGCCCTCACGGCGGTTGGGTCGAATTCGTAGATGGCCAGGCCGGACAATTCGCCGGTCATCTTCGCGGGCCTGCCCGGCTGGGTCAGGTCGACCGTAAGGGCGACGCGGTCCATCTTCGCCGTTTCGATCTTGCCCCGGTTGACGTTCTGGATGGACACGCCCGAATAGACATAATCACCGCCGCCGGCATTGCCGCCCGCATCGACGTTGACCTCGAGGGTCGGCACCGCGATCTCCGACGCCGAGATGTTCGCGTATTGCGCGAGGATGAAGCGGTACATGTCGATAATCGAGCCGGTCACCGGCGTGCCCTCTGCGCGGGTCGGGCCGGAAAAATCGCGCGCGGTGATCTGCGGGAGCTTGTAGTTCGCCTTCACGGTGATCCGCTCGGTGGATGTAAAGCCGACCTCGACGCCCGACGCCTCGATGCTGTCGGCCGAGAAACGAGCCTCGTCCGGCTGGCGCACACCGACGGCCGTGATCTTGGCGACCTTCAAGGTGGCGAGCTGCGCCTGGGCAGGCTCGACTTTGATGTCCTCCACCGTCAGCGTCCGGGTCGCGAGCTCGAACCCGATCTTGCCATGGCTCGCCTTGCCCCCACCCGAGCGGATCTGCGCGAACACCGCCTCGACCTCGGCGGTCGCCCGGTTCTGCACATACAGATTGAAGCCGAACCATCCGCCCGCGGCGAGCACCGCTCCCACGACGAGGCCGATCAGGATTCGCTTCATTCCCAGCTCCGATTGCCGATTTTGGATCGCGCAACCTGCCATATTCGCGAAACGCCGCGCGGTCCAGAGAAAGCTATGGTTTCAAATATTTGACGGCGCGCCCTGTTGACGGGGATGCAATCGGATGTTGCCACCGGGCCTTCGGCCGTGCTTCATCCCGTTTCCATGACCCGGAAATACGGTCCGCTTGGGCCGTCGAATCGCATTTTTGAGGCCGGTAACGCGAGGCGAGACACCGCATGTCGTCCTATTCTGATGATCTCCACCAGGCGGCGCTCGCCTACCACCGTCTGCCGCGCCCTGGAAAGCTCGAGATCCAGGCAAGCAAGCCGCTTGCCAATCAACGCGACCTCGCGCTGGCCTATTCGCCGGGCGTCGCCGCGGCCTGCACCGAGATCGCCAAGAATCCGGCCGAGGCGGCCACGCTCACCACGCGCGCCAACCTGGTTGCCGTGGTCTCCAACGGCACCGCGGTGCTCGGCCTCGGCAATATCGGTCCGCTGGCCTCCAAGCCGGTGATGGAAGGCAAGGCGGTCCTGTTCAAGAAATTCGCCGGCATCGACGTGTTCGACATCGAGATCGCCGCCGACACCATCGACCGCGTGGTCGAGACCGTGGCCGCGCTGGAGCCGACCTTCGGAGGCATCAATCTGGAGGACATCCGCGGGCCGGAATGCTTCGAGATCGAAGCGCGCTTGAAGGAGCGCATGAAGATTCCGGTCTTCCACGACGACCAGCACGGCACTGCGATCATCGTCGCCGCCGCCATCACCAATGGTCTGAGGCTGAACGGCAAGAAGCTGTCCGAGGTCAAGATCGTCGCGTCGGGGGCAGGGGCCGCGGCGATCGCGACACTCAATCTCCTGGTCTCGATGGGCGCGCAGCGCAAGAACATCTGGGTCTGCGACATCGACGGCCTCGTGCACGAGGGCCGCAACACCTCGATGGACCGCTGGAAGGCGGTCTATGCGCAGAAGACCGACAAGCGCACGCTCGCCGACGTGATCGGCGGCGCCGACATCTTCATCGGACTCTCGGCACCCGGCGTGCTCAAGCCGGAGATGGCCAAGGCGATGGGCGACAAGCCCCTGATCATGGCGCTCGCCAATCCGGTGCCGGAAATCATGCCGGAAGAGGCGCGCAAGGCGCGCCCCGACGCCATGATCTGCACCGGCCGTTCCGACTACCCGAACCAGGTCAACAACGTCCTCTGCTTTCCCTTCATCTTCCGAGGGGCGCTCGATGTCGGCGCCACCGCGATCAACGAGGAGATGAAGCAGGCCGCCGTCGAGGCCATCGCGCAGCTCGCGCGCGAGGCGCCGTCGGATGCCGTCGCGCAGGGTTTCGACACCGGCGAGACGCAGGGCTTCGGTCCGGGCTCGCTGATCCCGAGCCCCTTTGATCCCAGGTTGATCTTGCGCATCGCGCCGGCCGTGGCGAAGGCGGCGATGGAATCGGGCGTCGCAACGCGCCCCATCACCAATTTCGACGAATACACCGCGCTGCTCGAGCGCTTCGCCTTCCGCTCCGGCCTCGTCATGAAGCCGATGTTCGCCAAGGCCAAGACCCAGCCGGTGCGCGTGATCTATGCCGAAGGCGAGGACGAGCGCGTGCTGCGCGCCACGCAAGTCGTGCTGGAGGAAAAGCTGGCGCGGCCGATCCTGGTCGGCCGTCCGTCGGTCGTGGAGGCGCGCATCAAGCGCTTCGGCCTCTCGATCCGGGCCGGCAAGGATTTCGACCTCGTCAATCCCGAGGACGATCCGCGCTACCGCTCCTACGTGCAGTCCTATGTCGAGGTCGCCGGTCGCCGCGGCGTGACGCCGGATGCAGCCCGCACCGTGGTGCGCACCAACAATACGGTGATCGCCGCGCTTGCGGTGACGCGCGGGGAAGCAGACGCCATGCTCTGCGGCGTCGAGGGCCGCTACATGAGCCATCTGCGCCACGTCCGCGAGATCGTCGGCTTCTCGCCTGGAATCAGCGACTATGCGGCGCTGGCGCTATTGATCACCAGCAAAGGCGCCTTCTTCATCGCCGACACGCAAGTTCGCCCCAATCCGAGCGCGGAGGAGCTTGCCGAGATCGCATCGCTCGCCGCGGTCCACGTCCAGCGCTTCAACATCAAGCCGAAGATCGCCTTCGTCTCGCATTCGGATTTCGGCAACTACGACACCGATTCCTCGCGCAAGATGCGGCTGGCGACCCAGCTTCTGAAGGACAAGCATCCGGAGATCGAGGCCGACGGCGAAATGCAGGGCGACACCGCGCTCTCCGCAGCTGCGCGAAGGATGGTGCTGCCGCATTCCAAGCTGGAGGGCGAGGCCAACATCCTGATCATGCCGACCCTGGATACTGCCAACGTCGCCTATCAGATGATCAAGTCGCTGGCGGACGCGCTGCCCGTCGGCCCGATCCTGGTCGGCCCCGCGCGCCCCGCGCATATCCTCACCCCCTCGGTGACGGCACGCGGCATCCTCAACATGACCGCAGTCGCCGTGGTGGAAGCGCAGGAACGCGCCTCGCGGCAGCAGCCGACGTTGTTTACGTAAGGCACCGCTGTCGCGCCGCTGGAGGTGCAATCCTTCTCCCCTTGTGGGAGAAGGTGGCATAGGCGGCCTTCGGCCGCCGTTCTTAGCGACGCCGAAGCGAAGCTTCGGCCGTGGCGCCGGATGAGGGGTTGTTTCCGCGAGTCGGGATCTCGCAAGTTGCTCGTGCCGATAGATACCCCTCATCCGTCTCGCCGCTTCGCGGCGAGCCACCTTCTCCCACAAGGGGGAGAAGGGAAGAGACCGGCAATTTTGAATTCCTATCAGTTCGCCATTTCCCCGTTTGTAAACCGGCGCACGACTCTCCATAATCTCCTCAAGCGTTCTGCGCTCTGAGCTTGCCAAGAGGCCGATCATGCCAGCGTTCGTGACTTTCGGGCGAATCCTGTTCGCCGTGCTGTTCATCTACACGGGCGCGACCAAGCTGTTTGCCATCCAGGCCACCGCCGACGTCATCGCCACCAAGCTCGTGGTGCCCGATGTCGTCGCGCCTTATGCCCAGCAGGTCGAGACGGCGACCGCCATGACCACGCCGCAGCTGTTGGCGATCGCGATCGGCGGGCTCGAGATCATTGCAGGGCTGATGATCGCGCTGAATTTCGGCGCGCGTTTCTTCGCGATGCTGCTGATCGTCTACGTCGCCGTCGCGACCGTCCTGTTCTACGATTTCTGGAACATGGCGGCGCCCGACAACGCCAAGATGCTGGTCGACGCGCTCAAGAACCTCTCGATCATCGGCGCGCTCTGCATGATCATCGGCTATGGCCGCACCACGCGTCCGGCCGAGGCGGCCTACGGCGACGTCTAGCGGTCACTCCGCTCTCGGCGGCGCGATCTCGCGCATCCAGCGGGAAATCGTCGCGCTGCTCGCTCCATCGCTGCCGCGCTGCCGGCCGAGCAGGGCGGCCTCCCGTGCGGCGCGGGGCGTGATGCCGTAGGCGGCCTTGAACGAGCGTGTGAAGTGCGCGTCGGTGCCGAGCTGCCAGCGCCGTGCCACCTCGCTGATCCGGGGGCCCCGCGCGCCCGAATCGGCGAGGTCGAAGAAGGCGCGGTGCAGCCGGCGGCTGCGGATGTAGTCGGCGATGCCGCCGACCGGGGCGAACAGCCGGTACAGCGAGGCCCGGGACAGGCCGAAATGGCCGGCGATCGAATTGGCCGACAGATCCTCGCTGGCAAGGCCAGCCTCGATATATTGGCGGATCCGCATCAAGGACGGGCTTGCCGCGACGCCATGGTCGGCATCGGCCTCGCCCCGTTCGATTTCGTTGCGAAGGCACGCGGCCAGCAGCGACACCGTGCCCTCGACCACGGATTGGCATTCGTCGAGGCTCATGCGCGGGGCAAATTCGAACAGGGCGGTGAGATGCCCCGCCAGCAATCGCGCGATCACGCTGCTGCCCGGCAGCACCAGGCCATGCAAATCATCGACCCGCAAGAGATGGGCGGCGAACATCGGGCGCGGCACGACCAGCGTGACATTCTCGAACGCCGTCGCCTTGGTCTCCAGCGCCTGGGCGAGATCGAACAGGCAGATGTCGCCGGCGCGTACGCGCATCGGCCGTGTGCCGGCAACGCCGTCATAGCCGCCCTTCAGATAGAGCTGGAGGATGATGTGGTCGACGCCGCTGCGCGCGATCGTTTCGGCCGTCCGGCGGAAACGCTGGCCGCTGGCACGGCTCAGCCCGATCAGCACCGGTCCCATGGCGTAGGAGCTGAGGTCGGCGCGAAACGGGCCCGGTTCGCCGGCGGCGAGCTCGTCCACCTCGAACAGCGTGGCGACGGCTTCCCGCCACGCTGCGATGTTCGCCTCCGTCTCCATCTGATCGGCGCTGAAGCCGAATGCCGGCAGCAGGGATGATATCGGGGCGACATCGTCATTCAATCCGGAAGCGTCCGTCGGACTAGTCGTCGTGCAGTCGTCGCTCATTCTGGCCGTGGGTTAGTTTTTGCTCTTTTGTCTCAGTCTATTGATGCGGTGTGTCGCAGCCGTTGGCTCGTATTGACGCCGCGCCGCGGACGTTGGCTATAGCGCCACGACCGCCGTCGGGGCCGATTTTAGGGTCTCGGCAAATATGCTAGCCGGCTTTGCGCTGGCCGGCGGCGGACCAATTTTAGGCCTGATGAAGCAGCAAGATACGAAACGGTATTCTATTGCCGGTACTGTGCATGGGGTTGTTTTTCCACTTTCGAATCGAGAGGCTACCCCCGCCGCCACGGGGTCACGGTCACCTCATGCGCGGCGTCGAGGAGGTAGGGCGCACCCGGCCTCATCCCGCGCGCAGCCAGCACCTCGTGAGGCGTCCGCTGGGGTACGCCGACGAAGCAGCCTTCACCGCCGGGCAGCCGCACATGCGGAGCCTCCGACAGCCAGAACGTGTCGTAGCGGTCCATGAACAGGTCGAACACGACCGGGCCGCCGATGATGGCGACCATGCCGGATGCGACGTCGGCGAAGGCGCAGGCCTCCTCGAAGCTCGCATGCTCAGGATTCCACAGCGTCGCGTTCGGCATCTCGGGATCGACGGTGAGGTCCCTGATCTTGCGGGTCAGGATCAGCCGCTTGCGGCTGGCCGAATTCGGCTGCTGCTCGTGCGAGTTGCGGCCGTGCACGATCAGCGCGGCGCGATCGAGCGCCTGCTCGAAGAACCGCTTGTCACCTTCGAATTTCAACGTCTCAGGCATGATGTGCGACGGATCGGCGAGCATGCCGTCCGCGGAGACGATGACGTAGCCTTCGAAGCGGAAAGACAATGGCCTACTATTCGGAAACGGTGGTCACCACCGAATTGACCGGGCGCTGACTCACCGTCGGCAGCTTGAGGTCCTTGAGCAGCTCCTGGTCGTATTCCGGCAGCGTCGAGGCCGGGAACTTGGCGCGCATCGCGACCACCTTATAGCCGCCGGCCTTCAGCCGCTTGAGCAGCTCGGGCAGGGCCTCCGCGGTGTGCTTCTGGAAGTCGTGCATCAGGATGATGCCCTTGCCCTTGGTGTCGAGCTTCTTCATCACGGTCTCGACGATCTTCTCGGGCTTGGAAGCCTTGAAGTCGAACGAGTCGATGTCGCAGGAGAAGCTCGCGACATTGCGGTTGCCGAGATAGGTGACCATCTCGGGCGGATGCTGCAGCGCCGGGAAGCGGAAGAACGGCGCGGGCGAGATGCCGCCGAGCGCCCACTTCACCGCCGCAAAGCCCTTCTCGATCTCGTCCTTGCGCTGCGCTTCGTTGAGCTTCTTGTTGTTGAGGTTGGCGTGCGACCAAGTGTGGGCGCCGACGGTGTGGCCGGCTGCGTAGACCTGCTTGAGGACCTCCGGCTCGTAGGTCGCGTGCTTGCCGATGATGAAGAAGATTCCGGTGGTGCATTCGTCCGCGAGCGCCTTCAGCACCGCGGGCGTGTTGCGCGGCCAGGGGCCGTCGTCGAAGGTCAGCACGACCTCCTTGTCGCGCAGGAAGTCGAGCTCCTTGAAATGCTCGAAGCCGAAGCCGGGACCGCCCGTGGTGTCGATCTCGACGGTGCGGGCGACGCCGAGTGCGCCCGGTGTGTTGCAGGCCGCGCGGGCCGGCTGCGGCGGCTGTTTCGGCGGAGGCGGATTGACGAAACCCGCCGGCGCCGCGGCCGCTGCTGCGGGCGCTGGAGCTGCAGGGGACGTTGCAGCCGCCGGTGTTGCCGTCGGCGCGGCTTGCGGTGCGGCCGCGGGCTTCGCGGCCGGCGTCTGCGACCATGCGGCGCCGGAGAGCGCCACCGACATCGCACCTGCTAAAATCAGTCCTGCCGCCACGCGCATGGTGATGTCCCTCGAGATTGATCCCGTTGTTCCGCCGTGGCTTTTCGCCTGCGGCAAAAACCGTCCTGCCCAAAACAATCCTAGCCTAGATGGTGGGCCATCGCCATTGCAACGGCTGTTTGATGCCGCGTCGCAATTGTGCCCAGCCGGATGGCGTGCACTTGAGTCGTGCACGTGAGTCAAGTGTCGGCCAGGGCCCTTGCAATCGCGGTCTTGATCCGCGTGTCGGCCGGATCGACGGCGGATGGAAATACCTCCGCGATATAGCCGTCGCGGCCGATCAGGTATTTGTGGAAGTTCCATCGCGGAACTTCCTTCGGTCGGGCTTCCGCGGCCCATTTGTAGAAGGGATGCGCCCTCGCACCGACCACCGCAGCCTTGGCCGTGATCGGGAAGGTAACGCCATATTGGTGGTGTGCGGTCTGCGTGATCTCGCTGCTGCCACCGGGCTCCTGGCCGCCGAAATCGTTGGACGGCACGCCGATCACGGTGAGCCCGCGCCCGCGAAACTCGTTCCAGATTTCCTGCAGGCCGGCATATTGCGGCGTGTAGCCACAGAGCGAGGCCGTGTTCACCACCAGCAGCGGTTTGCCGGTGAACGTGGCGAGGCGGATGTCGTCGCCTGACAATGCGGGGAAGGAGAAGGCGTAGGCCGAGATCCGGCTCATGGCGCCATCGGCGAGGGCGCGCGTGACAGGCGCGAACGCGCCCGCAAGCGTGACGCTCAGCACGGTTCTGCGATTCATCATGACGGCGTCCCCCGAGATGATCCGAGGGCAGATTACTCCGCCACTGCGGCCTCGCGCGTCAACACCGCGTTATCGGTCCTGCGAGAGAGCTAGTACAGGCGGACGATGAAGTCGGTACCTTCGCCGGTCTCGCCCTGGTTGATGCCCTGGTCGGAGACGATGATCGAGCCGCCTGACGTCAGCATCTCGTTGATTTTCGCCATGGTCTCAGTGGGGACCGAGATGCGGTTGAGGGCTTCGGCCGGGCTGTCCGGTGTCACCACCGGTTTTGCGGCGACGGGGATCACGGCGGCACCGCGCTGGCGGCGCGCCACGCGGTTGTCGTCCTCGCGCGCCACGGAACGGGCGGTCACGGGCAGCGACACCACCGACCAGCGCAGCGTGTTGGCGTCGACCTTGTCGAGCTCGGCGGTGAAGACATGCGTACCAAGCGGCCGGTCGCTCGCGGCGATCGTGACAGGCACCTCGAACAGCGGCGCAAAATTCTGCCGCACATAGAGCTTGGAATCCTTGCGGCTGATGAAGACGGCAATCTGGCCGGCCCGCTTGGGTGTGTCCGGCTTTGCCGCCGGCGCAGGATCGGTGAGGCGGCCCTCGTCCTTCTTTGCATCGGGTGCGGTGGCGAGCGCCGGCGCATCGGGTGCCTTCGCGGCTTCCGTTTTGACCGGGTCGACCTTGTCGGCAGGCTTGTTCTCGGTCGCCGGCTTGGCGGCGTCTTCGGACGCAGGCTTGGCCCCTTCGGCCGTCTTGACCTCGTCGGCCGTCGCCGCGGCTTCCTCGCGCGCAGCCGCATGGCCGGTGGTCACGTCCGACAACACGGTATGGCCGACCGAGGTGCGCAGCTCGACCACGCTGTCGGCGCTGGCCGTCTTGGTCTCGACCGGCTTGGCTTCGGTCGTGCCCTTATCGGCCTTGTCAGCGACATTGGTCTGCGGCGCGAGGCTCGCGGCGGGCTGCGGCGGCACGCGCATGGAGGCGAGCACGGGATGGGAGAAGCTTTGCGGCGACACCTGGCCGGGCGCCACGATCACGCGCGCGCCCATCCTGGTCCAGTTCCACATCTTCATCGCGAACGCCATGGGCATGCGGATGCAGCCATGCGAGGCCGGATAGCCCGGCAGCGCGCCAGCATGCATCGCGACGCCGGACCAGGTGATCCGCTGCATGTACGGCATCGGCGCGCCGCTATAGAGGTTGGAACGGTGGAATTTGTGCTTCTGGATGATGCTGAACACGCCCATCGGCGTCGAGTGGCCCTTCATGCCCGTCGACACCGGTGATTCCGCGAACACGCCGGCTTTGTCGTAGACCGTCATCTTCTGCCGGTCGATCGAGACGACAATGACGAGTGGCCCTTGCGGCTTGGTGCCGGCTTCCTTCTCGACAACGACGTCCTTCTTGCTTGCGGCGCCGCGCTTTTGCGGCTTCTGGCGCGGTATTTCGGGAAGCCGGTTCGGCCGGGTGTAGTAGGGCCGGTCGGAATAGTCCGTCCAGTAATAAAATGCTGCGTTTGCTTCGCTGGTTGCGCCGATCGCACCCGCCGCCGTCAACATGGCGACCTGCCACAGCCGTGCCGGCTTGGCAGGCGAACCCCACCCGTTCACGCTGTTCATCCTCGAATCCATTATCCAAATCAGACGTTAGTCTCGCAAAGGGGATACGCGTTCACCAGCAGCGCGGTTCTGCCATCAGCTACTTTTGTCCAAGGCGTAGCAAAAAAGCCTCACGGAGCGGTAAACGGCGGCCTGGTCCGCTCCTCTGCCGCCTTCCTGACCGCCGCTTGCGTTCCTACATTGCGGGGACTTGTTAGCGGAGAACTTCATGTCATCTCGTTTCCCCGGTCTTTCGAGCATCCGTCTGAAAGGCCTCGCTTTATTCCTCCTGGCTCTGACCGCGCCAATGGCCTCGGCATCTGCGGCCGACGAACCTGATCTGATCTTCCGCCGCTCTACCGTGTTCAAATGGATGAGCCCGAACGACAAGCTCGCGACCTATGGTCTCGACGATCCCGAAGTCGAAGGCGTCGCCTGTCATTTCACGGTGCCGGAGAAGGGCGGCTTCAAAGGCTGGCTCGGCCTTGCCGAGGAGGTCTCGGATATCTCGCTGGCCTGCCGCCAGGTCGGTCCGGTCAAGTTCAAGCACAAAATGGAGCAGGGCGACGACATGTTCCGCCAGCGCCGGTCGCTGTTCTTCAAGAAGATGCAGATCGTGCGCGGCTGCGACGCCAAGCGCAACGTGCTGGTCTACATGGTCTATTCAGACAAGCTGATCGAAGGCTCGCCCAAGAACTCGACCTCGACCGTGCCGATCATGCCGTGGGGACCGGCGGACGCAAACGTCCAGAAGTGCGGCGAGTTCTTCACGCAATGAGGCGCTCCGCGTTCACTCCTGCAACGCGCTCGCGTTCACCCGGCGGCGATCGCGCGGCGTCGCAAGGCGCGATCCGGTCAGTCGCACGAACGTCTGCGGCGCCGCCTCGAGGCCGCGGCTCGATTGCAGCGCCATTGCGCCGGTGCTGCCGCGAATGATCGGTTGATCTGCGCGCTCCGTCGGTGGATTTTCATCGCGCGGCGTTGCGCGATTTCCCGCCATCATGGCCATCCCTCACGTGAATGCGCCCGATGATCCGGGCGTCTCGGTTTCGATGGTCGTTGCCGAACCAATTCCGGTTCGACAGGATCCAGCCTTCTTTTGCCGCCCTTTCAGCAGAAAAACGTAAAATGCATGTGAAGCGTGCGCGGCGGCCGCGTGACAACGCCTGGGCGGGGTGCACGTCCGTGCCGGCGCCGGAACTTGGCAGGCGACTTTGGCCTGCCGCCAGACCTATCTGAAATAACTGGCATTTTCCGAGAATTGTTTCGTCGCCGTGGCCGGGACGAAACAATTCTCACGAAGACGAAACCATTTTCAGTTTTTCGCGCATCACGCGCGAAACCGCCCATGGTTATCAGGCTGATAACGACGACGGCGCACCGCCGGTCACAGAATTGGGACACAGATCATGCGCGCGCTCAGCTTCATCCTTGCTTTCGGTTTCGTGCTCGCCGGCTCCTCGTTGGCGGGTGCGCCCGACGGCAATCTCCCTGGTGTCGGTACCTTCCAGTACAGCGGCTCGCCCGTTGCGGTTCCGGCCGCTCAGCCGATCATGGTAGCCGCGCGCTTCTGACTGCACACAACGAAACAGCCGGCAAAACTATCATGTTGCTTCGTCTCTGCGTCGCAGCGTTCGTGTCCCTTCTGACGATCAGCTCCGTTCAGGCGCAGGTCCGCTCACCTTCCAGGCTACCCGATCCGCGTGGCGAATTCGTGCGCCAGTGTGCGCCGCACATGCTCGGGCGCTGGCAGCATCCGGAAGCGGTCTGCGGCTGCCTGCACGATCACGCCGCCGCGGCCGTCGAGGATCGCGATCTGCGCGAAGCGCTGCTGCGCGGCATCAGCGAGACCGGCGTGCCCACCATCGAGACCGATTGGGTACCGGCCTCCAAGCACAGCGAGATCGGCCCGACCTTCACCAAGATCGCCAAACCGACCCTGCAGTGCATGTTCGATCCGGCGAAATAGTCCCGGATCCTTACTTCGTTTTCGGTCCGTGCCGCGGCACGCAGGAACTCGTGCGCGAGACTCCCTTGTCGGTCATCTTCGCGCCGCGCACTTCCCTGAGCTGACCGGCGGGGCAGGTTCCGTCATCCACGAGCACGCGCTGGCCGAGCTTCAGATCGCCGATGTCCTGCTCGCGTCCGACTGTGGCAGCGCGTGCCGTCGAGACAAGCGCGATGGAGATCAGCAGCGAGAGGCAGGTCGCACGGCGCAGCAGCATGATGTGAGGTCCCGGAATCAATGCCGCAATCTAGGGAGCGGCGGGCGATTCTGATAGTGAAGCTTCGTCAGGCCCGACGGGTCGGTCTTCCTTTTGCGGCCAAGGCCGCGCGCGATTCCCTCGCGAGACGTTCGGCGGAGGCGACGAGCTGCGGCACGGGATGTCCGGAAAATCCCAGCACGAAGCCGGGCAGGGGACGCCCGCGCGAATAAGTGTCGGCCAATAGCCAGCCTTCAGCGCCGGCCGCCTGCTTGGACAGCGCCGCCACCGCCGGATCGACGGCAGGATCGAACCGGGCGACAAGATGCAGGCCTTGTGAGGGCACCGGCACCGAAAGCGCGCCACCGGATGCGACTTCCAGCCTCTCGGCGAGCACGTCGCGCGCCTCGCGATAGAGTTTCCGCACGCGCTTCAGATTCGCGGCGAAGGCGCCGGAATTGAGCATGTCCGCCACCGCGCCCTCCATCAGCGTGCCGGGAAAGCGGTCGAGCGCCGCCCGCGCCGTCGTCACGTCCGCGATCAGGCGTTCGGGCAGCGCGCAATAGCCGATGCGCAGGCCCGGAAACAGCGTCTTGGCAAAGGTGCCGAGATAGATCACGCGCTGGAGCCGATCGATGCCGGCGAGCGACATCAGCGGCGCGCCGTCATAACGGAACTCGCTGTCGTAATCGTCCTCGAGCACGAATGCGCCGGCCTGTTTGGCCCAGTCCAGAAGCTCGAGCCGTCGCGGCATCGACATCTGCACGCCAAGTGGAAACTGGTGCGACGGCGTGACGTAGGCCGCGCGCGCGGACGGTGCCGCGATGCGGCCTTTGGCGACGCGCATCCCGTGCTCGTCCACCGCGACAGGCACAGTGCGATAACCGCAATGGACGATGGTTTTTCGCGCGGCGGGATAGCCCGGGTCCTCGCACCAGACCTGGTCGCTGGATTTCAGGATCGCGCTCAGCACGATGCGCAGCGCGTGCAGCGTGCCCGAGGTCAGCATGATCTGGTCGGGATCGCAACGCAGCCCCCGCGCCGACAACAGATGGTCGGCGATCGCCACGCGCAGCTCGCGGCTGCCGCGAGGGTCGCCATAATGCAGGTGCTCGGTTCCGAATGCGCGCATGCGGCGGCCGACGAAAGCGCGAAAACGCTGCACGGCGCGTTCGTCGATATGGGTGCAGCCAAGCGCAAACGCGCCTTGCTTTGGCGCTTCGAGAACGACCTTCGGCTTGTTCGGCTCGGCGGCGCGCTGGGGTATACGCGCCGCGACGAACGTTCCGGAGCCGACCGTCGCGTCGGCAAAGCCGTCGGCGATCAGGCGCTCATAGGCGGTGACGACGGCGTTGCGGCGGAAGCCGGTCTGCCTCGCCAGCGTGCGCGACGGCGGCAGCGGCTCGCCCGGTCTGACCAGGCCGGAGACGATCATCTCGCACAGCGCCTGATAGAGCCGGTGCGCCGCGGAAGCGCCGGCCGTGACGTGAGGGCCGGTGAGGTCGAGCGGAAGCTCGGGCTTGGCTCGGGAGGACGAATTGGTCGGAATTTTTTGCATGGAATTGGAACTATCGCAGACCAAATGCGCCGCTACAACTGCTCCGGATTTCTTCCATCCGAGCAGGAGCGGCCGTGAGCCAGACCGAGACCTCGAATTCCTATCCGACATCGGCACGCAACCAGGTGAAGCGCCGGCACGACCGCGGCTTCTATGATCACGACACGGTTCATCGCATCCTGGATTCTTCGATGCTGTGCCACGTCTCCTACGCAATCGACGGCCAGCCCTATTGCACGCCGACCTTCTTCTGGCGCGAGGGCACCAGGCTGTACTGGCACGGATCGAGCGCCAGCCGCATGCTACGCAACCAGAGCAAGGGCGAGCGCGTCTGCCTGACGGTCGCCCATCTCGACAGCCTCGTGCTGGCACGCTGCGGCTTCAACCATTCCGCCGACTACCGCGCCGTCATGGCGTTCGGCACAGCCTATCTCGTCACCGACCCCGATGAGAAGGAGCGGGCGGTGATCGCGATGGTCGATCGCTTCTTCCCGGATCGCACCGCCGGCCTGCGACAGAGCACCACGCAGGAAATCAAGGCGACGTCCTTCATCGCAATGGAAATCGAGGAAGCCTCGGCCAAGATCCGCGCCAAGGGCGTCGCCGACGACGACGAGGACTATGCGCTGCCGATCTATGCGGAGCGCATTCCGGTCCGCACCGTGCTCGGCGCCCCCGAACCGTGCCCGCGCCTGCTCGGTGGTGTGAGTCGGCCTGCGACTCTGAACGGCTATTCCGAAGGCCGGCTGCTCGAAGATGCATTGCGGGATGCATATTTTCTGGAGTACCCGAACGGCTGAAATCGGCTAGTTTGCGCGCTCCCTGGGACCATTGGAATGTCTGGAGACGCCCGAATGAATGCCGAAACGCAGCAGAGGATTCTTGACGCCGTCGACAGCGGCTTCGAGGCTCAGCTCGCAACCACCCGCGATTTCGTCGCGATCCCTTCGACCCGCGGGGCGGAGGGACCATGCCAGGACATGATCGGCGATCTCCTGCGCGAACGTGGCTACGAGGTCGACGACTGGCATATCGACGTCGAGGATTTGAAGGACCTGCGCGGCTTCGGTCCGATCGAGCACGACTTCTCGAAGGCGCGATCCGTCGTGGGAACTTACCGTCCGAGAACCAATGGCGGCAAGTCGCTGATCCTGCAAGGGCACTGCGATGTGGTGCCGGCCGGTCCGCTGGAATTGTGGGAAACGCCGCCATTCGCGCCGGTCATCAAGGACGGCAAGATGTTCGGCCGCGGTGCCTGCGACATGAAGTCCGGGACGATCGGTGCGCTCTATGCGCTGGACGCGATCAAGGCCGCGGGCTTCAGGCCGACGGCGCGGATCCATTTCCAATCGGTGATCGAGGAGGAGAGCACCGGTGTCGGCGCACTCTCGACGTTGCAACGCGGCTATCGCGCGGACGCCTGCTTCATTCCGGAGCCGACCGGCGGCAAGATGGTGCGCTCCCAGGTCGGCGTGATCTGGTTCCGCCTCCGCGTGAAGGGGCATCCGACCCACGTTGCCTTCGCAGGCTCCGGCGCGAACGCGATCATGGCGGCATATCACCTGATCCAGGCGCTGCAAAAGCTCGAGATCGAATGGAACGAGCGGGCCAAGGCCGACCGTCACTTCAAGACGCTCGACCATCCCGTCAACTTCAACGCCGGCATCATCAAGGGCGGTGACTGGGCCTCGAGCGTGCCGGCCTGGTGCGATGTCGACTGCCGGATTGCGGTGTTGCCGGGCTGGTCGATCGCCGATCACCAGAAGGAGATCATGGCTTGCGTCGCCGCCGCTTCGCGCAACCACCGCTTCCTCGCCAACAATCCGCCGCAGGTCGAATGGTCCGGCTTCCTGTCGGAAGGCTATGAGCTGACCAACGCCGCGGAGCCTGAGGCTGCGTTCGGGAAGGCCTTCAACAGGGTCTATGGCGGCACGCCAGAGGACCTCGTCTTCACGGCGCTGACCGACACGCGCTTCTACGGCCTCAATCACGGCATCCCGAGTCTGTGTTTTGGTGCCAGCGGAGGCGAGATGCACGGCTTCAACGAGTTCGTCGACCTGGAGTCATTGAAGAAGGCGACCAAGGCGATGGCGCTGTTCATCGCGGAATGGTGCGGCGTGGAGAAGGCGTAGGCTTTGTGTCGACCAACAGCCTCTTGCGGCGATACTGGTTTCGTTTCGATGGAATTGAACCGTACAACCCTCTCCAGTTGGGGTGCGGCGTCACGGCCCACGGCTATGATGATGCATTGATCATCCTTGGTCGGACAGTTTTCGAAGATCAAATCATGCCTGCCATAATTGATGTGATCGAAGACGTCGATATCCGAACGCTCGACCAAGGTCATGTTGTTCCCAACATGGAGGCGCCGGTTTGGAGAGGCGTCTGGTTTCCAAAGGGCTATCGGCAGACCTGGTAGCCCTGCAGGCGGAAATAATATCGCGGTCCAGATCCTTTAAGCTTAAAAGAAAGACTAGGATGCCGCCCTGACCGGTGGCAGACTGGCGTTCGGTTAGTCCTCGGGAGCAACGATGCGCGATTGGGATGACGCTTACGCCAATTCGGCCCACATCCCGGGCTCGGACAAGCTGCCGGCTCTGTGGGCGGAGCGGGCGGCGGCCTACCGCGCCGGGCTGAAGGAATTTCGCCCCGACATCGCCTACGGCGCCGGCGAGCGCCAGAGGCTCGATCTGATCCTGCCTGACGGCGAGAGCAAGGGTCTCGTCGTCTTCGTCCATGGCGGCTACTGGATGCGCTTCGACAAATCGACCTGGACCGATCTCGCCGAAGGTGCGCGGCACCATGGCTGGACGGTGGCGCTGCCGAGCTACACGCTGGCACCGGCTGCCCGCATCTCCGATATCACTGCGGAGATCACTGCCGCGATCGCCAAAGCGGCATCGCTCGTCTCGGGGCCGATCCGGCTCGCCGGCCATTCCGCCGGCGGCCATCTCGTCACGCGCATGCTGTGCGACGACAGTCGGCTCGAGTCCGCCGTCTACAACCGCATCGCCGGTACGCTCTCGATCAGCGGCCTGCACGACTTGCGTCCGCTCCTGAAGACGGGAATGAACGAGACGCTGCGCATGACGATGGAGGAGGCGACGCTGGAAAGCGCGGCGCTGCATCTGCCACGAGGGCATTCGCCCGTGACGGCCTGGGTCGGCGGCAGCGAGCGGCCCGAATTCATCCGCCAGTCCGATCTGATGGCGAACATCTGGACCGGCTTCGACGTGCCGACGCACCTCGTCGTCGAGCCCGGCCTCAACCATTTCACGGTGATCGACGGGCTCAAGGATCCGTCGTCACAGATCACCGCGCGCCTGATCGGCCTCGATGAATGAGGCCAGGGACGATCGATCGAGAGGGGCCAGCCATGACGTCCAGCGATTACGATCCCACAAGCGAAGGCGCCGAGACCGATTTCACCCGGCGCATGTCCTACGGTGATTATCTCGCGCTGGACGCGATCCTGGGTGCGCAGCATCCGCTGTCGGAGGCGCATGACGAGATGCTGTTCATCATCCAGCATCAGACCACGGAACTGTGGATGCGGCTCGCCATCCACGAGCTCGCGGCTGCGCGCCGTGCGATCTCACGGGATGAGGTGCAACCCGCGATGAAGATGCTGGCCCGGATGTCGCGTATCTTCGAGCAGCTCAACGGCGCCTGGGACGTGCTGCGCACGATGACGCCCAGCGAGTATACCCGCTTCCGCTCGCAACTCGGACAATCCTCGGGCTTTCAGTCGCGGCAATACCGGCTGATCGAATTTCTGCTCGGCAACCGCAACCACGCCATGCTGAAGCCGCACGCGCACGATGCGGAGACGATCAAGCTGCTCGAAGCCGAGCTCGGGACGCCGAGCCTCTATGACGAGGTGCTGCGGCTTGCCGACCGCAACGGGCTCAAGATGCCTGCTGCGGTGCTGGCGCGCGACGTTCGCGAAACCCACAGCTTCAACGAAGGCGTGCTGCAGGCCTGGCGTATCGTCTACGAGGCGCCGGAAACCCACTGGATGCTCTACGAACTGGCCGAGAAGCTGGTCGATTTCGAGGATTATTTCCGGCGCTGGCGCTTCAACCACGTCACCACGGTCGAGCGCGTCATCGGCTTCAAGCGTGGTACCGGCGGCACTGGCGGCGTCAGTTATCTCAAGCGCATGCTCGAAGTCGAACTGTTTCCCGAACTCTGGCGCGTGCGTACGATTCTGTAGGGATGTCCATGACCCGGCTTCGCGTCTACGACGATACTAGAGCCTTGTTCCATTTGCCTGACGGCGTGATCTATCTCGACGGCAACTCGCTGGGTGCGCTGCCGCTGGGCGTTGCCGAGCGTGTCAACCGCGTGATCACCGAGGAATGGGGCAACGAGCTGATCCGCGCCTGGAATAGTGCAGGCTGGTATGTGCAGCCGCGCCATGTCGGCGACCGCATCGCGCGGTTGATCGGCGCGGAGGCCGGCTCGGTCATGGTCGGCGACACGCTGTCGCTCAAGGTCTATCAGGCGCTAGCTGCCGCGCTCGACATGAGCGTCTCGCGCAAGGTGATCCTGTCGGATACCGGTAACTTCCCGACTGACCTATACATGGCCGAAGGCCTGATCGCGACGCTCGGACGGGGCCATCAATTGCGCCTGGTAGCACCGGAGGAGATCGAGGACGCATTGTCTGAGGAGATCGCCGTTCTGTACATCACCGAGGTCGACTACCGCACCGGCCGCCGCCACGACATGGCGAAGTTGACAGCGAAAGCGCATGCGCTCGGCATCGTCACGGTCTGGGATCTCGCCCATTCCGCCGGCGCGCTGCCGGTCGATCTCGCCGGGAGCGGCGCCGATTTCGCCGCGGGGTGCACCTACAAATATCTCAACGCCGGCCCCGGCGCGCCGGCCTTCCTCTATGTCGCACCGCGCCATGCCGACGGCGCGCGCGCCGCGCTGTCGGGGTGGATGGGCCACGCAAAACCGTTTGCTTTCGAGCTTGCCTATGCGTCCGCGGGCGGCGTCGAGCGCATGCGCGTCGGCACCCCGCCGGTGCTCGCCATGGCGGCGTTGGAGGCCTCGCTCGATATCTGGGACAAGGTCGATATCAAGCAGGTTCGTGCGCGTTCGCTGGCGCTGGGCGATCTCCTGATCGGTGAAGTCGAGCGCCGTTGTCCGCAACTCAAGCTCGTGACGCCGCGCGACCATGAGCGGCGCGGCTCGCAAGTCTCCTTCGCCTTCGCCGGCGGCTACGCCGCGATGCAGGCCCTGATCGCCCGCGGTGTCGTCGGCGACTTTCGCGCGCCCGACATCATGCGCTTCGGCCTCACGCCGCTGTACATCGGCGAGAGCGAGATCGTGCGGGCCGCGGAGATCGTCGAAGAGGTGATTTCAGGGGAGGTGTGGCGACGGCCGGAGTATCAGGTCGTGCATGCAGTGACGTGAGGGTGGTCTCGTGCCCCGGACGCAGTGCAGCGCTTCCCGGCTCTGCGCGCCGATGTCAGCATCGCCATTACCTCGGACGTCATTGCTTTGCGGCTTGAAGCAATTCACGTTGAGCCAACAAAAAGTTGGGAGGAGATCCGATGACGCCGCTCGAGAAACTTAAAGCGATGAAGATGCCGTTCGCCGAACTCAAGGGCGTCGAATTTGTCGAGGCGGAGAAGGACCGCGTGGTGGCGCGGATGACGGTCCGGCCAGAACTCTGCACGCTTCACCACACCATCCACGGCGGGGCCGTGATGGCGCTGGCCGATTCCGTCGGCGCGGCAGCGACCGTGATCAATCTGCCCGAGGACGCCAAGGGTACGACCACGCTGGAGAGCAAGACCAATTTCATCGGTGGGGCCAAGGAGGGGGCCACGGTCATCGCCACCGCCACCCCGGTGCACAGGGGTCGGCGGACCCAGGTCTGGACCACCAGATTGGAAACCGAGGACGGCAAATTGGTTGCGGTGGTGACCCAGACCCAGCTGGTCCTGTGAAACTATGGGACTTTGATTTTATTAACGAATTGGTCGCTTCGGTGCCCGAAACTTGGGCAGGTCTCCGTCTTGAAAATCATGGTGCGATGCACAATATAGGAGGCCTAGGGATTCGAACGCCTCCTCGAGGGAACACCAAGAGGAGTTCTGACGTGGTACTTGAAGACGCCGTCCGTACCGTTCCCGGCTATGTGCGGACCCTGATCCAGCAGGAAGAATTGCCGCTCCTGCGCGATCACCTGCTGAGGCTTGATGCCGGCAGCCGGCACGACCGTTTCAACGGCTTTCTCGACGACAGCTTCATCGAGCGCTACGCCGCCCGCTGTGCCGAGGACGGCACCGTCATCGTTGCCTATATCGTCGAAGGCGTGGTGCGCGGCGCGGCCGAGCTGCACCCGCCGGAGGACGGTTCCTTGCCGGAGGTCGCCTTCAGCGTGGAAGCCTCCGCGCGCCGCCAGGGCGTCGGCACCGTGCTGTTCCGCCGCCTGATCGCAGAGGCCCGCTGGAAGGGCTACAAGCAGCTGCGCATCACGACGGGCGCGGACAATCATGCGATGCGGGCGCTCGCCAGGAAGTTCGGGGCCCATCTGGCTTTCCGCCATGGTGAATCGACCGGCACGATCGACCTCGCCAAGACGCCCGAGGCCGAGCTTGCCGATCTCGCGGCCTCGCCGTTCACGGCCGGGCGCGCGCTTCTCAGCTTCAACAGCACGTGCTGGAAGCTGATCTCGAGCATGTACGGCAATCGCGCCGCATAACCGGGAAATTGCGGACAGGAATCAAAAAGCGGACCGGCCAGGCCGGTCCGCTTTCGTGTTCGGTGCGATGAAAGGAATGCTCAGCTGCGCGTGCCGGCGCCGAAGCGGCGGACGACGCGGCGTTCGACCACGACGGAGCGCTGCGCGCCCTGTTCGCCGGCGATCACGCGGGTGGCGGTGATGCGGCTGTTGGAGCGGGCCTGCTTCTTCACCTCGGCCTGGACGACGTCGAGCGGCATCCCCATCAAGGCTGCGGCGATCTCGGCCTGCTGCGCCTGGTCGTCTGTGATGCCGACAGCGGCGAAGATCGCCTCGTCCAGGGTCGGGGGATCGTGGCGGACGCGCCGCGTGCCATATTTGGTATTCCAGTCTGCGCTCATAACGGCCTCATCTTGATGCCGGATACCTAGTGCCGCCAATGTTGCATTGCAATATGAAATCGGTGCGGCATCTCAGCTATGCACCGGTCTGGTGTCACAGCGGTGACGCAGCACCTGCGCCGACCTCCACCCGTTGCTGAGGCCAACGGTTCAGGGCGGCGTGTCCAGCTTCGGTGAGCCGGTAGATTCCCCGCTCCGTGCGTTCGAACCAGCCATACACATTGTTAAGCAAGATCTTGCCGGCATCGGGGCAGCGTTCGCGCAGCTCGCGCACCGGCTTCGGCCCTTCGGCAAGAGCCGACGCGCAGGCCAGCGCCTGCTGGCGATAGGCCGTCATGATCGGTGCGCGGGTGCTGCCGCCGAGCACGGGGTCGCCCTGGCGGCGCTGATGCTCGGCGACGAGACGCGAGCGCACCTTCGGCTCGCGGCGCGGCGCCGCGGTCGGCGGCTTCACCAGCACTTCGACCTGGCCGCGATCGGTCACGCCGAGCATGCCGAAGCCGAGGCGGCGGCAGAGATTGCGATAGCGTGCGTCGCTCTCGCGTCCCTTGCCCCGCGCGGACATCTTCGCTGCGATCCAGACCTCGTCACCGGCCGGCGCGCGATCGACCGCCTGCAGGATCAGCTCGAGATTAAAGGCAAGCTTGAGCTCGCCGATCACCACCACTGGCGGATCGCCCGCGCTGAGGCCGACGAGATCGCAACCACCGATCTCGCCCTTGACCGTGAAGCCGAGCTCTTCGAGGAAGCGTTTGACGGGCAGGTAAAGCGCGGTTTCCAAGGGACGTCCGATCAGAGAATCAGTTGCAGCCAGTCTAGAGCGTTCTCGGCCCCGATTGAATCGGAGCCGGTGCCTCTAACGTTTTGATCGGAACGCGACTACACCCGGCCACCGACCGGGATCAGGGCGCCCGTGACGCCGCTCGCGGCATCGCTGGCGAGGAACAGGATGACTTCGGCGAGCTCCTGGGGCGTCACCCATTTGGAAAAGTCGGCTTTCGGCATGTCGGCGCGGTTGGCCGCGGTGTCTATGATCGAGGGCAGCACCGCGTTGACGGTAACCTTGCCCTTCCACTCGTTTGCGAGGGCCTCGGTCAGGCGATGCACGCCGGCTTTCGACGCGGCATAGGGGCCCATCCCGTTGCCGGCCTGCAGTGCGCCCATGGCGCCGATATTGACGATGCGGCCGGCCGTGGACTTGGCAAGGTGCGGCAACGCCGCACGCGAGGCGTTGAGCGCGGTCAGCACGTTCAGCGCATGCATGCGCTGCCACGTCGCGATATCGCCGTCGCCGACGGTCTCGAAGGCAAAGCCGCCGGCGATGTTGATCAATGCGTCGAGCCGGCCGAAATGCTTTGCCGCCGCATCGACGGCCGTTTTCGCCTGCGCTGGGTCGGACAGGTCAACGCCCGCGATGTCGATGTGGTCAGCGCTTGCGGCGGTTTGCGAAGACGCGTGATCGATGCCAGCCACGCGCGCGCCGCGTACCAGCGCCGTTTCCGCGACTACTTGGCCGAGCGCGCCGCGTGCGCCCGTCACGATCAAGATCTTGCCTTGCATGATCGTTCTCCCGGCACAGCCGCCCTATGCTTGCAGATAGCGCGTCTTCAGCGCGTCTCGCTCTGCCGTGCCGAGCTTGAGCCCGTCGCGCAAATAGGTTTCGAGATCGCCATATTCGCTGCCGACCGCTTCGAAAGCGGCCGCAAGGTACGAGGCCTCGACGCTGCCGATCGCGTCGAGGACGTCGGCGGGCAGATCGAAGACGTTCGACGGGTCGCGCTTGTAGTGCCGGTTGGTCAAGAGATAATCCTCGGCGATGACCTCGTCCGCCACGCCGAGCGCATGCAGGATCAGCGCGCTGGCGAAGCCGGTGCGGTCCTTGCCGGCGGTGCAGTGAATCACGAGCGGCGCGCGATCTTCCAGCAAATGACCGAACAGCGCGCGGAAGCTGTGCGTGTTGTGGCGCACATAATTGCGATAGGACTCGCGCATGAGCTCGAGCGCCACGGCCGCGGTCAGCGTGCCCTTCGCGAGCTCGGCGCGCAGCCCGGCCACGACGGTCGGCTCGATCGGCAGCGAATGCACCGTGATCTCGTCCACGACGCAGATGCCGGCCGCGCGCTCCTCCAGGCCACGGAAATCGAACGCGCTGCGCACGCCCAGCGCGCGGACGACCTCGATGTCGGCAGCGGTGAGCTGGCCGAGATGGTTGGAGCGGAAGATGTGCCGCCAGCGTGTGGTGCGGCCATCAATGGTCGGGTAGCCGCCGAGGTCGCGGAAATTGCTCGCACCCTGAAGGGCGAGATGGCGGGCGGGGGAGTCCTTCAGGGAGGAGTCTTGCATGGGATCAGCTTGGGTTATGGTTCCACCGGATGCACGTTTGGCGTCCTTGCGGTCTATTACAGGGGGCGATCATGGGCCGGCACAAGGCCATTGTTTTGACGGTCAGCATGCTGGCGGGCGCAATGGTCGGTGCGCGGCAGGCCGATGCGCAGACCTTCCACACCTACCGCTGCGCCGATGGTACGCAGTTCATCCTAGGCTTTTATGACCACGACAAGCGGGCCTTCGTCCAGATCGATGGCCAGCCGGTTACGCTCGCCAAGCGGCTGGCGGTTTCGGGGATGCGCTATTCGGGGGCGGGAGTCACGCTGAGGATTCCCAAGACCGGGCCCGCTACGGTCAAACACCTGAAGCGGCCGGTTACGGCCTGCGCGGTGGTCGACAAGCCCGGGATCTAGGCGCGGGCGCACCTGGAATTAAAAAGGGCCGAAACGCCGTTGTTTCGACCCTTTTTCAAACTGCCGCCGGCCGCTTGCGAAAGCCCGGCACTGTCAGACCAGCAGCTGGCATCAGCGTTCCCATTTGGGCTTGGCTTCGTCGACCGCATCCTGGTGATACCAGCTGTCGCTGCAGATCGAGACGTTCGCGGGCAGCGAAGCCTGATCGGCGGGAAGGCGGGTCTCGCCATAGCGGCGTCCGGCGAGGGCCGCACGGCCGCCGACGGGGAATTGGTAGATCTTTGCAGATCCGTGACTCAGACCATTGTTCATCATTGCGATTCTCCTTGGTCGAAGCGCCTTGGCCTCCATGGTGCGCCCGACTCGTTCGATTGTGGTTACTGGAATCCCCATATCGGCCGCTCATCCCCGATTGGAAAGTGCTGAAAAGGAAATCAGTTTCCGCTCAATTTGTAGGCAGGAAGCCTTCTGCATCCTCCAAGGCACGCTACCGCTGACAACGCGTGGGCTATTCCGAAGGTTGCTGAGGAGGGGTGGGGGAGTTTGCGAAAGTTACCGGACGTTGATGCGCGTTTCATCGGCAATGCGCGGTCGGCGTCCGCTGCTTCTAAATCGGGCGTTTTCCGCCGGATTTTTGCAGTGCAGCTTCGGGCCAAGGTGCGCGGCTATGACGCACGGTGCCGTGGAGGGCCCGTCTGTGGCGAAGAGGAGCCGGAAGCGGTGGAAAACCGCCCGTACTGCGGCCTTTTGGCACGCGAAATGCTTGGGAAAGGCTGGCCGATGATGGCCGGGTACAAACGTGCGGGGGCCCTCCCGGGCCCCCAACCTTTCGCATCATCTACAGAGAGGCTCAATGACCAAGTACAAGCTCGAGTACATCTGGCTCGACGGATATACGCCGACTCCGAACTTGCGCGGCAAAACTCAGATCAAGGAATTCGCGTCGTTCCCGACGCTCGAGCAGCTTCCGCTCTGGGGCTTCGACGGCTCCTCCACCCAGCAGGCCGAAGGCCACAGCTCCGATTGCGTGCTGAAGCCGGTCGCGGTGTTTCCGGACGGTGCGCGCACCAACGGCGTGCTGGTGATGTGCGAAGTCATGATGCCCGATGGCAAGACCCCGCATCCGTCCAACAAGCGCGCCACCATCCTGGACGATTCCGGCGCCTGGTTCGGCTTCGAGCAGGAATACTTCTTCTACAAGGACGGCCGTCCGCTCGGCTTCCCGACCGCCGGCTATCCGGCGCCGCAAGGCCCGTACTACACCGGCGTCGGCTACTCGAACGTCGGCGACGTCGCCCGCAAGATCGTCGAAGAGCATCTCGACCTGTGCTTGGCTGCCGGCATCAACCATGAAGGCATCAACGCGGAAGTCGCCAAGGGCCAGTGGGAATTCCAGATCTTCGGCAAGGGCTCCAAGACCGCTGCCGACCAGATGTGGATGGCCCGCTACCTGATGCTGCGCCTCACCGAGAAGTACGGCATCGACATCGAATTCCACTGCAAGCCGCTCGGCGACACCGACTGGAACGGCTCGGGCATGCACGCCAACTTCTCGACCGCCTATATGCGTGAAGTCGGCGGCAAGGAGTATTTCGAGGCGCTGATGGCCGCCTTCGAGAAGAACCTGATGGACCACATCGCCGTCTACGGCCCGGACAACGACAAGCGTCTGACCGGCAAGCACGAGACCGCGCCGTGGAACAAGTTCAGCTACGGCGTTGCCGACCGCGGCGCTTCGATCCGCGTTCCGCACTCCTTCGTCAACAACGGCTACAAGGGCTATCTGGAAGACCGCCGTCCGAACTCGCAAGGCGACCCCTACCAGATCGCTTCGCAGATCCTGAAGACGATCTCGTCCGTGCCGACCGACAAGAAGGCCGCGGCCTAAGATCCTCCCGGCCCGGGCTGGGGGGCTGGCCCGGGTTGGCATTCAATCCGCCGGAGCGAAGGCTCCGGCGGATTTTTGCATTTTGATGACAACCGTTCCTGTGCCTGCCGACCCGGGCGCCGCGAAACTTGTCCATCGCCGCCGAAAGCGGGATAGAGTGCATCCGGATGCGCGCAGGGCCGGGGACACGGCTGGTGATTGAAGGCTTCTACAAAGTCAGATTTCAGCTCGGCGATACCGTCGGCCGCAGCGTGATGCATGCCGGCGACGGCAAGATGCTCGGCGGCAATTCGGCCTTCGCCCATATCGGCAGCTACGAGAAGACGGGCAGCGGCGTCGACATCGTGATCAAGACCGTCCGCCATAATCCCGATCCGAGCTACCGCGCCATGGCCGGCACCGACGATGCAACCCTGATCGCGAAGGGCTGGGCCGACGGCGATCTCTATCGTTTCAAAGGCGAGCTCAAGGAGCTGCCAGGCGTTCCGTTTCAGTCGCTGATGACGCCGATCACTGACGAGCAGGTGCCCATCGCCGGCGGCGTCGGCGAAGCCGGCATCAGCGACGGTCTCTACTCCATCCATTTGCGCATGCTCGACGGCCTCGACGGCGGACTCACCGGCGTGATGCTGCTGAACCAGGGCCGCATCCTCGGCGGCGATGCGGCTTTCTATTATCTCGGCAGCTACACCGCCGCGAAGGGCCGCTGGAAGGGCCAGATCCTCAACCAGGAGCACACGCCGGCCAAGGACGATCCGATCTTCGGCGGCCACGAGGTCGGCATCGGCTTCTCCGGCAGCTATGACGCGGAGCAGGCGGTGCTGGAGGCAACCGCGCTGGCCGGCAAGCGGAGCTTGCGCCTGACCGCAGCGCTCAAGCTGATGCATCGCGCCTGAGCCACCCATCGCAGACGCGAACCGACTTGAGCCTTGAATTTGCCGGGCCACAGACGCAACGTGACGATCATGCGGACTTTCCTCCTTGCCATGCTCTTTGCGCTCGCCGCGCCCCTGACGGCGCAGGCGCAATCGGCCGACCTCGTGTTGTGTGACCGTCTCGCCGCCGATCCCAGCGATCCCGACAAGCCGGGCGACGTGAAGGGCGTCGCGGAGATCGCTTCCGCCGACATCGCGACCGCGGTCAAGTTCTGCAAGCAGGCGGCAAACGCCTCGCGCCGCGCGATGTTCGAGCTCGGGCGCGCTTACGCGGCGAACCGGCAGACCGCTGAGGCGATCGCTGCCTGGCGCAAGGCGGCCGACAAGGGATCGAGTGCGGCGATGGTCGAGCTCGGTGTTACCTACGCCACCGGCTCGGGCGTCGCCAAGGACGAGGCGCAGGCGCGTAAGCTTTTCGAGAAGGCGGCGCAGGCCGGCAACCCGCGCGGCGTCAGCAATCTCGCAGCGCTCGGTGGCGCAGGTGGCGCCGCGCCGGCCGATCCCGCCCAAGCCCGTGCGCTGCTCGGCAAGGCCGCCGAGACCAATGCGGAAGCGCAGTACCAGCTCGGCCTGACGTTGTCTGAAGGCGATGGCGGCGCAAAGGACGATGTCGCGGCGCGCGCGCTGTTCGAGAAGGCGGCGGCGCAAAACCATCCAGGCGCGCTGGAGCGGATGGGCGCCTTCGCGCAGGAGGGGCGCGGCGGTGCGAAGGACAAGGACGCCGCAAAGGCCTACTACGAGCGCGCCGCCGCGCTCGGCGACGAGGATGCCAAGAAGGCGCTGGAGCGCATTCGCTGTCCCTATGCGATCAAGGACAAGCAGGGCAGGCTGGTCACCACGCTGTGCTTCTAAAGCGCGATGCGATCAGGATGAATCGTCATCGCGCTTTAGCCTATTGTTTGAGCATGATCTTTTCGGAAAACCGCTTCACACTTTTCCGGATCATGCTCTAGTTCACTTCATGTAGTAGGCGAGATCGTTGCGGGCATCGCGGTAGGTGGTCTCGAGATAATGCGGATATTTCCGCGCGGCCTGTTTCACCGCGCGCGCCACGCAATCGTCGAAATCGCCGTTCCAGTCGAAGTGCTTGTTGTAGGCGTCTTCGAATTTGACCGCCGTGATGATGGCTTGCCGGATCGCCTGATCGTCGGCGCGCGGATGAGCGCGCTTCACATAGCCGAACATCGGCCCTTCATGGGCGTGGGCGCGTTCATGGCGGTACTGGATGATGAATTCCTCCGGCGAGAAGGTGCGATTGACCCGCACCTCTTCGGCGGTGGGGCGGCCCGCGATGGCCTCCAGACGGTAGCGTTGGCGCCAGAGCGCGTAGGCGGCATCGAGCAGCGGCTGCTTCGCGGCGCCGGCGATGATCGCGCTGAGCTCGTCTTCGGCTGATTGCGTGTCCATGCGCGATTGGTCGTGCGTCCGTGGGGGCAGGTTCGAGCCTGGCACCGGTCGGCCGAGGAGCTTTTTTCGGAGGCCGGCAAACAAACCTCCAAAACAACCCCATGCATAGTAGCCAAGTCCCTGAAAACATTGACTGCGGGTTTTACGAAGTGGAGTTTTGACCCGTCGGGCAAAACAGGGGCATAATGGCATCATGGCGGGCGAAGGTCCCCGGGGTGGCGATGCGCGGAAAAGCCGGTGGCTTCGCTGTGGCGTCGATGCTAGGTAGCCCGCAATTCATTCTCAATTTGCAGGTTCAGGACGTTGCTGGACGGGCTCTACAAGGTTGAATACGGCATCAACGATGGGTTCGGCTGCAGCATCATGTGCCTGCACGACGGCAGGATGCTTGGCGGCAATTCTGGCTTCGCGCATCTCGGTACCTATGTCGAGCGCGACGGCGAGATCATCGCCCAGGTCATCACCGAGCGGCACAACCTCGACCCCAGCTACAAGCCGCTGATGGGCGCCGACGTCGCCTCGATCGGAGCGCGTGGCCGGCTCTACGGCAACCAGATCCGTCTCGAGGGCGGCGCGGACACCATGCCCGGCGCCAGGTTCTGGGCCAATCTCACGCGCCTCGACGACGAAGGCTTGCCGCCGAGCGGAACGGTCGGACCGGGCGGCATCGCCAACGGGCTCTATGGGATGGGCTTGCGCGCTCTCGACGGCGTCGATGCTGGACTGTCCGGCGTGATGCTGCTGATCGACGGGCGCATCCTCGGAGGCGATGCGTTCTTCTACTATCTCGGCGCCTATTCCTCGGCGGACGGCCGCTGGAAGGGCGAGATGCTGAACCAGGAGCACACGCCGGCGAAAGGCGAGAACCCGGTGTTCGGCGGCCTCGAGGTCGGCATCGGCTTCTCCGGGACCTGCACGGAAGACAGCGGCGAGCTCGAAGGCATCGCGCTCGCGGGAAAGCGGAGCCTGCGGCTGAGGGCGTCGCTCAAGCTGATGCGAAGAGCGTAGGGCGCCGATCGTTCTGTCGCGTCTGCTCCGGAGGCGACAATCAAGTCGCGCATCTGGATGTCCGCATTGGGCCATAGGCGCCATTAACCAACCACACCTAGCAATTAGCAAGAAAGCGCCGAACCAGTTCGGCGACCTTATCGGTCGCCTCGTCCAACGCGAAATGACCTGCTTCAAGCAGGTGGACCTCCGCGTCAGGCACATCGTCGACGTACGCAGTTGCCCCCGCCACGGTGAACGAAGGATCGTACTTTCCCCAGACCACTAGCACCGGTGGCTGAACTTCGCGAAGCCATTTCTGCCAGCGCGGATAGGATGCGACGTTGCTGCGATAGTCCAGGAACAATTTCGCCTGAATATCCGCCTGACCCGGACGGGAGAGAAACGCGTGCTCGTCGGTCCAGCTATCCGGATCATACCGCTCGGGATGCGGGCTGGTCCCGACATGCCGCAGCCGGGTTGCCTCCAGCGAGGTGAAATTGGCCTTGAGGTTATCGAGTTCGCCGGCCGGATCGGCCCAGTACCTGCGGCGGGCGTCCCACAGCGAACTCAAACCCTGCTCATGCGACACCGCGTTCTGGACAACGATGCTGCGCACCCGTTCGGGATGAGCGAGCGCTAGGCGGAAGCCGACGAGCCCGCCATAGTCCTGAACGAACAGGACATACTTGGCGAGGCCGAGCTTCGTCACAAACGTGTCCATGATCTGCGCGAGCCGGTCGAACGTATAGGTGAAATCGGATGTCGGCGGCGCGCTGCTGTGACCGAAGCCGGGATAATCAGGCGCAATCAGGTGATATCGATCGGCAAGGAGCGGCAGCAACGGCTCCCACATCCGCGATGAGGATGGAAAGCCGTGCAGCAGCAGCACGGTCGGCGCATCGACCGACCCTGCCTCCCTGTAGAAGATCTCGAGGCCTTCGATCTCGATGCTGCGATAGGCGATCGACTGTCGTGTCGAACGCAGATCGCGATTTGTTGCCCGCACGCTCATACCGACCTCCTAACCATAGAGAAACGGCGGGCTGAATTGGATCAGCATGAGCAACGCGATGAGGGCGAGTGCCGCCAGAACACTTGTCTTGCGCATGGTCACATTCTCCTCGTTCGCTCGACGGGATCAGGCTTCGCCATCGACATCGATGATCGCCCCTGCGAATGCGCGCGGCGCCTCCTGGGGCAGATTGTGCCCAATGCCGCCCGAGATGGTCCGATGCTCGTACTTGCCAGAGAATTTTTTGGCGTAGGCGGCCGGCTCCGGGTGCGGCGCGCCGTTGGCGTCGCCTTCCATGGTGATTGTAGGCACGGCGATGGCAGGACCCTGCGCGAGTTTCGCTTCGATGTCCTCGTATCTAGCCTCGCCATCGGCAAGCGCCTGCCGCCAGCGGTAATTGTGAATGACAATCGCGACATGATCCGGATTGTCGAAGGCGCTCGCGCTGCGCTCGAAAGTGGCATCGTCGAAATTCCACTTCGGCGACGCCAGCTGCCAGATCAGCCTGGAGAATTCCCGGCGATACTTGTCATAGCCGAGCTGGCCGCGCTCGGTGGCGAAATAGAACTGGTACCACCATTGCAGTTCCGCTTTCGGCGGCAGCGGCATCTTGCCGGCCTGCTGGCTGCCGATCAGATACCCGCTCACAGATACCATCGCCTTGCAGCGTTCCGGCCACAGCGCCGCCATGATGTTGGCGGTCCGCGCGCCCCAGTCGAAGCCGGCGACAACAGCCTTCTCAATCCTAAGCGCATCGAGTAAAGCGATCATGTCTAGCGCAATCGCCGAAGGCTGACCGTTGCGAAAGGATGTCGGGGAGAGAAACCGCGTCGATCCGTAGCCGCGAAGATACGGGATGATCACGCGATAGCCGGAGCCGGCGAGCAGCGGCGCGACATCGACGAAGCTGTAGATGTCATAGGGCCAGCCGTGCAGCAGCAGGACCGCGGGTCCATTTGTCGGGCCGGTCTCCACATAGCCGACATTGAGCAGGCCAGCATCGATCTGCTTGAGGGCAGAGAAAGCCGTATTCGTGCCCGGCTTGATCGCTGGTAGGCTGCCCGATTTCGTCCGGTTGAGATCCGCATCGGCTGCGGCGGTCAGCTTGGTAAGGCCAGCCTGCGAGGTGCCGGCCAGAGCAAATTGAGCCGTGGCGAGCGTCATCGCGGCGGTGCCGAAGAAGTTGCGGCGCTGAACGTCGATCTTGTCTGACATGGTAATTTTCCTGTCGTTGGCCCGTCCAGCTTTCGGTCGAGCTTGGTTGCGAGCTCACTGTGCAACGACACGGCGATTTCCGCCCGTTAACTGATGTTATTTGGCGCGAAACGGCGCCATTCCGGCGGTTCGCATGCCGGTCCAGCCTTCCGCGGGCGGCCATTAACATCGCTTTACATCTATGAACTCGCGCCGCGCGCGTAGGCGGCGGCACCATGGCCAGGTTGAAACGGGGAGAATTAGACATGATTCCGCTCCTGGCCGAAGCGATCGAAGCTCATGGTGGCGAAAGCCGCTGGCGGGCGCACGGCCGTCTCAGCGCATCGTTCGTCATCACGGGCGAACTCTGGGACCTGAAATGCGTGCACCAGAGTGGCCTTCCAAGGACGGTGCATGTCGATCTGCACCGGCAATGGGCGTCTGTCGACGATATCGGCAAACCTGGACAACGGAGTGACTTCACCCCCGACCGCGTCGCGATCCTGTCCGGCGGCAGCAGGACAATCGCCGAGCGCAGGAACCCGCGCGCATCGTTCGATGGCCACGACATGCGTACCGCCTGGGATCTACTGCACCGGGCCTATTTCGGCGGCTACGCGCTCTGGACTTGCCTGACCGTGCCATTCCTGCTCACGATGCGCGGCTTCACGCTGCGCGAGATCGAACCATGGCGCGAAGGCGCGGAAATCTGGCGCGGATTGCGGGCCGTGTTTCCGGAGAGGCTAGCCAGCCACAGCCTCGAGCAGGACTTCTATTTCGGACCCGACATGCTGATCAGGCGCCACGACTATCACGTGCAGATCGCCGGCAATTTTCCTGCCGCCCAATACTTCTCCGAGCCGGTCGTGATCGACGGCATCACGATTCCGACCAGGCAGCGCGCCTATCTGCGCGACCGTGATTTGAAGCCGATCCCGGAAGATCTGATGGTCGGCATAGATCTATCTGTGGTTCGTTTCAGCCCGGCCGAGTCGAATGCCGGATCGTGACCCTATATTGGGCGCATCTCCCATGACCTAACTGTGTATTGATTTGAAGCTCCGCCCGCGACATGCTTCCTCATTGGCCTCGACCGCAGTACTGCTAATTTTCCCGGAATAGTTGTGAAATGCGCGAAATAAACGGCAACGAAGCAACGCGCGCGCCGCGGATTGCATCGCGACGATTGTCGAAGTAGCGGGCGATGCCTTCCAGCCTCCCAGCAAAGCACAGAGGCGCACAGCCATCTCGCGCGAGCGAGCCTGATTCCCTGGGCGTAAGATTCGGCCGGTTTTGTCTTTACGAAAAATCCCGATTGCTCGAAAAAGATCAGGGTCCCGTCAAGATCGGTAGCCGCGCGCTCGACATTCTGTGCCTGCTGGTTGGTCGTGCGGGAGACATTATTCACAAGGACGAGTTGCTGGCGCACGCCTGGCCGAACCTGACGGTGGACGAGGCCAGTCTCCGCGTCCACATCGCAGAGATCCGAAGGGTGCTCGGCGACGGCAAGGACGGTGCGCGCTTCATCACCAACGTACCCAATCGGGGATACTGCTTCGTTGCGACCATCGAACAGCGCCAGCCGGCGCAGGATGCCCCGAAGCCGGCGGCAATGGTCTCGGGCGAACCGTCGATTCCGCTGCTGCTGACCCGCACGATCGGACGGGAAGATGTGGTTCAGCGCCTCTCGGAGCGATTACTCGCCGAGCAGTTCATTACGCTGCGGGGACCTGGCGGCATCGGGAAGACGACGGTTGCGCTTGCGGTTGCCCACGCATTGTCGGGCCGCGCGCAGGAAGTGCGCTTCGTCGATCTTGGGCCCCTGAAGGAAGGCGAGCTTGTTCCAAGCACCGTCGCTTCGGCGCTCAATCTGGTCGTGCAAACCGCGGACCCGACCTCAAGTATCGTGCAATTCCTGGGCGGCCGGCGCGTCGTGCTCATTCTCGACAGCTGCGAGCACGTCATCGAACATGCCGCACGGCTCGCCGAAGCCATCTATCTGCAGGCGCCTGGCACCAGCATTCTTGCCACCAGCCGAGAATCCTTGCTGGTTCAGGGAGAGCAGATCGTCGAGTTGCCGCCGCTCGCAACCCCCCCCGCGGACCAGGCGCTCACATCGGAGGAGATGCTGGCCTATCCGGCGGTCCGGCTCTTTACGGAACGAGCGACGGCGGCCGGATACAGCGTGGAGATGAGTCCCGACAATATGCGGCTCCTCGCCGGCATCTGCGAGAAACTCGACGGCATCGCGCTCGCCATCGAGCTCGCGGCCGTTCGCCTCGGCGCGCACGGCCTGCGCGAGATCGATGCGCTGCTGGACGGTCGGCTGAAACTGGAATGGCGGGGGCGTCGTACGGCACCGCCGCGCCACCAGACGCTGAGCGCAATGCTGGACTGGAGCTACAATCTCATCACCGACGCCGAACGGCTGGCGCTTCGGCGGCTTGCCGTGTTCGCCGGGGCGTTCACCCTGGAAGCTGCAATAGCGGTTGCCGGAGCTGAGCCCGACGACGAGCAGGTCATTGACATGATCGGGCAACTCGTCGCCAAGTCCCTGCTGTCAGCCAGGCCAATCAAATCGTCGATGCGGTATCGGTTGCTTGACACCACCCGGACCTACGCGCTGAAAAGGCTCAGCGAAAGCGGCGAGGCCAATACCATCGCGCGACGGCACGCGGAATACGTGATGAGCGCGCTGGTCCGTAGCGGGTCGAACGGAAATGCCCTAGGCCTGCCGGCGCGCTCCGAACTGCTCGGCGACGTGCGTGCCGCGCTGTCATGGGCCTATTCGGATGAAGGTGCGGCAGAATTGCGCGTTCCCTTGAGCGGCGCTAGTGCTCCGCTGCTCGTCGAACTGAACCTGCTCAACGAGTGCAGCCGGGTGGCGCAACGCGCCCTCGGAGCGCTCGACGACACCAACCGCGGCGGAATCTGGGAAATCGAACTGCAATCGGCGCTCGGTCACGCAGCCATGTTCACAGAGCGCAACAGCGAGCAGGCCGAGGCCGCGCTGCTACGAGGGCTCTCCGTCGCAAGGAAATTGTCGGATCGACCCAACCAATTCCGGCTGCTGTCGCGCCTCAACATGTTCTACCGGCGAACCGGCGAATGCGACCGCCTGGTACCGTCCGCGGAGGCGGCCGAGGAAGTGGCACGCGAGATCGGCGATCCCGCAGGACTTGCCGGAGCAAGCGTCCTGCTCGGCGTTTCCCATCATTTGGCCGGCAATCAGATCCTTGCGCAGCATCACCTCGAAAAGGCCATGCAAAACGACATCGCGCTGCGCGTTGCCGGTCCCAGCCACTTCGCCTTTGCGCGCACGCCACGCATTCCGCTGGCGCGAACATTGTGGTTGCGGGGATTTCCTGATCAAGCGGTGGAACTCGCCCGTGCGGTCACCAATGATGCCGCGCCAAAAGACGTTGTGATGTACAGCATCGCGCTGTGCTGGGCTGCATCAGTATTTGGCTGGGTCGGCGATTGGGCGAGCGTGGAAAAATTGACCGCGCGCCTGAGCGAACACGCCTTGATGCACGGCTTCGTTCCGTATCAGGCCGTGGCCGACGGATTCCGTGGTCAGGTGATGGTAGCCCGCGGCGACGTGAAGGACGGCGTCGATCTTCTCCACGACGTGCTGCCCCGCCTGCACGCCGACCGCTACGAACTCTACGCATCCGGGTTCAGCGCCGACCTAGCGCAAGGGCTAGGCCGGCTAGGGCGGGTTGAGGAAGCGCTTGAAGCGCTCGACAACTCGATGTCCCGTACATCCGCCGGCGGTGAGATTTTTGATATGCCGGAGTTGCTCCGGCTTCGCGGCAAGCTGAAGGCCCAGGGCGGCGACGAAGACGGCGCGAGGCAGAGCCTCAAATCATCCATTGAACTCGCCGAGACGCAAGGCGCGTTGTCCTGGCGGCTGCGCTCCGAGATTACGCTGGTCGTGCTTTCCGGCAAACAGGGCAAGAAATCCGCGCTGACGGCTTTAGCCCAGACGTTGGCTCGCTTCAGTGAGGGGCTTGAGACAGCCGATTTGCAGTCGGCTCGCGGCCTGCTCCAGTCCTGATCATTCTCGGTGGGCGACGCTTCGCGTTATCGCGAGGCAAGCAAGCGGCCCGGCGGAGCATAACGCGCTTTTACATCACCTAACGAGCAATCTCCCAGGTTCTGCGCAAGTGTGGCGGCGTCACGAACCGCCTGGCCGGCCATATCGACGGCCCGCAAACCAAGGAGATTAAAATGATCGCGCAGTCCACTTCCGAAACGATCGACCAGGATCGCCGCCAACTGCTGGGTACCGCCGCCATGGGCATCGTCGCCGCGGGAGCCGTCAGCCTTCTGCCGTTGCAGCCCGCCTCGGGCAAGACCGCTGGCGAAATCCGCCCCTTCCACGTCCATGTTCCCGAGGCCACTTTGATCGACCTTCGTCACCGCCTCGGCGCGACGCGGTGGCCGGAGAAGGAGACCGTGACTGACGACAGTCAGGGCGTGCAGCTCGCGACCGTCAAGAAGCTGGTCCAGTACTGGCAGACGGACTACGACTGGCGCAAGGTGGAAGCACGGCTCAATGCACTGCCGCAATTCATCACCGAGATTGACGGGATTGACATCCACTTCATTCACGTTCGGTCCCGGCACGACAATGCGCTGCCGCTGATCGTAACGCATGGCTGGCCCGGCTCGATCATCGAACAGCTGAAGATCGTTGATCGCCTGGTTAATCCCCTTGCCCACGGGGCGGCAGCGTCGGATGCTTTTGACGTGGTGATCCCGTCGATCCCCGGCTACGGGTTTTCCGGCAAGCCCGAGACCACCGGCTGGGATCCGCAGCGCATCGCGCGCGCCTGGATCGTGTTGATGAAGCGGCTCGGCTACATGCGGTTCGTCGCGCAAGGCGGCGACTGGGGCAACGCCATCACCGAACAGATGGCGCTTCTCGGCGCACCCGAACTTGTTGGCATCCACACCAACATGCCTGCAACTGTTCCTGACGACGTTGCGGCTTCGCTCCAGGCCGGTGGGAAGCAGCCGTCAGGTCTCTCCGGCGAAGAGCAGAACGCGTGGAACCAGCTCGACTTCTTCTACAAACACGGCCTCGGCTACGCTATCGAAATGGCCAACCGGCCGCAGACGCTGTACGGCATCACGGATTCGCCGGTCGGCCTCGCAGCATGGATCCTCGACCACGATACACGCAGCCATCAGCTTATTGCCCGAGTCTTCGGCGGCGAGACCGCCGGGCTCACGCGGGACGACATCCTCGACAACATAACGCTGTACTGGGTGACGAACACGGCAATGTCATCGGCGCGACTTTATTGGGAGAACAAGCTTCAGTTCTTCCAGCCGAAGAATGTCACTATTCCGGTCGCAGTGAGCGTGTTCCCGGACGAGATCTACGCCGCCCCACGGAGTTGGACGGAACGTGCCTATCCCAAGCTGATCCATTTCAACCGGCTTGATCGCGGCGGACACTTCGCCGCCTGGGAGCAGCCCGAGCTGTTCAGCGCGGAGATGCGCGCCTCGTTCCGCTCTTTGCGTCAATCGTCCTGAAAAATGGAGGCGCGCGAGGATATTGCGCGCCCCCATCAGCACCTGACGCCCCTTGCCACTCAAACCAAACACGGCGTGTTCACCTGATGGCGCCGACAATGGGAGTTTCCAATGAGAATCCTGATGGTCATGACTTCGCACGATCAACTCGGTAACACCGGCCGCAAGACCGGTTTCTGGCTCGAGGAATTTGCGGCGCCCTACTTCACCTTCCTTGATGCCGGCGCGGACATCACCGTAGCTTCGCCCCGGGGCGGTCAGCCGCCGCTCGATCCCGTCAGCGATACGCCGGAAGGTCAGACCGACCTGACCAGGCGATTCAAGCAGGATCCCGCAGCGCAGGCGGTTCTTGCCAATACGCGCAAGCTGTCGCAGATGAAGCCCGCAGACTTTGATGCGGTATTCTATCCGGGTGGTCACGGCCCTATGTGGGACCTCGCCGAGGATCCGGATTCCGTCGCGCTGATCGAAGCCTTCTACAACGCCGGCAAGCCGGTGGCGGCCGTCTGCCATGCGCCGGGCGTGCTCCGGCACGTCACATACAACGGCGAGCCGATCGTGAAGGGCAAGCGCGTGGCCGGATTCACCAACAGTGAGGAAGAAGCGGTTGGGTTGACGAAGGTCGTGCCGTTCCTTGTCGAAGACGAATTGAGGCGGCTGGGCGGGCTATTTGAAAAGGCGCCGGACTGGCAGAGCTTTGTCATCACCGACGGAAGGCTCGTCACCGGCCAGAATCCAGCCTCGTCAAAGGCCGGCGCCGAGGCGCTGCTCAAGCTCCTGAAGCCTGCAGCCACCCGCGGCATCAGGCTGCAACGCCGCACGCCATCTTATTGGCGCGTCACCTTCGACCTTCCGCCGCTGAATATCTTTGGGCCCGAGAACATTCCGCAGCTCAACGAAATCATCACGGCGATCGAGACCGACCCGCAGGTCAAGGTTGTCGTATTCGACAGCGCAGTCGAGGGCTTCTTCCTGACGCACTACAATTTCTTCGCCCCGCTGGAGGAGTCGACGAAGATTCCGCCGGGGGCCACCGGACTGCAGGCGCTACCTGACCTGCTGGTCCGTCTGAGTCGCGCGCCGGTCGCGTCAATCGCCATGGTCCGTGGCCGCGCCACCGGCGTTGGCAGCGAACTGGCGCTGGCAAGCGACATGCGCTTTGCGAGCCGCGAAAATGCGATCCTGTCGCAATGGGAAGTCGGCGCTGGCCTCGTGCCGGGCGGCGGCCCAATGGCGCGGCTCCCGCGCTTGATCGGCCGGGGTCGTGCCCTTGAGGTGCTGCTAGGCGCCGATGACATCAGCGGGGATCTTGCGGAACGCTACGGTTACGTCAATCGATCGCTGACGGACGCAGAACTCGACGGCTTCGTTGACGCCCTGGCCAGACGAATCGCCTCCTTCGACAAGCAAGCGATCGCCGAGACAAAGCGGCTGGTCAACGTCGCGAGCCTGCCGTCGGATGCGGACATCGCGCCCGAATGGGACGCTTTCCTCGCGTCGGTCCAGCGTCCGGCCAGCCAGAGCCGAATCAAGATCCTGCTCGATCGTGGCTTCCATCGGCCGGGCGATGTTGAGAACCGGCTCGGATATCACGTCGGCCGGCTGAACAACTAACCATCCGAATCCGCGACAAGGGGCTGCCCCGAGGCGGCCCCCTCTCAGGTCTTCGCTAGCAGAGGAGAGGTTATGATCCTCGAGCATCAATTGGATGAGGATACATTCCGAGCGATTCTGCCGGAAGAAATTACGTGGGAGCCGTTCCCGGCGTTTCCAGCGGGCGCACGTCTAGCTGTTATGGTTGGTCACCCCGCCGAACCGGGGCCGTACCTAATTTGGGTTAAAGTACCGCGGAACGAAGCTTATGCCGCACAAGCATCCGGAGGACCGGATCTACACGGTCATATCCGGGGTCTTCTATATCGGCCTTGGAGAAGCCTTCGATGACGACAAGCTCAAGGCCTATCCACCTGGGAGCGTCATTGTCCTCCCGGGCGAGACCTGGCATTTCCACTGGGCGAAATCAGGTGAGTACGTCACGCAGGTCTCGGCGCTCGGTCCGCTCGGCCTCGAGTATCACGACTCGCGAGATGATCCGCGCGGCAGTGCGGGGGCCGCAATCGGAAGCGAGAGGAGCAATGGTCGTCTCTGCGACCACAGCAACTCCGCTTCGGGTGAATTCGCCTATCACATCGATAAGCAGTTCCGTCATACTGCAGTCATCGATCCGCGACGACTGTTCGTCAGCAGGGAACGGATTGAATGAGCGGGTTGTCGCATGACCGCAACGGGTCACAAGCTGCGGTCCGACCGCTCTGCTCGTCCGGTCCGGTTTCTCTCCGAGAGCAGGCTTCGCGGCGGTCATGGGCAGTTCGGCTGAGGGCCAATTGACCTGACATTCGATGCAAAAGCGCGTCGGTCCGCTCACGGCGGCGGAAAGGCTCCTGCTATTGGCCCGACGACGTCGCGGCCAGCTGCCGGTCGATGGGATCGAACGAAAATGAAACGAGATGCTACGGGTATATCCGCTTCGGAGCGACCATCCTGGCCGATGAGTATCAATCCGGCGCCGCCATTTGCCACATTCAGAATGATCGGCTCGCCGCTCCATGTCTTGATCGGGTCCATTCCGATGATGAGAAATTCGCCGACAGGCTGGTCGAAATATTGAAGACGCAATTGCGGGCCGACTTCGGCCGCAGCGAGTTCGAGGCCGAACTGCTGGGCGCGTGCGTAAACGTTAGCCAAAGTCACGGTATCGGACGTGAATCCAAGCTGCGCAGGCGATAGATCGAGAAGCTCCACATATGTCTTCCGAGAGCTAACGGTGAACGTCGGCCTAGCAAGGATTTCAGCGGCTTGACCACCGACATTGCAGCCCTTGCTATCGAGTTCGTTGCGCAAGGCAAGAGAGTCGGCGAAGGTACCTATTGTGATCGTTTTCCATGTCGCAACGTCGCGCGCGGACTTAATAGGCTGTTGCGACGCCGGAGCCGAGCGCGTCTTGAGCTTCAGCTTGTTTTGCAACACGTCGCGCGCCGCGCATTGAGCGGACGCGGCGCTCGCAAAGGAAATGACGCAGGCCGCCGAGAGTATGGAAGCCAAAAGGTAGAGGAAAGGTCGGCTTGCTTGGTTATGACCTGCCGCGCGCCGGGCTCGGCTTGTGAAAATACACATGGCAAATGACTTTTCTGAAAACGTTTGGACCGAAAAAGCCCAATTCCGGCAGCGGACGCTGCGCCGACGCGATGCCCTTCTCTTATCCGGCTTCTTCCAACCGTACTCCGTTTAACTAAGAGAGCATGTGAACCAGCTCACAGCCTCCTCCGACGCGTGCTTACGCGCTTACATCATCGGCGCCGAAGTTGTGATCAACGGCGGCTACCTGCCGCAATAGCCCGCTGCCACGGCGGTACGCGCGCTCAGCATTGCACGGCATCAGCCAGCGAAACGGGACAGGTTGGGCGCGTGGAGCTTCTGGGCAACAGCGCGCGTCCGCCGTGATGCAGCTCGATTGAAAAAAGAGTAGGGAGCACGCTTGGCAACGTCTAAACTATCACAAGAGCCATCGCCTTGATCAGGCTCTGGCGTTCTCGTCTCCTACCGCCCCGCCTCAATCACGCTTTAGTCACCTCACCACCTGAGGAGCAGAAATTGAACCATCCCGCGCCGCCTCGCTCCTCTGGTTGCCTGCTGGCCCTGATCATCCTCGCACCGGTCGCGGCGCCGGTGCCGGCGCACGCACATGTCAAATGGTTTGCGCCCTATATTGTCGGAGCGCCACCACAGTCGATCGGGGCCACGTTGACCAATGTATGGTTCTGGACCGGCATTGCGCTCGTGCTGGCATTCTTCCTCGCGTCACGAGCCATCGAGAAGTCGAGCGCCGGCGAGACGATCCTGCTGGCCATGGATCGCATCACCGACCCTCTCTGGATGCGCCTCGACGACTTCGTGCGCGTCGTCATCGCCGCCTTCTTCGTGGCGATCTTCGCCGTCGGCGGCGTCTACCTGACGCCAGATCTCAAAACGCCGGCCGAATGGGTGTCCTGGACCCAGCTCCTGATCGCCGGGTTGATCTTTTCTCGCAAGACCCAGCCACTTGCGGCTCTCGGGATCATCGCCTTGTGGCTACTCGCGCTGCGCGACTATGATGTCTTCCATTTGCTGGACTACCTGGCGCTTGGAGTCGGTGTCGCCGCCTATCTGGTATTGGAGGCTTCATCCAATCCGGAATGGCGCAACCATCGCTTCGAGGCGCTGCGCTGGGGCGTCGCCATCGCGCTGATGTGGTCGAGCCTCGAAAAGTTTGCCTATCCCGACTGGTTCTACCCGCTCGTGCAGGAAAAGCCCTTCTTGACCTTCGGCATGCCGCGCGACGTATTTATTCCGATGGCAGGCGTCGCCGAATTCACGATGGGATTCGGCTTGATCTGGACGCCGCTTGTCCGCCGGCTGTCGGCCATCGCTCTTTTCATCATCTTCAACGCAGCCGTCTATCCGTTCGGGCGAACCGACCTGATCGGACACGCGCTCATCATGGCGGTCGTCGTTGCCATTGCTGCCGATCATAGTCGTGAGGTGCATTTCCTGCCCGCACTCAAGCGAAGGCTTGCCGGCGTCCCGGCCGGACTTGCGGCGGCGCTAGTCATTTTCACAACGGGTTACTGGGGACTGCACATTGCGATTTATGGCCTCGAAGGAGACATCGGAACGCTGGCTGGAGAGCGGCTGACCCATACGCCGAACCCCGAACATCCGCATGGCATGCACGGCGCTGCGGCGATAGGGTTGACGGCTCCGGATGCCTACCGCGCCGCCATGGACCGCATGCACGGTCCGATGATGCGAGGCATCACCAACGCTGATCCCGATGCAGCCTTCGTGCTCGGCATGATCCCTCACCATCAAGGCGCAGTCGACATGGCCGAGATCGTCCTCAAGTTCGGCAAGGATTCTCGAAACCAGCACTTTGCTCGCGAGATCATCGACACCCAAAGGCGGGAGATCGGCGAGATGCGGACATGGCTCAGTCAGAAGAACATTCCGCAACCGTGAGGAAGGGCGATGAGCGCGACAGGCTCCGTCGTCCTGATTGGTCCCGCTTGAGCGCAGCAGATGCTCGGCAGGAACAAACATCACGTCAGTAAGCAGCCAGCTCTTCTATCGATCCAAGCTCTTACGAAAGGACTGAGCAGTCCACAAACGGTGCGGCCAACCCAGCAGTTCGCTCTCCATCACGACAGGCCGGGGGTTACCCCAAGCCGACCGAGGCCAGGTAGCTTGAGCGCCGGGCGTCGGATGTCGATGCCGAGAACGGCGCCGAAGAAATTGATCTCCAGACCTTCGACCCAGCCGAGCGAGAAGCCGATGTATCCGGCAAGCGAGGCGTAGATGCCCGTGCCGGACGCCGTTACGCCGAACCATTTGCCGGTGTACGGGAAGTCCTTGCCGATCGCGGTCGGCGGCAGGACGGCCCGGAGCTCAGGGACGGAATCGAGTGCGGCCTGCACGAAGGTGTTCGAATTGGGCCCAGGCCAGACGCTGTAATCTCCATAGGATCGAAACCTGTAGTTTTCGACCACATGCCTGATCTTCGGAATCAGCGCCTCCGCACGCTCGCCATCGACGGCCACGACGATTTCAGGCACAGCGCCGAACCATCGCCCGTCCGGAGCGAAGCCGTTGGTGCGGATCGGCTCGCCCCAGGCCGTGTAGTCGTACCTTGTGTAGGTCGGCGCATCTTTCTCTTTGACGACGATCCAGGTGTGAATCGCGAAGATGCCGCGCCATCTCACCGTTCTTGCTCCGAACACCCGGATGACGGCCTCACGGTGGTCGGCCGCGGCGGTCAATAGACCTGCGCTGGAGCGGTCGGCCGTCTGCCAGCTCTGGCGGCCATCATCCAGCCAAAAATATCTCGCCGCCGATGCGGCAAGCGGTGCGAAGACGAGGAACAGAAAGATGAGCAATGGCTTTTTCAAGGGAGTGGTACGGCGGGGATCTTCGGCAAACATATAGTTCGCATCGATGTCGACGCCATAGCCGCTCCCGGTCGCCGAACGAGCCTGTCACCTCGGTCGGGCGGGCACGAGATCGGTTGAGTTGTTCCGCAACGGATGGAGCACACGCATGGACATGAAGGAAGCCGCGGCAATGACCGAAGCCTCCGGGCTGACGGACGATCAGGGCGGCATGGAGCGGACTTCAGGCCCGCGGCCGGGTTCCGGAGAGCAAGAACGGGCTTTTGCTCCGCAGGCCCGCACGCCGTCGCCAGAGCCGGCGAAGCGATGGGCTGATCAGTTGCGCGAGGTGACGGTGAGGGCGCCGTTACGGTCCTTGCTCGTCGCTTTCCTGGCCGGAGCATGGATCGCTCGCCGCCGCTAGGAACTGTGACAAGAAGCAAGCGGTTTCAGGCGCTGGCATAGGAAAGGGTGGACGATGAGACTTCTGGTTTTGGCCGCGACTGTCCTTCTGGGCACCATCTCGTTTTCCATGGCGCAAAGCTCAGGAGGCGGTTCAGGAGGTGCTTCCTCCGCTGGAGGGGCGGGCGCAACGGGTTCGGGCGGCGCTGGTGGCTCGACGCTCTCGAACGGGACGACGCTGAGCGGAACCGGCGGTTCGCCGGGGCCCAACACGCTTAATGCAAAGGGCCAGGGAACGACGGGCCAGAGACTCGGGCTGCCCCCGTCCGGTCAGGAGGGTGGCGGATCTCGACCGTCTTACAACACGCCAGCCGTCGACGCCGCCATCCAGCAGCTTGGAAACACCAACACGGGTATCCTTAAGAAGTAGCGGTGATCAAGGCGGCGTGCCCACTCGCTATGGCAGCGCTTTGGTCGACGTTCCCTCGCAGTGGACCAGGAGCAGGCATCTGTGTTGATCGGCCGCAAGGGCTGCTCACTTGCATTGCAACTCGAGCCTTTTGAATCGGCCTGTGCAATTTCGGGCCTAATTGAGAAGGTGTTGGCTTCGCAGGAAGCCAATCGCGCTTGCGACGCCGTCTTCGACGCGGATCGCTTCGCCAAGGCGGTTCGCTCGCTGCTGAATCAACGGATTCCGGTGGCCTCTGCGATCGCGGCGGCCAGCCAATCGGCTGAAAGGTTCCTCACTCCTCTTGATCTTGGTCCGACGCCCAGATCATCGATGCGCCTTCCCCAGAACGGCTGGTCGCCAAAGAAGGGACAAATGATATTCGGCTTTCCAGCTCGAAGCGCAGCCCCCGTAGTGCCGGCCCCGCCGTGATGGACGCAGGCCGACATCAGCGGGAACAACTGCGCATGCGGTGCGCCTTGGATGAAATGGACGTGACTGGCTCCGAGATCGCCTCGAAGAGCACCGCCGCCGACCGCTAGAACGCCGCGTTTCCCAGCCTTGGCCAATGCCTCCAGTACGAGTTTCGTCAGGGACGTCGGGTCGACACCTGGCATGCTGCCAAAGCCCACATAAACAGGCCGCTCATCGCCCTCTACGAAGCGCTGGAGTTGCGGGTCAGGCTGCCAAACGTCGTCGCCTCCCAGGAACCAGTACCCAGTCACCGCGACAGTATTCGGCCAGTCCGGCGGAACGGGCACGACATGCGGACTATAGGCGTAGAGCGTCGCGCGAGGCCGCAGCTTCTTCTCCGGCGTGTTTGCGAGGTGGAGTTCGGTGGCCCGCCATTCCCCGATCATCCCGCGAAAGAGGGCGTAGGCGCTGTGAGCCATCGCGCTGTGCGTGAGTCTGTTGAGGGGGCCAAGCGAGCGGAACGGCACGAGCGGGCTCGCGAACGCTGCTGTCGGTGTGAAGCCAGGCAGGGGAGAAGCCAGAACGGCAGGGCAGGATAACTTTTCTGCGATATGCGCCGCGGCGATGGCCTTCGGGTGATAGATGATCAGTTCTGGACGAAATCGTCGGGCGGCTTGCCATTCGGCGCTGAGCTGTTGGCGGCCGATCGGCCTGAACTGCTTCAGCATCCTGAAGCCAGCCATAAACCCCGCACCGCCCGCCATTGCCGCCTTGGCTTCCGGGGTTTCCAGGAGGGCGAGATATTCACTCGGAAGATGCGCGAAAGCGATGCCGCGGCTCACGACGAACGATTCGAACTGCGAGGGCGCGGCGATCAGCACTTCGTGCCCGGCCTGCTTCAGACCGAGCGCCAAGGCGAGATAGGGTTGCACGTCGCCGCGGGTGCCTAGTGTATGGATTGCGACTCGCATGCTTCTGACCATTGAGAAATGGATTGGGACGACAACCGCTGCTCAGACAAGCCGCTTCTGATGAAGCTTTGACCACACCCCACCCATGTGTCGCAATCGGGCGCGAGTTTCTGCTCACTGGTCAGACGCTCGGGTTTCGGGAGATCGAGAGATCGGCCGATAGTGTGACGGCCCGCCAGACTTTATTGTTTGAGCCTCATCGTTCAGCGACGCCAATGAGTGCGGTCGAGCTTATCGGCAGCACCGGACGACCATCGGCTCTGGCCCGCACCTCGGCAATCACCGCAGCCTTTTCGATGTCGTCCAGGCTGGTCCAGTCGGGCGACATGCCGAAAAGCGTGTCAGGCGCGTCGAGCGCCGCGACGTTGAGCAGAAAATCATGAGTCACCGCGTCGATCCGGGGATCGCGATAGCCGGCAGTGACGAGGGCGCGGGCGAAATCGTCCGGATCGCTCATGGCCTGAACGGCTTCAGGCATTGCCATGCCCGGCCGATCAGGGAACAGCTTTTGCCGCACTTCGCCCAACAGGAGGAAGGTCGCTGCGCCCCGATCCTGCCAGGTCGCAACCACGCCATGCCCGCCGGGGCGCGTAACCCGTCGCATCTCTGCCAAACCCTTGCGCCAATCGGGGAACATGATGACACCGAAGATCGAAAAGACGGCATCGAAATGCGCGTCAGGCAAATCGAGCGCCTGTCCGTCCATGACCCGCGCCTCCACATTGGGCAGACCAGCAGCTGCGATGCATCCGACCATGCCGGGCGAGAAGTCGGTCGCCAGGACTCGTGCGCCGGTGCGAGCGGCTGTCAGCGCGAGCGCGCCGGTGCCGGCTGCCACGTCAAGAACATGACTCTGAGGCGTCAGGGTTACGCGCGCCAGCGCCGCCTCCGCAAACAGGGCGGTGAAAGGGTGCGCGGTCTCTCGATAATGCCTCGCTGCGCTGTCCCAGTGGTCTGGATCCTCAAACTGTCGCACGTCCGATACCTCATGACTCATGTAACTTTATATGTATCATGACTGCGTGCCCTTGCCAATGATGGGGTGCGTGCGAAAGATCAGCCGATGCGAAACGACAGCCGCCTTTCCCGAATGCTGCATGTGCTGCTCCACATGGCGCGACATGACGGCCCCATGACCTCGGAGGCGATCGGCACGATGCTGGGGACCAATCCGGTCGTCGTTCGCCGCACATTGGCGGGGCTGCGCGATGCGGGCTATGTCCGGTCGGACAAAGGGCATGGCGGCGGGTGGGTCATCGCGTGCGACCTCGAGCGCGTGTCACTTCTCGATGTCTATCGTGCGGTTGGTGGTCCCCGGCTATTTGCGATCGGGAACGAGCATTCCAATCCAGACTGTGCGATCGAGCAACTCGTCAACGCAGCGGTGGACGATGTCCTTCGCGATGCCGAAGCATTGCTGGTCGAACGGTTGGGCGCGGTGAGCCTCGCAGACTTGAGCAAAGGTCTCGACGCGCGCTGCGCAGGCGATCCCAGGTGGCAGCTCGAACGGGTTGGCCGCTAAAGCTCTCTTCTTGTCGTAATTCCGGCTGCTCCGGCCAATGCCGAGAAGTGAAGCGTCTTCTTGCCATGGGGCATTCAGCGAGGCGCGCCGTTCGTCCGCAGGGATCGCACGAAATCGATCACGGCCAGCACCACGACGCAGACAACGATGATGATGAGCGGAATGGCCTTGATCCAGACCAGCAGGATTCCAAGAAATGCGATCATGAGCGCGAGGCCGATGAGTCCGGTGATCAGATTGGTCATCGCACTTTCCTTTTCTCCGCGCCGGGAGCCGAGTTCGATCCGGCGCTCGGGGCGTTGCGCCGACCGCTAGCACGCGTGCGCCCGATGGTCTTGATCAGCCAGTGCGCCGTGCGCAAGAGGCGGGCGTCGTTGCCGCGGCGGCCGACGAGCTGGACGCCCAGCGGAAGGCCCGATTCCGAGCGCATCAATGGAAGGCTGATGGCGGGGACGCCGAGATAGGTCCAGAGCGAGCAGAAAGCCGGGTTGCCCGTCGTTTCGATTCCGGGCGCCGCGCCCGGTGCCGCGGGCGTCAGGATGGCGTCGTATTCATCGAAAAGGTGGTCCAAGGCCCGGTTGAGCGGCGCAATCCCGGCCAGAGCGTTGCAATAATCCGCCGCAAGATGCGCGCGGCCGCGCGCGATCGCCTCACGCAGGCGCGTGCTCAGCCTGTCGCCGCCGCGCTGGTCATCGCGCCGCAGATTGTGCGCCATATCAACTTCCATGATGATGCGGTGCATATCGACGGCCCCGTCGAAGCTCGGCCCAAGCTCGACCTCGCTGCACGCTTCGCCCAAAGCGCCGACGAGCTCGGCAAAGGCTTCACGCATCTCCGGCTCGGCCTGATCCCAGACCGGAGAGCGCACGAAGGCAAATCGCGGCGGCAACGGCGGCTCGCTCGCCGCGATCACAGAGAATGGCGGGCGCGCAACTGGCCGGGTGTCCGGATCCTCCGGGTCGAAGTCGACCATGACCTCCGCCAGCAGGGCCGCGTCCTCGACGTTGCGCCCGAACACGCCGACATGATCGAGCGTGCGCGACAATTGGAGCGCGCCGCTGCGTGGAATGAGGCCGTGCGTGGGCTTGAAGCCGACCACGCCGCAGAAGGCGGCAGGGCGGATCACCGAGCCGTTGGTCTGCGAGCCGATGGCACCCGGCACCATCAGCGCCGCGACGGCCGCGGCGGAGCCCGAGGACGATCCGCCGGGGGTGTGATTTGGGTTGTGCGGATTTCGGGTCTTGCCCGGATTGTAGTACGCGTACTCGGTGGTCACCGTCTTGCCGAGGATCACCGCTCCAGCCGCCCGCAGACGCGCCACGGCCGCCGCATCGCGCCGCGGCGTGCGTCCGGCCCACAGCTCCGATCCGAATTCCGTCGGCATGTCGCCGGTGTCGAAGATATCCTTGATGCCCACGGGCACGCCATGCAGCGGGCCTGTGGCCTTGCCGTGCTTGCGATGATCGTCAGCAGCCTCGGCTTGCCGCATCGCGTGGTCGCGATCGAGAAACGCCCACGCCTGGATATCGCGATCGACCTCATCGATGCGCCTGAGGCAGTCGCCGACGAGCTCCACCGAGCTGAGCCGGCCGTCGCGGATGCCTGCCGCGGCGTCCGCGAGGCCGAGCGCGTTGAGACTCATGCGCAGCCTCTCGTCGGTTTGCCGGGTCCGCTCATCGCGCCCCATAGAGATAGCTCGGCAGCCACAATGCGATCCCCGGGAAGATGTAGACTAGTGCCATGGTGAGGAAGACCAGGCCGACGAACGGAAGCGCGCCGGAGAAGATGTCGGTCAGCTTGACCTCGGGCGGCGCCACGCCCTTCAGATAGAAGGCGGCCATCGCGACTGGCGGCGTGTTGAAGGCCGTCTGCGTGTTCAGTGCGACCAGGATGCCGAAGAAGATCGGATCGATGCCGTACTGCGGAAGCAGCGGCAGGAAGATCGGGACGAAGATGATGATGATCTCGGTCCATTCCAGCGGCCAGCCGAGCAGAAAGATGATGATCTGGGTCAGCAGCAGGAACTGGATCGGCGAAAGGTTCATCGAAGTGAAGAACTGCTCGACCACCGATTGTCCGCCAAGGACGGCAAATACCGCCGAAAACGTCCAGGATCCAATGAAGAGGTAGCAGACCATCGCCGTGGCGCGCACGGTCAGGTACACGGATTCGCGTATCATCTCGTAGTTGAGGGAACGATAGGCGGCCGCCAGCACGATGCTCATGAGGGCTCCCACCGCGGCAGCTTCCGAGGGCGTCGCCAGCCCAAACAGGATCGCGCCGAGCACCGAAACGATCAGCAACGCGAGCGGCAGGAACGACGTGGCAAGCGCCCAGATGACCTTCGAGGTCGGCACGTCGGTCTGCTCGCGCGGCAGCTTCGGCGCGAGCGCGGGATTGATGATCGCGCGCGTCATCGCATAGAGGACATACAAGCCGGCCAGCATGAACCCCGGAAAGAACGCCGCCGCGTAAAGCTTGACCGCCGAGACGCCGGCAGTCGCCGCATAGACGATCAGGAGAATGCTCGGCGGAATCAGGATGCCGAGGCAGCCACCGGCGCAGACGACGCCCGCCGATAGCTTGGCGTCATAGCCGGCTCGCAGCATCGCCGGCAATGCCAGCAGCCCCATCAGCGTGACGACGGCACCGACGATGCCGGTGGCGGTCGCGAACATGGCGCAGGTGATCAGCGTGGCCACGGCAAGTGCGCCCGGCACGTTCTTCATCGACAGCTGCAGCGAGTAGAACAGGCGGTCGAGGATGTTTGCGCGCTCGATCAAATAACCCATGAACAGGAATAGCGGAACCGCCACCAGCACGTCGCTGGATGTGACCTCGAACGTCTTCTGCACCAGAAGCGTGAAGATACGGTTCTGAAAGAAGTCCTGACCGGGGGTGTAGTAGGCATAGTAGCCGAACGAGACGCCCATCGCCATCAGCGTGAAGGCGATCGGGAAGCCGAGCATGATGATGAAGATGAAGAGGCCCAGCATCAGCATGCCGAGTTGAGGATCGGTCATGCGCCTGGTCCCTTCTCACTCTGCGGCTCAGCCGCGTGCTGCTGATGTTCGCGGATGACGAGGCTCTCGGTCTCCTCCACGTCGTGCAGGCGCTGCGGCCATCGACCGGTGCGGATGCACAGCACGCAGCGGATGATCTCGGCGACCCCTTGCAGGAACAGAAGGAAGCCGGTGAGCGGGATCAGCGCCTTCAGTGGAAACACGGGAACGCCGGCCGGACTGAAGATGCTGACTTCGCGGAAGCGCACCGACATCTGGGCGTAGTTCCAGCCCGAATACATCAGCGCCGCGATCGCCGGCAGGAAGAACAGGATATACAGGACGAGGTCCATCGTCGCCTGGGTGCGCGGCGACCAGAGGCGGTAGACCACGTCGGCGCGGACATGGCCGTTTCGCGAGAGCGTGTACGCGCCGGCCATCAGGAACATCGCGCCATAGGTGATGTAGCTGATGTCGAAAGCCCAGGTGGTCGGCGCACGCAGCACGTAGCGCACGAACACCTCGTAGCTGACTCCCAGGGTGAGAACGAGGATCAGCCAGGCGAACGCCTTGCCCACCCACGTGCTGAGCTCATCGATGAAGAACAGGAATTTCGTCATGCGAGCTGAACTCGCTGCGAGCAGTCCATCCGGATGTCCCCCTCCAACTCGTGGGCGGCGCTTCAATTGCGCCGCCCTCGCGATAAGACCTGACGCGATCCCCCGCGACAGCCGTCAGACCTTGAGCACGCCCGGGAAGTGATGCTCGAAGGCGCCGCGGTAGTCCGTCGCGTTGTTCATGTTGTAGTAAACCACGCGGCGCACCCATTCCTTCTGCGAATCCATCACCTTCTTCATGAACGGATCCGAGCCGAGCTGGGCGATCAGACCGTCCCACGCCTTGATCTGCGCGTCGAACACAGACTTCGGTGTGCGCTGGACGTTGACCTTGTCCTTGTTGATCAGCTCCTGCAGGTCCTTCGAATAATAATCCATGGCCTTCCATTCGTTGGCGGAGGACACGGCTTCGGCGGCGTATTGCAGGATCGCCTGCTGTTCCTTCGGCAGCGCGTTGAATTTCGTCCGGTTGAACATGATCTCGAAATATTCCGTCGCCTGATGATGGCTGCCCATCATGTAGTTCTTGGCGACATCCTGCGCGCCGAAGCGCCGGTCCGAGGTCGGATTGTTGAACTCGAACCCGTCGATCACGCCGCGCTCCATCGCGGGTACGATCTCGCCGCCGGGCAGCTGCGCGACCGATGCGCCCATCGCCTGGAAGAGATCGGCGGCCAGACCCACCGTGCGATATTTCAAGCCCTTGAGATCGGCGTCGCTGGTGATCGGCTTCTTGAACCAGCCGAGCGGCTGGGTCGGCATCGGCATGGCGAAGAAGCTCTTGATGTTGACGTTCATGATCTTGGTCTGGAGCTCCTCGAACAGCTCCTTGCCGCCGCCGTTGTGGATCCAGCCAAGGCCTTCGTTGGCGTTGAAGCCGAACACCGGGCCGGTGCCGAACAGCGAGGCGGCCTTGTGCTTGCCGTACCAGTACACCGTCACCGTGTGTGCCGCGTCGATCTGGCCGCCATGAACGCCGTCGAAGACCTGGAACGGATGCACGACCGAGCCGCCGACCAGATAGTCAATGCGCAGCCGGCCTCCGGCCATATCGTTGACGCGCTTCACATAATCTTCGGCCATCTCGTTGAAGACATCGGCCTTGCCCCACGAGCCCTGCATCTTCAGGGTCGCTGTCTGCGCCCGGCTGACTTGCGGCATGGCGATGGTGGCAGCGCCGGCCGCGCCGGCGGTCAGCAGGAATTTGCGACGAGTTGTTCTGGTCTTCTCGGACTTTGCAGTCATGGACGTCCTCCCTGGCGGCCTGATTGTTCGAACGCGTTTCGACGCGCTTGTCGTTGTGAACCGCTGGAGGTATGCCGCATTCCAGCGACTTTGATCACAGTTTGGACGCATTGCCGGCATCCGACAAGCCCCGGTGTCGGATTATTGGTCTTAGACGTTCGACTCCAAGCAGCCGGATATTCACGCGCATGTCGCGGCGCAGCAAAGATGCAGCCGGACTTCTGCCAGTGGTGCCCGCCCGATGCGATTCTGGAAAATTTCGCGGCTCCTCAGGGCTCGCGTGCCGTCATAGGATCGGATCATCCGGGCTTCATTTCCGAGCCCGTTCGTTGTGAACTCGACCTTGGCGGCGGAAGCAGATCTGGACATCCAGCCCGGCCGTTGCCGCGAACAAAAGCACAGAGGGGGGATCATCATGCCTGCGTTGTCACGCCGCGATTTCCTGGCACTCTCGACGGCGGCCGCCGCCGTCGGCCTCGCCGCGCCCGCGCGCGGGGCGATGGGGCCGAACGACAAGTACGATCTGGTGATCCGCGGCGGCGAGGTGCTCGACCCCAGCCAGTCGCTGCACGCCAGGCGCGATGTCGGCATCCGCTGGGGCACGATCGAGGCGGTCCAGGAGACGATCCCGGCCGAGCGCGCGCTGAAGAACATCGACGCCGCGGGCAAGCTGGTGATGCCCGGCCTGATCGATCTGCATTGTCACGTCTATCCCTACGGCTCGGCCATCGGCATTCCCGCCGACGAGCTGGTCCAGTTCCAGGGCACGACGACCGTCGTCTCGGCGGGCGATGCCGGCGTCAACAATCTGGCGGCGTTGCGCCGCTTCATCGTGGCCCAGACGCGGGCGCGGATGTACGCCTTCGTCCACATCGCCAATAACGGCCTGTCGGCGTTCCCGGTCGCCGAGCTCCACAACATCGATACAGCGCAGACCGAAGCCTGCGCCATGGCACTGGCCGAGAATTCGGACTTCCTGCTCGGGGTCAAGGTGCGCATGTCGGAAAACGTCATCTTCAAGCATGGGCTCGAGCCGCTCAAGCGCGGCATCCAGGCGTGCGAGATGTGCGGCTGGCCGGCGAAGATGATGGTACATATCGGCGGCGTCGAATCCAAGGAGCTGATGTCGCAAATCCTCGACCTGATGCGCCCGGGCGACGTGCTGACGCATGCCTATTCGGGCGCCCCGAACATGTCGAGCGTGTTCACGAATATCGTTCAGGACGGCAAGCTGCTGCCTGCGGCTCTCGCGGCCAAGCAGCGCGGCGTCATGTTCGACGTCGGGCATGGCGGCGGCAGCTTCGATTTCACCGTGGCGGAAGTGGCGATCCCCGGCGGATGCGCTCCTGATACCATCTCTTCGGACATCCACGTCTTCTCCGGCAATTCGCCGGGGATTCCCTTCCTGCCCAACGTCATGAGCAAGTTCATGACGCTCGGTTTCACGCTGGAGCAGGTGGTCGCAATGGCAACGACCGCGCCGGCGAAGATCATCAGCCGCGCGCCGAAGATCGGCACGCTGCAGGTAGGTGCGCCCGCCGACGTCGCGATCATGGAGCTGGTGGAGGGACCGGTCAGCTTCGTCGACACGCGCAACAACAGGAGGGAAGGGAAAGCGCACCTCAAGCCGATCCAGACCGTCATCAACGGCGTGCCGTTCGGGCGGCCGTATCAGGCGCCGTTCTCAGTAAGATAGAGAGGCGGCGCCGGTCTCAGGTCTCTTCGAGATTCGGCGAAAAGTTCTTACAGGCCGAGCGTTGATCTCCGGGCCTTCGACCCAGCCGATGGAAAAGCCGACATATCCGGCAAGCGAAGCATAGATGCCCGTGCCGGACGCAGTTAGCCCGACCCATTTGCCCGTAGGCCCCGCACCGAGCGGTCACGAGCGAATGGGCTGAATCCCGGCCTGTCCCGGGCTTCCCCTCACGCCCCGCATGGCCTATGACGCTGCAACGCAAAAATCCCCCAAAAGACACGCATGATCCGCCTCGACAACGTCAGCAAGCAAGCCGGCCACCAGATCCTGTTCATCGAAGCCTCCGCGGCCCTCAACAAGGGGGAGAAGATCGGCCTTGTCGGGCCGAACGGCGCCGGCAAGAGCACGCTGTTCCGGATGATCGCCGGCGAGGAACTGCCCGACGAGGGCCAGGTCTCGACCGATCGCGGCATCACCATCGGCTATTTCAACCAGGACGTCGGCGAGATGTCTGGCCGCAGCGCGGTGGCCGAGGTGATGAACGGCGCGGGGCCCGTCAGCGAGGTCGCGGCCGAATTGCGCGAGCTCGAGGCCGCCATGGCCGACCCCGACAAGGCCGACCGGATGGACGAGATCATCGCCCGCTATGGCGAGGTGCAGCACCGGTTCGAGGAGCTCGACGGCTATGCGCTCGACGGCCGCGCGCGCGAGGCGCTCTCCGGCCTCGGCTTCAGCCAGGAGATGATGGACGGGGATGTCGGCAAGCTGTCCGGCGGCTGGAAGATGCGTGTGGCGCTGGCGCGCATTCTCCTGATGCGCCCCGACGTCATGCTGCTCGACGAGCCGAGCAACCATCTCGATTTAGAAAGCCTGATCTGGCTGGAAAAATTCCTGCACGATTACGAAGGCACGCTTCTGATGACCTCGCACGACCGCGAGTTCATCAACCGCGTGATCTCCAAGGTGATCGAGATCGATTCCGGCTCGCTCACCACCTACACCGGCGATTACGAATTCTACGAGCAGCAGCGGGCGCAGAACGAGAAGCAGCAGCAGGCGCAGTTCGAGCGCCAGCAGGCCATGCTCGCCAAGGAGATCAAGTTCATCGAGCGCTTCAAGGCGCGCGCCTCGCATGCGGCCCAGGTGCAGAGCCGAGTCAAGAAGCTCGACAAGATCGAGCGAGTCGAGCCGCCGCGGCGCCGCCAGAGCGTGGCGTTCGACTTCCTGCCGGCGCCGCGCTCGGGCGAGGACGTCGTAGCGCTCAAGAACGTGCACAAGGGCTATGGCTCAAAGCGCATCTATGACGGGCTCGACTTCATGATCCGCCGCCGGGAGCGCTGGTGCGTGATGGGCGTCAACGGTGCAGGCAAATCGACGCTGCTCAAGCTGGTGGCCGGTGCGAGCGAGCCGGACGAGGGTACGGTGGCGCTGGGCGGCAGCGTCAAGATGGGCTATTTCGCCCAGCACGCGATGGATCTGCTCGACGGCGAGCGCACCGTGTTCCAGTCGCTGGAGGACGCGTTTCCGACCGCGGGGCAGGGCTCCTTGCGCGCGCTCGCCGGCTGCTTCGGCTTCTCCGGCGACGACGTCGAGAAGCGCTGCCGCGTGCTCTCGGGCGGCGAGAAGGCGCGCCTCGTCATGGCCAAGATGCTGTTCGACCCGCCGAACTTCCTGGTGCTGGACGAGCCCACCAACCATCTCGACCTCGCCACCAAGGAAATGCTGATCAACGCGCTGTCGGATTTCGAGGGCACCATGCTGTTCGTCTCGCACGACCGGCATTTCTTGGCGACGCTGTCGAACCGCGTGCTGGAGCTGACGCCTGATGGCATCCACCAATATGGCGGCGGCTACACCGAATATGTCGCGCGCACCGGCCAGGAGGCGCCGGGGTTGCGGAGCTAGTGGTGGGCGGTAGCCCGGATGGAGCGAAGCGCAATCCGGGATCAGTGTGCGACGTCGGCGCTCGTGTCGTGCCGCGGGACCATCCCTGGATTGCGCTGCGCTCCAGGCTACGGGCGGCCGTGATGGACCGGTAGCCCGGATGGAGCGTAAGCGTAATCCGGGATCAGTCTCCGCGTTCACCAAAGCTGCCGCTTATCTCGCCGGCTCCTCGCCAATCGGGAGGTAGAATACCAGCGCGAACGTAGTGATGGAGCGAGCTGTAGGGCCACTCAATCGCCGCTGCAACGAGCCCGTGCTTGACCGGATTGTAGTGAATGTAATCGGCGCAGCGCTCGAAATCCGCATCGTTACGAATTGTGTGTTCCCAAAATCGCCGCTGCCAGAGCGCGTACTCGCCGCGATGATTGCGGCAGATCGGTGCGCCGGAAGCTGCCAGCCGGTGTGTGAAGGCACTCTTGATGCGCTTCCAACGACCCGAGAAGTCCGAGTCACTATCGGGGAGCCTCATAATGACATGCAGGTGATCAGGTAGGATCACGATCGCATCGATCTCGAATGGTCGTTCGGCACGCGTTACGCGAAATGCGCTGCGGAGCTCGTCGACATGATCAACCAGCACGGATGACATTCGATCGTCCAGCGTGACGGTGAAGAAGAACATCCCGCCGGGTACGAAATTTCGCCGATAGCGAACCATGCGAGGGACTTTCCCGGATTGCGCTTCAGTCGGGCGAAGGATGGGCCGAAGCCCGGATGCCGCGCAGGGCAATCCGGGGAGTGCTACAGGGACAGTCGTGCCGGTGCTTGGTCTGCCCCGGATTACGCTGCGCTTCATCCGGGCTACAACTAGGGCGGCCCTCCGGGTCCGGATCATGCTCTAATAGGTGTAGAACATCCGCTGAATGTCCTTGGTGTCGCTCGTCTTGGTCAACGCCAGCATCAGCAGAATGCGCGCCTTCTGGGGATTGAGCGTATCGGAGACGACGAAGTCGTGCTCATCGTCCTTGGCCTCGCCATTGCGCGCGACGATGCCGTTGCCGACGCGGCTGCTGCGAAGGATCACGACGCCTTTCTTGCGGGCTTCGTCGAGCGCCGGCTCGACCGCCGGGCGGGCGAGGCTGCCGTCGCCTACGCCGGCATGCACGATCCCCTTGGCGCCGGCGGCGACAAAGGCGTCGATCGCGACCCGGTTCATGTTGGCGTAGCCGTAGACGATGTCGACCTGCGGCAGGACATCGAGCTTGGATACGTCGAATTCGGAATCCGCCGTGTGCCGGCGGGTCGTTTGGCGATAGAAATACGGCTTGTTGCCTTGCATGTAGCCGAGAAAGCCGAGTTCAGGCGTGCGAAAGGTGTCTGCCGTGGACGTGTTGTTCTTGGTGACGTCGCGCGCGGCGTTGATCTGATCGTTGAGGGCGACGAGCACGCCTTTGCCGACGGCTTCTTCACTGCCTGCGAGGATCACCGCATTGAAGAGGTTGATCGGGCCGTCCGCGCTGATCGCGGTCGATGGCCGCATCGCACCGACGACGACCACAGGCTTCTTGCTCTTGACGACCAGATTGAGGAAATAGCTGGTTTCCTCGATCGTATCGGTTCCGTGCGTGATCACGATCCCGTCCACGTCGTCCTGCGCGAGGAGCGTATTGACGCGCTTGGCGAGCTTCAGCCAATAATCATTGTTCATATTCTCGCTGGCGATCTGGAAGACCTGCTCGCCCTTGACGTTGGCCACGGTTTTCAACTCGGGGACGGCGTTCAAGAGGGTCTCGATGCCCACCGTGGCTGCGGTATACCCGATGACGGTGGTGCTGCTTGCCCCGCTGCCGGCGATCGTGCCGCCGGTTGCGAGAACCATGACGTTGGGCAGGCCGGGGCCTCTCGCGTTGGCAACGTCAACGATCATGAGCAGCGCAAAGAGCACGCTCATTATCGCCATCATGTGATCACGCACGCGGAACTGCAACATCTCGTCCATCCTTTGCTGGAAGCCTCGTTGATGCGCCCCGGTTCGCTCAGCGCCGCATCATCTGTCAGCCGCTGCGTTCTGTCCAGGGTCGCGGCGCGTTTGCTTTACGCGCTCGGCGCGTGTCCGAAACCGGCGGCCGGAGAGGCACAAAAGCAAATGGCCGGGACATCTCGCGCGAAGACGCGCTTCTGCCCGGCCACGGCATTTCGTTTGTGATGGCTTGCTGAACAAGCCGGGAATGGATGCGCGCTTAGGCGCTGGTCTCGCACTTCTTCATGAAGCTGTTCTTGGCGGCGCCGGCGAGCGGCTTGCCGTCGGCACTGACGGCCTTGGGCGCGCAGGCGTCTTCCTTGCACTTCTTCAGGAACGAGGTCTTGGCGGCGCCGGCCAGCGGCTTGCCGTCCTTGCCGACGGCCTTGCTCTCGCAGGTTTCTTGCGTAAGGGCCGAGCCCGCTGCGAAGGTGGCAACGATCGCAGCGAGGAAAATCCGTTTCATCATGGGGGTCTCCTGAACCAGAAATGGCCGGGAGAGTGGAGCCGGGAATCGTGGCGCAATCAAGCAGGATGAGCACTGGGCCGCCCGGTCGCCCGCTGATTTTTGCGCGCCAGCTCGGAAGATGTCGCCTCTGTTGCAGTGCTCGCTGACCGCATCGGGCGATCCTGCTAGCGTCGGTCCCTTGAGATGGAGAGGAAGCATCGTGATGGACGCCGCGATCCCGCACGACCAGGCAGCCGATCGGCATTCCCACCTGGTTCGACCCCAAGACATGGATTGGCAGAAGACGCGCTTTCCGGGCTGCGAGGCCAAGACGCTACTGTTCGATCGCCGTACGGGGCTGATGACCGCCTTGATGCGTTTTGCGCCAGGATCGGTGCTGCCCGATCACGAACATGTCGGCATCGAGCAGAGCTGGGTGATCGAAGGCGCGCTCGTCGACAAGGAGGGTCCGGCCAAGGGCATTGCCTGCAAGGCCGGCGAATTCATCTGGCGCGAGGCGGGGAGCCGGCATGCCGCCTGGTGCCCCGACGGCGCGTTGATCCTGGCGATCTTCCAGGTGCCGAACAAGTTTTTCGAGGCCGACGGCCGCGTGGTCGATGCCGCTGGCCAGGACTGGGATGAGACCTGGGGGCACACCGCGGCGCAGCGGGCGCAGAGCGCCTGATCGCCTTCACGCGCCGCGCATCAGCAGCGCCTTGAAGTCGGCCCGCGCGCGCTGCGCCTCAGTGCGCGCGACGTCGGAGGCGTCGCCCATGCCGAAATAGCCATGGATCAGGCCGGGACCCTCATGGTGCTTGACGCGGACGCCGGCGGCCTCCAGCGCGCGCACATAGGCGGCGCCTTCGTCGCGTAAGGGATCGAACCAGGCGGTGGTCACGACCGCAGGCGCGAGGCCGGCCAAGGAGGCAGCCCGCAGCGGCGAGACGCGCCAGTCGCCGGCGTGCGCGGGATCGGCGAGATAATGGCCGCAAAACCATTCCATCGTCGCCCGCGTGAGGAAGTAGCCCTCGGCGTTCTCGCTGCGCGAGGGATAGCGCGCGTTCTCGCGCGCATCGGCATAAGCGCCGACGACGTCGGTGACCGGATAGACCAGCAGTTGCGCGGCGAGCTTGATGCCGGCCTCCCGGCAGGCGATCGCGCTCGTCGCTGCGAGATTGCCGCCGGCGCTGTCGCCGGCAACGCCGAAGCGCGTTGCGTCACCGCCAAATTCCGCGACGCGGCCAAACACGTCGCTGACCGCGGCGAAAGCATCCTCGAAGGCGCCGGGAAAGCGCGTCTCGGGCGGGCGGCGATAGTCGACGGAGACGACGACCGCGCCGGTCTCGATCGCAAGGTTGCGCGCCTGCCGGTCGTGGGTTTCGAGATCGCCCGCAACCCAGCCGCCGCCGTGGAAGAACACCACCGTCGGTGCCGGCGCGGCGCCGACCCGATAGACCCGTGCGGGAAGCAGACTGGCGCCGCCTTTCACCCTGATATCCTCGACGCTATCGACCGGCGGCGGCGGAATGGCGGCACGCGAGGCAGCGAGTGCGCGCAAGGAATCGCGGGCGCTCTGTGGCGTCATGACCGTGGGATCGCGCATCGGCATGAGCGGAATGATCTGGGCGATGACGGGATCGAGCGGTGCGGCCATGGGCTTTCCTCACAGGGTTCTTGGTCTTGCTTGGTCATTAGCATAGGTTTTGCGGGCCGCATCGGCAACCGGCGTGCGTCGCGAGGCCGGACGAACGGGCAGGGAGGTTCACGAGGTGGAATTCGAGACGCTGGTCCAGTCGCGCCGCAGCGTGCGTGGCTTCAAGAACGAGCCGGTGCCGCGCGCGGTGATCGAGGCGATCATCGAGAGCGCCAAGCGCGCGCCCTCGTCGATGAACACCCAGCCCTGGCATGTCCATGTGCTCACGGGTCATCCGCTGGAGGAGGTGCGTCGCCGCAACATGTCGGAGATGGCCGGCGGCGCCAAGGTCAAGCGCGACATCGTCAGCCATGGCGAATACCAGGGCGTGCATCGCACCCGGCAGGTCGACATCGCCAAGAAGCTGTTCGGCGCGATGGGAATCGCACGCGACGACAAGCCGATGCGGCAGGACTGGGTGCTGCGCGGCTTTCGCCAGTTCGACGCGCCGGTCTCGCTGGTGCTGACCTATGACCGCGTGCTCGATCCCGGCGCGGTCTGCCACTTCGATCTCGGCGCGCTCTGCTACGGCATCGTGCTCGCGGCGTGGGACCGCGGGCTCGGCTCGGTCATCAACGGGCAGGGCATCATGCGCTCCGACATCGTGCGCGAGGTCGCCGAGATTCCGGAAGACGAGGTCATCATGACCTGTGTCGCGATGGGCTATCCCGATGACGGCTTTGCCGCGAACGCCGTGCGCTCGGACCGCGAGCACAACCACCAGTTCGTGCGTTACGTGGGTTTTGCCGATTAGCACGAGCAAGAGGAGATTATTCTCTGGCGGAAAATTTTTGGTGCGGTGTCGCGAGTGGCCTCTTGCATTCTCGAAGTCGCGGGAGGAACAATATGCGGACTGAGAGGTTTGTTGCTGGCGCGAGGGAATTGATATGCGGCGGCTGGCTAGCCTGGTTCGGCGGTTCTTCGGTCCGCGACTGCGGCCCAAGATCGACGATGATCCAAGTCTTCCTTTCACACCCGAAGAGTTCGGCCGGCTGATTCGCAGCGGCCGGCACGAGGACATGAAGCTGCTGGCCGACGGGCTGGCCTGCCGCTCCATCCCGCGCCGCGCCAGCCATCGTGCGACGCATTAGGCTGCGCTCGAGACGGGTCACAGCGCTCACCGCGTGAGCGCGACCTGCTTGAACGCGCGGACTAGCGCCTTCTCCAGCTTGCCTGTCATCTCGCACAGAACGTCGTAGGCCTCCGCGCGCGGCATGGTCGGCTTGTAGTGCCGGTGCTCGATCAGGGCTGCGAAGATGTCCGAGATCGTTAGAATCCTGACGATATCGCCAATGCTCTCGGCGCAGAGCGCATCGGGATAGCCGCTCCCGTCGAGGTACTCGTGATGATGGCGGACGGCATCGAGAATCTCCGGCGAGATCCCGTCATGGTCCTTGAGAAACGTATGGCCGGCGGCGGGATGCGTTTCGATCAGCGCGCGCTCGGCGGCATCGAGGCGGCCCGGCTTGTCGAGGATGGCGAGCGGAATCTGCGCCTTGCCGATGTCATGGAACATGGCCGCCGAGTAGAGACGTTCCAGGTCGGCCCTGCCGACGCCAAGGCTCAGTCCGAAGTCGATCGCGACACCGGTGACGAGCAGGCAATGCTGATAGGTTCCTTCGTGGTGCCGCCGCACCGTCATGAGCCACTCCGTCAGGCCATGCCGGGTGATGCGATCGGCGATCTGGCGCCCCGCTTCCTTGGTGGCTTTGACGTCAAGCGGCTGGCCCAGGGTGACGGAGGTAAACATGGATGCGATCGCGGTCGCGGCGGTCTCGACGGCAGTGTCGGCCTGCGCGCTCTCGCGCGACGCGGCCGAGAGCGGATCAGGCGGATCGGACAGCGCCGCCAGCAGCCTCGCCCGGTTGATGGTGCCCGGAAGGACCAGTGTCGCTCCAAGCGCATAGGCCTGCGAAACGGCGACATGCGAGGTGTGCTCCAGCAGGAAAATCCGTTTCTTCGCCTTTGCGAGCTTGCCCGCGCGCTTCTTGATCGCCGCGATGTTGTCGACATCGCGAAGCTCGGCGCGAATGACGATGGCGGACGGCACCTCTGACAGCTTGGCCTCGGCGTCCAGCCGCTCGCCCGCGACGGCGAAGCGTTGCTCGAGGAGCGAGCACACACCGGCCAGCTTGTCGGACGTGTCGGCCAGCACATGAACGAATGGGCGCGGCGCTGCAGCGACCGCGACGCCGCCAAGGCTGGTGGGTTTGAGTGTGGTTTGCGCGTTCTGCACGGATATGCCCCGGAATAGCGCGGGCTCCAATCGATGGGTCGAATTCTCGGTCTATTTGGCCTGATCGGAGCTCTGCGCTGCGGCAGCCGGCGCAATCGCCTGCTTCTTCTTGCTTTGTGCGGTGACGAAGTGGATGCCAGCGGTGGTGCCGTCGATCCAGACCAGCTCGCAGCGCCGGTAGGCCAGGCCCGTCGACGACAGCAGCATGAAGAATTCCTTGGCCTGGAGCACGTCCAGCGTGCCCTCGACCTCGACCTTCGCGCCCGTCTGCGAGACGTCGAGCAGGACGCAGCTGCGCCGCCAGGTGCCGTCGGATCCCATGAGATTGACCGGTTGCCTGTGGTCCATTTTCACGCGAAAGGCTTTGCGACCGTCGAACTTCATCGGCTAACCCCCATCTTTTTTGCGTCGCGATGTCCCCGACCGCACTCCTTGGCGTTTGCGGCAATTTCGCCCCACCGCACCGTCCACTGGCTGGTCGACAGCAGCAGCGTCTCGAAAATGTGCTGCGCGCGTTCGCGCTCGGCGAAAGAAAGCCGTGTGCCGCAGCGGTTGCTCAGGATGGCGAGCGTGGTCTGCCAGTTCAGCCGCGAGGCGCGGCAGGCCATGACGAGACCCTCGCAATCCTCGTCGGTCATGACATGTTCGACGATCTCGATGGGAGCGCCCGAAAGCACCGATAGCGCGGTGATGAGATTGGCGGTCTCGCCGCGGATGGCGAAGCGGTTCACCGTGGAATCGTTCAGCTTGCCGATGCGGCTGAGTGCAACGATCTCCGGTCGCGCGATCGCATAGGCCGCCGCGGAGGGTAGCTTGGTGACGATGGGTGCGGCCGTTGCGGCTTGAAGCGAGACGGTGGCGTTCAGGCCGATGCCGGATTTCGGCGCCGGTGAGGCCGACAGCAACTTCCGCATGACTGTGTCGGGCGTGTCGGGCCTGAGCGCCAGTGCCTTGGTGAGTTCGTCATCCACCAGGCACTTCTCAACCAGCGCAACGTAAGCGGCTTCGGAGAACCTTGCCTCGCTGTTGCCGATCAGCGCAAGACAAACGCTGGAAGTGCCACCCTTGATCAGCGTCTCCACCACCCGTGGATCGATCGGCGCGCGGCCGGCGATGGCACATTGCTGCCGTACGCCGCTCGCGGCTGCGATCAGTTTGAGATCGGACGTGGACAATGACTGCGAGCGGAGCAAAACGGGGCAGGCGACTTCCGGGTCGCGGTGCGAGGCGAGACGTCGCACGGTGTCCGGCGGAGCTACTTTGAGCTCTGCGAGCGCCGCGCTGACATCGATCAGCGTGCTGGCCTCAACCCGCTCGATCAGTCGCAGCAGGACGCCGTCGACCACATCGACGAGCAATTCCTGGGATCGACCGCGGCTGCTTGTGAGCAGTTGCAAAAGGCCCAAGAGGATGCGGGCGCACCGGTCCAGCGGACACGTTGCAACCGCGTTCTCCAATTCGGCCAGATTGTCGGCAGGCGAATTTGCCGTCATGGCAGGAGCCTGAAATGAAATAAATTGCACAATCAAACGACGGTCATTCCGCCGCAAAGGCGTTAATTTGAATCTTAAATGTCGACGGCTTCGGTATTGGCGCACCGGCTCAATTGCAGGAAACGCTATCGAAATTCGGCGAGACAGGGTTGTCCCGGATTGTTCTTTCAGTTGGACACTCTCCAATTGGAGAAGACACGTTAGGATTGATTCCTTCGGTCAACGGAAAAGTCGAAGGGGGAGGCGAATCCGGCACCGCGGCCGGACGGACGTGTAACGCGACGCGGCGTTTCTTATTTCCATGAACAGCATTGACGATGTGCCGAGGTCGGCACTCAAGACATTTCGTTTTTCAGACGTCGACGAATTTCGAAGCGCCATACGCGGGCTGAATTTCGAATTCACCCCTTTTGTGCGGAAGATTTCGGCTGAGCAGACGATCCTGGCCTTACCCGGCTGCGACGTGAACCTGACGCGCGCGTTTCCGCGGGTGGTCGACGCACAACTCGTGGAGAATTGCACAGCGATCGGCTTCACGATGGACGATCTCAATGTGCCAATTCGCTTTAACGGCTCGCAACGGGCGCGACCCGCCGTGGTCATTGGCAGCGGCGGGGCGGCCTACACCACCATCGAGGAGGTGCAGCGGCAAATCGCCTCGGTGATTTTCCGGCCCGAGGTGAGGGATCGTGGCTGGCCGCCCACGCTCTCGAGCTTCAAGATTTTTGAGATCTCCACGGCCGGCTTGCAGCGGTTGCGCGGCGTGGTTCGCGAGGTGCTGGCCGAGGCGGCCGGGCCGATTTCGGCACCGGAGCTCTTGTTGAAGGGCGCGGCGATGAAGGAGTCCCTGCTCGGAGCCGTTGACGAGGCCTTTGCGACGATCGTTCCGGCCCGCTGGACCTTTGCACCCAACGACGGACGGAATTTCAGGCTATTCCAGGACATCCGCGCGCTGCTGTCTGACGACCTGTCGGAGCCGATTTACAGCGATGAGATCGCGCGCAAGCTGGGGCTGTCCGTTCGGACCATGCACGACGTCGTGCGCCGCTATCGCGGCATGAGCCTGCACCGCTATTTGCGTCTGCATCGGCTGTGGCTGGTGCGTCGGCGCCTTCTCGCCGGGGCCGATAGCGTCAAGGCGGTCGCGCTGGCGTATGGCTTCTGGCACCTCAGCGATTTCTCTAGAAGCTACCGCGACCAGTTCGGCGAGACGCCGTCGCAAACACTGGACCGCGGTCGCGGAAGGTAGAACGATAAATCGGGTAGGGCTGGGCGCCGGTTTCGTGCTACCGTTCGGCCATGAGCAATCGCATTCTCGTTCTCTACGGTTCTTACCGTTCCGACCGCATGGGCATCCGCCTTGCGAATTTCGTCATCAACCGGCTGCGCGATCGCGGCGAGGACGTCGAATTCATCGACGCCAAGGCGATCGGGCTGCCGATGCTGGACCGGATGTACAAGGAACATCCCAAGGGCTCGGCGCCGGAGGCGCTGGAGAAGCTGGCCGGGCAGATCCGCGGCGCCGACGGATTCGTCTTCATCACCGGCGAGTACAATTGGGGCATCCAGCCCGGGCTGAAGAACCTCACCGACCATTTCCTGGAGGAATGGTTCTGGCGCCCGGCCGCGATCGTGAGCTATTCGGCCGGCCGGCTGTCCGGCGCGCGCGCGGCGACCGCCTGGCACGGCACGCTCTCGGAGATGGGCATGGTGGTGGTATCGAGCACCATCGGTGTCGGCCCGATCGCGCAGACGCTGTCGGACGCCGGCGAGCCGATCGGCGACGGCGGCAAGGCTCTGGAGCGCTCGTTTCCGCGCTTCGCCGACGATCTGACCTGGTGGATCGAGGCGGCGAAAGCACAGCGCGCGCGCAAGGCGCCGCCGTATTGAGGTCGCGTAGCCTGGATGGAGCGACAGCGTAATCCAGGGTCTCGCGCGTCAACGGCACTGTCCCGGATTGCGCTGCGCTCCATCCGGGCTACGACTTCGCGTGCTACGCCGCCCGGACCTCACCGAGGAAGCGCTCGAACTGGCCGGCGAGATCGCGCGACTGGGTCGAGAGCTGCTCGGCCGCGCCCAGCACCTCTCTTGCCGCGGCGCCGGTGTCGTCGGCGGCGCGCTGCACGCCGGAGATGTTGCTGTTGACCTCCTGGGTGCCGCGGGCAGCCTCCTGAACGCTGCGGGCGATCTCCTTGGTCGCCGAGCCCTGTTCCTCGATCGCCGCGGCGATGGCGGTGCCGATCTGGTCGATCTCGGCGATGACGTCGGCGACGTTGCGGATTGCCGCCACCGTCTCGTCGCTCGCGGTCTGGATCGCGGTGATCTGCTCGGAGATCTCGGTCGTGGCCTTGGCGGTCTGCCCGGCCAGCGACTTCACTTCGGAGGCGACCACGGCAAAGCCGCGGCCGGCCTCGCCGGCACGGGCGGCTTCGATGGTTGCATTTAGCGCAAGCAGGTTGGTCTGCTCGGCGATGCTCTGGATCAGCGTCACGACGTCGCCGATCTTCTGGGCGCCTTCGGCGAGCGTCCGCGCGGTGTCGCCGGTGCGGCGGGCATTGTCGACGGCACGGGCCGCGATCTCGGTGCTTTGGGCGACCTGACGCCCGATCTCCGCGATCGAGGAGGTCAGCTCTTCGGTGGCGCTCGCGACCGTCTGCACGTTGGTCGAGGTCTGTTCGGAGGCGGCGGCGACCACGGCGGCCTGGCTGTTGGTCTGCGCCGCCGTCGAGGTCATCGACTGCGCGGTGCTTTCCATTGCAGCAGAGGCCCGCGACAGGCCGCCGACCAGCTCGGTCACCTTGGCCTCGAAGGCGCGGGTGAGATCGTCGAGCGCTTGGGCGCGGCGCATCTTGCCGTCGTTCTCGGCCTGCTTCTCGGCCGCGAGCCGATCGGCGCGGATCATGTTGTCCTTGAACACCTGAACGGCCGCGGCCATCGCGCCGATCTCGTCGGAGCGCTCGGCGCCCGGAATGCTCTCCTCAACCTCGCCGTCGGCGAGCCGCGACATGCGCGTCGTCAGGCCGACGATCGGCGCGCAGACGCGGCGGCGAACCGTCACGATGAGGCCGGCGCTGGCGATCAGCACGGCGACAAGGCCGACGAGCGCGATCGTGAAGCTGGTGTGCGCGGCCGACGAAGCGCCGGCGAGAATCTGCTCGGCGTTGTCGTAGAAGGCGTCGCGGACGCCGATGATGGTGCCGAGGCCGCGCTGCGTGGCGGCGTAATAGGTGTCCATGTCGTGTTCGTACTTGCCGGTGATCGCGCCGTCCTTCACCAGCTTGAGCTCGCGGCCGAACTCCTCGACATAGATCGCGTTGAACCTCTCCAGGGCCTCCGCGACGTTCGCCGGCGTTGTTGGATTGCCGCGCAATTCCTGCAGCGACATCACGACCTGATCGTTGCGGCCCTGCGAGCGGGCAATGTCGGCCTTCTCGGCGTCGGTCGCCGGCTTCTTTCCGCCGAGGAGATTCTTGTGCAGGCTGGAGTTGAAGCCGCCGACGTCGCGCAGTGTCATCGCGACATTGGCGTAGCTGGCCTGCCGGTAGGCGTCACCGTTCAGGATCGCCATGCGGCGGACCTGCTCGTTGAGCAGCGCAGTCACGCCGCCGTTGAGCACGGCATTGTCGGCGACGATCTTCTTGGCCGCGTCTTTGCGCGCCTCGGCGGGACCCGCCAGCGCCTTGTCGATGGCCTCGCGCAACGCGGTGAACTTCGCGTTGATGCCGTCGATGTTGCTGCCGATCGTGGTGCCGTCGTCGAACGGGCCGGGCAGCTCCTTGCGCAGCGCGTTCATCTTGTCGCGGGCGCGGTCGGTCTGCTTGCGCAGCTTGTCCTGCTCGGCCAGCAGCGCAGGGTCGATGGCCGCAGGTCCGTAGAGGATGTTGGTGGAAAAGCCGCGCTCCGGATTGAGATAGCGCGGGATGTCGCTGACCGCACGGACGATTGCGAGCCGCCCCTGCGCTTCAGTGATCCGTTCCATGGTCTGGTACTTCGTCGCGGCGACGTAGACGGCGAGACCGCCGCCGACGGTCGAGAGCGAGACGATGGCGCTGGTCAGGAGCGTACCGATTTTCATGATCTGTCCGGCAAATAACGGAGAAGTATTTTGCCCGGACGATAGGGCGGCCATGTTAATCTGCGGTTTACGCTCCCTGGCCGGCTCAGCTGTAGGTCGCGCTGACCGATCCCAGCGGACCAAAATCGGCAACGTAGGTCTCGCCAGCCTTGGGCCGGAGCATACCGGTCAGCGTGCCCGTGCTGATCGTCTGGCCGGCCTTGAGACCGATGCCGGTCCGCGACAGCTCGTTGGCAAGCCAGGCCAGCGGCACCAGCGGATGGTCAATCGCCTCTGCAGCGGAGCCGCGGCGCCTCTCGATGCCGTTGCAATTCAGGACGACATCCTGAGTGGCGACGTCGCGGCTGCGCCAGTCGACGATGGGCTCTCCGAGCACGATCGTTCCTGATCCGGAGCCGTCGGCCATGATCGCCGGCATCGGTGGAAACGCCGCATCGTGAATGAAGCGGCACTCCGCGAGCTCGATGCCGGGATGCAACGAGACGACGGCGTCGCCGACCTCGTCCACCGTATAGGGCTTTGCGCGCGGCGGCAGATCGGCGCCGAGACGTGCCTGGAACTCGACTTCGGGGATCGGGCTGCATTGTCTGGCATGCTCGACGCTGGCGGGTGAGCTCTTGATCAGGGGCGCGAACACCCGCCCATAGATCGGCGCGGAGATGCGAAGCTGACGCTGAAGCCCGGACTTCATGCCCGCGATCTTCCAGCCGACAACATCCCAGCCGAGTTCTTCTTCCACCATCTGCGCGACTTGGTACGCCGTGTCCGCATCCGGTGGGACCAGCCGTTCGTCGAGGCCGCTCTGTTGCCGGCCCTCGCGACGCAAATCGGCGAGCTGACGGGCGAGTTCGCGTTGCCGGGATAAGTCCATTGCGCGTCTCCAATCTATTTTTTTGTGCGGGCGAGGGCGGCTGCGAGGACGATCTCCAATTCCTCCTGGACCTGATCGAGCGCGTCGGCGCTGCGGCTGGCGCGGCACATCGCGACCGTGCCTTCGATCGAGGCGACGACAAGCGTTGCAAGCCGCTCGGCGCGCTCGGCAGCCAGTCCTTCGCGCAACAAGGCTGCTTGCATGATCCGCCGCCAATCGGCGAACACGCCGTCGGCGAGGTCGAGCAGGTGCTGCTGCGCGGCCGCGTCGTCCTTGTCGCTGGGCTCACCGACATAGCGATCGACCGCCACGGCGAGCACAGGGCAGCCGGCCTCGAAGCCGGTTGCCTCCAACTGGCGGCGCCATGATGCGACAAAAGCCTTGAGGCCGCCGATCACGCCGCGTTCGTTCATGGCTTTCTCCAGAGGAATGGATACCTGCCGGCCGGCGAAGGTCACGGCTTCGGCGATCAATTGCGGCTTGCCGTCGGGGAAGTGGTGGCTGATCGAGCCGCGCGGCGTCGCTGTGTGGCGGACCACGTCGCGCATGCTGGTGGCGTTGACGCCGCGGCGGCTCATCAGGTCGGCGGCGCCGGCGATCATCCTGTCGCGTGTGGTGGCAGTCATCGGGAATCCTGCAATTGGCAATCTCCATCTAGACTATGACACTTGACATAGGCAAGCCGTGCTGAGATATGACGAGTGTCATATTCGTGGAGAGGTGCCGATTTGACCATCATTACCGTCACCGCACCGGCCGGACGGCTCGGCCTGCCGCAGCGCCGGCAGCTTGCGGAAAGCCTGACCGACGCCGTGCTCGAGCCCGAGGTCGGCCAGAGGGCGCCGGCGGCCCGAATGGGGTTTCAGGTGCATTTCCACGACCTTCCGTCCGACAGCATGGCGATCGGCGGCCGGTTGCTGTGCGACCAGGACAAGCCGCGCGACATCATCACCGTCAACATCGCCGTCATGAACGCGGCCTGGCCGGCGGAGGTGCGCGCCGAGGTGATCCGCAACGTGCTGGCGCGGCTTGCGGAGGCCTGCGGCATGCCGGCGCCGTCGCCGACCTGGTGGGTCAATTTCGAGATCATCGATGAGGGAAGCTGGGGATCGCGCGGCGGGGTGCTCTCGATCCTTCAGCTGCTGGATTCCGGCGTGTTCACGCCGGCCCGGATCGAGGCGATCCGCGCGGCGCTTCAGCAGCCGGCCTGACTTGCTGCCAACACCAACAATCGGGAGACGAGCACATGAGCGAAGGTCAGATCGGCACCGAGGTGCACGGCCACGTCCTCAAGATCATCATCGCCAACGCCGTGAAGAAGAACGCGTTCACGCCTGCGATGATGGAGCAATTGTCCGATGCACTCACCGAATTGCACCACAACGAGGCCTATCGCGTCGGCGTGGTCTGCGCCGAGGGCGGGGATTTCACTGCAGGTCTCGATATGCCCAAATTCTTTGGTCCCACCGCGGAGAAGCGCAACATCAAGGACGGTAATGTCGACCCGTTCGGGCTCAATAAGCGCTGCCGCAAGCCCATCGTGACGGCCGTGCAGGGTATCGTCTACACCATCGGCATCGAGCTGATGCTCGCCGGTGACATCGTGGTTGCGGCCGATGATTCACGCTTCTGCCAGATGGAGGCGAGGCGCGGCATCGCACCGCTGGGCGGCGCGCATTTCCGCTTCCTGTCGCGGGCCGGTTGGGGCGATGCGATGTATCATCTGTTCCTCTGCGACGAGTTTTCGGCGCAGCGCGCGCATGCGATCGGTCTCGTCCAGGAGGTCGTGCCTGCAGGCGAGCAGATCGGGCGGGCGATGACGCTCGCCGCCATGATCGCGCGCAATGCGCCACTCGGCATCCAGGTGACCAAGGAAGCGGCGGCGAACTATGTCGAAGCTGGCGAAGCGGCTGCGATTGCCTACATCCCGAAAATTCGCGATCGTGTGCTCGGCAGTGCCGACGCCAAGGAGGGCATCCAATCCTTCATCGAGCGTCGCGCGGCCGTCTTCCAAGGACGTTGATCGGCGCCTGCTAATGCCGAGCCTGATCCAGCCTTTCGAGGATATCCAGCGTGGCGCCATCGCGTTCGCCTGCGAAATATCGGGCGAGCGCCTGATCGAAGACGGGCTCGTCGGAGACCGCGCCGAACAGCGTCATCGACGAGCGGAATTTGGCGTCATCCGGCGCGCCGAGGATCGCGTTGATGGTCCGGCCCTCGACCGCGAGCACCAGCCTGGTGCATTCGATCAGCCGGCCGCCCAGGATAGGGTGGACGAGATAGGCCTCGGCCTCCGCGCGGGAGCCGATGGCATATCGCTGCGACATGGCGCTGGCGCCGAGACCTGCGACCTGGGGGAAGATGAACCACATCCAGTGAGTCTGCTTCCGGCCCCTAGTCAGCTCGCCCAAGATGTCGCCATAGACCGGGTCTTGGGCCTGGACAAAGCGATCGAGATCGAACGGATCGGTCATTGGATACCTTAGGGGATACCTTTGGAGGGCCTTGGCGGCCCCGATTATGCCTAACTTTTGGCTCCCAATGTGGTAGCTGGTATAGAGTCTCTCCGGGTGGGGGTGGGTAAGCCCCCGGGGGTCGATTTGGGGATCTAATGGTTTCCGACGCAGCACACGCCGAGAGGCTGTTGTCGCGCCGCCGTGTCGGGCGGGCTGAAACGATTCTACTGTCTGTGGCCGCGATGGCGCTGGCGCTCGGCGCCGCCGCGTGGGTCGCCGATATCAGCGATTCGACCCCGCTGGTCTCCGCGGCGTTGCCGCCGGCCAATGCCCCCTCATTCGAGGACCGTTTCGCCTCGGCCTCAGCCGGCCCGTCGCCGCGCGAGCTTGGTCTGCGGGTGCTGGAGCGCTCCGCGGTGAATGCGGCCCAGCTCAAGCTGCGGGATGCCAAGGCGATGCTGGCCCAGAAGCTCCAGGGCGACGACTGGCGCTCGATCCTGACCGAGGACGACCGGTACATGACCGAGGAGGCGAGGCGCTCGCAGCGCGCCGACGCCGTCCCCATGCCGCGCGCGCGTCCAGTCCAGGCGGACTTCTCCGCTCAGATCGCCTCCAGCCAGGCCTATGCGGACACCAATCTCAGGGTCGACAACCGCAATTTCTTCGAAAAATTCACCGACAAGATCAAGCTGGCCTCGCTGACGCCCGGCGACGGCCTGCTCGGCAGGGGGCCGGACCTCGCCGCGCTCGGCTACGATTCGCGCACCGCGGTCTATGACATCTCGGCCAAGGCGGTCTATCTGCCGAGCGGCGTGGCGCTGGAAGCCCATTCCGGCCTGGGCGCCTTGATGGACAATCCTGACCATGTCGACCGGCGGATGGTCGGCGCGACGCCGCCGGCGATCTACGATCTGAAGCCGCGCGAAAAGCCGTTCCACGGCGTCCGTGCGCTGCGCATGACCCCGGTCGAAGGCACCAGCGCGCTCGGCCGCGTCGGGCTGCTCACGCACAATTACCTGCTCGGGCCGCGCGGCGATTCCAACGGCTGCGTCTCGATCAAGGACTATGATCGGTTCATCAAGGCCTACGACAATGGCGAGTTCAACCGCCTGGTCGTGGTGCCGAGTCTGCGCGGCGCGGCGACCGCCTCGCAGCGCGCGAGCACCGATTCCTGATATTCGCCTGCGACGGCGGGGCTGCCGTTTCCCCTTCGTTAAGCCGTCCTCGTCCAGAAGCAGCCCATGAGCGATCCATCCAATTCCGAGACCCCGCTGCGCACGACGTTCAAGATCAAGCTGAACGGCGACACGCTGGCGATCGCGACCGTCGGTCAGGCCTATCAATTCCTGACCAACTTCAAATCGGTCGAGTGGATGGAATTTCGCTCGCTGCACGAGGACGCCGTCGCGGCCCTGGAAGGCGCCGCCGGTAACGCCATGCTGGCGGTGCAGGCAACCAACGCCGTGCGCGCGCTGTTCGTCAGCGCCAAGCTGCTCTGAGAGAATCTCTCCCTCTGGCCTGATCCGTCGCCCTCGAACCCACTGCAAGGCGGGTGCGACGAAGGCTTGCGCGTCCGCGCCAGGGAGAGGGAATATGAAATTGGCAGAATTCATTGCAGGCATCGACGTTGGCGCGGAGCAACCAACCGAAGCCGCGCTCACCGCCTTCGAGACGTCCATCGGCTGTCGCTTGCCGGACGACTATCGCCGCTTCCTGCTGGCCTGCGCCGGCGGCTATCATCAGGGGGGCGCCGACTTCAACTGGCCGCATGGGGACTGGGCGGGTTCGGTGCAGGAGGTCCTGGGATTGCGGTCCGACGAGTGCTCGCTGGTGCAGACGCGCCAGACGCCGCAATGGCCGACCGTCGATGAGCTGTTGTGGATCATGAGTGACCACGGCGGCAATCCGATCTGCATGACGATCGACAAGGCCCATTTCGGCGAGATCTGGTTCATGGACCACGAGATGGCCGAATACGAAAAGCCCTGGACACTGGCGCAGGCGATGTCCCATCAATGGGGCTATGTCCTGCCGCTAGCACCGACGTTCAGCGATTTCATCGCCGGCCTGTACGAGGAAGCAGCGGCCGCCTGAGGCGAGGCCGGGCCGAGCGGGCGGGTCCGCCGCGACATGCTGGGTCCAGCTGGTCCACGGTATCCGGTGCAAGCCCGACCTTTCTTTTCCGTCGCTTGAACTCCGCTCCCGGAACGGGCAAACGGTTCGCCAAGAAACCGTGGCCCAGGCCATCCATTCGACGCTGAGTTCAAGGGAGACCCATCATGAAACGCCGTACATTCCTCCAAGGTGGTGCGGTCGCCGGCGCGACCACGCTGGTTGCGGCCCCTGCGATCGCGCAGAGCATGCCCGAGATCAAATGGCGCCTGACGTCGAGCTTCCCGAGATCACTCGACACCATCTACGGCACGGCGCAGACCTTCGCGAAATATGTCGCCGAGGCCACCGACAACAAATTCCAGATCCAGACCTTCTCGGCGGGCGAGCTCGTGCCCGGCCTGCAGGCGCTCGATGCGGTCAGCACCGCATCAGTGGAGATGGCGCAGACGCCGCTCTATTTTTACATCGGCAAGGAGCCGGCGCTGGCCTATGCCACCGGCGCGCCCTTCGGCATGAACCATCGGCATCAGGAATCATGGTGGCACTTCGGGGGCGGCGCCGACCTCACCAACGAAGCGCTCAAACCCTTCAAGGCGCACGCCATCCTCTGCGGCAATTCCGGCACCCAGATGGGCGGCTGGTTCCGCAAGGAGATCAAGTCCGTCGACGACCTCAAGGGCCTGAAATTCCGCATCGCCGGCATGGGTGGCCATGTGCTGGCAAAGCTCGGGGTCGTCCCGCAGCAGATCGCGGGAGGCGATATCTATCCGGCGCTGGAGAAGGGCACGATCGACGCGGTCGAATTCGTCGGTCCTTATGACGACGAGAAGCTCGGCTTCTACAAGGTCGCCAAATACTACTACTTCCCCGGCTGGTGGGAAGGCGGTGCCATGTTGCACATGATCGTCAACGACGAGAAATGGAATTCGCTGCCTAAGCAATATCAGGCGATCGTCAACCAGGCGGGCGCGGCGGCCGGTGCGTGGATGCTCGAGAAATACGACAGCGTGAACCCCGGTGCGCTAAAGCGGCTGATTGCGAACGGCACCGAGCTGAAGGCGTTCCCGCAACCGGTGCTGGAGGCCTGCTACAACGCGACCCAGGACCATCTGAACGAGCTCGCCGCCAAGAGCGACCTGTTCAAGCGGACCAAGGAGAGCCACGACGCGTATATGAAGGAGGTGCTGTTCTATACGCAGATCGCGGAGAATTTCTACGACAACTATCTGCTCAGCAAGACGCGCAGCAAGACCTGAGCGGAAGAGGCGAGGGCGCGGTGTTTACGCCGCGCCCAGCTTCGTAGCCCGGATGGAGCGCAGCGCAATCCGGGAGAGTGCCGGGTGATGCGCGAGACCCGGATTGCACAAACGGGCGGCGCTTTCGCGCCGACCGTTGGCTCCATCCAGGCTACGGGACCGCGCATCCACTCACGTAACCCCACGGAGACATTAACCAGCCATTAACCATATCGGCCGCATCGTTAACCATTCAATAACAGGGAACGAGTCGGCCGCCATGGAGGCTGCAGCAAAGGTCCAACGTCAGATGGTGCGCCTGCGCGGGCGCTCCTATGTGGCTTTCGTGTTCACGCCGACGGTTCCCGTGCAGGACTGGCTGCACGAGATCGACGCCACGATTGCGCGCTCGCCCGGCTTTTTCGCCGGCCGGCCGGTGGTGATCGACCTGTCCTCGGTCGATCTCAGCCAGGCCGGCATCGGCCATCTGCTCACCAGCCTGCAGGACCGCAACATCCGCGTGCTCGGCATCGAGGGCGTGGAGGAGGGAAGGCTGACGCCGATGATGCCGCCGCTGCTGTCGGGCGGACGCAGCTGCGTGGTCGAGCCGAGCGCGCCGAAGAAGGCCGAGGTGAAGGTCGAGACCAAGCCGACGTCGCTGCTGCTTGAAAACCCCGTGCGCTCAGGCCAGACCGTGATCTTCCCGGAAGGCGACGTCACCATTCTCGGCTCGGTCGGCTCGGGCGCCGAGGTCGTCGCCGGCGGCTCCATCCATGTCTACGGCGCGCTGCGCGGCCGCGCCATGGCGGGCGTCAATGGACACACCAGCGCGCGCATCTATTGCCAGAAGATCGAAGCCGAACTGCTTGCAATCGACGGATTTTATCAGACCGCCGAGGACATCGACGAGGCCCTGCGCGGCAAGCCGGCGCAGGCCTGGCTGCAGGGGAATACCATGCGAATTACAGCACTGAACTGACCAGCAAAGGAGACATTTCAGATGAGTAAGGTACTGGTCGTGACATCAGGCAAGGGCGGGGTCGGTAAGACCACGACCACCGCCGCGCTGGGAGCTGCCTTGGCGCAGCGCGGCGACAAGGTGGTCGTCGTCGATTTCGACGTCGGCCTGCGCAACCTCGACCTCGTGATGGGCGCCGAACGCCGCGTCGTGTTCGATCTCATCAACGTGGTGCAGGGCGTCGCCAAACTCCCGCAGGCGCTGATCAAGGACAAGCGGCTGGAGAATTTGTGGCTGCTGCCGGCGTCCCAAACCCGCGACAAGGACGCGCTGACGGAGGAGGGCGTCGGCAAGGTCATTACCGAGTTGCGCAGCCGGTTCGACTGGGTGATCTGCGACAGCCCGGCCGGCATCGAGCGCGGCGCTTCCATGGCGATGCGCTTTGCTGACGAGGCCGTGATCGTCACCAATCCGGAAGTCTCCTCGGTGCGCGATTCCGACCGCATCATCGGCATGCTCGATTCCAAGACGGTGCGGGCCGAGAAGGGCGAGCGCGTCGAGAAGCATATTCTCATCACTCGCTACGATCCCTCACGCGCCGCGCGCGGCGAGATGTTGACCATCGACGACATCCTGGAGATCCTTGCCACGCCCTTGCTCGGCATCATCCCCGAGAGCCAGGACGTGTTGAAGGCCTCCAACGTCGGCACGCCTGTGACTCTGTCGAATGCCGATGGAGCGCCGGCACGAGCCTATATGGACGCCGCTAAGCGCCTCTGCGGCGAGAACGTGACAATGCACGTTCCTGCCGAGCGCAGAGGATTTATGGACCGGCTGCTGCGACGGAGGGCTGCATGAGCATGGGTCTGCTTCGACTCCTCCGCGGCAAGAAGGCCACAGCACCCGTCGCGCGCGAACGGCTGCAGATCCTGCTTGCCCATGAACGTGGAATGCGCGGCCAGCCCGATCTGCTCGGTGTGCTGCGCGAGGAAATTCTCGCTGTCGTGTCCAAACATGTGATGCTGGACCCGACCAAGGTCATCGTCCGGCTCGAACGCGGCGACGAGGTCTCGACCCTCGAGGTCGACATCGAGGTGCCCAACGATTTCGAGGGCAAGAAGGTGGCGGTCGCGTAGGGGACGCGGCCCGCAGACTCCCGATTTTGGGGTGGGTGCGAAGGCGGTCCGCCGGGCATGGCGGGCCGCCTTTGTCTTGCCGTTCACATCGATTGGACGGAACGCGCCCCGCGCCTCGCCCGTTGTGAACCACCCGCGGCAGCGTTGCACCGCGGCTGGTCAGACGGGAGAGCGCCCATGATGTCCGAGGTCCAGGTCCATACACTTGCCCGGCAGATGCTCGAACAGCACGGCTTTGCTGCGATCGCGAAGGCCGCTGAGCAGGCCCAGGCCTGCGAGGGCCGCGGCGAGGCCGATGAGGCCAGGGAATGGCGTCACATCGTGGACGCCATGAAGATCATGCGCGGCCCGCATCAGAGCTGACACTCGAACGCGCGAGTTTCAACGCTCGCCGCGATCGGCGCCTTGGGACGAATTGCGGTTCTGTGTCTGCGGCTGCGCGCGCTCGCCCGATTCCTTGCAGGGCAGGGGTTCCCACGAGCCGTCCGGCGCCTGCTGATAGGCACTGCAGGACGGCGAGGTGGACTTTTCCCCGCCCTTCTGGGCGTCGGAGTTTCTCGCCAGTGCGGGCGCAGTCAGCACCGCGGCGGCTGCAATCGCGCCGGCGAAAACGAAATGGATACTCCGCATGAGGACCTCCTGTTCGAATTCGGAAAGAGGCCGCATGCTGTGAAAAATTATGACGATTTTGGGCCGCGGCAGAGGTTCCGTCGCGGCGTGCTTAACGGGGCGGCGCGCTAGCCACCCTTGCTGCGGATCAGGCCGGCGAGATTGGTCTTCTGGGCTTCGCACCAGCCGGACATGCCGAGGCGGCGCTGGTCCATGTCGGTCGCCTGGGTCGCGATCGCGACCTCCGCCATCAGGTCATCGTCCTGCTTCTCGCCCATCTTGCCGCCGGTATGCAGCCAGGCGATCGCCTTGCGCACCTTCTCGGTGGTGCCATCGGGCAGGTGCATCTGCTGCGCCCTCTGCACGAGGTCCTGATAGGCGAGATCGGTGTTGGGGCACTCGACCTTGGCGGCGAAGGCCTGCAAGACCATCGTCACATAGGTCGATCGCGGCGGCGCATCGCCCGCGAGGGCCGGCGCGGCCAACAGCAACAGGCCCGTCATCAGAAAACCGGTGCGCATCCCTGGGACCTCCTCCATTTTATCGAGAGGCTAGCGTCCGGCGCGCCGCTCGGCAATGGGATCGGGACACAATTGTCGCCGATCGGCCCAGTAGGCTAACCTGCGCTCCCCAGCATCGGAGCGCGATATGAGCCTGTTCAGCACGCCGTTCGATCCCACACGCGACACCGCGCTCGTCACCGGCGCAGGCAACGGCATCGGCCGCGCGATCGCGCTCGGCCTGGTCGGCGAGGGCGTCCGCACCGTGTTCGCGGATGTCAGCGCGGAGCGGGTGCGTGCCGCGATCGGCGCGAGCGAGAGGCCAGGTCTCGCCGTGCCCTGGGTCGGCAATCTTGCCAGCCTCGAGGCCTGCGATGAGCTGCTGACATCAGCGCATTCCGCGCTGGGCGAGGTCACGCATTTGGTCCACAGCGCCTCGCCGCCGCGGCGCGAGGCGGATCACTTGCTCGCAGTCGATCGCAACACCTGGCAGGAGATGCATGCCGTCAATCTCGATGCCGGCTTTCACCTGGCGCGCGGGCTCGCCAAGCGGCTGATCGCGGCGAAGCGGCCGGGCTCGTTCCTGTTTCTGACCTCGCTACATGCGGGCACGCCGCGCAACCTGGCGCATTACTCGACGGCAAAGGCCGCCATGGCGATGCTGGTGAAGGAGCTGGCCAAGACGCTCGGACGCTACGACATCCGCGTCAACGCGCTGGTCCCCGGCGCGATCGCAGCCGGCGGGTTCGTCGCCGATCCCGCGCTGGCGCGGCACATTCCGCTCGGACGCCTCGGTGAGGCCGGGGATCTCGCACCGATGGCGCTCACGGTGCTGTCGAACAAGCTGTCCGCTTACGTCACCGGCGCAGCCTTCGTCGTCGACGGCGGATTGTCGCTGACGAACTGGTTCGAGGCGCCGGTGCTGGATTAGCCTAGCGCTGCCAGGCCGGCACCGGATCGAGCGGCGTGCGATAGACCTCGTTGTGATCGCGATCGGTGACGCGCACCGCGCAACCCTTCTGCTGCAGCTCCGGCTTCACCTGCGACAGCTCGCAGGCCAATTGATCGGCGCGATCGGAGGCAACCTCGATGTCCTCGAGGATGATTCCACCCTGGTTCTTGAACTCTTCACCAACCACGAGATCGAAATAATAGTAGGGCATCCGAATTCCCCGGTGTGACGATCTGAGCTTCAGTGCAAGTCTCAACACATGTCGGATGGTACCACTGAGTCGACATCTATCGAATGAACAGAGCGCGCAATCTCTGGGCTTATGGCGCAGAAATGATGTGCAACGTGCGGGCTCGTTAAGAGTTTATTAAATATACCCGCGCGATCATTAGGCATGGAATTGCAGCAGAACCGGGCTCCGGGAACCGGCAGCTGCAAGAGAAGGCCGCCGGCATAGATCCCGACGGCCTTTTCTCTTGAGCGAAACGTCGCTCACCGTAATCGCCCGGAGTTAACGCTTCACATCGACTCGGACAGCGTGCGTGAGCGCGTGACAGCAAGGCTGCGTCGTTGCTCTAAAGCGCGATGCGATCAGGATAAATCGTAATCGCGCTTCAGGTTGTTGTTGTTTGAGCATGATCTTTTCGGAAAACCGCTGCGCACTTTGCGCTTACGCGGCCCTTCGGGTTCGGATCATGCTCTAGCGCAGCGGCATCGGCGGACGCACGATAGGTCCGTCGTCATCAGCAACGGCTTGCGTCGTCGTGGTCGGCGCAGCCGGCGGCGTGGCGGCGGCGGCCTGCGATAGCGGCGGCGAAGGCGCGAGCGGCGCGGGCGAAGAGGCCGGCATGTAGGTCCGCGTTACAGGCGGCTTGGGCTTGCGAACCGGCGCCGCCGCAGGCTGCGGCGGGAGCGCGGCTGCGCGCGCGCGCGGATCGACCGGCGGCCTCGCCTCGGTGACCGGCTTCGGTGCGGGAGGCCTCGCCATCTCACGCGCCATCTGCTCCTGTCCGGCTTTCAACTCGGCGATGTTGGCCTTGAGCTGCTCGATCTGCTGCGCCATGGCGGCGAGATCGCGTGTCATCGATTGCACCGATTGCGCCGCGTCGACCGACTGTGGTGCCGCGGGCGCAGTCGCAGCTAGCTGAGCCGCGGGCGGCGTCGCAGCTTGATCTGCGGTTTGGTTGGGCGTGGCTTCCGCTGCGGGCGGCGCAGCCTGGGCGGCGGCGACCGGCGCGCTTTGCTGCGGTGTCGCAGACAACAACGAGGTCGTCGGGAGCAGCGAGGTCAGCACCGGCGTCCATTCGGCCAGTAACTGCTTTGCTGTGTCGCCGTGCTTCTCCCAGGCGATGCTGGCGGCCACGCTGGCGCCGGCAAGCAGGAACGTGACGAACGCCCCGCGCAGCCACTTGCCGACCGAGGACCGCTTCTTCATCACGGGACCATCGCTGGACGTGACGCTGACAGCGGTGTCGATCGACGGTGCCGCAGTGGATTTTCCGTAGACGACGTTGATGCTTGGCTCGGGCGCGCGCGCCGGCTCCAGAGTGAACTTCGGCGTGACCGTGGGCTGCGGGGCAAACTTGGGTTCCGGGGCAAACCTGGGCTCCGGACGCGGCGCGATCTCTGGCGCCAGCGCAGGCGACACGCTGGCGGGGCGCGAGGCCCGCACGATCTCGGGCGAGATCTGGACCGCGTCGTGAGGATCGTTGTCCTTGACCGTGTCTTTCACGATCTCATCGACGATTTGCTTGGCGTTCAGCGTCGCGAGCATCGCAGCTCCTTTGAAGCCCAGTGTTCGAGGTTAAGGCATCCGCATTGGCGCGGGGCTGATCCGAGGTGAGGCCATACCCAGTCCCCATGTCGCACGAGTCCAGCCGGGTTTGACCAAAGCAAGGCGAAGGGATGGAGATGATGCGACACTCTTCCGCCCTTTGTGGTGATGGAACCCAATTTGCCGAACACGCGCATGTGTTCCTGCACCGCCTTGTTTTCAGCACGATTTTGGCAATATCTGGTGACGGCGGGGGCGTCGTTATTCCGCTATCGGGGGGCCGGCGGTGCCAAGATCTCTACTCGTTTTGTTCGTCGCAGCCCTGCTGCCGCTGGGCGGCTGCATGCAGACGACACTTTCGCCATCGACGGATGCGAGCATGACGCCGCGCGACCGTCAGTTGCTCGCGCACGCGCCTTACGCCAAGGCGAACGTGCCCCAGCAATATCTGCGTCACATCGTCGATTACCACCGCAAGGAGCAGCCGGGCACGATCCTGGTCGATACCGACGCGCGCTACCTCTATTACGTGCTGCCCGAGGGCAAGGCGATCCGCTACGGCGTTGCCGTCGGCGAGGAAGCCATGGCGTTCTCCGGCGTCGCGCGGGTCGGTCGCTTGGCGGAATGGCCGGACTGGGTCCCGACCGCGGATATCCAGGCGCGACTCGGTCCCTATCCCGCGCGCGTTCCCGGCGGTCCCGCCAATCCGCTGGGCGCGCGGGGCATCTATCTCTATGTCGGCAACAAGGACACGCTCTATCGCATCCACGGCACCAACCAGCCCGAATATATCGGGCAGGCGATCTCGTCCGGCTGCATCCGGATGCGCAACGAGGACGTCATCGATCTCTACGACCGGGTGAAGCTCAATTCGATGGTCGTGGTGCTGCCGCCGGGGCAGAGCGCGCAGGCCGCGGCGGGCGGGCGCTGGCGCGGCTGAGGTCTGCGCCGGTCAGTTCGAGTTTAGGTGCGTTGTCACGCTCTAGTTCTCAGGCCGGGCGACCCGCCATTGCAGCGTCGTGGCGTTGCCGTTGGCGTCGCCCGGCGCCTTGTCGGCGGGCGAGGTGTAGAGCGGGCGATAACGGTAGGCCCACATCTTGCTGCCGTCGTTGCGGTTGATCACGGTGAAGTCGCCGACGGCCCTGGCGTCGGCCGTTGCGGCGAGCGGCACCCAGCTCTCGATGCACTTGCCGTTGCAGTTCGACGTCTTTCCCGTGGTGTCGCGCTCATAATAGTAGAGCGTCATGCCGTTGAGATCGACGAGCTTGGGCCCCTGCTTGGTCAGGATGACCTTCGCGGGAGCCGTTGGCGCCTCGACCTTCGGCGGAGGAGGATCGCCGCCGCCATGGCCCCCTGCGACCGCCTGAACGGTCGAGAGCGCGACGGCCGCGGCCACAACGAGGAACCTGAACATCCGAAACTCCGCCCCGCAAAGTTAATCGCGCGTTAAGCGCCCCAATGCGGCCGACGTTAGCAGCCGAAGGTTAGTTCCTGGTTTCGTGCGCTGCGACAATTACGGACATGGTCCGCGATCAGAGCTGCGCATCGCGCAGCGGCGCGCGGCTGAGCTCGTTGCCGGCGGCGATGGCCTTGCGCAGCAGCCGCATCAGCTCCTCACCCTCTTTCGCGCTGAGGCCGCGCAGCATGATGCGCTGCGCGGATTCGACGGCCGGGGTGATCTTGCGCAGCGTGCGGCGGCCCTCGTCGGTGATCTCGAGCTCACGCGCGCGGCGGTCGCGGCTGGAGGGGCGCCGCTCCGCGAGGCCCTTCTGGACGAGGCGATCGATCACGCCGGTGATGGTGGTGCGATCGTAGGCGATCAATCCGGCGAGCGTCACCTGATCGAGCCCCGGATTGGCCTTGATGGTTGCAAGCGCGGCGTATTGCACCGGAGTGAGATCGAAGCCGGCGTCCTCGACCTCGGCCAGGAACACCGCGACCGAGATCTGCTGGAAGCGGCGTGCCAGATGTCCGGGCATGTCGTTGTTGTCTTTCACCGAAATCTCCTCCGGGGCAGAGCGGTGCGGTTCATTGACAAGTATACTGATAGTCAGCATACTGATCAATAACCAAACAGAATTTGGCGGGAGAGGTGCTCATGCAGTTCCATCTCAATGGATTTCAGCCGGGCGACCCTGAAATCGCCGATCCTGCCGCGCGCGTTCAGGCATCGGGAGCGGCGGGCGCCGTGCCTGGCGAGGTCGATGTCCTCATCGTCGGCTGCGGGCCGGCCGGCCTGACGCTCGCCGCCCAGCTCGCGCAATTCGCCGACATCAGGACGTGCATCGTCGAGCAGAAGCCGGACCGCCTCCTCGTCGGCCAGGCCGACGGCATCGCCTGCCGCACCATGGAGATGTTCCACGCCTATGGCTTCAGCGAGCGTGTGCTGAAGGAGGCCTGTTGGGTCAACGAGACCACGTTCTGGAAGCCGGATGAAGGGGCGCCGGAGAAGATCGTCCGCAGCGGCCGGGTGCAGGACGTCGAGGACGGGCTGTCGGAATTCCCGCACCTCATCCTGAACCAGGCGCGCGTCCATGATTGCTTTCTCGACGTCATGCGCAAGTCGCCGGCGAAGCTCGCGCCGTATTACAGCCGGCGCGTGCTTGATGTGAATGTCGATCCGGCCGCCGGTGCCGACGATCATGCCGTGACCGTGCGCCTCGAACGCGTCGATGCCGCGAACGAGGGCAAGGTCGAGGCGATCAAGGCCCGCTACGTCGTCGGCTGCGACGGCGCCCGCAGCACGGTGCGCAAGTCGATCGGGCGCGAGCTGCACGGTGATTCCGCCAACCACGCCTGGGGCGTGATGGACGTGCTGGCCGTGACCGATTTTCCGGACATCCGCTTCAAGTCGCTGATCCAGTCGGCCAAGGACGGCAGCCTGCTGATCATTCCGCGCGAAGGCGGCTACATGGTCCGCATCTATGTCGAGCTCGCCAAGCTCGATGTCGGCGAACGCGTTGCCAATCGCAACATCACCGCCGACGACGTGATTGCGAAAGCGCAGCGGGTCCTGAAGCCGCATCGGCTCGAGGTGAAGGAAATCGCCTGGTGGTCGGTCTACGAGATCGGCCAGCGCCTCACCGACAAGTTCGACGACGTGCCGGAGGGCGAGGTCGAGACGCGCCAGCCGCGCATCTTCATCGCCGGCGATGCCTGCCACACCCACAGTCCGAAGGCCGGGCAGGGCATGAACGTGTCGATGCAGGATGCCTTCAATCTCGGCTGGAAGCTCGCCGCCGTGCTGCGGAGGCAGTGCGCGCCAAGCCTGTTGCATTCCTACTCGGCCGAGCGCCGGGCAGTCGCGAAGGAGCTGATCGATTTCGATCGCGAATGGGCTGATATCCTCGCCTCCGCCGCCAAGGCCGGCGGCGCCGATGCCGCCAAAACGCAGGACTATTTCGTCCGGCACGGACGTTTTACCGCGGGCACGGCAACGCATTACAGGCCGTCGATGCTCACCGGCGCGGCCACGCATCAGCACCTCGCGCAGGGCCTCATTATCGGCACGCGCTTCCATTCCGCGCCGGTGATCCGGCTGGCGGACGCCAAGCCGGTGCATCTCGGCCATGCCGCACGGGCCGATGGCCGCTTCCGCATCTACGCGTTCTCGCCCGATGAGAACCCGGCAGCGTCGGGCTCGGCCATTCGTGCCTTGTGCAATTTCCTCGCGGAATCCCGGAAGTCACCTATCCGTCGATATACGCCTGTTGGAGCTGACATCGACAGCGTGATCGATCTGCGCGCGGTGTTTCAGCAGGACCATCGCGAGCTCGCCATCGAGGCGATGCCGCCGATGTTGCTCCCGAGCAAAGGCCGTTACGGCTTGTACGACTACGAGAAGATGTTCTGCCCGGATCTCAAGAGCGGCCACGACGTCTTCACGATGCGCGGCATCGATCGGACAGCCGGCTGCATGGTCGTGGTGCGGCCCGACCAGTATGTCGCGACCGTGCTGCCGCTCAACGATTTTGCCGGGCTGGCCTCGTTCTTCGACGCATTCATGCTGCCGGCGAGGTGACGCCGAAAGCGCCGCGCGGGCCGTTCCGCCCGCGTTTCCGCCGCCGAGCTCTGGCTAGCCGCAACGAAAGCCCGGCCTTGCCGGGCTTTCCGCTCCCGCGCGATCGGGTTCCGTGCGCGTACAATTTAAGAAAGTTCTTCGCGGGCAGATTTCATCGATCGTAATATGTCTATCCAAAGCTGTAAGCATCCACTCGGGGCAGCGGGGCACCGGAGGATGACGATGAGACAGAACCAAGCGGAGACGCGCCGTCAGCAAAATGTCGCGAAGCGGTCGATGACCAAGGAGGCCAAGCAGCTGGCCGGCCTGATTGCCGGACTGCGCGAATCCCTCGAGGAGATCCACAAGGAGCGGGCGGGCACCAAGCTGTCGGGCGCAGAAATGGGACTACTCGATGAGCGTCGCAACAATCTGCTGCTCACCATCGCAGCCCTCAATGACCGCCTTTCGGCGGTGCAGGGCCTGATCAATCTCGGCCGCCCGCACATTATCCGCGTGCATTAGCGCCGATCCGAGGCAACGAGATCGGCTCTGTTGCGACGGCACGGGGCCGGCCACAGGCCTCGTGGATGGCACCAAATTGCCACGCTCCCGGCGAATTGCCGCCAAAGCCCGCTGCCACGACAAGGCCGGGTGCAGGGCGACGCAAGGGGATGCGAATTGGCCTACAAGATGGTCGCAGAACGCGACAACGAGAAGTACAGTTTCGCCCGCGAGAGCCGGTTGCTCATCGTGGCGAAGGCGAAAGTGTGGGCGAGCGAGGGGTGGCGGGTGGTCGTCACCGACCAGGATGGCAAGGCCTACGCGCCGTCCGAGCTCGATCAGTTGTCCGCAGCGTGATGGTGGGGCGCGACCTCTTGCTCAGAGTCGGCACCGCGCGCATCACCGCACGGTGGTCTCCGAGAACAGGTTGATGATCACCACCCCTGATACGATCAGCGCGATGCCGACGAAGGCTGCGGCGTCCAGGATCTGACGGAACAGCACGAAGGAGACGGTGGCGGTCAGGATGATGCCGACCCCGCCCCAGATCGCATAGGCGATGCTCAACGGGATCACCCGAATCGCCACCGAGAGCGCGTAGAACGAGGCGACGTAGAACAGCACCATCGCCAGCGTCGGCCAGGGACGGGTGAACTGCGCGGACTGCTGCAGGAACGCCGACGCGGTGACCTCGAACACGATGGCGAGGGCGAGAGCCGTATAGGCGTTGAAGACGGAGGTCATGCGGAGGCTGTGTCCGGGCCGACGGATGGCTGACGTGCGACCGCAAATATCACGCGGGAATGACGAGTCCGCGACAGGACGCAGCGCTTGCGTCGCCCGAAGTTTGACTCTACGGACCTCTTTCATGCTCGTCATCTCCATCCAGAGCCAGGTGGTCCACGGCCATGTCGGCAACAGCGCGGCCGCCTATGCCATGCAGGCGGAGGGCGTGAACGTCGCTGCGGTGCCGACGACGCTGCTGTCCAACCATCCGCGCTATCCGAGCCTGCGCGGACGGGTGCTGGAGACCGAGCTCGTCGCCGATCTCCTGAGGGGAGTCGAGGAGCGCGGCCTGGTCGACGAGGCCGCGGTGGTCGTCACCGGCTATCTCGGCTCGCCCGGCAATGCCGCCGTCATCGCCGATTTCGTCGAGCGGGCGTGCACGCGCAATGGGAAGCTCGTCTATCTCTGCGATCCCGTGATCGGTGACGACGGCCGCGTCTATGTCGCGGACGGCATCCTTGACGTGCTCCGCCACCGGCTGCTGCCGACGGCGAACCTGACGACGCCGAACCAGTTCGAGCTCGAGCTGCTCTCTGGGGTCGCAATTGCCGACGCCGAGAGCCTCAGCGCGGCCTGCGCGGTGCTGGCTGGGGCAGGCACCGACGTCGTCGCCACCGGCTGCACCCTCGCTGACACGGCGGCGGGCCAGGTGGAGACGATCCTGTGCACTGATGGGCGATTGTCGCGCTTTGCGACGCCGCGCCTGCCGATCCGTCCCTACGGCACCGGCGATCTCCTCACCGGGCTGATCGCGGCGCATCTGGCCAAGGGCGAAGCAATGGAGTTGGCGGTACGGCGCGCGGTCGACACGGTCTTTGCCGTGCTGGTGCGCACGCAGGCCGCCGGCTCGGCCGAGATGCGGCTGGTGCCGCTGCCGACGGCAGAGCGCAAGCCGTAAACCGTCAGGTCGCGCGCTTGCCGGCCGATTGCGCCGACTTCTGCGGCTTGGCCGCCGGGCCCTTCTGCTCGCGCGCGACGTCGGCCTTCGGCGGCTTGGCGCTCGCGAGGCCCTGTGTCTTCTTCGGCTTGGCGCCGGCAACGTCCTTGCGGTCGGAGGTGCCGCGCTTCGAGATATATTCCTGGCCGTCGATCGGGCCGACATGGGGCGGATCGCGGCCGAGATAGGGTCGGCCGATGCCGTACGCCTTGCCGTTGGCATCGACCCACTTCCACAGGATTTCGGTCGAGACCCAGCGCTGCGCCCTGTTGCTGCCTTGCGTGCTGACGATGTCGGCCGCCATGCCGTGACCGTAGCCGCCGCGCGTGCTGCCGCCGTGATAGGAGCGGTTGGAGGCGGCCTTCAGGCCGCTCGCGATCGACTGGCGATAGTCGTCGCGGAACGCGCTGGTGATGCCCGGCGAGAGACCGGCGGCTTCGGCCGCGAGCATCATGCGGAACAGCTTCTGCTTGAAGCGCTTGTCCATGCCGCCGATGACGTAGTCCATCATCGACATGCCGGCGCGCTCGGCCGCATGCGGATCCTTCCAGGTGAAGTCCTGATCGACCAGCTTGGTGAAGCTGCGCATCACCGTGACGGTCTTGCCCTTGCGCTTGATCGTGACGGCGCGCCGCTCCTGCACCTTCATCGTGTCTTCCTTGGCGGTGCGCTGATAGAGCGCCCAGAGGTAGCGGTCGATGCAGGCCTCCATGACGAAGCATTCGTCGAGCACGGCGATGTTGTCGGCAGGCGGTGACGCCTTGCGCGCAGGCGCAACGGGGTCGCTCGCGATCGCCGCGGCCGACAATGTGTCCGTCGTCACGATCTCGGTGGGATCGGTGGATGCGAGCTTGACGGGCTCCGCCACAGGGGCGGGGGCAACCTCGCTGACGACGGGCTCCGGTTCAGGCAAGATCGGCGGCGCGGGCACGGCTTCCACCGGCAGGATCAGCGCCGGGTCGGCCGAGGCAAGCTTGATGGTGGAGGCGGGCTCTTCCGGCGTTGCCTCTGCCGGCGCGGGAGGGTCGGGCAGCGCAGTGACGGTGGCTGCGATGTCGGCGGTCAAGGCGAAGCGGTCCTCAAGGGTCGCAGCGCGCGGCACGTCGGCGAGGTCGATGCGGCCGAGATCCTTAGCATGATCCTTGGCACGATCCTTGGCGCGCGAGATGGCGGCCGCATTGGCGGCGCTGTTTTCGATGAGCGCAGGCGCATAAGCGGAGAGAGACAATGCCAGCCAGCCGGCGAGAACGGCCGAGGGACACGACACCGCCACCAGAAGAGACCGCCGATCGTTCATGATCCCTGCCTCCAAACGGTCTGCTCGAACAATCTTGCCCGAACAGTGATGATGCAAACAGTCTGACGAAACAGTCGCACGGAAAGGCACGCAGCACGTCGATTGTTCGGGCCACGGTGTGGCGGCGCAATGGCGCAAATCGGGGAGTGCGGGCTTTTCGGGGCAACTGTGGCCGAGGTGCAACGCCCGGTTCCATTGACGTTGCCGCAACTTTGTTGCGGCTGGTGCGTTGGAGGCGCCATGACGCATCCCTCGCTTCGTCCCATGGACGCCTTCGACCCCACCGAGCCCGCCATCCTGCACGATCGTCTCTCCGACACGATCATCACCTGGACCGCCGACCAGGCCGAGGACTACCGCCGCGCCAGCCGGCCCGGCGCTGATGGAACCGTGGCCTGGAAGACCTATCTCTTCGACGGCTGGGGCAACGTGCTTGGTGGCTGAGCGGCTCCTCTGGAGGCGCCGCGTCGCAGCCGGCGTGATTCGCCCAAATCCCTGGACGCATTAGGCATAACGTCATGCATTGCATGCGATGTTGCAATGCGGCGGTGTATGTCGCACTGCAGCAAAATGCGCCTAAATAGGCTCCGACTCTCAAACCTCGGAGCATCACCAATGAACAAAAAGACCTTGTCGATCGCCGCCTTCCTGACGATCGCGGGCGGTACCGCGGCTTTCGCCGCCGAGCTGCCGACCTATGAGGCCAACGGATTCCCGGTTTCCCCGCTGCAGTTGCGCGTGCTCGGTGCCGCACATGTCGAGCAGCAGGTCGCAGCGCCAAGCGCAATCGCCTCGGTCCACCAGGCGAAGGTGCTCAGCCCGCGCAAGGTGAAGACCGCGGACGTGATCACTGGCGCGGGCCGCTAAGCTCGCCGCGCGCGCAGGCTCGACGGCGAGCGGCCGTAGAGTTCGGCGAAGGCGGCGTTGAACCTGCGCAGGCTGCCGAACCCGGCTTGGAATGCGATAGCGGTCATGCTGTCATCGCCGGCATCGAGCAGGCGCTTGGCGCGCTGGACGCGCAGTGTCTTGGCGAGCTGCTGCGGCGTAGCGCCGACATGGCGCTCGAACAGGCGCGCCAGGTGACGCGACGAGATGCCGAGCCGCGTCGCGAGATCGACCACCGAGCCTTCATCCAGCGCGCCGTCATCGATCAGCCTCATGGCCCGGGCCACCGTGGAGCGCGTGCCGTTCCAGGCCGGGCAGAAAGGAGCGGTCTCGGGACGGCAGCGCAGGCAGGGCCGGAAGCCGGCGGCCTCGGCAGCCGCAGCCGTCGGATAATAGACCACATTGCGCGCCAGCGGCTGCTTGGCCGGACAGACCGGCCGGCAATAGATGCCCGTGGTCTTCACCGCCGTGAAAAAGCGGCCGTCATAGCGGGGATCGCGGCGCAGGCGCGCGGCGTTGCAGACATCAAAGCTCAACATGATCGCATGGTAGCGCATGAGGTCGGCGGCGGAAGGGCTGCCGGATGACCGAGTCTGATTGTGGCGAGCCGCGGCGCGCCTCGCGGCCTAGAAGGCGGTTCTCATCGCAACAGGGCCGGAGCCCCCATCGTGACCAGCCCGAGAGACGTCGTACTGAACGCCTGGAAGACCTTTTCGTCACGCGATCCCGAGCGCATCGCAGCACTCTTCACCGACGACGCCGAATGGATCGCGCCGAAGGCCAATGCCACCGCCGTCGCGCTCGATCATACCGATCACATGGTGGGAGCGCACCAGATCGCCCGCTTCATCGCCAAGGAAATGCACAGGCTGTTTTCGAGCATCGATATCACGTTCCGCGGCGTCTATGTCGACGGCGATGTCGTGATCGTGGAGGAGCGGGATGCGCGCCACGCTGCCGGGCGGCAAGCCGTACGAGAACGAGTATTGCTTCGTGTTCGAGGTGGTGGGCGACCGGATCAGGCAAGTGCGGGAATACATGGATACGCGCAAGGGATGGCGGATGGTCTTCGATGAGGGGCTGTAACACGCGTAGTCGGCATCGCCCTCGCGTGACAGCCCTGCAGCCGCGTGGGTTGAGCGGCTCAGCGAGCCGACATATCGAGTGATCCATGGATCAGCGGACGAGCGGCGCCGACGCTCAGAAGAAGGATACCGCGCCGGCACTGCTCGGCGTGGTCTGCGGGCTTGCCGCAGCGCTGTTCTGGGCGCTCGGCTTTGCCGCCACGCGGCACGGCCTCAAGGCCGGCTTCACGCCGGTCGATCTGCTGGTGCATCGCTATGTCTGGTCGGGGATCGCATTCCTGCCCCTGGTGTTGCGCGCCGGACTCTCCGATCTCTGCGGCATCGGCTGGGGCAGGGGGCTCGTGCTGATGGTGCTCGGTGGTCCCGTGATGTCGCTGATCTCGTACATCGGCTTCCTGTTCGTCCCGCTCGGCCATGGCAGCGTGATCCAGCCCTCTTGCGCCACGCTCGGCGGCCTTCTGCTCGCGGCGGTCGTGCTGAAGGAGCGGATCTCCGCCTCGCGCCTGACTGGTGCGCTCGTCATCGTCGGAGGCCTCGGCGTGATCGGTGCGGAATCAATCGGCCACATCGGTGCCAACGGCATTCAGGGCGATCTCATCTTCGTGCTTGCCGGATTCATGTTCGCCGGGTTCGGCGCGATGCTGCGCCGCTGGCGCGTCTCGGCCGTGCCGGCTGCGCTGGTCATCAACGTGCTGTCGCTGCTGCTGGTGCCGGTCTACGTCGCCACGGTGGGTCTCGCCCACATTGCGTCAATCGGCGTGACCGAGAACGCGATCCAGGCGCTGGCGCAGGGCGTGCTTGCCGGCCCCGCGGCGCTCTATCTCTACGCCGTCTCCGTCCAGCGTCTCGGCGTGGCCCGCGCCGCGGTGTTTCCGGCCTGCGTGCCCGCGCTGACGCTGCTCACCGGCTGGCTGCTGCTCGGCGAGCCGCCCACGATGCTGCAGACGGCAGGCCTCGTGACGGTGCTGTGCGGGTTCTACCTGGCGCAGCGGCAAAGCTAGCGGACCTCACGCCTTCTTCACGAACTCCGACTTCAGATTCATCGCGCCGATGCCGTCGATCTTGCAGGCGATGTTGTGGCCGTCGCTGGCGTCCTGCAGGCGGATATTGCGCACCTTGGTGCCGCCCTTGACGACCGAGGACGAGCCCTTGATCTTGAGATCCTTGATCACGATGACGCTGTCGCCGTCGGCGAGCACATTGCCGTTGGCATCGCGCACGCCCGCATCCTGCGCCGTGTCCGTGGCCGCGTCCGCCGCGCCGCTCCATTCATGGCCGCACTCCGGGCAGACCCAGAGATCGCGGTCCTGATAGGCGTGCTCGGAATTGCAGGTCGGGCATTTCATCGCGTCGGTCATGACGGTCTTGTCTCGCGCGTTCGTTCGCGGCGCGACCGTAGAGGCGGGAACCGGGAAAGCAAGCAAAAGCTGCGCACGGCGCGGGCTGGCCGCGCCTGCCGGTGCGATATCACCGGGCGATGCCTGCCGACGCTTTCAATGAGGCAACATCGCCGCCGCGCGTTGAGCTGCATCAACGGCACTGCGCGCGAGGGGCGTACCGTGTCTTCAGGAATGACCGCCGGAGGCAGCGATGGACGACACACTCAGACGAAAAATCCAGACCTTGCTGGACCAGCACCGCACGATGCGGATCGCGACGCTTCGCGCCGATGGCTGGCCGCAAGTGACGACCGTCGGCTATGCCAACGAAGGTTTCACCATCTACTTCCTCTGCGGCCCCGACAGCCAGAAGGCACAGAACATCTCTCGCGACGACCGCGTGTCGCTGGCGATCGATGACGATCCGGCGTAAGTGATGGAGATCACCGGCCTGTCCATGGCGGCGCGGGCGGTGGCCGTGACCGATCCAGCCGAGGCCGAGAAGGCGATCGCGCTTTTGATGGCGCGCTATCCCGAGCAGAAGGCCATCGGCCTCCCCGTGCCGAAGCCATCCGAGGTGCGGCTGATCCGTCTCACACCGACGGTGATCTCGCTGCTCGATTATTCCAAGGGATTCGGCCACACCGATCTCGTGACGTGCTGAGGACGCGAGCTGCGAGCTGCGCTGTCGATGCTGTTTCTCTGCAGCGTCGTCCACACCGCCGCCGGCTCAAGCAAGTGTTGCGAAAACAACCCCATGCACAGTAGCCATCCCCATGGAATTGCTCGGGGTTTTTCCTGACTTCGGCAAAATCGAACAGGATTTGACCCGTCGGGCAAAACAATGGCATGATGCCATCGTGGAACGCGCTCGGGGGCGTCGGGTGCGGCACCATCCCGGATTACGCTTGCGCTCCGTCCGGGCTACGCTCGCGCCTCAACTTGCGACGAGCCGCTCATGAGCTTCCTCCTCAACATCGATGTTCCCGACGTGGCGAAAGCCACGACGTTCTACACCGAAGCCTTTGGCCTCTCGGTCGGCCGCCGCTTCGGCGCCGACTTCGTCGAGCTCAACGGCTGGCCCGCACCGGTGTATCTCTTGACCAAGCAGGCCGACACCATCGGCGCCGGCGGCGACCCCCGCCGCTATGAGCGGCACTGGACGCCGGTGCATATCGACGTCGTCGTCGACGATGTCGACGCGGCCGTCGCGCGTGCCCTCGCTGCGGGTGCGATTCTGGAGGTGCCGGCGAGCGATGCGCCCTATGGGCGGATCGCGATGCTGGCCGATCCGTTCGGGCACGGTTTTTGTCTGTTGGCGTTCAGCGCGCAAGGGTATGACGCGTTGCTTGAAGGTGCGTAGCCTAATCCGGGGCCGAGCGTGCTGAGCCACCCGGATTGCGCTTTGCTCCATCCGGGCTACGATCGCCTGCGGAAGGCTGCGCCGACATCGGAGCGACATGGCAAAGAAGCTGAAGACGTACCAGACCTCGCTCGGCTTCTACGATCAGGCGATCGCCGCGCCCTCGATGAAGGCGGCGCTTGCCGCCTGGGGCGCCAGCTCCAATCTGTTCCATCAGGGCGTCGCCAGGGAGACCGACGATCCCGATGTCGTCGCCGCGACCATGGCGAAGCCGGGCGTGGTGCTGAGGCGCCCGGTCGGCTCGGACGGCCCGTTCACCGAGAGCGCGGAGCTGCCGACTGATCTCGGCGCAGGTGAGGCCGAGCCCAAGCGCAAGTCCAAGCGCAAGTCCAAGAGCAAGGCCGAGAGCAAACCGACGTCAAAGAAGCGTCCCGCCAGGACGGCCCGGAATGCATTCCGCGAGATCGATGATGCGGCCGCCCGCAAGGCCGCAGCAGCTTTCGAGAAGGAGGAGCGACGGCGCGAGGCAGCGCGTGCCAAGGAGGAGGCCGCCCGCGCCAAGGAGCGTGCGCGGCGCGACAAGGCGGTTGCCGCGGCGGAAGCAGCGCTCGACAAAGCAAGACGCGAGCACGACGCGAAGGCCGGGGCGATCGAAGCCGAGCGGGCCGCGCTCGAGGCGCGCGCCGAAGCGGAGCAGGAGCGCTGGGACAAGCAGAGGCACAAGCTGGATCAGGCCCTGCGCCGCGCGAGCGAGTGAGAGGCAGGTGCCGACGTCCGGGAGTTCTGTTGCTCACCTAGACCACCCTTGCGTCGTACTCGCCGTCATTGCGAGCCACTGGGTCCGCGCGGAGCGCGGCCCGATGACAGGCTCCGCGAAGCAATTCAGGCTCCCTCCGCGGAAGGACTCTGGATTGCTTCGTCGCAAGTGCTCCTCGCAATGACGGGGAGAGGTCGGAGCGCCAAAGCGCACAGCGCTTATGTCCGCACCTCGCGCGAAATTTGCTTGCCTCGCCTGGCATCCTTTTGCACTCTTGAAGCGAAGGAGACCAACGCATGACCAAGATGACTGCCGCCTGCGCGCTCGGAACCGCCCTGGTGCTGAGCGGCCTTGCAACCTCGGACGCCGAAGCCCGGACGCGGAGAGCCGTCGTCGTTCGCGCGCCGCAGGAGCGGCTCATCGTCACGGCGCCGGTGCTGAGGCCGACGCCGTGGGATTACAACATCGTGCCACGCTATCGCTATCGCCCCGAGCACGACCGGGTCGATCCCTACGGCCCGCCCTTGGTGCCGTCCTACGTGCGCTATGAGGGATGGCGCTGGCCGTATTGGTGGTGAAGGCACCGACCGACGCCAAACTGATCGGCGCATGAGGGTGGGTGAGCTGAGCAGAGGCACGACGTGCACCTGCTCGTCATGATCACCACTCTCTATCGGCAGAGAAGCGAAAGGGGCGGGGCTACGCCGCCCGTGCTCCTACGGCCGCCCCGGTCCTTGCCTCTGATAACCAGGGGTTGTACGCTGCACTGCAGAAAAGTGCAGTGTAAATGGATCGGCTGAAATGAGCGTGGTTGAGAGCGTGGCGTCCGAGCAGCTTGCGGAGCCGAAAATGCCGCCGGGCGTGCTGACCGAAGGTCCGGTGGTCGACGCCAAGTTTCGCGATTCCTACATCTCGTTCGCCATCATGGTCGGCGGCTCGATCGCGGCGCTGGTCTGGGCCTTCTGGCAAGGCATCGGCTGGGTCGAAGTCTCGGTGTTCGCGGGCACGTTCATCATGTCCACGATCGGCATCGGCTTCATGCATCGCTACTTCGTGCACCGCAGCTTCCGCTGCGGTCCGGTGATGCGGACGATCTTCGCCGCGCTCGCGACCATGGCGGTGCAGGGCTCGATCCTGAAATGGGTGAGCAACCATCGGCGGCACCATCTGCACTCCGACCGGCCCGGCGACGTGCACAGCCCCTATTACGACGGCGGCGGCCATCCCTATACCAGTTTCGCCAAGGGCATGACGCATGCGCAAGGCGGCTGGGTGTGGGACCGCGAGACCACCGATGCCAGCTACTACGCCAAGGACATCCTGGCCGACCCGATCGCGATGTTCTTCACCAGGACGCGCTGGTACTGGTATGCGCTCTCGGCGCTGATCATTCCGGGCGCCATCGGCTATGCCTTCGGCGGCGCGCGCACGATGATCGGCTGCATCCTGTTCGCCGGCCTGTTCCGCAGCTACCTGATGACGATGGCGACCTCGCTGGTCAACTCGGTCTGCCACAGCGATGGCCGCTGGGGCTACCGTCGCTTCGAGACCCATGACGGCACCACTAACGAGCTGGTGACCACGCTGCTCACCTTTGGCGAAGGGCTGCACAACAACCATCACCGCTTTCCGCGCGATGCCTACATCTCGCACGCTTGGTACGAGGTGGACATCAACGGGTTGATCATTCTGGGATTGGGGAAGCTCGGGCTGGTGCATGATATTTTCGCGGCGGGCGGTGCCGGCCGCCAACGTGCGGCGGATGCAGGGCCGGGCGAGCCTGCGCCAGCCGCCGTCGGGAATGCCTTCGACGCCGACGACCTTCGCGCCCCCGGAACATAATCGTGCCCGCCCATGGCGGGCGCGATGCGGATTTCCGCTGCGCAGGCGGTTCGCCGGACGTTGAGGTTGACGACAGTGCCGGTCGAACTCGTCATCAGGTTCGCGCACAGGTGCACGGACAAATTGAAGTTTGATGGCCCGTCATCTCTGCGTGCAGAGTTGGCGATTGGGTAAAAGTGGCAAAGTGGAGACTGTCAAGAATACATAGAGGTAGAACGGCATTTATCCCCGTAATAAACCCAATGCTGCTTGGGGTTTTGAGCGCGTATTGGGAGGACAGTCATGGCAAGTGTCGAACAATTGCACAGACGGGACGGAGTGAACTTGGTCCAACTCGAAGCGGACATCACTTCGATCCGGTCGGGAAGCTCCATTACTTCAGTTAATCTGCCTGATTACGTGGAGCACACCGCGGGCGTGTCCCGGGTCGGTGCGCTCAGTGCAGAAGCGGTCATTCGCGACTATGAGTCCGCTGCAAAAGAGATCGAGGCCATGGGCACCGAGTTGATCGACGCCGCGCAAAAATGCGAGGCGCTGACGGCCCAGGTTCATGATGCGATCGCCTTCATGCGAGAAACGGCGGCAGGCTATCGTGAAGAGGGACGCAAGATCTTCAAGCGCATCGAAGAATGCGCGCTGTTCACCGAAGACGTTCGCAAGACCTGCGAACAGGTCAAACGCAGAATGGCTGAAGTCTCGGTCGGCCCTTCCGATGAGGAGCTTGCGCCGCAAGAGCCCGAGCTGACGGGGATCGCGGCCAAGGTGACGATGAGCGAGATACGCTGAGGGGAGCGTAGGTCCGGTAGGGTGGGTTAGCTGCGCGACTGCGCAAGGCGCAGCTCGCGCAGCGTAACCCACCCTACGCACTTCAAATCCAATCGCGCCTTCGCGAAACGGCCTCACCAATCCGGATCGCCGTAATAATAGGGGTCGGCCATATAGCGCGGCGGCATCCAGGGGCCTCGCGGCGGCGGCCTGGGCCGTCGTGGCGCGGCGTCTGGTGCGTGCGCCCGGGCACGCGCAGCCGTGTCGTTGCTCACCACGCTGCGCACGACGGGCTTGGCGGGTGTAGAGGCGGATGACGCCGATGACGCGCTCAGTTGCGCTTGCAGCGCCTGGACCTGCGCGGCGAGGCGCGCATTGTCCGCCGCATCCTTCTCCTGCGCGGCCTTGAGCTGTTGAATAGTGTCGGCCTGGTCGCGCAGGGTCTGCTCGCTGCTGCTCTTCAGCTGCTCGAGCTTGCCGTTGATGTTCGCAAGCTCGCTCGTGATGACCTTGAGCGATTGCGCGAGCTCGGACGATGACGGCTCGGCCGCCGTGGCGGCAGGCTTCGGAGCGCTTTCCGTGTCCTTGGGCCCCGGCGGTGCAGGCACCGGGCTCGGCTCATCCGCGGCCGCCAGCAGCACCGTCGCCGGCTGCGCCGGACTTTCCGCGGCGGTCGCTTGCGGGGGTGCGCTCGCGGGTGGAGCCCATCGCGCCATGATGGACTTGCCGATCGATGTCGCCTCGTCGCCATATTGCGATGCGACGGCGGCACCGAGCAGGCCGATCGCCATCACGAGAATAGCCAGAGCGCGCATCATGGCCCTGTCTCCCCTCAGGCCCTGATCGCGCGGCTTGGTGTTTAGAACCCGGTCATCCGGCGTCGGCGCCTTGTTTGCGGAGGTGGCGGCTGCCGTCGAGGCGGCGCTTGCGTGCGAGGTCCGCGGGGCTTCGCTGCTCCGTTCCATTCCGGAAACAAGGCGGTCCAGCCGCGCGAGGTCTTCCTCTGCGCTCTTGATCCGGTCGTAAGCCCGAGTCAGCCCGCTATAGGCACGTGCCTCGTCCGGCTTGGACGCATCAGGCTTGGCGGTATCAGGCTTGGCGTTATCGGTCTTGCCGGTATCAGGCTTGGGGTCGTTCGTGTCAGGCATCGATGCGCTCTCCATCCGGTCGGGCGTCAATGGGAGGCAGTCCGATCAAGGATAGGTCTCGCCGCTGTCCGACACAACGCGTGTGCAAAGGAGAAATTATGGCGGGCGAGGGAGCGGGCGGCGTGAGCGCGTAGGATGGGTTGTCGCCGCGACTGCGCAAAGCGCATTTCGTAGGATAGTCGAGCGGATCGAAGCGATCCCAGGGGCGTCCAGCCCCGCGGCGCCATGAACGTTCGCTGAGGGGAACGGGCGCTAGTCCATTCCGTTTCCTTCGAGGGGCTTGTTCGAGGAGGACAACATGAAAGCAATGATCATCGCGCTTTCGGCTGCCGTTGTCATGGCTACCGCACCAGCCGTATTTGCTCAGGGTGTATCGAGCAAGACGCCAGGTCATGAGATGCAGCAAATGGGCAAGAAGGGCGAGCCGGGCGCTTCCAGCTACGCTCCGGGACACAAGAAGAAGCAGCAGGCGAAGTCCTCGAAGAGAACCAGCCCCGGCGCGTCGAGCTACGCTCCCGGAAGAACTACAGGACAAACCACAGGTCAAACCACGGGCGCGAGCACCGGGTCGACCACTGGCACGAAGTCAGGGTACTGAACTCCAGGCGGTCCTCAGGCGCGCAGGGTGAGTTAGCTCCGCGACGGCACAAGCGCAGGTCGGGTAGCGCAACCCACATCTTTGATCTCGGCGGCGGAGAGATGGTAGGTTACGCTGGCGGACCGCGCTTCGAGCGACCGCAAGCTAACCCACCTACGCCCCGCGGCGCCGCAACAGGCAGCTGCCGTTAGTGACGTATCGTGCGGATTTCGAGCGTGGTCTGGGTGAGCCTGGCCACGAAACCCTCAAGATGCATGACCCTTTCTCTGGTCAATTGTTCATGCAGCTCGGCGATCTTCTGGGATTCGGCGACAAACGAGTCGCAGGCCTGTTTCGCGTACGCCATCTGAAGCTCAAAGGCCTCGACGGGTGAACGCGCCGTCGCGAGCTTTCCCAGGAAGCTCCAGGCTTGCTCAAGCGAGGTCCTGATGTAGTCGCTATAGGCGTCGGCAATCGCTTGCGTGCTGGCCTGGAAGGGTTCGACCGGTACGACGGGCGGGCTTGCAGCTAGCTCCATCCCGGAAGCCTCGTCCGGCAAGGCCGCAGCCGAAGGTATCTCCGCACTGATGTGTCGGCTCGGCTCTTGCTCGGTCTTTTCCTCGGTCTCTTGCCTGTTCTCCGTCGAGGCATCCGGCAATTGATGCGCTGCACTTGCGCGTTGCTCGCCGGCCCCGGTCCGATGTCCCGATTTCTTCTTGCCGCCGCGCCGGCCGGATTTTCCCCTTGGCTTGTTGTCCACCGCACTCAACATTGCAAATGGCTCCTGAATATCGATGAAGCCGCGAGCCTCCGTCGCGTTTGCGCTGAAATCGCGATTGCGGGCTGTCGCTTGCGTGGCGGCCATGTGGTGAGATTTTGCCGCCGCATCTTCGATGCATCCGGCAAGAAGTCGCCGATCCAGATAGCTGCGGGGTGGTCGCCTGTCCCGGGTATCGCTGCGGCGCGATGGCATCGGGTGCGGCAACTCGGTTAACACATTGGTCATTTCTTTGCGGGCATTTTCACGACCTTAGTCAGCAAAGAGGCACCATGTCCGACATCACCATTCCCGGCGGCAAGATCCGTTCCTTCGTCGAGCGGATCGAGAACCTCGACAGCGAAATGCAGGAGTTGAGCGAACAGAAAAAGGAAGTCTTCGCGGAAGCCAAGGGCGAGGGTTTCGACGTGAAGATCCTCAAGGAGATCATCAAGCTGCGCAAGGAAGACAAGAACGAGCGCGACGAGCGCGAAAGCCTGCTCGACCTCTACATGCGCGCGATGGAGACGGCCTCGCCGGAGCAGGCGAAGGCGGCGTGATCGATGAGGGAGAGATGGCCGCGATCCCTAGGATTGCGGCCGTCATGCGGTGGCAACAGCCCCAAGTGAAGCACCGTCATTCCGGGGCGCGCGAAGCGCGAGCCCGGAATCCATTGCGCCACTCGTCGTGCCGCCCGATGGATTCCGGGCTCGCGCCCAAGCGGGCGCGCCCCGGAATGACGGCGTGGCCATCAATAGCGGCCGCCGCTACCCTTTTGCTGCGTGATCCAGTCCGACAATGATTTCGGTTTCGATTTCACAATCCGGCCCGGTGATGCCTTCGGATTGTCGCGCACGCCTTTCGTCGGACGGGTACGCGGCGCTTCCGACTGCCTGACGCCCTTCAAGGCAGCCGCCGATGCCTCAGCGGCTTCCTTCTCGAGGCGCAGCTGTTTCAATCGCGCCATCTTGATGCGTTCCGCCTCGACCTCGGGCCGTTCGGCGAGCTGCGGCTTGTGTTGAGCAAGCTCGGCCGAAACGAGGACACCGAGAATGGTCGTCTCGCCGAGCGCCTTGCAGGCTTCTAACCGATGCAGTCCCTCGACCAGAACCAGGCGGTCTCCGTCGAGCCGAACGGAGATGGGGACCTGTTGTCCGATCTCCAGCATGCTTTCCGCGATCTCCCCGACGGTCTCGGGCTTGACGGCCTTCTTCTGCTTGGTCGGAACGAAGATCTTCTCGATCGGGAAGCTTTCCGGTTTGGGCATGACTTTAACTCCGCTTCTGCCGGGCCCGTCGGAACCCATGCCGGGGAGGTTGGGAGCTTAGGGGGGAAGAGGGCGACCGCAAAGGCAATTCGGAGGACTTCGCTGTCCACTCAATCAGGGTCGCATGTCGCCAACAAGAATTTCCTGCCCTGAACTGCAAAGGTATGCTGACAGAACACACACGGAGTGGATTGAGCGTAGGCCCGCGTGATTAGCATAGCTTGCTATCGCTTTGCCGATTGATCCAAGTAGACGCGTTTGCCGACTCGGGCCTCAAAGTCATCCACGATATGCTCCCAGTGATTTGAGCGCATTAAGCTCGAAGGATTGTAGGCCATGGCGCGGCCGAAAAATGGCATACCGTCGTCCTGATAAATATAAAAGTCGAGCTCTTCGCAATTTCCGACAATGAAGAGCTTCTGAGGATTTACGTCGCCGATTGAAATGTTCCACTCGACGTAGCTGTCCCTAGATTGATGATGCATCCACTGCAGCACCTTGAATGGATTAACTGGCACCACGACGTCAGCAAGCGCCATCAGTTCGTTGGAAGTCTCTGCAGGATAGCAGTGTAGGTGGACGGCGACTGGAGTATCGCGCAGGGCTTCAAAGAGCGGGAAGAAATCAAGGTCCTTCGTCATGATGTGGGCTTCGGACATATGCCCAGACGTCGCATGTTTGAAAACATCGATTGCGAGTAAGATATCAACGCCTTTCTGGCGCAGGGTCTTGTTCTGCCCCCGTGTCAGGCCCTCTCGAACGTGCATGAAGGGCGTACGATTTACCAACTCGAATTGTTCTCGCTTTTTTCTTACACGTAATTCGTAATCCTCGTCAGACTCCTTGTCCTTTTTGGCGGGCAACGCGTCGTAGTAAAACGTCCTCTGATGTCCACCGGCAATGGCTCGGTAATCGATCTTGTTGAGGCTGAGATCGGTCGCGAAGTATTCGGATGTCCTTCGCACCATTGCATCGACAAATCCACCATCGATAAATGCATACTTTGTCACGGCTGCAATATTCCTCGACGGACCGCCTCCGCGGGCTCCAAGTCTTCCAAAGCTCATGGTAGCCCTCGTTCAAAGATTAGCTCCCGTAATCGGCTCCAATGGCAAGGTATTTGGCTGCGCCGGGAAACGGGATCTTTGCCTCAAAGATTGCTTCCAAAAGCTGTTTACGGATTGAGATGGCAGAAGGTCATAAGCTGTAACTCGAAAAACGAGGAAGGGCGACCTTTCGGCCGCCCTGAGCTATAGACGACAATGCCTCGCGCCGTCTCACGAACACCCCGTCGTGCTTCCACACGTATCGCACTTCATGCACGTGCCATTCCGCACCAGCGTAAAGTTGCCGCACTCTGAGCACATCTCGCCCTCGTAGCCCTTGGCCTTGGCTTCGGCGCGGCGCTCGGCCTTGGTCGGAGCTGCGGTCGCGGCGGTGCCGGCCTTGCTCCATTGCAGCTGCTCGAGCTTCTCCGTCGGAGACAGATCGTGCTGGGCTTCCTGCTTCAGCGCGACGGCGCCTTCGATGGCGTCGCCGACGCGGGCGCTAGCGCCGTGGGCGGCCAGCGCGGTGACCCGGCTGCCGCCTGATGGCGCGCTGTCGTTGCCTTGGCTGACCGCGGCCGAGCCGCCGCGCATCACGACGAGGTTGTCCGTGCGCGAGCGGGTGAGGCCGCGCGAGACCAGCTTGGTGGCGTGCTGGCCGCCGTCCTCGTCCGGCTCCTTGCCTTCCTCGACGCCCTTGCCGAGCGCGTCAAAGCCCGTCTCGTTGGGATCGACGTGGGCGAGGTCGAAGCGGCTGAGATAGCTCACCGCGAGCTCGCGGAAGACGTAGTCGAGGATCGAGGTCGCGTACTTGATGCTGTCGTTGCCCTGCACGGGGCCCGCCGGCTCGAAGCGGGTGAAGGTGAAGGCGTCGACATATTCGTCGAGCGGCACGCCGTATTGCAGGCCGAGCGACACCGCGATGGCGAAGTTGTTGATGAAGGAGCGCAGCGCCGCGCCTTCCTTGTGCATGTCGATGAAGATCTCACCGAGACGGCCGTCATCGTATTCGCCGGTGCGCAGATACACCTTATGTCCGCCGACGACCGCCTTCTGGGTGTAGCCCTTGCGGCGATCGGGCATCTTCTCGCGCTCGCGCATCACGACGATGCGCTCGACCAGCTTCTCGACGACCTTTTCGGCCACATGCGTGGCGCGCGCCGCCATCGGCTTTTCATGCAGCAGCTCGACCGCATCATCCTCGTCCTCATCGTCGCTGATGAGCTGCGAGTTGAGCGGCTGTGAGAGCTTCGAGCCGTCGCGATAGAGGGCGTTGGCCTTCAATGCCAGTTTCCACGACAGCATGTAGGCGGACTTGCAGTCCTCCACCGTGGCGTCGTTCGGCATGTTGATGGTCTTGGAGATCGCGCCCGAGATGAAGGGCTGCGCCGCCGCCATCATGCGGATGTGGCTCTCGACCGACAGGTAGCGCTTGCCGATCTTGCCGCAGGGATTGGCGCAGTCGAACACCGGATAGTGCTCGGCCTTGAGGTGCGGGGCACCTTCCACGGTCATCGCGCCGCAGATGTGGACGTTGGCCGCCTCGATCTCGCGCTTGGTGAAGCCGACGGCCTGGAGCAGGTCGAAGCCGGGGGCTGCGATCGCCTCGGCGCCGATGCCGAGCTGGTCGCGGATGAAGTCTTCGCCAAAGGTCCACTTGTTGAAGGCGAACTTGATGTCGAACGCGGTCGGCAGGGCCTTCTCGACCTTGGCGATCGCCTCATCGGTAAAGCCCTTGGCCTTCAGCGTGGTGACGTTGATGCCGGGGGCGTTCGCCAGCGAGCCGTGGCCGACGGCGTAGGCCTCGATCTCGGCGATCTCGCTCTCGCGATAGCCGAGCGCGCGCAGCGCTGCGGGGACCGCGCGGTTGATGATCTTGAAGTAGCCGCCGCCGGCGAGCTTCTTGAACTTGACCAGCGCGAAGTCGGGCTCGATGCCGGTGGTGTCGCAATCCATGACGAGGCCGATCGTGCCGGTCGGCGCGATGACAGTGGTCTGGGCGTTGCGATAGCCGTGCTTCTCGCCGAGCTCGAGCGCCGCATCCCAGGCCGCCTGAGCATGGCTGACGAGATCGGCTTGCGGGCAGGAGACGAGGTCGAGCGGCACCGGGTTGACGCTGAGCGCTTCATAGCCGTTGGACTGGCCATGCGCGGCGCGGCGGTGGTTGCGGATCACGCGCAGCATGTGCGCGGCGTTCTTCTTGTAGCCGGGGAAGGTGCCCAGTTCAGCTGCGATTTCCGCGGAGGTCTTGTAGGTGATGCCGGTCATGACTGCAGTGAGGGCGCCGCAGAGCGCGCGGCCTTCCTTGGAGTCGTAGGGCAGGCCCATGGTCATCAGCAGGCCGCCGATATTGGCGTAGCCGAGGCCGAGCGTGCGGAATTCGTAGGAGAGCTCGGCGATCGCCTTCGACGGGAACTGCGCCATCATGACGGAGATTTCCAGCACGATGGTCCAGAGCCGGCAGAGGTGCTCATAGCCCTCGACGTCGAAGCGCTTGGTGTCGGTGTTGTAGAACGTCAGCAGGTTCGCCGAGGCGAGATTGCACGCCGTGTCGTCCAGGAACATGTATTCCGAGCACGGATTGGACGCGCGGATGTCGCCGGACGCCTTGCAGGTGTGCCAGTCGTTCATCGTGGTGTTGAAGTGCAGGCCGGGATCGGCCGAGGCCCAGGCGGCGTAGCCGATCTTCTCCCAGAGGTCGCGCGCCTTCAGAGTCTTCGTCACCTTCTTCGAGGTGCGGGCGTTGAGATTCCAGTCGCCGTCGGTCTCGACCGCGCGCAGGAAGTCGTCCTTCAGCGAGACCGAGTTGTTGGAGTTCTGGCCCGAAACGGTGAGGTAGGCTTCGCTATCCCAGTCGGTGTCGTAGGTGTCGAACTGGATGTCCTTGTAGCCTTGCTTGGCGAACTGGATGACGCGCTTGATGTAATTGTCGGGCACGAGGCTGCGGCGCGCGAGCTTGATTTCCCGGCGCAGGGCAGGGTTCTTCTCGGGGTCGAAGCAGTCGTCGCCCGAGCCTTCGCAATTCACGCAGGCCTTCAGCACGGCCTTGAGGTGCTTCTGGTTGATCTTGGAGCCCGTGACGAGGGCGGCGACCTTTTGCTCCTCCTTCACCTTCCAGTCGATATAGGTCTCGATGTCGGGGTGATCGACGTCGACGACGACCATCTTGGCCGCGCGGCGCGTGGTGCCGCCCGACTTGATCGCGCCGGCGGCGCGGTCGCCGATCTTGAGGAAGCTCATCAGGCCCGAGGAGCGGCCGCCGCCGGAGAGCTTTTCGCCCTCGCCGCGCAGGCGCGAGAAGTTGGAGCCGGTGCCGGAGCCGTACTTGAACAGGCGGGCTTCGCGGACCCAGAGGTCCATGATGCCGCCCTCGTTGACGAGGTCGTCGCCCACGCCCTGGATGAAGCAGGCATGCGGCTGCGGATGCTCGTAGGCCGACTTGGACTTGGTCAGCTTGCCCGTGAAGGGGTCGACGTAATAATGGCCCTGGCCGGGGCCGTCGATGCCATAGGCCCAGTGCAGGCCGGTGTTGAACCATTGCGGCGAGTTCGGCGCGACCATCTGCATGGCGAGCATGTAGCGGAGCTCGTCATAGAAGGCCTGGGCGTCGTCGTCGCTGGTGAAATAGCCGCCCTTCCAGCCCCAATAGGTCCAGCAGCCGGCGAGGCGGTCGAACACCTGCTTGGCGCTGAGCTCGCTGACATAGCGCTCCTTCTCGGGCAGCGCGGCGAGGGCATCAGTGTCGGGCACGGAGCGCCACAGGAAGGAGGGGACGGATTCCTCCTCTATCCTCTTCAGGCGCGCGGCAAGGCCGGCCTTGCGGAAATATTTCTGGGCCAGCACGTCGGAGGCGACCTGCGACCACTCGCTCGGCACCTCGACGTTATCAAGCTTGAACACGACCGAGCCGTCGGGATTACGAATCTCCGACGTGGTCAGGCGGAATTCGATACCCGCATAAGGTGACTGTCCCGCAGTGGTGTGGCGCCGCTCAATCCGCATGGTCTTGCCCCGTCCTTTTCTTTGACCGGTCCCGCCTCCGTTCAGGCGTGCCGGGTCGTCATTGCATCTCGCGTTGCCTTCGGCCGTTCGGCCTTGGGGCACCGCAGTTCAGCCGGTGGATCCGGCCCTGTTTTTTCCCGGCGCGAGCTCGATGCGTCGCATCGATCATCCCGCCGGCATGTCCACACCCATCCGCCCCCAAGGGGATGTGCGCGACATGCGTTCAACGCCCCACAACGTCACTTCGTCATCGATGCCATCCGAGCCTGTTGCCGGCCCGTTCTGGCGCCCCGAAGAGCCTGCATTCCGAGGGCAGACAAGCCCTCATCCGCAGCCTTTGGCCGGCTGGCGGAGCTGAAATTTGCGAGACCCTTTGGGGGAGTGCCGGCGGGACGCAAACTCACTCGCGCCGAACGGACCGAAAGCTAGGACTCTCCGCTGCGCCCGTCAAGAACTAGTGCGAGTTCCTGAATCAAATACTAAATATGGTGGATTGCGGGGGATAACAGGGGTCTTCGCCGCGCCTGTCGTGGACCCAAGTATCAGTGAGTCCTCAGGGATTCCCAACTGAAAAAATTTGCATGCCGTGATGACGCGGGGCCTTCATCCCGCTGTTCACAGGGCAGGTATATTTTTGAGCAATGGGATTGCGTCAGCAGGACTCACGTAGCCCTACGGACGGTTAGGGCAGGCATGCCCGCCAAAGCGGTGGTGGGACCCGCGAATCCGGGCCAAGGTGACCGCCCGATTTGCCGGACTAGCCGACATGCTTGATTCGACGACGCCGGGCGTGCGGCCGCGCATCGCCCCGGCCGGCCTGATGTTCCTTGCGATCACCTCGATCGGCTGGGGCTTCAACTGGCCGGTGACGAAATTCCTACTTGCCGAGCTGCCGCCTCTGACACTGCGCGGGGTCACCGGTGTGCTCGGCGCGCTGCTGCTGGCGCTGCTTGCGGTGATCCGGCGGCAAAGCCTGTACGTGGAGGGCGCGATCTGGCCGCGCCTGCTCACCTCGGCCGCGCTCAACGTCACCTGCTGGATGGTGCTGATGGGGCTGGCACTGCTCTGGCTGCCGGCGAGCGAGGCGGCGCTGATCGCCTATACGATGCCGGTCTGGGCCTCGATCCTCGCCTGGCCGGTCCTGGGCGAGCGGCCGACGGTCTTGCGCACGCTTGGGCTGGTGCTGGCTTTCGCAGGGCTTGCCTCGATCATGGGGGGCAACGGCCTTGCCGCCAGCACGGAAAAGCTGCCGGGCATCATCATGGTGCTGGTCGGTGCGTTCGGCTTTGCCCTCGGCACCGTGCTCTCAAAGAAGTACCCGATTCACCTGCCGCCGCTCGCGGCGGCAGCCTGGCAGATCGGGATCGGCTGCCTGCCGATCTCGATCGTCGGCCTCCTGATCGAGACGACGCATTTGTCGCATGTGACGCCGCTCGGCTGGTGGCTGCTGGTCTATTCGGTCGTCGGGCAGTTCTGCATCGCCTATGTCAGCTGGTTCGCAGCACTGGCGCGCCTGCCGGCCTCGGTCGCCGCGATCGGCACCATGGCGGTGCCGGTGATCGGCGTCGTGGCCTCGGCGGTCGCGCTTGGCGAGCCGCTCGGGCCGGGGCAGATCGCGGGGCTGGTGTTTACGCTAGCCGCGGTGGTGCTGGCGACACGGGGGTAGCCGTCCGGAGGTCGGGGTATCAGTGGTCCTGAGGTTCTTTCTCTCGCCGGCGTTGTGCCAAGCCCGGCAGTTTCGACGGAAGGTCAGCAGGTGCGACGGCAAAGACCTCGAGAGCCTGGTCGTAGCCTTTGATGGTCCGCTGTCCGAGCGATGCCATCGGGACGCTATCCCTCACTCTTCCAGCGATCGTGGGATCAGCCAGGATCTGCGCGTCCTTGGCGAGATTACAGAGCCGCGAGGCCAAATTCACCACGGCTCCCATCGCCGTGTAATCCAGCCGGCCGTTGTAACCGACCGTTCCTACCGTTGCCGGTCCCATGGCAACGCCCACACCAAAGCCGATCGCGTGGCCGGCGTCACACCATTTGCCGGCAAGGGACTGAACCGTCATTTGCAGGTCGATCGCGAGGCGGACCGCTTGAGTTGCCGGCTGTTCGCATGCGATCGGGGCATTGACCAGCAGCATGACTCCGTCGCCATCAAAGCCGATGAGCGTTGCCTCGTGACGAGTCGTCACGGCGCCGACGGCCTCGTAGTACTCTCGCATGACGGCCATGATGACATCGGGTTCATTGCGAGTGGAGAACGCCGTGAAGCCGCGCAAGTCGCCAAAAATGACAGCCACTTCACGTCGCTGCCCTTCGAGCAGTTCGTGAGAATGTTCGACCAATTCGGCGACCTGTGATGGCAGGAACTGCTTCAGCCGTTCGATCCGCGCAGATTTCTGCTGCGAGATCGCCAGTTCAGAAGCCATTTCATTGAAACGCAACGCCAGCTGCTGCAACTCGTCACCGCTGAAGATTTTGATGCGATGCTCGAATTGTCCGGTTCTGATCCGCTCCACGCCCTCTTCCAGTTGCTTGATCGGACCGGACATTCTGTGCGCGCGCCAATAGGCGAGCGCCAGCGCGACAAGAACACCAAAGGCAATGAGAATTGACGAGCGCCACAAGGCCGCCCGAATTGATGCAAAGGCTTCCGCGGTTGGCTGCATCGCGATCACCGTCCATCCCACATCGGCGGCCTGAACGGATAGCGCCACCACCGGGTTGCCTCGCTCCCCGGTTATCACCGCCGCTCCGCTCGCCGCGCCAACGAGATGCTTGATCCGGCCAAAACTGCCGGAGCTGGCGCGGCCGCGCAGAACCCGGCTGATATCGGGATGTGCGATCAGATGACCGGAATCATCGACGACAATGGCGTAGCCGGTCTCGCCGATTCTAATGGCTGCGATGACATCCCAGATCAGCTTCAGATTGACCTCGGCGATCGCAACCCCTGCGGCCGGCAGGCTCCCGGCAACCGCGATCCTCATATAGGGCTCTGAATCTTGCTGGTACTGAACCGGTCCGTACCAGACTTTGTTGCCGCGTGCGCCCAGAACAGCGGGATCCGCAGACATATCGATGCCGCGCCCGGTCCTGTTCAGAAGCAGCCTGGAAACAAAGACCCGTTCGGTGCCGGTCTCATCCAGAAGCGAAACCGAAACGATTGCAGGCACCTGCTGGAGGAGACGCAAGGCATCGATCTTATGTTGCGCATCGTCTCCGGCAGACCAGGGAAGCTGCACCATCCAACCCAGCTGATCTCGCATGCCATCGGTGAACGCCTCGATCCTGTCGGACGCCGCGCGAGCATCGGCCTGCAGCACCGCGCTGATCTGGCGACGCTGGTCTCGGTAACCGAAAGAAGCCTCGACGGCCGCGCCGAGTATCAGAGGCACGACCGCAGCGACAAACAACGTCGCGAAGTACTTGCAGAACAGCGAGCGACGCGGAGGCATCGTACACGAAGAGGGCTGCGCAGCACCGTCCTTCATAGCTACGCTCAGGAGATCACCTTGCTGGCGCGAAACAGGATCGACGACACATCCAGCTCGATACCCAGAAGCCTGGCTGTCTTCATATTGATTGCCAGTTCAAACTTCTCGGGACGCATCACCGGAAGGTCTGACGGATATTCACCGCGCAGGATGCGATCGGCATAAGTGGCAAGCCGAAAATAGGTCGTGCGCTGGTTTGCGCCGTAACTCAAGAGACCTCCAGCGTCACAATATTCAGACCAGCCAAACATCGAAGGCAGCCGGTGCGCGATTGCAAGCTCCGCAATCTTCGCACGATGCACCAGCGTCACAGCATCGGGAAACACGAGGAGAGCATCCGCGTCCACCTTGCCGGCAGCCATCAACCCATTCTCGATTTCGCGCGCGCCGCAGAACGGAACGTAGGCTGCCTCTATCCCAAGATTTCGGCACGACTCCAACGTCGCACGCCATTCCAGCGGCTCTCCCGGATGATCCGTGTTCGACAGGACCGCCAGTTTTCGCAGCTTTGGATAAATGTCCTTGAGCAGCTCAACGCGCTTTCCTGCCAGCTCGAGCGACAGGAATGTGCTGCCGGTGAAATTGGTGCCGGGGTGAGCAAGGCTCTTCACCACACCCAAAGCGACGGGGTCGCCGCTCAATGCAAACAGCACTGGGATGTCGGTGATTGCAGTCATGCCGCGTGTCGCCGGACCGCTCGAGACCACAAGGTCGACATCCCCTCGCTGCAACTCGGAGACGATCTTCCGCAGTGCCTGCGGATTTCCAGGGGCATAATGCGTCTCGAAGGTTACGGTCTTGCCTTCGACATATCCCAGGGCGCGCATTCCATCGCGAAAGCCGTCCAGGAAGGGATCCGGTTCGGACTCAGTCGAGACCCAGAAGATTCGATGCAGCTTGGCTCCGCCCTGCGCCCGTGCGATCGCAGGCCAGGCCAACCCCCCACCAATCAAAAAGATGAACTCTCGTCTTTTCATGCGAGCACCTGTCGAGGCTGGGCCTTGCAGTTCCGGCCGCAGACCAAGATCCTAGCTGTGCGTCTGATGACTGTTGCGCTCCGCAAGCGGACTGTCGCGCCACCGGCTCCGACATTTGTCCTCGTGAGCATGCTCAGAGACTGGGCTGGCGAGACGATTTGTCCTTGAGATGCGCTTGATTTTTACTTGAGACCGGCCCGGTTAAGACCAAAACGGCCTTACGCGTTGCATCGCGCGGTGTCCGAACACCTCCAGCGCGGATCCGGGCTAGCTATGGCGTCTCAAAAGGACAGTTGGAACTCACATCCTGAGCCAGTGCCCACGACCTCATAGATTGGGTGACTGCAGCGCCTTCGGCAACTCACGGGCTAGCGCGTGTACTCATACGGGCTAGGGGCTCATAAAGGCAATGTTCGCTCCTGAGGGACGAGCGGAGATATTCTGATCTGCCAGAGCATCACTGCTTGTGACCCAGAGCCATCATGACACCGATGCGCTCAATACCGCCTGACGGATCCTCATCATTGCGAGATGAACCAATCTGTACCCTGGGGTTTGGACCCGCAACGGAACATATGGCGCTAAATCGTCGGGCGCGCTGGCGATTGCCCAAGTGCCAGAAGCGCTGCGGCCAGCGCCGCCGCGGCCTTTTCGGGCCGGGCTTTCTCATAGATTGCGAACTCAAGGTCAGGAAGGCGCGGCAGCCCCTCTTGCGATCCCAGAATGCGCAAACCTGCAATGACCGCGCTCGCGGGAAGCGGCGCGATGGCGAGACCAGCGAGCGCCGCCGCGCGCACACCTGTCAGGCTGGGGCTGGTATAGATGATCTCCCACGTCAGTTCGCTGTCATTTAGCGCGGCGAGCGCTGCCTCACGCGATACTGACCGCTCGCGATAGAGCGCCAGCGGCAGCACCGCGCCCGGAACCAGATCAAACGCGTCGGCGGCGGCCCAGACCATGGGTTCGCGCCAGACCAGGCGCCCACGCGACGTACCGAGCGGACGCTTAGCGAACACGACGTCGAGTCGTCCCTTGTTCAACTGCTCGATCAATTCCGCACTAACGCCGATCTGCACCTCGAGCTTCACGCTCGCGTGCAACATGGCGAAGCGTCCCAGCGCCGATGGCAGCGAGCCGCCGGCGACTTCCTCGACCACTCCAAGACGCACGGCTCCTGACAAGCGCGGCGCTGACAGGCGATGGCGGGCCGCCTCCTCGAGTTGCAACAGACGACGGGCGTCACCCAGCAGCATCTCTCCATCGTCGGTCAGCGCGACGCTGCGGGTCGTGCGCCGGAACAGCGGACGTTTGGTTTCAAGCTCCAATCGCTTGACCTGCTGGCTGATGGTCGACTGCGTCAGATTGAGCCGTTCGGCGGCGCGGTGGAAGCCGCCGCAATCCGCGACGGCAACAAAGGAACGCAAAAGCTCGAATTCCAGCATGCCGATTGATCCAAATTCATGATCAATCATATTACAAAATATCGTTTCTATAATCAATACTGGTCACCTAACTTCTGCATCGAAGACAGCGTCGAGCGAAGGAGGTTCATCATGCACGCCACATCACGACCGGGAGCGGATCGCTCCGCGAGGCTAGCTCGGGCCGCCACGATCTGCTCTGAAAAGCTCTGCCCTGCCGAGCGCGCGACCGAGTTGCTCGAAGCGATCATCGAGCCGGGCGACCGCGTTGCCATCGAGGGCGACAATCAGAAGCAGGCCGATTTTCTTGCCGCCGCCCTGACGAGCGTGGATCCGGCGCAGATTCACGATCTGCACATGGTGCAGTCGGTGCTGGCGCTGCCCGATCATCTCGCCGTGTTCGAGCGCGGTGTCGCCAATCGGCTCGATTTTGCCTTCGCAGGTCCGCAGAGCCGCAAGCTCGCCGAACTGGTCGGCAGCGGCACGGTGAAGATCGGCGCAATCCATACCTATCTCGAGCTCTATGCTCGGATGTTGGTGGACCTGACGCCGCACGTGGCGCTGATCGTCGCCGACAAGGCCGACCGCAACGGCAATCTCTACACCGGTCCCAACACCGAAGACACGCCGACCATCGCCGAAGCCGCGGCCTTTCGCGGCGGCATTGTCTTGGCGCAAGTCAACGAGATCGTTGACCGGTTGCCGCGAGTAGACGTCCCCGGCGACTGGGTCGATTTCGTCATACCGAGCCCAAAGCCTTACGCGATCGAGCCTCTGTTCACGCGCGACCCCGCCAAGGTAAGGGACGAGAACGTGCTGATGGCGATGATGGCGATTGCTGCGGTCTATGAGCCATTTGAGGTCCGGCGGCTCAACCACGGCATCGGTTACGCCACCGCGGCGATCGAGCTGATCCTCCCGACATTTGCCGCCCGGCGGGGCCTGAAGGGCAAGATCGCGAGCCAATTCGTGCTCAACCCGCACCCGACCCTGATCCCGGTGATCGAAGCCGGCTTCGTCGACGGCGTCTATTGCTTCGGCTCCGAGCTCGGTATGGAGCGCTACGTCGCAAAGCACGCCGATATATTCCCGATCGGCGCCGACGGCAACCTGCGGTCGAACCGGGCACTGGCGCAGGTCGCCGGACAATATGCCTGCGACATGTTTGTTGGCGCCACGCTGCAAATCGACGCGCGAGGCAACAGTTCGACGGCCACGAAAGACCGGATCGCAGGCTTCGGCGGTGCGCCGAACATGGGCGCGGATGCACGCGGTCGTCGCCACGACAGCCCCACCTGGCTTCGCGCCGGTCAGGAAGCAGGCGATCTCTTACGCGGCCGCAAGCTTGTGGTGCAGATGGTGCAGACCCATCAGCCAAACGGCACGCCCAGTTTTGTCGAGCGTCTGGACGCGTTCGATCTGGCCGCCTCCGCCGGCTTCGCATTGCCGCCGGTGATGATCTATGGCGACGACGTGAGCCATGTCATCACCGAGAAGGCCGTGGCGAACCTGTTGCGCTGCCGATCACCGCAAGATCGCGAGGCGGCATTGCGCGCGATCGCCGGCGACACCGAATTTGGCAAGCGCCAATCGCCGGACACAACCGAGAGCCTCCGCCGTCGCGGCATCGTGATGTTTCCGGCAGACCTTGGCATCGACGTCGGCACGGCGACGCGCGATTTGCTCGCCGCCAAGACGATCGATGACCTCGTGGCCGCCTCGAGCGGACTCTACGCGCCACCGGCCAAGTTCCGCCGCGCCGTCACCGCCCAAGCTTGAGGAGGAATAGTCATGTCCGCAATCCGCCAAACTTTCAACGATCCATCCAGCACGACAATGCCGCCCCTCGATCGCGCGAAGCAGCTCGCAGCATCGCTGCTCTCCGAGCGCAGCCAGGCCTCAGGAGCGCTGGTCGCGCGGCAATTGCGCGAGATGCTTGGTGCACTCGACGACAACGATCGCCGCTGCTTTCAGCGCTATCTCGCCACGGAATTCCATCCTCACGGTCCGGCTTTGCGCGCGGCGGCGCAGCGCTACCTCGCCGAAGGCACCGCAGAAGCCGCGGCCGCACTCGCGCGTGCTGCCGAACCGCCGCGCCAGGAAGTGCTGCGGCGAATCAACATGGCACCCGGCGGGATCAGCGCGCTGATCGCGATTCGCAGCGAAATTGCTTCATACATGCGCACTGACCCCGAACTGAAGTTGCTCGACGCGGATCTCAAGCATTTGTTCGCCTCATGGTTCAACCGCGGCTTCATCGAGTTGCGGCGCATCGACTGGCAGACACCGGCCGCGGTGCTGGAAAAGCTGATCGCCTACGAAGCCGTGCACGAAATCAAGGGCTGGGACGACCTGCGCCGGCGCCTTGCACCCGATCGGCGCTGCTTTGGCTTCTTTCATCCCGCACTTCCAGGCGAGCCACTGATTTTCGTCGAGGTTGCTTTGGTGGAAGGACTGGCCACGGCCGTGCAGCCGTTGTTGTCGCAGGACGACGGTGAAGCCATCGCGCAGCAGCGCGCCGCGCGCGCCGACACCGCGATCTTCTACTCGATCTCCAATTGTCAGGACGGCCTGCGCGGCGTGGCGTTCGGCAATTTCCTGATCAAGCAGGTCGTTGAAGAGCTGCAGTCGGAGTTTCCGCAGCTGAAGCGTTTTTCCACCCTATCTCCGGTACCGGGATTTCGGCAATGGCTCGCTAATCGGCTTGCAAATGCAAGTGATCCCGATGCGGCGCTGTTATCGCAACTGGAGAGCGATAGCTGGTGGAATGACCCGGCGCAGAGCGAGAAGCTGCGCGTGCCCTTGCTGCGGCTCTGCGCTAGCTATCTGACACGGAAGCCCTCGATACGCATCGACCCCGTGGCGCGTTTTCACCTCGGCAACGGCGCACGGCTCGAACGCATCAATTGGCTCGGCAATACCGCTCTGCGTGCGATTCAAGAATCCTTCGGGATCATGGTCAACTATCTTTATGACCACAACACCATTGAGACCAATCACGAAGCATTTGTACGCGACGGCACTATCATCCGTTCGCCTGATGTCGATGCTCTACTGCACATCACCGACTGAGCCGCGATCAAGTTCGTTGCGCTAGCTCGGCGCCATCCCGCCGCCGTTCAGCGCCTTGCGGATCATCTCGGCGAGCTGGTTGCGCCGATAGGGCTTGGTCAGCAGCAGCACGCCGTCGTCGAGCTTGCCGTGATGGACGATGGCGTTGTCGGTGTAGCCGGAGGTGTAGAGCACCTTCACGCCCGGCCGGCGCCTCGCCACCTCGTCGGCGAGCTCGCGGCCGCTCATGCCGCCGGGGATGACGACGTCGGTGAACAGCAGGTCGAAGCTCTGCCCGGCCTCAATCAGGTCCAGCGCCGCCTTGCCGTCGGACGCGGCGATCGTCTTGTAGCCAAGGCTCTGGAGCTGCGCGGTGACGAAGTTGCGGACCAGCGGATCGTCCTCGACCACGAAAATGGTCTCGGCGCCGCCTTCGGCCGTCGGCGTGACGCCGGTTGCGATGTCCGCTGCGCCTTCGCCCGGCGGCAGGTAGAGCTTGATCGTGGTGCCGTGGCCTTCCTCGCTGTAGATCTTGATGTGGCCGCCGGATTGCTTGACGAAGCCGTAGACCATGGAGAGGCCGAGGCCGGATCCCTTGCCGACCTCCTTGGTGGTGAAGAAGGGCTCGAACGCCTTCTGCTGCACGTCAGAGGGCATGCCGGTGCCGGTATCGCTGACCGCGAGCATGATGTAGGGGCCCGCTGCCACGTCGGCATTGGCCTGCGCATAGGCTTCGTCGAGCACGACGCGGTGGGTCTCCAGCAGCAGCTTGCCGCCGCCCGGCATGGCGTCGCGGGCGTTGATCGCCATGTTGAGCACGGCGTTGGTGAGCCTGGACGGATCGATATGCGTCGTCATCGGCCCCTGCTCCAGCACAGTCTCGATCTGGATCTGCTCGCCGAGGGTGGGGCGCAGAAGCTTTGCGATGTCCGAGATCGCGGCGTTGATGTCGACGTTGCGCGGCTCGAGCGGCTGCCGGCGCGCGAATGCCAAGAGGTGCTGGATCAGCTCGGCGCAGCGTTCGGCGGCATCGTCGATCAGCCGGGCCGTGCGCTGCAGCTCGGGCTGGTCCTTCAGGCGCTCCACCAGCGTCTCGGTGTTGCCGGAGATGACCGTGAGCATGTTGTTGAAGTCGTGCGCGACGCCGCCGGTCAGCTTGCCGATCGCATCCAGCTTCTGCGACTGGTGCAACTGCCGCTCGGTCTCGCGCGAGGTCGTCGCATCGTGATAGACCAGCGCCGCGCCGGAAATGTTGCCTTGCCCGTCCCGCATCGGCCGGCCGCTGACCATGAGATGGCGCGGCGGGTTGCCGCTGTGCGGGCGGACGATCATCTCCAGCTCTTCGAACTGCTCGCCGCGCAGCACGCGCGTCGATGGCAGCTCGTCGGCCGGAAGCGGCGTGACGCCGTCGCCGTGAAACACGTCGGACAGCGCGCGCAGATTGCCGACGTTCATGCCGGTGCGATGCAGCAGCATGCGCTCGGCGGCCGGATTGGACAGCAGCACGGTGCCCTCGGCGTCGATGACCAGCACCGCCTCCGCCATGCTGCGAAACGTGCTCTGGAGCACGTTGACCGACAGGCGCAATTCGTCATGCGCGGCGACGAGGTGCTCGGTGCGTTCGGCCACCGCCGCCTCGAGCGCCGCCTTGGCGGCTTGGGTCTGCTCGAGCGAGCTCTGGAGCTCACCGGTCGTGCGGCGGCTTTCGCGCATCACCAACGCGACCAGGAGCAGGATCAGCACGGCGCCGGCGACGTCGATGCCGAGCAGCACGATGCCGGTGCGGCGCGAATCCTGGGAGCGGGCGGCGAGCAGGCGTTCTTCCTCCGCGCTCAGGCGGTCGAGATTGCGCATCACCGTGTCCATGAGGCCGCGGCCCTCGGCCTTGCTGTTGAGCGCGGCAATGCCGGCCTGGTCGTTGGCGGCCCGCAGGCGCATCGCGGTGGCGGCGATCTCGATCCGGCGCAGCGCCAGCGGCTCGGTGCCCTCAAGCAGGGCGACCTGATCGGGGGTGTCGCGCACGTCGCGCTTGAGCTCGGCGAGGGCCGGCGCGAGCTTGGCGTGCACCGCCTGGAACTCGTCGCTGAAGCCCTGGCTGCGATAGAGCTCGTAGCCGCGCGCGGCGCTCTCGGCCCGGCGCAGCAGCACGCGCAGATCGGAGATCTTCTTTTGCACCTGGACGGTGTGGTTCACCGACGCCGCGTCGGACCGCGACTTGACGTCGAGGGCGATCGAGGCCGCGGTGATGATCAGGAGGATGGCAAGTCCAACACCGAGAATGACGCGCTGCGTTGGAATCAAGGGGCTTCTTTCTGGTCCTTCGGCGGCGCGCTCTCGCCCGCGCCGGCAAGGCATTCCCGGATCGTGGTCAGCAGCGCTTCCGGCGTGAACGGCTTGCGCAGGCAGCGCGTTGCGCCGAGCTCAAGCGCCATGCGGAGAAAATCGGGAGAGGGCGAGGCGGACGAGGCGAAGGCATAGCCTGACATCGCGATCAGCGGCGTGGCAGGGGCGCGCTCGTGAAAGATGCGGATGGATTCGAAGCCGCGCATATGCGGCATGAAGATGTCGACCAGCATGACGTCGAAGGCTTGCGATTCCAGCGCAGCCAGTCCTGTTTCGCCGCCGTCGGTCAGCGTGACGTCGAAGCCCTGACGTTGGAGGAGGACCTCGATGGTCGCGCCGACCATCGGATCGTCATCAACCACGAGAATACGCGGCATGACACTTCCCAGAAGATCGAAGTCCCCACTGTGATTTGTGATATCCGCGAATCGTGGGTCCGGTCAATTTGCGATTGGATCGCGCAGGATATGCACGGTTTGGTGCATAAAGGTCCATTTGCATCGATTTGTATTTATCTGCGAGGGTGATGGAGCCGAAAGGAGCGAGGAAGGCGCCGATTGCAAAAAAGGCGCCGCATTGCTGCGACGCCTTTCGCCTCTAGTCTTCGCGATCTGCTTACGGGCAAGGATGCCGCCGGCCGTCGTAGCCGAGATAGGTGCCCGAGGCCGGGTCGTAAGATTTGAAGCGCCGCGCGCAATAAGCGGCGTCGCCGCCGCCATCCTGCACTACGGCAACCGACGGCTCGTCATAGTAGCCGTAGTAGTAGGGATCATCGTAATAGCCGTAGCCGCTGCCGTAATAGGCGTAGGAGCCGAGGCCTCCGATCGCCGCGCCAGCCGCAAAGCCCGGCCAGAAGCCGCCGTGGCGATGATGATGGTGGTGGCGACCGTGCCAGTGACGACCGCTCCAGTTGCCGCTGCCGCCCTGCCAATTGCCGCTGCCGCCCTGCCAGTTGCCCGCAACTGCAGCGCTACGGGTCCCACTGAAGCTCGGCGAGATAGCGGCACGGTCTGCCGCGCCCCCGACGAAACTGCCACCGCCCGGACGGACCGCGCCACCGCCTGCGAAATTGCCACCGCTCGGGCGCATCGCGGCTCCGCCCCCGAAACCGCCGCCACCGCCCTGGAACGCGGCGCCGCCGCCGCCCATGCGGGCGCCGCCACCGAAGCCGCCGCCTCCGCCACCGACCGCGGCACCTCCGCCACCGATCGCCGCACCACCGCCCGCTCCGACCGCGGCGGCACGACTCTGCTGCGCAAAGCTCGGGCTCGCCAAGGGAAGAACCAACGCCACCGTCGCAGCGGCACTCAACAATTTCAGACTGTTCATGGTAAACTCCTTTCCCGGAAAGCAACCCTGAGAAAGCGCGGGGGTTCCTGGGATCACGCCGGTTTGCGCGCGCATGGAGCCTCAGGTCCCGCCGCTGTACCGCGCATGAATGAATCGCGTCGGCTTTGCGGCAGGGGCGTGCGCGGCAGGCGGATTTGCGGGGGCGCCGACGCGCCTGCCGAACTGGACATTTCGGCCCCCGGATGGCATCAGGACCCCACGAAGCAGGGCCCTTGCCGCATGAAACAATTCTTCCTCAAGTTCTTCACCTGGTGGAATGGCCAGACCTTTGGCACCCAGCTCTGGACCAAGCGGTATGGCGAGCTGGTCGGGGAGGACGAGCAGGGCAACCGTTACTACCGCACGCGGGGCGGGGCGATCGATCCGGCGCTCGGCTTCGAGCGGCGCTGGGTGATCTATAACGGCTACGCGGAAGCGAGCCGGATTCCACCGTCCTGGCATGGCTGGATTCACCACGTCGTCGACAAGCCGCCGACCGAGATCGATTATCAGCCGCGCGAGTGGGAGAAGCCGCACCAGCCGAATCTCACCGGCACGGCCAAGGCCTATCGTCCCTCCGGCTCGACGCTCGCCAGCGGCAGGCGTCCCAAGGCGACCGGCGACTATCAGCCCTGGACGCCCGGCTAAGCCCCTTTCGGCCGACCCACGAATCACCATCGTCCAAAGCGGATGCACATGCATCCGCGCCGCGCCGCTGTGGACAACGGGAACAGCGGGGATGCCGCCTGCGCAGGTGTTGCCGCGAGGCGGGCGATGCGGCTCAATGATCCCATCTTACGGAGATGGGAGACCATCGCGTTCGGTTCGGGCAACAGTTCGCGACTGTCCCGAGATGCAGCGGCCGCCGAGGAAGGACTCGATCGGGAGATAGGCCCCCGGTCTGGAAGCTCCGACATCGCCCGATGTGAATGTGCAGCCACCGTGAGACAGGAAAGGCCGCTCGGGAAACCGAGCGGCCTTTTTCTGTCGTTGTTCGCCTCGCGTGTCCCGGACGCGGTGCAGCGTGCAGCGCTGCGCTGCGTCCGGGGTACAAGAGCAAGCCCGATCCTTTACGCCACCCGCTCGGCCGCGCGCTGCACCGCCTCGAGCCGCCGTGCATGGTTCTGCGCGCCGCGCTCCCTCAGCAGCGCCAGCACTTCGGCTGGCGCGGTGTCGGGCGATCCGGCATTGAACGGCGGGGCTGGATTATATTCCATCTGGAGCTGGATCGCTTCGGCCATGGTGCGATTGACCATGATCGAGACCAGCGTCAGCGCGAAATCGATCCCGGCGGTGACGCCGCCGCCGGTGATGCGGTTGCGATCGACGCAGACGCGTGTCTTGGTCGGCGTCGCGCCGAACTGTGCGAGCATCTCCATTGCGCTCCAATGGGTGGCGGCGCTGTAGCCCTTCAGAAGGCCGGCGGCGCCGAGGGCCAGCGATCCCGTGCAGACCGAGGTGACGTACTTGGCGCCTGCCGCTTGCCTGCGCAGGAATGCGAGCACGTCCTCGTCGTTGAGAAGGTCGTTGGTGCCCTGGCCGCCCGGCACGCAGATGACATCGAGCTGGGGGCAATCCGCAAAGGTCGTAGTCGGCGTCAGCGTCAGCACGGAATCGCTCGGCACCGGCTCGATCCGCTTCCAGATCAGGTGCAGCTTTGCGTCCGGGACCATGGCGAACACCTGCAAGGGGCCGGTGAAATCGAGCTGGGTGACGCGCGGAAATACCAGGATTCCGATCTGGAGCGGTGACGACATGGGAGCCTCCGATAATGCGCTTGACGCCGGCAGAATGGCATGGTGCCCTTCTGTCTGAAATGGCATAATTCCCTCGCTTTCGGACATACCAACTCTACATACCAGGCTTGGCCCATGATCGGCATCCTGATCTTCCCGGACTTCCAGCTGCTCGATGCGGCAGGTCCGATCTCGGCGTTCGAGATCGCAGCGCGCTGCCTCGGCAAGGCGCCAGCCATCCGCGTGCTGGCCGCCAAGCCGGGGCTGGTGCGCAGCTCGTCGGGCGTCGAGATGATGGCGCGCGACTTCAAGACCGCGAACGCGATCACGACGCTCGTCGTCGCCGGCGGCATGGGCGTCGCGGAGGCCGCGCGCTGCGAGGTCACGCGGGCCTTCGTGCAGCGGCTGGCACGGCGCGGCGTGCGGGTCGCGAGCGTCTGCTCGGGCGCCTTCGTGCTCGCCGCGGCGGGGCTTCTCGACGGTCGCAGAGCCACCACCCATTGGGGACGGACGCGCGATTTCATCGCGCGCTTTCCCAAGGTGAAGTTCGAGCCGGACCAGATTTTTACCCGCGACGGCAATGTGTGGACATCCGCAGGTATCACCGCGGGGATCGACCTCGCGCTGGCGATGATCACCGAGGACCACGGCGAGGAGATCGCGCAGGCAACCGCGCGGCAGCTCGTGCTCTATCACCGCCGCAGCGGTGGGCAGTCGCAATTCTCGTCGCTGTTGGAGCTGAAGGCGCCGAACGGACGCTTCGGCACGCTATTGTCCTGGGCACGCGAAAATCTCGATGCGCCGCTGACCGTGGAGGATCTCGCCGATCGCGCCGGCATGAGTGCACGGCATTTTGCCCGCGCCTTCGCCGCCGAGACCGGCACGACGCCGTCCAAGGCGATCGAGCGGCTCAGGCTCGAAGTCGCGCGCGAGCGCGTGCAGTCCTCGCGCGAGGCGATCGAGCGCGTGGCGGAGGTGACCGGTTTCCGCGACCCCGAGCGCATGCGGCGTGCCTTCATCCGCGCCTATGGCCAGCCGCCGCAGGCGCTGCGGCGCGCGGCGCGGGCGGGGTAGGACGTTTCTCTTGACCTTGGCGAGCCCTGCGGAACGGCGAAGTCGGGCGTTGCTCAGAAGCGGACTTCGGCGATGCTCACTTGTCCGGCTTCTCGCTCACGATGGCGCCGGTTTTGGGATCGGCACGGAATTCCATCTTCTGGCCGTTCTTGATGCCTTCGCCCTCCCACCGGCCATCGTCGGCTTCAAGCTTGGTGACCTCGGAATAGCCCGCCTCCAGGATCTTGGCTATCACTTGTTGCATCGGCATCCAGTCGGGGCCGGGTCGATCGGCTCTCGCGGCCGAGCCCAGCGCGAGCGAGCCGAGAACCAAAATCACGGCAAACCTCATCGCGACCTCCTTTGGGTAACAGACCTTGAACGGCCACCTTAGATTGTTGTTCCTTCACGGCGCTCCTGTGACACAAACGAGTGAACTTCGGCCTTTTTTGCCTCGCTGGACCCATTCGTGCGTGCCGTCAGGCGCCTTGCGATCGGCATCAGCATGTACGGCGCAAAGTGAATCGGAAACTGCGTCAGCGCGAAATAGAGCCAGGTCGTCGCCGGCAGCGCGCCGGCGGTGGCCGCCAGCATCAGGCCCAGATTGCGCTGTGACACCATCAGGCCGAGCGCGAACGCGCGCTCGGTGCCGGCACGTCGGAAGATCAGCGTGGTTGCGGCGAGGAGGGTGAAGTAGACCGCAAAAGCGAGCAGCGCGACGGCGATCGTGAACAGCGGATCGGCGAGAAACTCGGTTGCGACGTCGCCCATCACTGCGGAGGCGAACACCAAGAGTATGATGATGTTGAGGCCGTCGATCGGCCGCTTGTGGCGCTGGATTGCATCACTGCCCACCAGACGGCGGATGATCGTGGCGGTCACCAGTGATGCGGCGAGGATGCCGAGCAGCTTCAAGCCGAGCGTCATCGGAGAGATGCTGAGCATGCCGCCGAGAAACAGGCTCGCGTACAGCGAGGCGGTGAATGGCACGAGCGCGGTCGAGGTCACCAGCGTGACCAGCACCAGCGCGGCATCGAGGCCCATCAGCGCGGCAAGCGCTGGCGCCGCCATCATCGGCGAGGCCATGCCCTGGAGCATCAGCGCGAGAGCAAGGCCTGGAGAGCTCGTGGAGAGCCCCGTCGCGTGGGCAGCGAGGGCGAAGATTAGCGGCACACCGATCGTGGTCCAGGCGGTGGCGGCCGCGACCAGCGCCGGCCGGCGCAGATGTCCGTACAGCGCGCCGAGATCGACGCGCATGAAGGAGATGCAGAGCAGAAGGAAGATCGCCTCGGTGACGTAGGGGCGCAGCAGCGCGCCGAGCGGCGGCACCGCGACCGCGATGAAGGCAATCGCCGCCACCGCGCGCGTGCCCTGGCCACCAAGCCAGCCGAGGGCACGCAGGGGAAGGGCGAGGACGGCTCGGAGGAGGGAGGGCATTTCTGTCGGTATTATCGGCTGCGTAGCGCTTTGGAGGGCATGCTCGCCTTCGGCCATGGGGGTGCCCCGGCGAGGGGCTCAGGACTATCCCATCCGGGAGCCGGCCTGGCCAGACCGGGCCGGGAAGGGCAGGGATGCCGCCCTTCCCCCGCCGTATTCGGCGTGTTAACCGGAGGGCCTGCGAGCGGCGGTATCCCCTGTAGAATGTCCAACGAGCCCGATTCGCTGTTGAAGCCGCGCGAAATGTTCAAAACCTTTTCCCTGACCGGTCTTGCGGCGCTTTTGGCCGCCACCGCACTGACGGCTGCGACGCCGGCAAGTGCGCAGATCGGCACGATCTTCTCCGATCCGCCGCCGCTGCGGCCGCCCGGCAGCATTCCGCGCGGCCAGCCCCAGCCGCAGCAGATGCCCGAGGACGACGAAGAGGTGCCGGAGCTGCCGCCGCAGGGCCGAGTGCTGCCGTCGCGCCCGATGCCGCCGCCTCCGGGCCGGCAGGGCAACGTGATGCCCGGGCCGGTCGAGACCCAGCCCCTAGCACCGCCGCCGGGCTCGACCCTCGCACCGCCGAACCAGCCGCCCTCGGCCGCGATCACTCCGCCGGGTCCGCAAGGCGCTCCCGGAGCGCCCGGTCAGCGGCAGCCCCAGCAGAAGGGCGGCGTGCCGCAGACGCCGGCCAGCCTCCAGCCGGGCGACGAGGTCGTGACGGAGCCGCCGGCCCAGAAGATCGTGAACAAGAAGGCGACGTTCTCCGGCCTCGACAAGATCACCGGGCGCATCATCAATTTCGACGAGGAGATCGGCGAGACCGTCCAGTTCGGTGCGCTCCGCGTCAAGACCAACGCCTGCTACACGCGTCCGGCGACTGAAGCGGCCAACACCGACGCCTTCGTCGAGGTCGACGAGATCACCTTGCAGGGCGAGGTGAAGCGGATCTTCTCGGGCTGGATGTACGCGGCGAGCCCCGGCCTGCACGGCGTCGAGCATCCGATCTACGACATCTGGCTGACCGACTGCAAAGAGCCGCAGCAGACTGTGGCGACGGCGGCACCGGATCCGGCCGCGGCCAAGCCGCCGCCACCGCCGCCCGCGCAGAAGAAGGCCGCGCCCAAGCAGGTGCAGCAGCGCCCGCCGCAGCCGCTGCCGCCGATCCAGCAGCAGCAACCGGCGCCGCCACCGCCGCCACCACCGGAGCAGCGCCCAGGCCTGTTCGGCATTCCCGGATTTGGCCGCTAACCGAGCTGTTCGTTATTGCCGCGCAGCGATGATCTCGAGGGCTCGTGCGCCCGGGATCGCTTCGCCGGCGGAGAGCTTCAGGAAATCGCCGGGCTCGCCCGCCAGCGCCTTGTCGAGCAGCGCGGTATAGCGTCGCCGCGAGATCTCGACGGCGCCGAAGCTCTTCAGGTGCTCGGTGACATATTGGGTGTCGAGCAGCTCGAAGCCGCCGTGAATGAGCCGCGCGACCAGATGCACCAGCGCGACCTTCGAGGCATCGCGCACAGTGTGGAACATGCTCTCGCCGAAGAAGGCCCGCCCCAGGCTGACGCCGTAGAGACCGCCGACCAGCTCGTCGCCCTGCCAAGCTTCGACGCTGTGGCAATGGCCGAGCTCGAACAGCCCGCCATAGAGGTCGCGGATGCGCTTGTTGATCCAGGTATCCTCGCGGCCCACTTGCGGCGCCGCGCAGCCGGCGATGGTCGCCTTGAACGCGGTGTTGACGGTGACGCGAAACTGATCCGAGCGCACGGTGCGCGCGAGGCGCGAGGCGACGCGGAAGCCGTCGAGCGGGATGACGCCGCGCAGCTCCGGCTCGACCCAGAACAGGGTCGGATCGTCGGCGCTTTCCGCCATCGGAAAGATGCCGCAGGCATAAGCGCGCAGCAGCACGGCCGGCGTGATTTCAGACGGGGCGGAGTCGCGCGAAGTCATGGCTTGCCATCATAGCAGGATCGCAATGCAGTTGCGATGGGTGCGGCCGGACCGCTCAGCTGGCGGCAGCGGTGCTGGTCTTGCCGACGCTTGCGGGCATGCGGCCGAACTTCAGCACGACCCGGGTTCCGGAATGCGCGGGATCGCGCTCGACCGCGGCGTCGAGCTTGGTGGCCATGGCCGCGACGATGCGCTGGCCCATGCCGGTGGAGCGCGGATCGGCCTTGGCGTTGTCGCCGACGCCGTCGTCGGTGATCGAGAGCAGGAGGTCGTCGCCTTGCGAGATCAGCTCGACATGGATCGGGCCGGCGCCGTCGGGATAGGCGTATTTCACCGCGTTCATCACCAGCTCGTTGACGATGATGCCGACGGCGACCGCACGGTCCGGATCGATCTCGATCGGCTCAGCCTTCAGCGTCAGGCGCGACATGCGGTTGCCTTCGGCCGAGCGGCGGAGATCCTCGAGCAGCGAGTCCAGATACTGATTGAGGACCACGCTCTTGAGGTCCTGCGAGGTGTAGAGGCGGCGGTGCACCTGCGCCACCGCGGCGACGCGGCCCATCGCGTTGGTCAGCGCCGCCTTGACCTCGTCCTGCGCGGCGGAGCTTGCCTGCAGATGCAGCAGCGAGGCGATGATCTGGAGCGAGTTGCCGACGCGGTGATTGACCTCGCGCAGCAGGAGCTCGCGTTCGGCGGCGAGCGCCGCGTAGCGGTCGCGCGAGGCGTGGATCTCGGCCTCGGCTTCCTCGCGAGCCCGTTGCAGCTCGGCCTGGCGTAGCGCGCCTTCGGCGGCGACGTGGAGGAGCGGGATGAAGTCGCCCTGGACGTCCTTGACCAGATAGTCGGCCGCTCCCGCCTTGAGCGCCGTCACCGCAATGCTGGAATCCTGCGAGGCGGTCACGAACACGACGGGCGGCGCGTCCGGGATCGCCATGATCTGCTCGAGCGTCTCGAGCCCGTCGAGGCCCGGCATGTACTGATCGAGCGCGACGACGTCGATGCCGCCTTCGGTGCTGTTCTGGGCGGCGGCGCGGCGGATGTGCTCGAGCCCTTCCTCGCCGCTCGCGGCATGGACGACCCGGAAGCCGCGCCGCGTCAGGCCGCGATCGACCAGGCGCGCCAGCGCCCCGTCGTCGTCAATGTAGAGCAGTGTCGGCGTGCGCTGGTTCATGTGGCGGCGGGCGGGACCTGGATGACCGAGAAGAACAGACCGAGCTGCCGGATGGCGTTGGCGAAATTCTCGTAGTTGACGGGCTTGGTGATGTAGACGTTGCAGCCGAGCTCGTAGCAGCGCTTGATCTCCTGGGAATCGTCGGTGGTGGTCAGCACCACCACGGGCGAGGCCTTCAGGTACTTGTTCTCCTTGATCTGCTTCAGGATGTCGATCCCGGTCATGTCGGGGAGGTTGAGGTCGAGCAGGATCAGGAGCGCGTTGCCCTTCTGCACCAGCCCGGAGCCGTCGGCGCCGAACAGGTGCCGCATGGCGTCGGTCCCGGTGGTGAAGGAGACGATCTCGTTGTTGACGCCCGAGCGGCGGATATTGCGCTCGATCAGACGGGCATGGCCCTCGTCGTCCTCGACCATGATGATGGTGACAGGCTGGGTCATCGATCTCTGTTCCGGTTGCTCACGTTCCAGGCGATCGGCAGCGTGATCGTGAAGGTGCTGCCCGTGTTGAGTTCCGATGATACCGACATGGTGCCGCCGAGGCGACGCACAAGTGCACGCACATGGGCAAGACCAATGCCCTGGCCGGGCTTGTCCTGGGTTCCCGCGCGGCGGAACAGGTCGAATATCCGCTGGTGGTCCTTGGGATCGATGCCGCGGCCGTTGTCGCTGACCTCGAAGATAGCGTAGCCGAGCTTGGTCCGCCCGCGGATTCTGATCTCGCCGGGCACGCCGGGCTTGAGATATTTGATGGCATTGTCGATCAGGTTGGAGAAAATTTGCTCGAGGGCGAGACGGTCGCTCACGAGGTCCGGCAGGGGCTCGACGTGAATCTCGGCCTGCGCCTCGGCGGCCTGGTGCGCCAGCGTCGTCACGATGGCCTCGATCAGCTCGCGCGTGTCGACCTTCACCGGCTGGAATTCGCGCCGGCCCTCGCGTGTGAGGTTGAGGATGGCCGAGATCAGCCGGTCCATCTTGGCGATCGACGATTTGATGAAGCCGAGCGCTTCGGAGAAATCCTCATGGAGCTGCTTGTCGGCGCCCTCGAGCGCGATCTCGCCCGGAGCGGCGGGCGCGAGCGGCGCTCCATCCGCGGGGGCGTGCGCGAGGCTGCCGATGCGGCGGAAGATGTCGCCGCCGAGCTCTTCGAGCTCGCTCGTGAAGCCCATGATGTTGACGAGCGGCGAGCGCAGATCGTGGCTGACGATATAGGCAAAGCGCTGGATCTCGTCGTTGGCTTCGCGCAGATCCGCCGTGCGCTCGTCGACGACGGCCTCGAGATTGAGGTTGGCATCGCGCAGGCGCGCTTCGGCCGCATCGCGTTCGCGTGTCGAACGCCGCACCAGCCAGATCGAGATCAGCGCCAGCACCACAACCAGGCCGGATCCGATACCGGTCATCGAAGCGGCCAGGGTCTGGCTGCGGTCGGAGTTGGCCGTGCGGAGGCGGAATAACCGTTCCTCCTCCTGAAGCATTCCCGTCGCGACTTCGGCAATCGCCGCCGTGGTATCGGCGGAGGCTAGCTCGCGCACCAACCCTGCGGCCTTCTCCGGCTGACCCTGACGGATGAAATCCATCTCCTGCGCGAATTGGCCGAGCCGCGTCTCGATCACCGAACTCAGCTTTTCGATGCTCTTGCGCTGTTGCGGATTGTCGCCGATCAGGCGTGTAAGCCTGTCGAGCGCTGGCACGATTGCAGCGATGGCCTTGTCGTGGTCTGCCTTGAAATCCGATCTTTGGGTCAGCAGGTAGCCGCGGGCGGTGCTTTCCGCACGCCGGATTTCCAAGAGGAGGGCGTTGATCTGGTTTTCAGCCTCGATGGTGTGAACCACCCACTTGCTGTCCTCCCGCGCCTTGTTGACGAGGTAGACGGAACCGGCGCTGATCACGGTCAGCACCAAAAGGCCCGCCGCGAACAGCAGGATCTGCCAGAATGCGCGCCGTCGCTGGCCTTCAGCCGTCACGACGGTTCACCTGTCTGCAGGCAATGGAGTTCAAAACGCCCCCTTGGAACTGGCCCCAACCATCCAGAACGCGATTGGAGGCAAGGGGTTCCATGAGAGGACGTGATTATCGCGGCGCTGGTTCCACCTTGCCGGCCAGGTACTGCTCCAGCCAGTGGATGTGGTAGTCGCCGTTGATGATGTCGGCTTCGCGCACCAGCGCGCGGAACAGCGGCAGCGTGGTCTCGATGCCCTCGACCACCATCTCGTCCAAGGCGCGGCGCAGCCGCATCAGGCATTCGGCGCGGGTCTTGCCGTGCACGATCAGCTTGCCAACGAGGGAGTCGTAATAGGGCGGGATCGTGTAGCCCTGGTAGACGGCGGAATCGATCCGCACCCCGAGGCCGCCGGGCGGATGATATTGCAGGATCCGGCCGGGCGAGGGGCGGAAGGTCTGCGGATTCTCAGCGTTGATGCGGCACTCGATCGCATGGCCGATGACCTGGACCTCATCCTGCCTGGCCGGCAGGTCGCCGCCGGCGGCGATGCGGATCTGCTCCAGCACGAGGTCGATGTCGGTGATGCTCTCGGTGACGGGATGCTCCACCTGGATGCGGGTGTTCATCTCGATGAAGTAGAACTCGCCGTCCTCAAACAGGAATTCGATGGTGCCGACGCCGAGATATTTCATCTCGCGCATCGCTTTCGCGCAGGTCTCGCCGATCTTGGCGCGCGCGGCGGCGGCGAGCACGGGCGAGGGGCCTTCCTCCCAAACCTTCTGGTGGCGCCGCTGCAGCGAGCAGTCGCGCTCGCCGAGATGGATCGCGCCGCCGCGGCCGTCGCCGAGGATCTGGATCTCGATGTGGCGCGGCTTCTGCAGGTATTTTTCCAGATAGACGGAAGCATCGCCAAAGGCGGATTTGGCCTCGTTGGCCGCCGTCGACAGCGCCAGCTGCAGGTTGGCCTCGCTGTGCGCGACCTTCATGCCGCGGCCGCCGCCGCCCGCCGCCGCCTTCACCAGCACGGGGAAGCCGATCTTCCTGGCGATCGCCGTCGCATCGTCGTCGGGACCGACGGCGCCGTCCGAGCCGGGCACCACGGGGATGCCGAGGCGCTTGGCGGTCTTCTTGGCCTCGATCTTGTCGCCCATCAGGCGGATGTGCTCGGCCTTGGGGCCGATGAAGTGCAGATTGTGCTCGGCGAGGATTTCCGCAAAGCGCGCGTTCTCGGAGAGGAAGCCGTAACCGGGATGCACGGCATCGGCGCCGGTGATCTCGCACGCCGCGAGCAGGGCGGGCACGTTGAGATAGCTGTCCTTGGACGCCGGCGGCCCGATGCAGACGCTCTCGTCCGACAGCCGCACATGCATGGCATCGGCATCGGCGGTGGAGTGCACGGCGACGGTGGCGATCCCGAGCTCCTTGCAGGCCCTGAGGATGCGAAGGGCGATCTCGCCGCGGTTGGCTATGAGGATCTTGTCGAACATGTTGTCCTGCAGCGAATGGCGAGTGGCGAATGGCGAGTAGGGAAGGCTGACGCCATTCGCTATTCGCTATTCCCCATTCGCGTCACTCAATGATCACCAGCGGCTCGCCGTACTCGACCGGCTGGCCGTCCTCGACCAGGATCTGCGTCACCGTGCCGGCGCGCGGCGAGGGGATCTGGTTCATCGTCTTCATGGCTTCGATGATCAGCAGGGTCTGGCCGACCGAGACCTTGGTGCCGACGTCGATGAACGGCTTTGCGCCCGGCTCCGGCGCCCAATAAGCCGTGCCGACCATCGGCGAGGTCACGGCGCCGGGATGCTTCGACAGATCGGCCGCGGCAGGGGCCGCGGGGCTTGCTGCCAGCGGCAGGGCGGCCGGAGGAGCCGTCACCTGCATCGGCATGGTCGCGGCAACGCTGATGTTGCGGGCGACGCGCAGGCGCAGACCCGCCCGCTCGATCTCGATCTCGGTGAGGCTGGTCTCATCGAGCAGAAGTGCCAGCTCGCGGACGAGCGCGGAATCCTCGCTGGAAAACTTTGCGGCTGCTTTGTCGTCTGGCTGGCGCGCCATGTTGTTTGATCCGAATGTTCTGTTGGAAGGGAGCGTCAGGCGTTGGGCTTGATGCCGAGCTTGGCGGCAAGGCCCTGGATGGCGAGGCGGTAGCCCTCGATGCCGAAACCGCAGAGCGAGGCGAAAGCCGCGCGCGCGGTGTAGGAATGGTGACGAAAACTCTCACGGGCGTGGATGTTGGTCACGTGCACCTCGACCGTCGGAATCTGCACCGCGAGCAGCGCATCGTGCAGTGCGATCGAGGTGTGGGAATAGCCGCCGGCATTGATGATGATGCCCTTCATCTTGCGCGCATGCGCCTCGTGGATGAAATCGATCAACTCGCCTTCGCGGTTGGATTGCCGGCAGTCCGCCTTCAGGCCGAACGTCGCGGCCGTGTCCCGGCACAGCGCCTCGACGTCGGCCAGCGTCGCATGGCCATACTTGTCGGGCTCGCGGGTCCCCAGCATGTTGAGGTTCGGCCCGTTCAGGACGAGGATCGTGTCGGTTGCAGGTTCGGCCATTCCAATCCCGGAAGAGGTGCTTCGGCGTGGCGGGGGTTATAGGTAACAAAGCGCGTGAGGGGAAGCCTTGAAGGGCCTTGAGGTTGGGTTCAAGCACCTCATCCAGTGCGCAAAAACCTGTGCGGAAACCACGGAAATTGCTTGTTAACCAGTCCGAAGCATGGCTGCCGGGCGCATGCAAAGGGGCGGGCATCGCTGCCCGCCCCTGAGATTGCCCGTGTCCGCCTTAGACGTTCAGCACAGCCACGATCTCGTAGGTGTCCGGATCGATGATGACGATCTCTTCCCGGACCAGGACATACTTGTAGCTCCGCCATTCCGGATAGATCGACACGACCCGAGACGGCAGGGCGTGAAGGGTGATGCCCTCCCGCGGAATGCGGGTGCCGACCGAGATCGAGAAGTTCACGTTGGTCACCGGGGCGACGCGCTGCTCGCGGATCACGGACGTGATCTGCGTGCGCTGCTCAGTCGAAAGCTTGGCAGCGGCGCCGGCCTGGCCGACCGTGGTCGAGCTCTGGCCCTGCGCGTTCTGGGTCGAGCTGGTGCCAGTCTGACCCTGCACGTTCTGGTTGGTGCTGGTGCCAGTCTGGCCCTGAGCATTCTGTTTGGTGCTCGTGCCGGTGCCCTGTCGGGTCTCGGTGGTCGAGGTGCCGCTCTTGCTGCCCTCAGCCTTCATGTCCTTCTGGTCCTTAGCACCGGACTTGCTGGTGTCCTGGCTCATGCTCTTGGACTTGTCCTGCTGGGACTTGTCCATCTGGCCCTGCGCGCGATCATCGGTGCGCTGGCCCTTGGTGGTACCAGACTTGTCCTCGGCCGCGTTCTTGTTCATCGCGCCGCCCGAGGAGCGCTCGTCCTTCATCGCGCCGGACTTGTCTTCGGACTTCATCGTCCCGGAGCCGCCGGCCTGGCCAACGGTCCCCTTGTCCTGGCTCATCGAGCCACCGCGCTCAGCAGCGCCGCCGGAAGGCTGCGAATGCTGCATCTGCGCGCCACCGGCGCCGCCGCCGCTGTCGCGGCCCATATTGCCCTGCGCGTTCGCGAGGCCAGTGCCCGCGACGAGCGCGACTGCGGCAACCGAAATCATAAAGCGGTTCAACATCGAAATTCTCCTCACGTGTTCATTCGCGTCATTGCCCGCGCCGACAACGAAAGGGGATTTGAGTTGTTCCGGAACTTCGACTGTTCCGCGGCTTTTGTTTGTTGAACGCCAGATGAATGACTTTGCACGAAGGCGCCAACGTTCAGCGCAAGAAAAAAGGCCGGCATGTCTGCCGGCCTTTTTGTGTTCTCGCTATCGTAAAACTGTGATCAGCAGGTCGCCTTGCCGCAACGGGCAATGCCGATCTTCTCCTTCAGGCTTTCAACACCGACGGCACCGATCACGATCTGCTTGCCGATCACGTAGCTCGGCGTACCGTTCATGCCCATCGCTTCGGCGAGCTTGAAATTCTCCTCGAGGGTGGCGCGCACCTCGGGGCTGGCGATGTCCTTCTCGATGCGAGCCGTGTCGAGACCGGCTTCCTTGGCGGCTTGCATCGCGCGGGCCTTGTCGGCGGCGCCGCGGCCGCTGAGCAGCTTCTGATGGAAGTCGAGATATTTCTTGCCGGAGGGATCCTGCATGCGCACGGCGACCCCGACCTGCGCCGCTTCCACCGAGCCCTGGCTCAGCACCGGAAATTCCTTCAGTACCACCTTCAGCTTCGGATCGCCCTTCATGATGGTCAGCATGTCGTCCATCGCGCGCTTGCAATAGCCGCAATTGTAGTCGAAGAACTCGACGAAGGTGACGTCGCCGTCCCTGTTGCCGAGCACGACCTGGCGCGGCGAGTTGAAGATCGCCTCGGCGTTCTGCGCGATGCTGGCTTGGTGCTTCTGCGTTTCGGCCGCGGCCTGGCGCTTGCTGAGCTCGGCCATGGCCTCCTCGAGCACCTCGGGATGGCTGACGAGATAGTTCTTGATGATCTTCTCGATCTCGGTGCGCTGGCTGTCGGAGAAACTGTCGGCCGAGGCGGGCACGGCTGCGCCGAACATGGCGAGCGCGAACAGGGCAGGAGCGAGCAGGCGCAGCGAAGGCATAGTCAAATCCTCTTATCCAAAGCAGGTTTCGAGAAACGTCCCGGCGGATTCAAGCCCGGTGTCGTGACGTCGTGGTCGGGCGTCGTTCGAGTTTGCGTCAGTTGCGCGGCGGCTTCGCCGCCACGATGTCGTCGGCCTTGACCCATCCGGGGGTGCCGACGGCGAAACGTGTTTTCGCGCGCGTGGCAAGCTCGCGGGCGGTTTTGTTGTCGCCGCGCAAATATGCGGCCTGCGCAGAGGCGAGATCTGCCTCCGCATAATCTCCCTTCCGGCCATAGGCCATCGCGAGCTGGGTATAACCGAGCGCCGCCTCGGGCTCCCGGGCCACCGCGGCGCGGAGAATTCGAACGGCATCGTCGGTGTAGGCCTTATTATCGGTTCCGACCAGAGCCTGCCCAAGTAACATCTCGATGAGGGGGGCGTTGTTCGAGAGGGCGACGGCCTTGCGCAAGGGAGCGATCGCTTCGGCCGCCTTGCCGCTTTCCAGGAGCGCCTGGCCGCGCACCTCGTAGAAATACGGGTTGTTCGGCTGCACCTGGATCAGCGCGTCGATCTGGGCGAGCGCGCTGCGCAGATCACCGTGCAGATAGGTGCTGATGGCGCGGGCATAGCGCGCCGGCAGGCTGTCGTTGGTCTGGGGATAGCGGCGGTACACCGTCTCCGGCCGCTCCATGAAGGCGGAGATTTTGGCGCGGACCATGTCATGCCGAAGCTGGAGCGCGGGATCGTCCTTCTTGTTCCAGTAGGGGCTGGAGCTTGCGAACTCCTGTAGTGCAGCGACGCGCTCGGCCGGCATCGGATGCGACTGCAGATAGGGATCGGCGCCGCGCGCGGCGAACAGGCTCTCGCTGGTGAAGCGCTTGAACGTCTCGTACATGCCCTTGGGCGATTGCTGGGTCGCAGCCAGGAATTTCACGCCGGCGCGGTCGGCATTCTCCTCCTGCTGGCGCTGGTAGGAGAGCAGCGTGCGGCGGATCACCTCCTGCGGAGCGGCGATGGCGGCCGCGCCAGCATTGGCGAGCCCGTTGTTGCCTACGCTGCTGCGCTGCGTGCTGCCGGCCGCAATCGCGCCGGCGCCGAGCAGCATCGCGATGATCATCTGGGTCTGGGCGGCGGCGAGCTGCTCGCGCAGCTTGGACAGATGGCCGCCCGCCAGGTGTCCGGTCTCGTGCGCGAGCACGCCGATGATCTGGTTCGGCGTCTCCGATTGCAGGATCGCGCCCCAATTGACGAAGATGCGGCGGCCATCCGCGACGAAGGCGTTGAACGAGCCGTCGTTGATGATCACCATCTGGATGTTGTGCTTCTCCAGACCCGCAACGCGCAGGATCGGACGCGTGTATTCGCGCAGCAGCTGCTCGGTCTCGGTGTCGCGCAGGACCGGCAGCCCCTTGGCCTGCGCGCGCGCGGCCGAGAACGGCGTCAGCGCGATCGCCGTGGCCGTGACGAGGGCGGTGAGGGCGGAGGCCTTCTTGCGCAATGCGATCTGGAGCGACATCAAGCGGTCTTGGTCAAAAGGGGCTCGGTCAAGTGGTCTTGGTCAAGCAGTTCAGTGATTGGTTTTGGCGATTGGCGGCGGACCGGATACGCGATATGCCCTTGTGAGCGGTGCCCTTATGAGCCGTACAATGCGGCCAGTCTGGGGCACAAGCGCCCCGTTTACGGACCGGACGGACCGGTTCGCCAGCCAATAGCAGAAATCGATGCACGACGCGACATTGAGGAACCGGTTGGGGCAGTGGCTCGAGCCCTCCCGCCGCAGCGATGTTCCCCCGTTCATGGTGATGGACGTCATGGCCGCGGCGGCCCGAATCGAGGCCGCCGGCGGTCATGTGATCCACATGGAGGTCGGCCAGCCCGCGGCCGGCGCGCCCAGGACCGCGATCGCGGCCGCCCATGCGGCGCTCGAGGCCGGACGAATCGACTATACGTCCGCGCTCGGCATCCCTTCCTTGCGCGCGCGCATCGCGCGCCATTATCGCGACGCCTATGGCTGCGATGTCAGCCCCGAGCGGATCGTGGTGACGACGGGCTCGTCGGGCGGCTTCATCTTGGCCTTTCTGTCGATGTTCGAACCTGGCGATCGCGTCGCCGTGACGGTGCCGGGCTATCCGCCGTATCGACATATTCTGACCGCGCTCGGCTGCGAGCCGGTGCTGATCGAGACCACGAACGAAACGCGTCACGCGCTCACCGGCGAGGCCCTGCTCGCAGCGCATCGCAAGGCGCCGCTGAAGGGTGTTCTAGTCGGCAGCCCCGCCAATCCGACGGGCACGATGATGTCCCGTGAAGCGCTCGCCGGCCTGATCGCGGCCGCGGAAGATGCCGGCATCCGCTTCATCTCCGATGAGATCTATCACGGGCTCGATTACGCGTTTCCGGCCGTGACTGCGGCCGCGCTGTCCGAGCACGCGCTCGTGATCAATTCGTTCTCGAAATATTTTTGTATGACCGGTTGGCGCGTCGGCTGGATGGTGGTGCCTGAAATCCTGGTGCGGCCGATCGAGCGGCTGCAGCAGAACCTCTCGATCTCGGTGCCCTCGCTGTCGCAGATCGCGGCGGAGGCCGCCTTCGACGGCGCGGCCGAGATGGAGGAGATCAAGCACGGCTACCAGGAAAACCGGCGTGTCCTGATCGATGGTTTGCCCAAGGCGGGACTGACGAAATTCCTGCCGGCCGACGGCGCCTTCTATCTCTATGCAGACGTCTCGGACTTCACCGCCGACAGTTTCGAATTCGCAAAGCAGATGCTGGAGCAGGCGCGCGTGGCGGCAACGCCCGGCCTTGATTTCGATCCCATCCATGGCCGCTCGTTCATTCGTTTCTCCTATGCGCGCTCGCCAGGGGAGATGCGTGAGGCAGTTGACCGGATTGCTGAGTGGCTTAAATAACTGCGCCAGTTTTCTTCAGCCTTCCGGAGTTCAGCTTGTCAGACCGTTCCGTCCCGTCCGCCGCTACGCCACATTCTTCTCTCGCCGCATTGATGTGGCCGACGCGACCGGGCGAAGCCGTCGGCGCGCTGCGTGCCGTCGTGCTGGTCGCGCTCGGCACGGCGTTGATGGCGCTGTCGGCCAAGGTGAATCTGCCGCTGCCTTACGTGCCCATGACGTTGCAGACGTTGGTGGTGCTGATGATCGGCGCCGCCTATGGCTGGCGCCTCGGCAGCGCGACCATGATCGCTTACCTCGCCGAGGGCGCGATCGGGCTTCCGGTGTTCGCCGGTCCCGTGGGTGGGATCGCGCCGCTGGTCGGCCCGACCGCGGGCTATCTGTTCGGTTTCGTTGTGGCCGCGTTCGCGACCGGTTGGCTCGCCGAGCGCGGCTGGGATCGCAGCGTCATGCTGCTGTTTGCGGCGATGGCTGTTGGGCACATCGTCATTCTCGCGACCGGATTCGGCTGGCTGGCATTCGGCCTTGGTCTCGGCGCCACCAAGGCCTGGCAGGTCGGCATCGTGCCGTTCATCGCGGCCTCGCTGGTCAAGAATGCGCTCGGCTCGACCCTGATGCCGGCGGCGCGCCGGATTGTCGAGCGTCGCGGATAGGACGCGCTCGCTAAAATCGCTCGGGCCGGTACGGCGTGGGATCGACCGCGGGCGTTTCGCCGCTCATCATTTCCGCGAGCAGGCGCCCGGTCGCAGGTCCCAGCGTAAAACCCTGGTGGCCGTGGCCGAAATTCATCCACAGGCCGGGGTGGCGCGGGGCCGGGCCGAGCACCGGGAGCATATCGGGCGTGCAGGGCCTCGTTCCGAACCATGGATCCGGCTCGACCCGCTTGCCGAGGTCGATCAGCTCGCGCGCCGAGGCTTCGGCGCTGGCGAGCTGCACCGGGGTTGCGAGCGCGTCCGCGCCCGTCAATTCCGCGCCGGTGGTGATGCGGATGCCCTTGGCCATCGGCCCCATGGCGTAGCCACGGGCCTTGTCGACCAGCGGCAGGTCGAGCGAAGCGCCGCCGCTGTAATGCATGTGGTAGCCGCGCTTGCGCACCAGCGGGATGCGATAGCCGAATTTGTACAATAAATCGGGCGACCACGGCCCGAGCGTCACGACGGCGTGGGCAGCGTCGATGCGGCCCTGGTCGGTGTCCACCGACCAGCCGGTCGCGGTGTGTCGCAGCGACTGCGCATCACCGAGCACGATCCTGCCGCCGAGCCGTGCGAACAGCTCGGCATAGGCCGTGACCAGCGCGCCGGGATCGGACACGGTCCAGGTGTCGAGCCAATGGATCGCTCCCGGGAGATCGTCGCGCAGGATCGGCTCGGCCCTGGCAAGCTCGCTGCCCGACAGCACGCGGTAGTTCACGCCGAATTCGCGCTGATCTTCCTCGGCAGCCTTGACCGAGAGATCCAACGAAGCGGCATCGCGAAACAGCGCTCGGTAGCCGGCGCGGCGGATGAGATTGTCGGCATGCGCCTCGCGGATCAGGATGTCGTGCTCGGCCGTTGCGTAGGCGATCAGCCGTGCCCACGCCTCGATCGCCTCGCGATGTCGCTTCGGCGCCGAATGCCACCAATAGCGGAGCAGGGGCTCGATGTGGAGATGCAGCGAGGAGAGGCTGTAGCGCACGTCGTTGGTGCGGCCGGTCGCGATCTTCAAAAGCGAAGCGAGGTCGCGCGGCATCGGATAGGGGCGTACCGCTTCGGCCTGGATCATCCCCGCGTTGCCGTAGCTGGTCTCGCGGCCCGGCTCCCTGCGATCGATCAGCGTCACCCACCAGCCGCGCCGCTGCAGATGCAGCGCGGCGCCGACGCCCACCATGCCGCCGCCGAGAATGATCGCGCTTTGCATCGCAACTGACCTCATCAAATCAAAACCGCCCGGTTGGGCCGGGCGGTTTCGATTCCATTTGTCCCTTTACTCGCCGCCGCCGAAACGGCGTGACCACCAGCCGGCACGACGTGGGGCGGCCGGGGTTTCGCTTGCCGCCTCCGGCGCGGGCTCAGGTGCCGGCGCGGGTGCAGCAACCGGCTCGGTCGCCTCCGCCGCCGGCGTTGCGGGCTCCGCCTGGCTGTTCGCCAGGAAGCTCACCTTTTCGCGCACGGTGGAGCGGCGCCGCGCGGCCCTGTCGCCGGCTGACTCTTCGTCCGGCGTTGCGGTCGTCGCGGCGGGAGCGGGCTCCGGCTGGGCCGGCGCCTCGGTTCGGATCTCGGCGTGCGGCTCAGGCTCCGCAACTTGCGGCTCGCCGGTCGGCTCGGCCTGCGCGATCGAAGGCGAAGCCTGGCTGCCGAGGCCGTCGAAATCGGCCACTGCATCGGCAGCTTCCGGCGGCGGGTTGGTGCCGAGCTCGTCGCTGATGGAGCCAGCAAGACCTTCCTCGCCGCCACCGCGACGGCGGCGACCGCCGCGGCGGCCACGCCGACGCCGGCGATCACCGCTGCCCTGCTGTTCGCCACGGGCGGCCTGTTCCTCGCCTTCCTCACCGTCCTGCTCGGACTCGGTCTCCTCCTCGCTTTCGCCGGCGATCATCGCGGGCTCAGGCACGGTCGGCGCCGTATCCTCGCGCAACTCTCCTTCGCGCTGGCCGCCGCGGCCGCGCCGGCGGCGCCGGCGCTTGCGGCGCTGGCCGTCCTGCTCCGAGGCTGCCTCGCCGCCAGCCTGCTCGTCGGCAAGGCCTTCGGTCTCGTCGGTTTCGACCTCGGATTCCGTCTCCAGGTCGAAGACGTCCTCGTCGTCATAGGCCTCTTCGGCCGGTGGCGGCGGGCTCGCAGCGGCTTGCGCAACGAGCAGCGCCTTGGCGGCTTCGAGCGTATGCACCTGCTCGCCGCGGTCGATCACATAGGCCTGCGGACCGCTGACGCCGGGATCGGCGATCACCGACAGCGTGACCTTGAAGCCGTTCTCGAGATCGCGCAGATGGCCGCGCTTGTGGTTCAGCACATAGAGCGCGACGTCGGTGCGGGTGCGGACCACGAGATTGTGGGTGGCGCCCTTCATCAGGATCTCTTCGAGGCCGCGCAGGAGCTGCAGCGCCACCGAGGACACCGAGCGGACGTGGCCGGTGCCGCCGCAATGCGGGCACGGATCGGTCGAGGATTCCAGCACGCTGGCGCGGATGCGCTGGCGCGACATCTCGAGCAGGCCGAAATGCGAGATGCGGCCGACCTGGATGCGCGCGCGATCCTGCCTGAGGCAATCGGACAGCTTGCGCTCGACCGCGCGGTTGTTGCGCTTCTCGTCCATGTCGATGAAATCGATGACGATCAGGCCGGCGAGGTCGCGTAGGCGGAGCTGGCGGGCGACCTCTTCAGCCGCCTCCATGTTGGTCTTGAGCGCGGTGTCCTCGATATGGTGCTCGCGCGTCGATCGTCCCGAGTTGACATCGATCGAGACCAGCGCCTCGGTCTGGTTGATGACGATGTAGCCGCCGGAGCGCAGCTGCACGGTCGGCGAGAACATCGCATCGAGCTGGCTCTCGACGCCCATGCGCGAGAACAGCGGCTGGCCGTCGCGATATTGCTTCACCGCGCCGACATTGGCGGGCATCAGCATCTTCATGAAGTCGCGGGCCTCGCGGTGGCCGGCTTCGCCGGCGACCAGGATCTCGTCGATCTCCTTGTTGTAGAGGTCGCGCAGCGAGCGCTTGATCAGCGAGCCTTCCTCGTAGACGAGGGTCGGGGCCTGCGATTTCAGCGTGAGGTCGCGCACCGTCTCCCACATCCGGATCAGATATTCGAAGTCGCGCTTGATCTCGGGCTTGGTCCGGGCGGCGCCCGCGGTACGCAGGATGATGCCCATGCCCTCGGGCACGTCGAGGTCCTGCACCACTTCCTTCAGGCGCGAGCGGTCCTGCGCGCTGGTGATCTTGCGGCTAATGCCGCCGCCGCGTGCGGTGTTCGGCATCAGGACGGCGTAGCGGCCGGCGAGCGAGAGGTAGGTCGTCAGCGCCGCGCCCTTGTTGCCGCGCTCTTCCTTGACGACCTGAACCAGCATCACCTGGCGGCGCTTGATGACTTCCTGGATCTTGTACTGGCGGCGCGGGCGGAAGGTGCGCTCCGGCACTTCCTCGAGCACGTCGTCGCCGCCGACGGATTCGACGACTTCCTCTTCGGCATCCTCGCCGTCCTCGTCCTCGTCATCCTCTTCGGCTGCTTCCCCGGCGTCCGCATGCGGGGCTTCAGTGCTTTCGCCGGCGGCGTAGATGGCCTCGGCCGGCTCGGCGGCCGATGTCACGGCCTCCGCCAGAGGCTCCGCCAGAGCTTCCGCGGCATGAGCTTCGGGAGCGGGAACGTCGAAGGTTGGCGCCGGCTGCGGCTCGGCAGCGGTCTCGACCGCGGGCTCGGCGCCGACCGCCGCGACAGGCGCGGGCGCCTCGTCGGCGTGATCATGATCGTGATGATCGCGCTCGTCCTCGCGGCCGTGGGCATCATCGTGAGCGTGATCGTGCTCGTCATCGCGGGCATGACGATGTTCGTCATGATCATGGTCACCATGATCGGGATCGTGGCCTTCGTGCTCGCCATGATGCTCCGTATCGGCGTGCGGATGCTCGCCCTCGGCATGCTCGGGCAGCGCGGCGCCTTCGACCGGCTGAGCGGCGGGATCGGCGCCGGCTTCGAGACCTTCGACGATGTCGCTGCGCACGCGCTCGCCATGACCGCGGCGGCGGGCGTTGCGGTGCCGCGAGCGGCGACGGCCGTGCGAGCGGTTCTCGCTTTCTTCCTCGGCCTCGCGATGGGCCTGTTCCTCGGCCTCGATCAGCGCCTGCCGGTCGGCGACCGGGATCTGGTAGTAGTCGGGATGGATTTCGCTGAAGGCGAGAAAGCCGTGGCGATTGCCGCCATATTCGACGAAAGCGGCCTGGAGCGAGGGTTCGACCCTTGTGACCTTCGCGAGGTAGATATTCCCGCGCAGTTGCTTGCGTTGCGCGGTCTCGAAATCAAACTCTTCGACGCGATTGCCGCGGACCACGACGACCCGGGTCTCCTCCGGGTGGGTGGCATCGATCAACATCTTGTTGGGCATGTCTTAACTCTTGGCGGCGGCGGACGCGATAAGCCGTGGGCGCGTATCGCGCCGGCGGGTGACGCGACGGTCCACCTGATTCGGGGGTGAGGGGAAGGCCGAAACGCCGTCTCTCGCGCCTTGCCGAACCGGAAGCTTCAGGACCATTGCGACGCACGGGATTGTCACTCCGCAGCGTCGCGAATGCTCCTTCAGATTTCGTCGGCACAGTCTGGCGCATCAAGCGTCGGCCCGTATGAAACACTGGGCGGCGAGGCCGCCCTTCAATCAGTTGCTGCTGGCCAGGCACGGCGCGAGCGCGCTCGCCTTGGGGATCACGAACCGCCCCCTTGGGATCAAGGGACCGGGTAATGGGTTACGCCGCTGTCAGAACCGTCCCGGCAACATGAGTGGTAGCCCGAGACCGTCCGCCGCCGGGGCTTGACCCGCTCCACCTCGCTGCCGCGCACCGCGCTGGTCATAGAGGGAAGTGGAAAACGCTGGAATTCTCAAACCTTGAGAGTTCCGGCGCTGCACCGGGAGGCTGAATGCGACACAACCGGAAATATCGGCCGTCAGCATTCCGTACATACGAGGAATGAGCCATCCGTGCAAGGGAGCGTCGCACGGCGGTCACAGTCGCCGAGTTTCGCGTTTCCGTCATTAAGGATCGATTAACCCTGTGGTTCTATTGCGTTAAGAGAGCTGCTCGGAGGCACGGAATCGGTGGCGAGCCGCACAAATCGACGGATTTTGCTGGGGGGCGTGTTGCTATGCACTGCGGCATTGCCCTGTGCCGATTCCGCGCGCCTGATCGCCGCCGAGAGCCGGCTGCAACCTGCTGCCGTTGCGGCGAATTTTCCGGTCGCCTCGGCCGCCCGCCTGGCCGGCGATGGCAAGCAGACCCGCTTCATCCTCGATCTCGACCAGACCGTCACCTTCCGCGCCGTCACGCTGGGCGACCCCTACCGCGTGGTGGTGGACGTGCCGCAGGTCAATTTTCAGCTGCCCGCCGGGACCGGAAGCGGGGGGCGGGGGCTGGTCAAGGCCTTCCGCTACGGGCTCGTCATGCCCGGCGGCTCGCGAATCGTGTTCGACCTGACCGGACCGGCGAAGATCGCTAAATCCTACGTGCTGGAGGCGGCCAACGGCCAACCCGCCCGGCTCGTGCTCGAGCTGGAGGAGGTCGACCGCACCGCCTTCGTGTCGTCACGTGCCCCCGAGAACCGTCCCGAGCTGCGGCCCGCAATCGCTGAAGCGCCGCCTGCCACGGTTCCCAGTGCCGCGGCCCCGGATGGCGCGCAGCAGAAGGCCGATACTCGACCGGTGGTGGTGATCGATCCCGGCCACGGCGGCATCGACAACGGGACGCAGTCGAGCGGCGAGAGCGAGAAAAACCTGGTGCTGGCCTTTGGCCTGGCGCTCCGCGACAAGCTGGAAAAAGCCGGCAAGTACCGCGTGGTCATGACGCGGGACGACGACACCTTCGTTCCGCTCAATGACCGCACCAAGATCGCCCGCAATCTCAAGGCGGCCTTGTTCGTCTCGATCCACGCCGATGCGCTGCCGCGGGCGGAAGGGGATGCGCAGGGCGCGACCATCTATACGCTCTCCGACAAGGCGTCCGACGCCGAGGCCCAGCGGCTGGCGGATGCGGAGAACCGCGCCGATGCGATCGCCGGCTTCAACCTCGCGGAGGAGCCGACCGACGTCGCCGACATCCTGATCGACCTCACACAGCGGGAAACCCGCACCTTTTCAAACCGTTTCGCCCGCCATTTGATGAGCGAAATGAAGCAGACGGTGCGGATGCACAAGCATCCCCTGAAATCCGCCGGCTTCCGGGTTCTGAAGGCGCCCGACGTGCCATCGGTGCTGGTCGAGATCGGCTACGTCTCCAACAAGGGCGATCTCGAGCAGCTGGTCTCCGAGGGCTGGCGCTCCCGCGCCGTGGGCTCGATGGCCCAGGCGATCGACGGATTTTTGACGAAGCGGATGGCCACGGCGGGGACGTCGAACTGAGCCGGTTTGTTCCTCCCGGCCCGAAGGCCCTAGTTTGGCCACAGCGGACGCTTTATAGAAACCGGTAGAGGGTTCCGGAATCGGCGAGAACCTGTTCGGCAAGCGTCTTAAGTCCGGCCTCGATGTGATTGCGTAAGCCGGTGAATTCGCGGCGTGAGGTTGGTACCGTTTTGTGTGCCAAAGGGCTGATACTGGGCTGATCCAGAGTTTGAACGGATAAACAGATAATGCGCTTGCTGGTGCGGTTCATGGGCTTCCTGTTCGCCGCGGGAACAGTGGTGTTCCTTGTTGGCGTCGGGGCCGTGGCAGGCCTGATCTGGCATTTCTCCAAGGACTTGCCGGACTACTCTCAGCTTCAGGATTACGAGCCGCCGGTGATGACGCGTGTGCACGCGGTCGACGGTTCGCTGGTCGGCGAATACGCCAAGGAGCGGCGGCTGTATCTGCCGATCCAGGCGGTGCCGAAGCTTGTGATCAACGCCTTCCTCGCGGCCGAGGACAAGAATTTCTACGAGCATGGCGGCATCGACTACACCGGCATGGCTCGCGCAGGCCTGCTCTATCTGCAGAACTACGGCTCCAACCGCCGTCCGCAGGGTGCGTCCACGATCACGCAGCAGGTCGCCAAGAACTTCCTGCTCACCAACGAGGTCTCCTTCTCACGCAAGATCAAGGAAGCCTTGCTGGCGATGCGCATCGAGAAGACCTATTCGAAGGACAAAATCCTCGAACTGTATCTCAACGAGATCTATCTCGGCCTCGGCGCCTACGGCATCGCGGCGGCCTCGCTGGTCTATTTCGACAAGTCGGTGAACGAGCTGACGGTGGCGGAAGCGTCCTATCTGGCGGCGCTGCCGAAGATGCCGGCGACGCTGCATCCGGTCCGCAACCGCGACCGCGCCATCGAGCGCCGCAATTACGTGATCGACCGTCTCGTGGAAAACGGCTGGATCAAGCAGGCCGACGCCGACAAGTCGCGCAAGGAGCCGCTCGCCGTCACCAGCCGTTCCAACGGCGCCCACACCTTTGCCGGCGAATATTTCGCCGAGGAAGTCCGCCGCGACATTTTCGAGCGCTACGGCGAGAAGAAGCTCTACGAGGGTGGCCTGTCGGTTCGCACCACGCTCGATCCGAAGGTTCAGGTCATGGCGCGCAAGGCCATGGTCGCCGGCCTCGTGAACTATGACGAGCAGCAGGGCTATCGCGGCGCCATCAGCAAGCTCGACATTTCGGGCGACTGGGGCGTGAAGCTCGCCGAGATCAAGTCGCTGTCCGACATCTCGCCTTGGCGCATGGCGGTGGTGTTGGAGACCAGCGATCAGTCGGCACGGATCGGCTTTCAGCCTGGCCGCGAGCTCGGCGGTGCGGTGAGCAAGCAGCGCGAGACCGGCATCGTCACGGTCGACGGCGTGCGCTGGGCGCGGGCGCTGCAGGGCGGCACGAGAGGCAAGACGCCGACAGCGGTGTCGCAGGTGCTCCAGCCCGGCGACGTCATCTATGCCGATCCCCTCTACAAGGACGGCCACCCCGTCGAGGGCCAGTACCGGCTTCGCCAGATTCCGGAAGTCTCCGGCGCGATGGTGGCGATGGATCCCTGGACCGGCCGCGTGCTCGCGATGGTCGGCGGCTTCTCGTTCGACCAGAGCCAGTTCAATCGCGCCACGCAGGCCTACCGGCAGCCCGGTTCGTCGTTCAAGCCGATCGTCTATTCGGCTGCGCTCGACAACGGCTATACGCCCTCGACCGTCGTGCTCGACGCGCCCATCGAGATCGACCAGGGCCAGGGCGCCGGCGTGTGGCGGCCTGAAAACTTCTCCTCGGGCAAGTTCCAGGGACCGGTGACGCTGCGCAATGCGCTGCGGCAATCGCTCAACACCGTGACGGTGCGCCTCGCGCAGGACATCGGCATGCCCCTGATCGGCGAATATTCCCGCCGCTTCGGCGTCTATGACGAACTGCCGAACTATCTCTCCTACGCGCTCGGCGCCGGCGAGACCACGGCGATGCGCATGGTCACGGCGTACTCGATGCTCGCCAATGGCGGCCGCCGCGTGAAGCCGACGCTGATCGACCGCATCCAGGACCGTTACGGCCGCACCATCTTCAAGCACGACCAGCGCGAATGCCGCGGCTGCGACGCGCCGGGCGGCTGGAAGAACCAGCCCGAGCCGCAGCTGATCGACCGCCGCGAGCAGGTGCTGGATTCCATGACCGCCTATCAGATCACCGAGCTGATGGAGGGTGTGGTGCAGTCCGGTACGGCCACGGTGATCAAGGAGGTCGGCAAGCCCGTCGCCGGCAAGACCGGCACCACCAACGAGGCCAAGGACGCCTGGTTCGTCGGCTTCTCGCCGGACATCGCAGTCGCAGTTTACATGGGCTACGACAAGCCTCGTCCGCTCGGTAAGGGCAATGCCGCGACCGGCGGTCATCTCGCTGCTCCGATCGTGCGTGACTTCCTCAAGCTCGCGCTCGCCGACAAGCCCGCGGTCCCGTTCAAGGTGCCCGCCGGCATCAAGCTCGTGCGCGTCGTCGCCAAGACCGGCATGCGCGCCGGCCCCGGCGAGACCGGCGGAACCATCCTCGAAGCCTTCAAGCCCGGCACGGCGCCGCCGGACAATTATTCGGTCATCGGCGTTGCCGACGCCGACGGGCGCGGCATGCCGGTGCAGCAGCAGCAGCCGGATTCCGGCTTCCTCTTCCGGCCGGGCACTGGCGGGTTGTGGTAGGCCGCGGATAAGGCCGGCGATCACGGCTCGGGCGGTTGCGCTTTGCGGCCGCCGCCGCTACATCCCCTTTCGAACTGCACGCGGGATTCCGCAAGACAGAGAACAACATGCGCGCCGAAATCGAACGATTGGTAGAAGAGATCAAGCAGTCAGTCGGGCTGCTGAGGAGGCATCTTTGACGTCGAGAAATCGACGGCGCGCCTCGCTGAGCTGAACAAGCTCGCAGAAGATCCCAACCTCTGGAACGACCCCCAGAAAGCCCAGAAGCTGATGCAGGAGCGCACCTCGCTGGAGGATGCGCTCAGCGGAATTGGTAAGGTCGAGCAGGAGCTCGAAGACGACATCGGCATGATCGAGCTCGGCGAGGCCGAGGGCGATGACGGCGTCGTCGCCGAAGCCGAAGCTGCCCTGAAGAACCTCAAGAAGGAAGTGGCGCGGCGCGAGCTCGAGGCACTGCTCTCGGGCGAAGCCGACCGCTTCGATTCCTATCTCGAAGTCCACGCCGGCGCCGGCGGCACCGAGAGCCAGGACTGGGCGCAGATGCTCCTGCGCATGTATACGCGCTGGGCCGAAACCCACGGCTTCAAGGTCGAGTACCTCGAAGAGTCCGAGGGCGAAGAGGCCGGCATCAAGTCGGCGACCATCCAGGTCTCCGGTCACAACGCCTATGGCTGGCTGAAGACCGAAGCCGGCGTGCATCGGCTGGTGCGCATCTCGCCATTCGATTCCAACGCGCGGCGGCACACCTCGTTCTCGAGCGTGCAGGTGTTCCCCGTCATCGACGACAGCATCAAGATCGACATCAAGGAATCCGACGTCCGCGTCGACACGATGCGATCGGGCGGTGCCGGCGGCCAGCACGTCAACAAGACCGAATCCGCGGTGCGCCTGACGCATATCCCGACCGGCGTCGCCGTGGTCTGCCAGGCCGGCCGCTCCCAGCACAAGAACCGGGCGCAGGCCTGGGACATGCTGCGCGCGCGTCTGTACGAGATCGAGCTGAAGAAGCGCGAGGAGAAAGCCGCCGCCGACCAGGCCGCCAAGACCGATATCGGCTGGGGCCACCAGATCCGCTCCTACGTGCTGCAGCCCTATCAGATGGTGAAGGATTTGCGCACGGGCGTGCAGACTTCCGACACATCGGGCGTGCTCAATGGCGAGCTCGACGAGTTCATGGCCGCGACCTTGGCGCAGCGCGCCTTCGGCACCACCGCCGGCGACGTCGAGGACGTGGACTAGCCATGTCCCGAATCGCCTTCATCGGGCTTGGGCGGATGGGCCATGGCATGGCCGGCCGCTATCTCGATGCCGGCTTCACGGTAACGATCTGGAATCGCAGCAAGGCAAAGGCCGAGGACCTGATCGCGCGCGGCGCGATTTGGGCGACCTCGCCGGAGGATGCCGCGATCGATGCCGACGCGGTCGTGACCATGGTCGCCGACGACGAGGCCTCGCGCGCGGTCTGGCTCGGGCCTGACGGCGCCGCCAAGACGGCGAAGGCCGGCACCATCGCGATCGAATGCTCCACCGTCTCCTATGACCATTCCCGTGAGATGGGCCGCGAGCTCAACGCGCGCGGGCTGATCTATATCGACTGCCCGGTGACGGGATTGCCGGACGCGGCGGCGGCCGGGAAGTTGACGCTCTTGGTTGGCGCCGACGCGGCCGATCTCGAGCGCGCGCGGCCCTATCTGACGCCGATCGGCTCGACCATCCGCCATTTCGGCGCGGTCGGCTCCGGCACGGTCTACAAGCTGATCAACAATCTCATGGGCGCGATCCAGATCGCCGGCCTCGCCGAGGGCCTTGCGATTGCCGAGCAGGCCGGGCTCGACATGAACCTGGTGCTGGAATCGATCCAGGCAGGCGTCGCGGCAAGCCCGCAGGTAGCGCGTCACTCCAAGCGCATGGTCGCCCGCGATTTCAGCGGCGCGACCTTCACCGCAGCGCTGCGGCACAAGGATGCCGCCTACGCCGTGAAGCTCGCCGAGAGCCTGCTCGCGGGCAAGCCGCTGGTCGCGCGCGCCGCGGTCGAGGCGTACGCGCAGGCGAAAGCGGTGATGCCGGACGATGATGAAGGCAGGATGATCGAGCTGGTGTCGCGGCCGAAGAAGCCATCCTAGTCAAACCGCGCTAACCGGTGCCCCTCAGTCACTCCATTCGCGCCGAGCATCGGTTTGTAAACCGGGACCTCGTCAGAAATCGGGTGGCGACATTGATCGCACCGGCCTAGGCCATGGGGCTGAGGTAAGTCCCCATGCCCGACAATGACCACCGGATCGACGTGCGCGACTGGTCGCTGCTCGCTCTGCTCTCGATCCTCTGGGGCGGTTCGTTCTTCTTCAACGGCGCGGCCTTGCGGGAATTGCCGCCGCTGACACTGGTGTTTTTGCGCGTGGCGCTCGGCGCTGCGATGCTGCTGCCGCTGCTGCGCGCACATGGCATCGGCTTTCCCAAAAGCTGGGCGGGCTGGGCGCCGTTCTTCGCGATCGGGCTGCTCAACAACGTCATCCCGTTCTCGCTGATCGTGATCGGCCAGACTTTCATTCCGAGTGGGCTGGCCTCGATCCTGAACGCGACCACGCCGATGTTCACGGTTATCGTGATGATTACAGCGGGCGAGGAAGCCTTGCAGATGCGCCGCCTGGCTGGGGTTGCGTTGGGCCTTGCCGGCGTGATCCTTCTGCGCGGATGGGGCTTCGAGACGAGGCCGGGGCAGGGGCTCGGCATCCTGCTCTGCCTCGGCGGCGCACTGAGCTACGGCTTTGCGGCGCTGGCGGCGCGGCGATTGCTGCAGGACGCAGCACCGCTGGGGACGGCGACGTTTCAATTGATGGCATCCACGGTGATGATAGCGGTTGTCGCCGGCGTCGTGGAGCAGCCTTGGCAGTTACCGATGCCGAGCCTCACGACCTGGCTCGCCGTGCTCGGCCTCGCCGCGCTGTCGACGGCGCTCGCCTACATCGTCTTCTTTCAGATCGTGCGGCGCTCGGGCGCGAGCAACGTCATGCTGGTGACGCTGCTCATTCCGGTCACCGCCATCCTGCTGGGCTGGCTGGTGCTGGGTGAGCCGATCTCCGGCCGCGAGATCGCGGGCGCAATCGTCATCGGCAGCGCGCTGCTGGTGATCGACGGGCGTGCATTCAGCTTGCTGTGCAAGCTCTCGGCCGCCATCTCTGGCTCTCGGGAAGCTCTGCGCTGCGAAACTGAAAAGCGCGGGCCTAACCCGCGCTGAGCCGCACGCCGGCGCGCAGGAATTTCTGTGGATCGACCGCTTCACCTTCGATGCGGGTCTCATAATGCAGGTGCGGACCGGTGGAGCGGCCGGTCGAGCCGACGAGGCCGATGACCTGGCCGATCTTCACGACTTCGCCGACCCTGACGTTGATCTCGGAGAGATGGCCGTAGCGGGTCGAAAGCCCGTTGCCGTGGTCGACCTCGACCATGCGGCCGTAGCCGCCGGACCATCCGGCGGAAACCACCTTGCCGTAGGCGGTGACGCGGACGGGATCACCGCTGGCGGCGCGGAAATCAAGGCCGGTGTGCATCGCGGGCCGACCCAGGAAAGGATCGCTGCGCACGCCAAAGCCCGAGGTGAACTCGACCTCGCCAATGACGGGCTTGCGATACGGCACCAACGCCAGCGTGCGGTTGAGACGGTCCATCTCGGCGCGCGTGGTGTGGATGCGGTGGAGCTGCTTCTCGAACGGTCCGGCATTCGCCGTCAGCTTGACCGGGACGAACGGTCCGCCCATCGCACTGCGCGGCACGGCGGCTTCGAGATGGGCAAGGTTCAGGCCGAGGTCGCTGACCACGCTGCGCATCCGGCGCATGCGCGAATCCATGCTTTCCTCGACCGCGTTGAGCGTCGCCATCTGGCGCCGCTCGACCTGATCAAGCGAGGTCGTGAGCCGGACCAGCACGTTGTCGAAACCGCGGTTCTTGGCGAACTGGCTGGTCGGCGTTGCCGCAACGCTCGGCGCGCGCGATTCGAGGCGCGCTTCGCGATCCGGTGGCGCCACGAAGATCACGGTGTCGCTGATGGGCGACGGTTTTGGCGTGGTCGGGCTTGCATCGCTGCGCTGCGGAGCGGCGCGGGGAATCGAGCCGGTCACGTCGGGCATGGCGCCGAGCGCCGTGGCCCGGGACTCGAGCGCCGTCTGGCGCTTCATGATCTGGTCGAGCTTTTGGTCGAACTGCTCCTGGTCGAGCAATTGACGGCTGGTGGTGCGATCGATCTTGGCGCGCAGCTCGGCGATGCGGTCCTCATAGGCGTATTGCATCTCGGCCTGGCGGGCGATCAGCCGGGTCAGGACGTCGTCACGGAACGCGAAATAGGTGGCGGTGGCGGCCGACCACAGCCCGAGCAGCACCACGGTGCCGACCACGATCCAGAACACCACGGGTCCGAAGCGGACCTGCTTGCCGGCATGCACGATGGTGTAGGCATCGTCGGTGGCGGGCAGGGGAATCGCGGTTACCGCCGCCGGGGCACCCAGAGGGCGCCGGAAGGCCCGTCCGTGATCGTGAGGATGATGTTGGGGGTACTGCGAGTATTGGGCAGAACTTTTCGACATCGGCACTCCCGCGCCGGTCGGATGGGTTCCTTGCGGCTCAATTGCCGCCGCAATCTGGGCCGCTCATGGTTAATTTTCCGCAAATGGGAACGCGCGAATTTAAAGGATTGGTTAAAGGCTCCTTGCCGCCTCCAGCACTTCGTCGGCATGGCCATCGACCCGGACATTGCGCCAGATCCGCGCGACTTTACCGTCAGTCCCGACCAGCACCGTGGTGCGAAGGATCCCAAGGAAGCTCTTGCCATACATGGACTTTTCGCCCCAGGCCCCATAAGCCTCCAGCATCTCATGCGTCTCGTCCGAGATGAGGGAGACGCCGAGCTTGTGCTTGTCGCGAAACTTCTCCTGGGCCCTTAACGGATCGGCGGAGATGCCGAGCACGGCGGTGCCGGCGGCCGCGAAGGCGCCCGCCAGGCGCGTGAAGTCGATCGCCTCCCGCGTGCAGCCGGGGGTGTCGGCGCGGGGGTAGAAGAACAGGACGAGCTTTCGGCCGGCGTAGTCGGCGAGCGTGACCACGTCGCCGCCATCGCGCGGCAGGCGGAAGGCCGGGGCCTTTTGGCCCTCGGCCAAGCCGGACTTCAAGCCCGACTTCAAGCCCGACTTGGCCGCAGCCGGAGAGGAGGCGGATTTGGAGGATTTTAACTGTTTCGATGCGGCCTTATGCGATCCTGCTTTTGCTATGGTCGCAGCTGATTTGCGTGCCGGTGTCCGCTGCGTTTTCGCGGATCTTGTTTGAGTCGATGCCCGCGTTTTTGCGGACTTCTTTGCAGCGGTCGGACTGCCGGAGGGCGTTTTGGACGATTTCTTTCGGGATTTCTTGGACATACGCCTTCCTTTCGACGCTTTCGACAGGTCAACCGAAGCGGTATTGCAGCTCTTGTCCGGCGAGCCGGAATCGTGCCCTCGGCTGGGCAAGTCTGGCGACGCCGGAGTATGGTTACAAGGAATTCCACGCACCACCCCACTGCTCGTTGAACGCGCTCCCGGGGCGAAATGACGAACAGCAGGAATATTCGAGGTATGGCGGCAGTGCCGGCGCAGGGAGCATCACTTCCCGCGAACGGCTGCGGTCCCGGCGGCGCTCAGTCCTATGACGGGCGCCTGTATCGAGAGGCAATGGCAAGGAATACGTCGCCCCAGGACTACAACCGGGATTTTGATCGGCGCGGCGGCCAACTCGAGCCGCAGGAATGGGACGACGCCGACTGGGATCCGGATCAGGAAGCGGCTGCGCGCAATCGCGCACGCCGGTTGCTGGCGCGTTCCGGTTCGGGCTTTCTTCGCTTCGGTGGTGGATTTAGCGCGCTGCGCCGCTGGACGGGTGGGGGACGCTGGCTGAAGCGCCTGGCGGTGGCCGTCGCCACCGTCATCGTCATTTTCATCGGCTGTTTCGGTGCGCTGTGGTGGCGGCTCGGTGCCGGTCCCATCAGTCTGGACATCGCAACGCCGTGGCTCGCAGCCGCGATCGAGGACAATATCGGCCACGGCAACACCGTTGAGGTCGGCGGCACCCAGATCGAGCGGGCCGGCCGGGTCCGCGTCGCCGTCCGCATCCGAGACATCATCGTTCGCGACCGCGATCACGCCGTCGTCGCCAGCGCGCCGAAGGCCGAGGTGAGGCTGTCGGGTGCGGCCCTCCTGATGGGGCACCTGCGAGCCGAGAGTCTCAACCTGGTCGATGCCGAGCTCGCCATCCGCATTGCGCCCGACGGCACCGTCACCGTGTCCGCCGGCGACACCGCAAAGCCGCTGGCGACCGGTGTCGCGTCCAAGAAGGACGCGGGCCTGCCGCCGACATTCCCGCGCAGCGGTGTCCCCCCGCCGCCATTCGCGACCGCGCCTGCGAGCCCGGACGCATCGCAGGCCGCACCGCAGGCGACCGCGCAGAGCGGCATCCTTCAGGGCCTCGACTGGCTCGACAGCCTGAGCATGACGGGCCTCGACGGTCAGAACCTCAACGAGATCGGTCTGAAAAACGGCGTCCTGATCGTCGACGATCAGCAGCGCGGCAGCAAATGGTCGTTCGAGAACATCACGCTCAGCCTGAGGCGGCCGAGCCGCGGCGGCGTCGCGCTCAGCCTCGGCGAGCAGGGCGCGCGTCCGTGGCTGCTGCGCGCCACGATCGGACCGGCCGAGAACGGCGTGCGCTCGGTCGACATCAAGGCCGACAAGGTCTCGACCTCCAACATCCTGCTGGCGCTGCGGGTGAAGGACCTCACCTACACCGCCGACCTGCCGCTGACGGGCGAGCTCAAGGGCGAGCTCGGCCGCGACGGCGTGCCGACCTTCTTCCGCGGCAAGATCGCGGCCGGCGCCGGCAATATCATCGATACCGACACGCCCGACTACCCGATGGCAATCGACTCGGCCGAGATCAACGTCGAGTGGGATGCGAACCGGCGGGTGCTGGTCGCGCCGTTCAAGGTTCTCTCCGGCGCGAACCGCCTGACGCTGCTGGCCCATCTCGAGCCACCCAACGGCAACATCAACGACTGGCAGCTCGGCTTCAGCGGCGGGTCGATCCTGCTCGGCGGCATCGACAACGAGCCGCCGCTCGTCTTCAACCGCATTGCGATCGGCTTCCGCTTCGACGCCGACCACAAGCGCATCCTGCTGACACAGGCCGACGTCTCCAACGGCGAGATCGGCGTCGCCGGCACCGGCGCCCTCGACTATTCGGGCGAGCCGCGGCTCACCCTCGGTTTTGCGGGCACGCCGATGTCGGCCTCCGCCTTGAAGCGGATGTGGCCGACGCTGATCGTCCCCGAATTGCGTGAATGGGTGATAGAACGGATCGAGCGCGGCACGCTCCAGCGCATCGAGATCGGCGTCAACTCGCCGACCAGGAACCTGCCGCGCAAGGGTCCGCCCATTCCGGACGACGGCCTGTCGGTCAACATCGTGGCGAGCGGCGTTGCGGTCCGGCCCGTGGACGGCATGCCGGTGGTGCGCGATGCCGATCTGAAGGCGCGCGTGACCGGTCGCACCGCGACCGTCAACATCGGGCAGGGCATTGCCGATACCCCCGCGGGCCGCAAGGTCACGATCTCCGATTTCGTGTTCGAGGTGCCCGACATGGCGCCCAAGCCGTCGCCGTCGCGGAGCAGGTTCCGTGTGGAAGGGCCGGTGCCCGCGGCCGCTGAAATGCTCGCCAATGATCGGCTGAGCGACCTGTCGGCGACCGTCGTCGATCCCAACACCAGCAAGGGAACGTTCTCGGCGAACATCCAGCTCGGCATGCCGGTCAAGGGCGAGCTGACCAAGGCCGACACCACCTACGCCGTCACCGCCGATCTCAACGGTTTTGCCGCCGACAAGCTGGTGATGAACCAGAAGCTGGAAGCCAACAACCTCAAGATATCAGCCAACAACCAGGGCTATCAGGTCAGGGGCGACGTCAAGATCAACGGCCAGGCGGCCTCGCTCGATTATCGCAAGCCGGCCGAGGGCGACGCGGACGTCAGGCTGCAGGCGACGCTGGACGATGCCAGCCGCGCGCGGCTCGGCTTCGATCTCAGCCCCGCCGTCATCGGATCGTTGCCGATCAAGCTGTCGGGCAAGATCGCGAGCGGCGCGGATCAGACGACGAAGCTCGGCGTCGAGGCCGATCTGACCTCGGTCAGGCTCGACAACATCCTGCCCGGCTGGGTCAAGCTGCCGGGCAAGTCCGGCAAGGCCAGCTTCAAGGTGGTGCCGACGGCGCAATCGACGCGTTTCGAGGACATCGTCATCGAAGGCGGCGGCGCCTCGATCAAGGGCTCGCTCGAGCTCGACGCGAACAGCGATCTCGTGAACGCGAACTTCCCGACCTACGCGCCGTCCGACGGCGACAAGGCCTCGCTCAGGGTGGAGCGCAGCCAGGACGGTGTGCTGCGCGGCACCATGCGTGGCGACGTGTTCGACGGCCGCGGCTTCCTGAAGTCGGCGATCTCAGGCAATTCCAAGGACGACAAGAACAAGCTGAAGAACGTCGATTTCGACATCGACGTGAAGCTCGGTGCCGTCGCCGGCTTCAACGGCGAGGCCATGCGCAGCCTCGATGCCAAGATGTCGAAGCGCAATGGGGCCATCAAGGCGTTCACGCTGAGCGGCAAGATCGGCCGCGACACGCCTGTCGCTGCCGACCTGCGCGGCGGCCGTGCCCAGGGCAACCGCGAGGTGATCTACCTGCAGACCAACGACGCCGGCGCGCTGCTGCGCTTCACCGACACCTACACCAAGGCGGTCGGCGGCCAGATGGTGGTGGCGATGGAGCCGCCGTCTTCCGAGCCGAACGCCGCGCGCGAGGGCCTGATCAATGTCCGCGACTTCACCGTGAAGGGCGAGGCGCAGCTCGAACGCGTTGCCGCCGGCGCGCCGAACGGGACCGGGAATGGCGTCTCCTTCAGCGCACTTCGCGCCGAGTTCACGCGGCAGAACGGTGCGCTCACGGTCCGCGACGGCGTGGTCAAGGGGCCGATGATCGGTGCCACCATCGAGGGCTCGATCGACTATCCCGGCAACCAGGTCTGCATGAGCGGCACCTTCGTGCCGATGTACGGCGTCAACAACATCTTCGGCCAGATCCCGCTGTTCGGCATCTTCCTCGGTGGCGGCAACAATGAGGGGCTGATCGGCGTGACCTACGAGGTCGTCGGCACGCCAGCCGCGCCCGTGATGCGCGTCAATCCGATCTCGGCGATGGCGCCGGGCCTGTTCCGCAAGATCTTCGAGTTCAACACCGGCAAGCAGAACTCGCCATTCGAGGAATTCCCATCGCATTCGAACGACGGCTCGACCGGATCGACGCGCCAGCTGTCGAGCGGTTGCACCCTCGCGCGGCGGTAGCCACGCACATTTCCAGGTGCACGTCATGCCCGGGCTTGTCCCGGGCATCCACGTTCTTCGTGCGGCGCGGCCAAAAACGTGGATGGCCGGGACAAGCCCGGCCATGACGAATGTGGCGATGCTTTCGCGCCAAACGTTTTGAGGCTGGAGCGGGGCGTCAGGCCGCGCGCACGCCCCTCAGGAATGTTCCGACCTCGCCGGAGAGCTGCTCGGCCTGCTTGGAGAGGTTGCTGGCTGCTGCGAGCACCATGCCGGCAGCGTTGCCGGTCTCGTTGGCTGCGGTGGAGACGCCGCCGATATTGGTGGTGACCTCCTTGGTCGCCTCCGCGGTCTGCGAGACGCTGCGGGCGATCTCGGCGGTGGCGGCGCCTTGCTCCTCGATGGCCGCGCCGATCGAGGTGGCGATGCGGCTGACCTCCTCGATGGTGGCGGTGATGCCGCCGATCGCATCGACAGCTTCCTTGGTGGCGCCCTGGATCTGGGCGATCTTGTCGCCGATCTCGCGCGTGGCTTCCGCGGTCTGGCTCGCCAGCGACTTCACCTCGGAAGCGACCACGGCAAAGCCGCGGCCGGCTTCGCCGGCGCGGGCGGCCTCGATGGTGGCGTTGAGCGCGAGCAGGTTGGTCTGCGCCGCGATGTTGGAGATCAGCTCGGCGACATGCTCGATCTGCTGGGCGCCGTCCGAGAGTGCGCGCACGATGGTGTCGGTGCGGCGGGCGCTGTCCACCGCACGTCCCGTGACCTCGGCCGATTGCGCGACCTGGCGGCTGATCTCGGTGATGGAGGAGGAGAGCTCCTCGGCGGCGGAGGCGACGGTCTGGACGCGCTGGCTGGCCTCATTGGCGGCCGAGCCGACCACGGCGGCGCGGCGATTGGTGCCTTTGGCGGTCGACGACATCGACTTGGCCGTGGTCTCCAATTCACCGGAGCCGGAGGCCATCAGGCCGACGAGCTGGCCGACGGAGGCATCGAAGCGGTCGGCAAGGGCGATCAGGGCCTCGCGCTTCTCCTGCTCGCTGCGGGCCTTGGCCGCGACCTGCTCGGCCTCCAGCGTGCGGGCCGTGAGCGCGGTCTGCCTGAGGATTTCGAGCGTCTCGGCCATGCGGCCGATCTCGTCGCCGCGGTCGGTCTCCTCGACCGGCTTGTCGATGGCGCCTTCGGAAATCGCCTGCATGCGATTCTTCTGACGGTCGAGCGCGCCGAGCACGTCGCGGGCGATCAGCCAGGACAGCGCCGCCATCAGCAGCATCAGGCCGATGCCGATGGCGCCAAGCTCCAGCGTCAAGGCGCGCACATCGGCGTCGATGTCGTCGACATAGAGGCCGTAGCTGATGATGACGTTCCAGGGCGCGAATTTGCGCGCGAACACGGTCTTGCGGACCGGCTCGGTCTGGCCGGGACGGGGGTAGAGATAGGAGGTGACGCCGCCCTGCGCAGTCTCGCTGCCGGCCTTGATGATGGCGTCGGCAATCAGCACGCCGTTTGAATCCTTGGCGCCGGTGATCTTGCCTTCGAGCTGCTGGTTGGCGCCGTTCACGACCAGGGAGCCGTCCGGATTGTAAACCACCGGATAGCCCTGGTTGCCGTTGAAGTTCATGCGGCGGCCGCGCTGGTGGAACAGGCTCTTGGCCTCGGCCGGCGTCAGCTTGCCGGCGGTCACTTCGTCCTGGAGCGCTTGGGCATAGTTGTAGAGGAGTTCGACGGCGGTCCGCATCTGCTCGACGCGGTCCTCCATCATCCGGCTCTTGCTGAGCACGGCCGATACGCCGATGATGGCTGTGATCGTGAGAGCCGCGAGGCAGACCATGCTGGCAAGCTTGGTGCGGATCTTCAAATGACTCAGCAGTTTCATCACAGCCCCTACGGAATGGTTGTTATTGCTCGCACCGGTAGCATGAAGTTCTTACCAATCATGAATGGAGGCATGCGGCGGCCTGCCGCGCGGACAACGTGCGCAGGCGCGGGCGCAATGGTGCAGGCAAATCGCCGTGCAGACGGACTCCAGCCCGTCTGGGGAAGGGAATCGATCTTGGGTTTTGGCAGCTAGACCGTCTGGACGGACCTGCAATGAATCGATTCGTTCATCGCATCATCATGTCTCTGCTGCTCGTCGCGGCCCTCGTTCTGATCTGGAATGTGCTGGGGACGCGCTGAGACGGCACCGGAGATCTGCCGGCGCCATCCTCGTGCTTAGCGGATGAGATGTGCTTCAGCGGGGCGCGGATGCGCCCGCCGGTCCGGCGGCTATTTCTTGCCCATCGCTGCGTCGACGCTGACCGGGCCTCCGCCCGCCGCCGAGAGATACAGGCAGGCGAAGCAGAACAGGATCGCCAGGGTGCCGTTGTTCAGCAGCGGCAGGAAGATCGGCGTCTCGCCCCTGAACATGTGGCCCATGAAGTAGGCGAAAGCCATTTCACCGGACAAGATGAAGGCTGCGAGGCGCGAGAACAGGCCGATCATGAGCAGCCCGCCAAGCACCAGTTCGAGCGCACCGGCGGCGCCGTAAAGCGACATCAGCTCGACCTTGGCGAACATTGGGACAGCCGGAAACTTGAACAGCTTGGCGACGCCGTACTGGAACAGCAGCAGGCCGGTGATGAAGCGAAACAGGCTCAGGAGAACCGGTTGAAAGCGAGTGAGATAAGGAAAGTCCATTGGTTTGCCCTCCATCCAATGCTGGACCCAATGCTGCGACTTGGACCGCATTCGCTTCCGCCTCGCAAGCCACCAGCATCAATTCAGCGCTGACATTTTCGTCATGTCGGACAAAACACCGCAAGGCGCCGCCACCAGCTGCACGCGACCCTCTTTTTTGCACGTTCGCCTCGCGCTCGTCCGTAGGATTCCGGTGAAACCAGGGTGTGCAGGTTACGTCGGGGAGACCTACTCCCGCAAAGCAGGGACGACCAGGAACGGAATCATTCCGAGGATCACGCTCGCAAGTGCGAAGACAAGCAGGAGATCGTAGCCGTGCGTGGCATCGTGGATCAGGCCGCCGCTCCATGAACCGAAGGCCGAGCCGAGGCCGCTGCCGATCGAGATCGTGCCGAAGATGGTGCCGACGCGTTTGCCGCGAAAGATCTTCATGGCGGTGGCGCTGATCAGCGGCCCGCGGGAGCCCATCATGCTGCCGAAGCAGACGACGAAACCGGTGAGCAGAATGACGTTCGGATAGTACTGCAGCAGCCAGAGCAGAACGATGCCGAGAATCGAGATCGCGTAGCTGAGCAGCACCGACGGCCGCCGTCCGATCAGGCCGTCGAGCGCGGAGACGCCGAGCATGCCGAACACCAGCACGATTCCGGAGAAGCCCCAGGCGGTCGCAGCCTGGAGCGGCGGAAAGCCGGCGTCGATCAGATAGGCCACGATCTGCGCCGCGATCGAATACATGCCGACCGCGGTGAAGAAGAAGGTCGAGAACAGCGCCCAGAATGCGTGGTGGCGCATCGCGCTCGCGAGCGTCCAGCCGCTGTCGACGAAGTCAGGATCGCTCTTCTTGGCGACGTGCGGCGAGCCGGCCGCGAACATGCGCCAGGGAAGCAGCAGCAGCGGCGCCAGCAGCCCGAGCGCTGCAAAGCCGAACAGCTGGTAGGTCTCGCGCCAGCCGAGATGATCGATCAGAAGCTGCGAGGCCGGCAGCAAGGCCAGCACGCCGCCGCCCATCGCCGAATAGACCACCGCCATGGCGGTCGGCAGCTTTGGTCCGAACCAGCGACCGAGCAGGATCGAGTTCGGCACATTGCCGATGAAGCCAACGCCGATGCCGACGCAGATGCCGATCGAAAGCTGGAATTGCCAGAGCGCGTGCGCATGGCTCGCGATCAGAAAGGCCGAACCGAGCAGGAGTAAGCCGAGCGCATAGACGAGGCGTGGCCCGGAATGATCGAACAGGCGCCCGACCAAGGGGGCGGTCAGCCCGCTGACGAGCCAGGTGAGGGAGTAGATCGAGACGGCCTGGGCGCGGTCCCAGCCCAGGCTTTCCGAGATCGGCTTGAGGAAGACCGTGAAGCTCTCGCTCAAGCCCCGGCCAAGAACAGCCAGCGTGAAGCAGAGGCCGAGCACGACGAGTGCGGTGCGCACCGCGTCCCGCCGGGCGCCTCCGACCCTTTCCCTGCCCGTTTCCGCTGTCGTTTCCGCTTTCGTTTCCTTGGGCCTGTCCTGTTTCATTGCCGTCAGGGAGCGCGCATCCGTGCGCCCTGACAAGCAGTGAAAAGCTCATACGCCTATGCAGGCTTGAGTAGCACGTGCTTCTTCTTGCCAAAGGACAGTTTGATCACGCCTTCCGGCGTCAGGTGGCCTGCCGACAGCGCCATCTTCTCGTCGGTGACGGGCGCGTCGTTGACGCGCAGGCCGCCGCCTTTGATCTGGCGCCTCGCTTCGCCGTTGGAGCCGACGAGGCCAGCCTTGACGAAGGCGTTGAGCACGCCGAGGCCGGCGTCGAGTTCGCCGCGCGGAATTTCCACGGTCGGCAGGCTCTCGGCAAGCGCGCCTTCCTCGAAGGTGCGGCGCGCGGTCTCGGCGGCTTCGTTCGCGACGTCGCGGCCGTGCAGCAGCGCGGTCGCTTCGGTTGCGAGCACCTTCTTGGCCTCGTTGATCTCCGAGCCGCCGAGCGCCTCGAGCTTCCTGATCTCGGCCATCGGCAGTGTCGTGAACAGTTTCAGGAACTTGCCGACGTCGGCGTCCTCGGTGTTGCGCCAGTATTGCCAGAAGTCGTAAGGGCTGAACTGGTCGGCGTTGAGCCATACCGCGCCTTGCGCGGTCTTGCCCATCTTGGCGCCCGAGGCGGTCGTCAGCAGCGGCGTCGTCAGCGCGAACAGCTGGTGGGTGCCCATGCGGCGGCCGAGATCGACGCCCATGATGATGTTGCCCCATTGGTCCGAGCCGCCCATCTGGAGGCGGCAGCCGGTGCGCTTGGCCAGCTCGACGAAGTCGTAGGCCTGGCAGACCATGTAGTTGAACTCGATGAAGCTCATCTCCTGCTCGCGCTCGAGGCGCAGCCGCACGGAATCCATGGTCAGCATGCGATTGACCGAGAAGTGCCGGCCGACGTCGCGCAGCATCTCGATCCAGTTCAGCTTGGTCAGCCATTCCGCATTGTCGAGCATGACCGCGTCGCTCTTGCCCTCGCCGTAGCGCAGCACCTTGGCGAACACGCCGCGGATCGATTCCTTGTTGGCCTCGATCTCGGCGATGGTGCGCATCGCGCGCGTCTCGTCTTTGCCGGAGGGATCGCCCACCATGGTGGTGCCGCCGCCCATCAGCGTAATCGGCTTGTTGCCGGACTGCTGCAGCCAGTGCAGCATCATCATGGTCAGGTAATTGCCGATGTGCAGCGAGCGGGCGGTGCAATCGTAGCCGACATAGGTGGTTGCCTCGCCCTTGGCGGCGAGCGCGTCCAGCCCCTCGAAATCGGAGCATTGGTGGATGAATCCACGTTCCTGCAGGGTGTTGAGGAAATCCGATTTAAATGCAGTCATCTGTCGGCGTGCCTGACAATTCTTGGTTTACCGTTTTGGGGGCAATTTAAGGGCCTTCCGCGGGAACCCGGTTGGCCGCCCGCCACTTGGCGCGTTGGCATTATAAGATGTGCCCCTCTGGCACAAGATCGGCATGCCAGCGCGGGTCTCTTGAGGATGCTGGTCCATGATGTTGACGGCACTCGGTTTGATGAGCGGCACCTCGCTGGACGGGGTGGATGTCGCGCTGATCGAGACCGACGGAAAACAGGTGAAGGCGTTCGGACCGTCCGGTTACCGGCCCTACGGCCCGGCCGAGCGCAACCTGCTGCGCCAGGCGCTGAGCGAGGCCGTGCATCTGCAGCAGCGCGACGCCCGCCCGGGCAGTCTGGGCGATGCCGAGCGTGCGGTGACGCAGGCCCATGCCGAAGCGGTCGCGGCCTTCCTCGCCCAGAATCGGATGAGGGCGGAGGATGTCGACATTGTCGGCTTCCACGGCCAGACCGTGCTGCACCGGCCCGAGAGGCGGCTGACGGTGCAGATCGGCGACGGGCCGGCGCTGGCAAGGGCCATCCATATACCCGTGATGCACGACTTCCGCGCCGCCGACGTCGAGGCCGGCGGGCAGGGCGCCCCGCTCGTGCCGGTTTACCACCGCGCGCTCGCCCATTCGCTGGAGCGCGAAGGCCCAATCGTCGTGGTCAATATCGGCGGCGTCTCCAACATCACCTATATCGACGGCAACGATGCGTTGATTGCCTGCGACACCGGGCCCGGCAACGCGTTGTTGGACGATTTCATGTACCGCACCATGAACCAGGCGTTCGATGCCGAAGGAAAGTTTGCCGCGCTCGGGAAGGTCGACGAGGCCTGGATCGCGCGGGCGCTGGAGCTGCCGTTCTTCGCAAGTCCGCCGCCGAAATCGCTCGACCGCAACGATTTCGCGGCCCTGCGGCTCGGCGACGTGCTGCCGGCCGACGGCGCAGCGACGCTGACCGCCTTCACGGCCGCCGCGATCGCCCGCATCTTTCCGCTGTTGCCGCGGCGGCCGCGCAGCTGGATCGTTTGCGGCGGCGGCGCGCGCAACCTCACCATGCTGCGGATGCTGCGGGAGCGGGTGGGCTCGGCCAGTGTCGAGGCCGCCGAAACGCTCGGCTGGGCCTCCGACGCCATCGAGGCCCAGGCCTTCGGCTTTCTCGCCGTCCGCGGCATGAAGGGGCTGCCGCTGTCTTATCCCGCGACCACGGGCGTGCCGATGCCGATGACCGGCGGGGTAATCGCGCGACCGTGACGATCACGCTCGGTTGATGCAATTGCATTGATCTTGACGAGTGGATGCAGATGCATCTATATTGGATGCAATTGCATCTAACCGTCGGGATCGTTGCCATGACATCGTCGCTTAATACGCCCGCTTCACTGAAACTGATCAGCCACAAGCTTTGTCCCTACGTGCAGCGCGCCGTGATTGCGCTGAGGGAGAAGGGCGTACCGTTCGAGCGGATCGACATCGACCTCGCCCACAAGCCGGACTGGTTTCTAAAACTCTCGCCGCTCGGCAAAGTGCCGGTGCTGGTGGTGACGACGGAGCAGGGCGAGGTCGCGCTGTTCGAGAGCAACGTGATTTGCGAATACATCGAGGAAACCCAAGGCGGCGCGAAGCTGCATCCGGTCGACGCGCTGAAGCGCGCCGAGCACCGCGCCTGGATGGAGTTCGGCTCGGCGATCCTCGGCGACCTCTGGGGCTTGGAAACCACGACCGATCCGGCGATCTTCGAGAGCAAGCGCCAGGCACTCGCGGCAAAATTCGCGCGGGTCGAGGCCGCGCTCGGCGCGGGCCCGTACTTCGCCGGCGAGGCGTTCAGTCTGGTCGATGCGGTGTTCGCACCTGTCTTCCGTTACTTCGATCTGTTCGACGAACTGACCGCGCACGGCATTTTCAACGACGTGCCGAAGGTGCGCGCCTGGCGCGCCGAGCTCGCAAAGCGCCCGAGCGTGCGCAGCGCGGTCGGGGCGGATTATCCGCAATTGTTGCGCGCCTTCCTCGTTCGTCACGACGCGCACCTGCTCAAGCTCGCGGCCTGAGCGCACGTCGATGTCGTCGTCTGTCGCCTGGCTCATGCTGGTGATCGCGGGCCTGCTCGACGTCGGCTGGGCGATCACCATGAAATATGCCGAAGGCTACACGCGCGTCGGCTGGAGCATCGCCTCGCTCGTGCTGCTCGCTGCCTTCGTATTCCTGCTTGGGCGCGCCTTGAAGGTGCTCGAAGTCGGCGTCGCCTATTCGGTGTGGACCGGCATTGGCGCGGCCGGCACGTTCCTGATGGGCGTGGTGCTGTTCGGCGAGACCTTGAGCGCGATGAAGCTTGCCGGCATCGCGCTCGTCTTGATGGGGATTGTCGCGCTTAAGCTCGCTTGAGCCGCGAATTCAGCCCGTAGCCCGGATGGAGCGAAGCGCAATCCGGGTCTTCTTCCGCGGATAGAATCTCCCGGATTTCGCGTCGCTCCATCCGGGCTACAGAGTTTTCAGCGCACGTTGGCGAGGCGCATGTCGAGATAGGCCGTGATGGTTTCCATCAGCGGCTCGAGCTTGGAGTCGAAGAAGTGGTTGGCGCCGGGGATGATCTGCTGATCGATCACGATGCCTTTCTGGGTCTTCAGCTTCTCGACCAGCGTGTTGACGTCCTTGGGCGGCACCACCGCATCCTTCTCGCCATGCACGATCAGGCCTGAGGACGGGCAGGGCGCGAGGAACGAGAAGTCGTAGAGGTTGGCCGGCGGCGCGATCGAGATGAAGCCCTCGACCTCGGGGCGGCGCATCAAGAGCTGCATGCCGATCCAGGCGCCGAAGGAGAAGCCGGCGACCCAGCAGGCGCGCGCCTCGGGATTGATGGTCTGCGCCCAATCGAGCGCGGCGGCCGCATCGGACAATTCGCCGGTGCCGTGGTCGAACGCGCCTTGGCTGCGGCCGACGCCGCGGAAGTTGAAGCGCAGCACCGAGAAGCCGCGATGAGCGAAGGCGTAGTAGCACTGGTACACGATCTGATGGTTCATCGTGCCGTGGAACTGCGGATGCGGATGCAGGATCATCGCGATCGGCGCGTTCTTCTGCTTGGCCGGGTGATAGCGGCCCTCGAGGCGGCCGGCGGGGCCGGTGAAAATGACTTCAGGCATCGATGATCTCTGATCTAAGTCCCTTGAAGGTGATCCCTGCGCAATCGTCCGATTGGGGCCCTCGCAGCGTTGCCACCGACGAGAGCACGGATGAAGGGTGGTGAGGCGCGCCCTCGGATGATGCGCGAGTGGCGCGCAGGTGAACTGACGCGCGCTTCTAACACAAGGCCAGGGTCAAAAAGCAAGCTTCTTCGACATCTCTCAATCAGCTCAAGAGCTTAGCCAGTCATTGCATTGTCATCTCTGGCTTGCCTGCCGCGACCTGGACCTGCCTGAATCAACCGAAGCACGGCAAGAGCCGGCCGTCCTGCCGAAGGGTGCTATCCAACTTATTGAAATCACGATTGTTTAGGGGGCGCCTGGGGCGATTCCCGCTGGCGCGGTTCGGCTTCCCAGCGATGCGACCGCCGGCCGGTAGCGCCGGCTGCCGCCGAGCGTCTGGCCGTTGTCGAAGGCGAGCTCGAAATCCCCTGATGGCTTGAGGTCCACGCCGCGCACCCGGTCGAGATTGGCGAGCTTGGTCCGGTGGACGCGAACGATGGAAAAGCGCGCCAGCTCGCTTTCCGCCGCTGCCAGCGTGCCCCGTATGAGGTGCTGGGTGCCGTCGGCGAGGCTATATTCGATGTAATTGCCGGCTGACGCGACCCAGAGGATATCGCGCGGCACCACGCGAATGCGGCTGGTGCCGTCGCGCAGCCAGATCAGATCGGGGGACGATGGCTGCTTCGGGGTGGGCGGCGCCGACGATGCGACTGCCGCGCTCTTCAGCTCACGCCGGCTTTCGAGCAGCCAGATCGTGGCGGCGATCAGAACAAAGGCCACGGCGTCTTTGCGGAATTCATACAGGACCGTCGCGAGCGAGAAACGGAAATCATAGGCGCCGCCGGCGAGCCAGAGCGCGAGCTTCCGCACCCAGACCATGCCGGTGATGTGGAGGGTGGAGAAGCCGAGCAGGGCGATCGCCCCGATGGCCGCCTGGGCGGCGAGGCCGGCTGTCCGGCGCATGCGGCGGACCGCCAAAACCAGGATCGGCAGCAACAGCAGGATGACGGCGATGCTCGACATCTCCCAGAACAACCGCCGGCCGATGTCGTAGCTGTCGCCGCGCCAGGCCGCGTCCTGGGCGAACGAAAACGCATTGACGATTCCGATCACGAGCGCGACGGCCGCAATCGCTGCCAACATCATCCGATCGCCGCTGCTGATCCCGAAATAGCCGCGACTCGTCCCAGCTGCCGGCGGCTCATCCCCTCGTGTCCGATTCTGATCCCAAACCGGCTCGACGCGCGCCGCAGGCGGAGCATTTTCGGTGTCAGCCATTTTCGTCAGTCCTGGCCCCGAAACCGCGTTTGTCGTCCCGTCAAGGAGCAGAATACCATGACAACACCACAGCAATCCCAAAGCTCTGAAAGGCGTATCGACCTGGACTGGGTGCGGATTTTAGCCTTCGCGCTGCTCATCTTCTACCACGTCGGCATGCTCTACGTGTCCTGGGGATTTCACATCAAGAGCACGCACCGGCTGACGTGGCTGGAACCGGTGATGCTCTTCCTCAACCCATGGCGGCTGTCGCTTCTGTTCCTGGTGTCTGGGGTTGCCACCCGCTTCATGCTCGGCAAGTCCAGCCTCGCCTCGCTTGCCGGTGCGCGATCGGCGCGGCTCCTGATCCCGCTCATTTTCGGCATGCTCGTGATCGTGCCGCCGCAGGCCTATCTCCAGATCGTCGAAAGCCTCGGCTATCCCGCCGGCTTCTTCGATTTCTACGCCAGGCACTACTTCGCCTTCGGCGCGCAATTCTGTCCGAAGCCGTGCATCGTGTTGCCGACCTGGAACCACCTCTGGTTCGTGGTCTATCTGTGGGTCTACACCATGGCGTTGATCGGCGTGCTCGCGTTATGGCCGGCCGGCGCTGACTGGCTTGGCCGAAAGCTGGCTCGTGCGCTTACCGGCCCATGGCTCCTGATCGCGCCCTGCCTGCTGTATGCGGCCTGGCGCCTGGTGCTGTTCCCGGCTTTCCCGTCGACACACGCGCTGTTTGGCGACTGGTACAACCACGCGGACCACGCCACGGCCTTCCTGATCGGCTTCCTGCTCGCCAAGCAAGAGGGGATCTGGCGCGAACTCGAACGCCTGCGCTGGGCGGCCCTACTGGCGGCCGCCGCCTGCTTCGCTGGCTTCATCCTGGTACGCGCCGGCCTGTTTGCGCCGTCGCCCATGCTGAAGTGGTTCGCCGCCTCGGCCTATGGCTGTTATCAATGGCTCGCGATCGCCGTCGTGCTGGGCTTTGCGCGGCGCACCTTCACAGCCGACAGCCCGGCGCGGCGCTATCTCACCGACGCGATCTTCCCGTACTACATCGTGCATCAGACCGCGATCATCGTGATTGCGCATCAATTGCACGACAGCGGGCTGTCGGCTGGAATCGAAGCGTCCATTGTCATCGTCGGGACTGCGCTCACATGTGTGGCGACCTATGAGATCGTCCGGCGCGTTGCCTGGCTGCGGCCGCTGTTCGGGTTGCGCGCGGTGCCGCCAAGTGTTGCGAGGACGGAGCAGCAGCCGGCCTGACGAGCGCACGCCCTCCGATTGGCCGGACGACAAAAGGTGCTAAGAGGGCCAGATGCCGAACCGTGTCTATCTCGATTGGAATGCGACCACGCCGCTGCGCCCCGAGGCGCGGGTGGCGATGGTCGCGGCCTTCGACCTGGTCGGTAATCCATCCTCGGTCCATGCCGAGGGGCGGGAGGCGCGGCGGCTGGTCGAAGAGGCGCGCGCGACACTTGCGGCCGCGGTGGGGGCGCAGCCGCGCAACGTCGTCTTCACCTCCGCTGGAACCGAGGCCAATGCGCTGGCGCTCTCGCCGGGTTTGCGGGGCCCCTCCGGCGCACCTGTCGAGCGGCTGTTGGTCTCGGCGGTCGAGCACGCCTCGGTGCTGGCCGGCGGCCGGTTCCCGGCGGACAAGATCGGGCTGATCCAGGTCACGCGCTCCGGCGTGGTCGACCTCGATCATTTGAAGGCGCTGCTGAAGGGCGGCCCGCCAGCCCTGGTCTCGATCATGGCCGCCAACAACGAGACCGGCGCTCTTCAGCCCGTCACGGAGGCTGCAACCATCGTCCACGAGGCCGGCGGCCTGCTGCATGTCGACGCGATCCAGGCGCTTGGCAAAATACCGTTCGATATCAATTCAGTAGGCGCCGACCTTGCGACCTTTTCTGCGCACAAGATCGGCGGCCCCAAGGGGGTCGGCGCCCTGGCGATGGCCGATGGGATAAGCGGCCTTGAGCCGGTGCTGCGGGGCGGCGGACAGGAGTTCAGCCGCCGGGCCGGAACCGAGAACATTGCCGGGATCGCCGCCTTCGGCGCGGCGGTGAAGGCTGCGCTTCAGGCTCTGCCGGAAGATGTGAAGCGTATGGCAAGTCTCAGAGATCGCTTGGAAAATGGCGTCCGCCACGTTCCCGGCACGACAGTCTTTGCGAAAGACGTGGCACGGTTGCCGAATACCGTCCTTTTCACCGCACCAGGCCTCAAGGCCGAAACCGCCGTGATCGGCTTCGATCTGGAGGGCGTCGCGGTGTCTTCCGGCTCCGCCTGTTCCTCCGGTAAGGTCCAGCCGTCTCACGTCCTGTCGGCGATGGGCTATGATCCCGTGGTGGCCCAGGGAGCGGTGCGTCTCAGTCTGGGCTGGTCCACGGAACCGGCGGACATCAATAGGGCGTTAGAGGCTTGGCGAAAGCTTGGTAATACCCTACTTAAGGGTTGAGCGATGAAACACGGCTTGAACGGTTCTAAGCCCGTGCTTTCCGCAGAGAAATATCGTAATACTCGTTCGAGTTTGATCCACCGCGGTCCTTGAAACCGCGAGCGGAGGATGGAATGCCAGCCGTACAAGAGACGGTCGAGCGCGTGAAGCGCATCGACGTCGACCAGTATCGTTATGGGTTTGAGACCCTGATCGAATCCGAGAAGGCCCCCAAGGGGCTGTCGGAAGAGATCGTCAAATACATCTCGCGGAAGAAGAACGAACCCGACTGGATGCTCCAGTGGCGGCTCGAAGCCTATCGGCGCTGGCTGACCATGCAGGAGCCGACCTGGGCCCGCGTCGACTATCCCAAGATCGACTTCCAGGACCTCTATTACTACGCGGCGCCGAAGCCGAAGAAGACGGTCTCCTCGCTGGATGAGATCGATCCGGAGATCCTGAAGACCTACGAGAAGCTCGGCATCCCCTTGCGGGAAGTCGCCATGCTCGAAGGCGTCGAGCCCAAGCCCGGCGAGGAAGATCCGGCCCGCCGCAAGATCGCGGTCGATGCTGTCTTCGATTCGGTCTCGGTTGCGACCACGTTCAAGGCTGAGCTGAAGAAGGCCGGCGTGATCTTCATGCCGATCTCGGAAGCCATCCGCGAGCACCCCGAGCTGGTGCAGAAATATCTGGGCTCGGTGGTTCCGACCTCGGACAATTTCTATGCGACGCTGAACTCGGCGGTGTTCTCCGACGGCTCGTTTGTCTACGTGCCGCCGGGCGTGCGCTGCCCGATGGAGCTGTCGACCTATTTCCGCATCAATGAGCGCAACACCGGCCAGTTCGAGCGTACGCTGATCATCGCCGACAAGGGCTCCTACGTTTCCTATCTCGAAGGCTGCACCGCGCCGCAGCGCGACGAGAACCAGCTGCATGCCGCCGTGGTCGAGCTCGTCGCCCTCGACGACGCCGAGATCAAATATTCGACGGTGCAGAACTGGTATCCCGGCAATTCGGAAGGCAAGGGCGGCATCTACAATTTCGTCACCAAGCGTGGCGACTGCCGCGGCGCCAACTCGAAGATCTCCTGGACCCAGGTCGAGACCGGCTCCGCCATCACCTGGAAATACCCGAGCTGCATCCTGCGCGGTGACAATTCCCGCGGCGAGTTCTACTCGATCGCGATCTCGAACGGCTTCCAGCAGGTCGATAGCGGCACCAAGATGATCCATCTCGGCAAGAACACGTCGAGCCGGATCATCTCCAAGGGCATCGCCGCCGGCAAGTCGCAGAACACCTATCGCGGCCTCGTCACCGCGCACCGGAAAGCGACCGGCGCGCGCAACTTCACCGCCTGCGACTCGCTCCTGATCGGCGACAAATGCGGCGCGCACACCGTGCCGTACATCGAAGCCAAGAACTCGTCGGCGACGTTCGAGCACGAGGCGACGACCTCGAAGATCTCCGAGGACGTGCTGTTCTACTGCATCCAGCGCGGGCTCAGCCAGGAAGAAGCGGTCGGCCTCGTCGTCAACGGCTTCGTCAAGGACGTGCTGCAGCAGCTGCCGATGGAGTTCGCGGTGGAAGCGCAGAAGCTGATCTCGATCTCGCTCGAAGGGTCGGTCGGCTAGCTCGGACCTCGTCCTGAAGAGGCCGCGCAAGCGGCCGCCTCGAAGGATGGATACCGGAAAGATTGGTGGCCTCAATCCTTCGAGACGCGCCTGCGGCGCTCCCTGGGATGAGGGGATAGATGGAAAAACATTATGGCTTTGCTTGAAGTGAAAGACCTCAAGGTTCGTGTCGAGGAGCGTGAGATCCTCCACGGGCTGACGCTGACCGTGAACGAGGGCGAGGTGCACGCGATCATGGGGCCGAACGGCTCCGGCAAGTCGACGCTCTCCCATGTCATCGCCGGCAAGCCCGGCTACGAGGTCACCGACGGCCAGATCCTGTTCAGGGGCGAGGACCTGCTGGAGATGGATCCCGACGAGCGTGCCGCCAAGGGCGTGTTCCTGGCGTTCCAATATCCGGTCGAGATCCCCGGCGTCACCACCATGAATTTCCTGCGCACGGCGCTGAACGCGCAGCGCAAGGCGCGCGGCGAGAGCGAGCTGATGGTGCCGGACTTCCTCAAGAAGGTCCGCGAAGTCTCGAAGTCGCTGAACATCCCGCAGGACATGCTCAAGCGCGGCGTCAATGTCGGCTTCTCCGGCGGCGAGAAGAAGCGCAACGAGGTGCTGCAGATGGCGCTGTTCGAGCCCAGCCTGTGCATCCTCGACGAGATGGATTCCGGCCTCGACATCGACGCCCTGCGCATCGCGGCCGACGGCGTCAACGCACTGCGCTCGCCGGGGCGCGCGATGGTCGTCATCACCCATTATCAGCGGCTGCTGAACTACATCGTGCCCGACGTCGTGCACGTGATGTCCAGGGGCCGCGTCGTGAAGAGCGGCGGCAAGGAATTGGCGCTGGAGCTGGAAGCCTCCGGCTACGCCCAGTTCGAGGATGCCGCGTAAGGAATTTTAAGATGAACGTTGCTGTGGCAAAGACCGGGAGCGGCCGCGCGGTGAGCGATCTCTTCGCCAGCGCCGAAGGCCGCCTGCCGGGTTCGCCTGACGTGATGGCGGCGCGCCGCGAGGCGTTCGAGACCTATGAGCGTCTCGGTCTGCCGCACCGCCGGATCGAGGAATGGAAATACACCGACCTGCGCGCGCTGGTCGGCGAGGTGCTGCCGCTGGCGGCCGTGCCCGATGCGACCGCGCTGAAGCGCGCCGCGGACGCGGTCAAGGCGCATGCCATCGCGGGCGCCCGCAAGCTGGTGCTGGTCGACGGCGTGTTCGCGGCTGAGCTTTCAGACGTGAAGGCGCTTGCGTCCGAGGTCGGCTTCAAGACTCTGCGCGAGACGCTGGATAAGGATGCCGGTCTCCTCAAGACCGCGTCCACCGATGCCGTGATCGCGGTCAACGCGGCGCTGGCGACCGACGGCGTGGTGCTGTCGATCGCGGATGGAACGCAGCTCTCTGCGCCGATCCAGATCATCCATGTTGCGACCGCCGCATCGGCCTCGGCTTTCACCCGCTCGCAGGTGGCGATCGGGAAGGGCGCCCGCGCCACCATCATCGAGAGCTTCGTCGCCGCCGGCGCTGCGGCCTACCAGGTCAACGACGCCGTTATGATCTCGGTCGGCGACGACGCCGACGTCGCGCATATCCGCCTGATGGACGATGCCGCCGATGCGGTGAACATCACCTCGCAGTTCGTTACCGTCGGCGCCAACACCAAGCTGAACGTCTTCAACATGACCAGCGGCGCTGCGGTCAGCCGCTTGCAGGGCTTCATTACGCTGGCGGGCGAGGGCAGCCAGCTCTCGGTCAACGGCGTCAACCTGTTGAAGAAGACCGAGCACGGCGACACCACGCTGGTGGTCGACCATGCCGTGCCGAACTGCGTCAGCCGCGAGATCTTCCGTGCGGTGATCGACGACCGCGCCCATTCGGTGTTCCAGGGCCGCATCATCGTCCGTCCCGACGCGCAGAAGACCGACGGCAAGATGATGACGCGCGCGCTGCTGCTCTCGGACGAGGCCGAGGCCGACAACAAGCCCGAACTCGAGATTTTTGCCGACGACGTCTCCTGCGGCCACGGCGCCACCGCCGGCGCGCTCGACGACAGTCTGCTGTTCTACCTGAAGGCCCGTGGCCTGCCGGAGAAGCAGGCCCAGGCGCTGCTGATCCAGGCCTTCGTCGGCGAGGCGATCGAGCAGATCGCCGATGATACTTTGCGCGAGCACGTCATCGGCATCGCCGAGCGCTGGCTGGAGCGGCGGTCATGAGCACGCATCCGGCGGTCAAGAACGGCGCCTATGACGTTGCGCGCGTGCGCCAGGATTTCCCGGCGCTCGCCATGCAGGTCTACGGCAAGCCGCTGGTCTATCTCGACAACGCCGCCTCGGCACAGAAGCCGAGCGCTGTGCTCGACCGCATGACGCAGGCCTATAGGTCCGAATACGCCAATGTGCATCGCGGCCTGCACTACCTCGCCAATGCCGCTACCGAAGCCTATGAGGGCGGCCGCACCAAGGTGGCGCAGTTCATCAACGCGGCGCGCACCGAGGAAGTCATTTTCACCCGCAACGCGACCGAGGCGATCAACTTGGTCGCGTCTTCGTGGGGCGCCCCCAATATCGGGGAAGGCGACGAGATCGTCATCTCGATCATGGAGCACCATTCCAACATCGTGCCGTGGCACTTCCTGCGGGAACGGCAGGGCGCGGTGATCAAATGGGCGCCGGTCGACGACGAGGGTAATTTCCTCATCGACGAGTTCGAGAAGCTGCTGACGCCGAAGACCAAGCTGGTCGCGATCACGCAGATGTCGAACGCGCTCGGCACCATCGTGCCGGTCAAGGACGTCGTCAGGATCGCCCACGCCCGCGGCATTCCGGTAATGGTCGACGGCAGCCAGGGCGCCGTGCATCTGCCGGTCGACGTCCAGGACCTCGGCTGCGACTTCTACGTCTTCACCGGTCACAAGGTCTATGGTCCGACCGGCATCGGCGTGCTCTGGGCCAAGTACGACCACCTCGTCGCGATGCGCCCCTTCAACGGCGGCGGCGAGATGATCCGCGAGGTCTCGCGCGACGTCGTCACCTACGGCGATCCCCCGCACAAGTTCGAGGCGGGCACGCCGGCGATCGTCGAGGCCGTCGGCCTTGGCGCCGCCATCGACTACGTCAACTCGATCGGCAAGGAACGCATCGCCGCCTACGAGGCGGACCTCACCGCCTACGCCCAGGAGCGCCTGCGCGAGATCAACTCGCTGCGGCTGATCGGCACGGCGCGGGGCAAGGGCCCCGTGATCTCCTTCGAGCTCAAGGGCGCGCACGCCCACGATGTCGCCACCGTGATCGACCGCCAGGGCATCGCGGTGCGCGCCGGCACCCATTGCGTCATGCCGCTTTTAGAGCGGTTCAACGTGACGGCGACATGCCGGGCCTCGTTCGGCATGTATAATACGCGGGAAGAAGTCGATCATCTGGCACAGGCGCTGCTGAAGGCGCGGGATTTGTTTGCATGAGTGACACGGCCGAAATCAAAGCCAATCCGATGGAGACCCATTCGGCATTGCCGCCGGAGGAGACCGAGCGGCTGACCCGCGAGATCATCGCCGGGCTCAAGACCGTGTTCGACCCGGAAATCCCCGCCGACATCTACGAGCTCGGCCTGATCTACAAGGTCGAGATCAAGGACGACCGTTCCGTGGACGTGCAGATGACGCTGACGACGCCGAACTGTCCGGCCGCCGGCGAGCTGCCGACCATGGTCGAGAACGCGGTCGCGAGCGTGCCCGGCGTCGGCGTGGTCGACGTCAAGGTCGTCTGGGAGCCGCCGTGGTCGCCGGAACGCATGAGCGACGAGGCCCGCCTCGTGCTGAACATGTGGTGACGCCCTCGGGCCGCATTGAATTCGCTCCGCAACGGACCACATAGACAACATGACCCAGATTTCGTCAGGCTCGACACCAGCATCCACTCCGAAGCCGCGGCGCCCGCGCCCGCAGGTGATGCGGCTGACGGATGCCGCCGCCCAGCGCATCACCGAGCTGACCCAGCGTGCGGACTCGGAGATCGTGGGCTTGCGCGTCGGCGTGAAGAACGGCGGCTGCGCCGGTCAGTCCTACACGGTCGAATACGCCCACGACATCCGCCCGACCGACGAAGTCGTCGAGGACAAAGGCGTCAAGATCCTGGTCGATCCCAAGGCCGTGCTGTTCCTGCTCGGCACCGAGATGGACTACAAGGCCGACAAGATGCAGGCCCAGTTCGTCTTCAACAATCCCAACCAGGTCTCCGCCTGCGGCTGCGGCGAATCGGTCGAGCTGCGGCCGGCAAAGATCGACGGGTAGACTCTCCAGCGTCACTGCGAGGAGCCCGCGACAAAATTGCGAGCAATTTTGCGCTGGCGACAAAACAATACAACCTGCCTCCGCGGCGGAAGTCTGGATTGCTTCGCTTCGCTCGCAATGACGGAAATGCTATGAAGGCTCACTTGCTTGCGCAGGGAAGCCTCCGATGGATCGCGAATTCCTGATCGACCTGTTCGCCGATTTCGGCCCGGTCACCATCCGGAAAATGTTCTCCGGCTACGGCATCTCCGCCGACGGCGTCAATTTCGCGCTGTCGCTGCGCGCCGGCCTGTTTTTTCGCGCCGACGAGACGACCATTCCCAACTTCGAGGCCGAAGGCTCGAAGCCGTTCCAGTATTCGACCCGCGCCAAGACCGTGGTTGTGAATTCCTACTGGGAGCTGCCGGCGCGCCTGTTCGACGATTCCGCCGAGCTTGCGCAATGGGCGAGGGCGGCGCTCACTGCCGCCCAGCGCGCCAAGGTGAAGAAGCGACCGAAGGCGAAGAAGACGGCGGCGAAGAAGAAGGTTGCGCCGAAGAAGGGTGTGGCGAAGAAGGTTGCCGGGAAGGCGATGCGTAGGGTGGGTTAGCGCAGCGTAACCCACCACTTCATACATCTTGATAGACAAGAGGTGGGTTACGCTGCGCTAACCCACCCTACAGATGCGAGGATGAACGTCACGCCACCCGGCTGTGGCTCTCGATCGCGAATTCCGGATCGGCTTCGCAGATCACCCGGTTGCGGCCGTTGCGCTTGGCGGCGTAGAGGCAGGCGTCGGCGCGCTCGATCAGCGCGTCGGTGTCGTCGCCCTCCCTGAGCATGGAAACGCCGACGGAGATGGTGACGCGGCCGAGGAGCTCGCCGGTGGATTTCTTCTTCAATTCCTTCGCCATCACGGCGCGGCGAATGTGATCGGCCACCGTCAGCGCCTGGCGCAGCGCGGTGTTGGGGAGAACGACCGCGAATTCCTCGCCGCCGTAGCGCGCCGTGATGTCCTGGCCCTTGATGGTCTGCTTCAGCGAAAGGCCGACGAGCCGCAGCACCTGGTCGCCGGTGAGGTGGCCGTAGGAATCGTTGAACGACTTGAAGTGATCGATGTCGAACAGCAGCAGCGACAGCGGCTCGCCCGAGGCCAGCGCGCTCTGCACCGCCATGCCGATCATGCGGTCGAAATATTTGCGATTTCCCAGGCCCGTGAGCGGATCGGTCAGGCTTTCGGCGCGGATCGCCTCCAGACTCTGCTGGAGATTGCTGATCTCGTTCTTCGACAGCGTCAGCCGGTCTTCCAGCGCCTTGTTGGTCTCGCGCATCTCGCCGGTCGAGCGCAGCAGCGCCTCGACGATCGCCTTGACCTGGTCGCGGCTCTCGGCCGACGACAGTTTCTCGGTCGCATCCGACAGGCTGGTATCGTAGGCCCCGGTCATGCCGAGCGCCTCGCCCAACACCTTCACCACGTCGTCGATCTCGCCGACGACGCGCGCGCCGACCTTATCGATGCGGTCGGTGGTCTTGATGTGGGAGAGATAGGTTTCGTAGATCTGCTCGAGATCGGCCTCGGTCAGCTTGCCGCTGCGCGCCAGCGTCTCATTGATGATCTTGTTGAGCGGTGCGTTGTAGCCGGTGGCGTAGACGTACCAGATCTCGTAATTGCGGGGGATGGCGGTCTGTCGAAGCGATCGGATTTGACCGAGCGCCACCTCGGCGAACGCCAGCGTGCGTTCGTGTTCGTCGAGTACCTTGATCACTGAACATCCCCACGGCGGCCGACGCGCCATCGACCGCAGCAATCCTTAAATTATGTTCGTAGGCTAACGGACGATCGTGAACGCCCCGTAAATATACGTTCACGGGGGCATCCAAAAAATTGCAGATCAAGGATCTTCAACCGAAATCTGGCGCGCCAGCGCGCTTCAGGCGCCGGCGGGGGAGCGCACCGGCCGCAGAAGAAACGCCGGCAGATGCGAGTGATCGCCCGGCTCGCTGTCGATCTCGCGCTGGCGGCGCGGCTCGGGACGGCCGATCGAGGGCACATGCGACGAATTCGCTTGCGGGCGCACACCATTGCGCGGCTCGGATGATTGCCTGGCTTCGCGCGGAGGCCGTGCCTCGCGTGCCGGCCTCGCCTCGGGAGCCGCCCGTGCCTCGCCACGCGCCTCGCGCGGCTCGTGGCTGCGCTCGCGGTCATGACCGCGCCGCTCGCCGCGCTGCGGCTTGCCGCGTCCGCCGCGTGAACGCTCGCGGCCGCGCTGCTCGCGCGGACGCTCGCCTTGTTCGCCCGCTTCGGCGTGGACGTCATAGTCGCCTTCGGCGCGCGGAATGCTCTGGCCGATCAGCTTCTCGATCGCCGCCATCGACTTCTGGTCGAGCGGTGTCACGATCGAGATCGCGGTGCCGGTTCGGCCGGCGCGGCCGGTGCGGCCGATGCGGTGGACGTAATCGTCGGCGTGGTGGGGAACGTCGAAATTGAAGACGTGGCTGACCTCGGGAATGTCGAGGCCGCGGGCGGCGACGTCGGAGGCGACGAGGAGGGGCAGTTCACCCTTGCGGAACTGGTCGAGCGCGGCCATGCGGGCCGGCTGGTCCATGTCGCCATGCAGGGCACCGACGCTGAAGCCGTGCTTCTGCAGCGATTTGTGAACGATCGCGACCTCGCGCTTGCGATTGCAGAAGATGATCGCGTTCTTGAGGTCCTTGGCCTCGCGTAGCAAACGGCGGAGCAATTCGCGCTTCTCGTGCGCCTCGCGGCCGGCGGGCACCTGGGCTTGCGTAACGGTGACGGCGGTCGTGGCGGGCTTGGAGACCTCGACCTTCTGCGGATTGTGCAGGAAGGCTTCGGTGATGCGCCGGATTTCCGGCGGCATGGTCGCGGTGAAGAACAGGGTCTGCCGCGTGAAGGGAACGAGCTTGCAGATGCGCTCGATGTCGGGGATGAAGCCCATGTCCAGCATGCGGTCGGCTTCGTCGATGACGAGCAGTTCGACGCCGGTGAGCAACAGGCCGCCGCGCTCGGTATGGTCGAGCAGCCGGCCGGGGGTGGCGATCAGCACGTCGACGCCGCGCATCAGCTTGGCATCCTGGTCGCCGAAGGAGACGCCGCCGATCAGGAGGGCGACGTTGAGCTTCTGGCCGGCGCCGTAGCGATCGAAGTTTTCCTTCACCTGGGCCGCGAGCTCGCGGGTTGGCTCGAGGATCAGCGTGCGCGGCATGCGCGCCCGGGCGCGGCCCTTTTCGAGGATGGTGAGCATCGGCAGCACGAAGGCCGCGGTCTTGCCGGTGCCGGTCTGGGCGATGCCGAGCACGTCCTTGCGTGCGAGGACGTGGGGGATCGCCTGTTCCTGAATCGGGGTGGGGGTGGTGTAACCGGTGGCCGCCACTGCGGCGAGGACTTTTTCGGACAGTCCGAGATCTGAAAAGGACATTGAGCCTCTGGTCGAAACCGCCGTTCGGAATCGAGGGTAATAAGGCTGTCGCGTTCCACCCCGAAACGGCGCGCTCTCGAAGAAGCTGGGGGTGCTGACTCACGCGGACAAAGCGCAAGGCTCAGGAATCGCTCTTCGATCTGAGCCGCGTCGACCCGGAACATAGGCGGGAATTGGCCAAAGTCAATGGAGCGGGCGCGGGAAGAGCCTAAAAAGCCTGAGGTTTTTGCCCAAATCACGGGCGCGGCTGGGGTTTTCCCCCGAGCCCCCCTCCGTCTGGCCGCAACCAAGACAGCAGCTAACGGCCGTCCGTGCCCTTGGCCCGGAAATCACCTGGGGCCATGCCATAGGCGGCGTTGAACACCCGGTAATAGGTCGCCAGGCTCTCGAAGCCGCACGACGACGCGATGTCGGCGATCAGCCGTTCCGGCGCCTCGCGCAGCAGGCGGCGGCTCTGTTTCAGGCGCTCGTCGGTCACCGTCTGGGAAAAGCTCTTCTCTGCCATCTCGAACAGCATGTGCAGGTGACGAACGGAGACGCCGAGCAGGTCGGCCACCATGGCCGGCGCAAGATTGGGGTCCTGAAGGTGGCGCGCGATCAGCCGCTGGGACTGCGAGAGGCGGGCGGTCCGCAGTGCCTGCTGCCCCCGCCGGCTGCCGGGCCGCACGACGCCGCGCTCGATCAGCGCCAGATGGGCCAAAGCCTGAACCAAGGACGACTGGACGGCAGAGGCCGTATCGTCCGCGGCGATTTCGTTGAGATCGGCAAAGCAGGCCGCGAGCAGGGGCGCCAGGGCCGGATCGTTGAAGGTCCGGGGCGCTAGATCGCGCATGCGCTTGTCCTGCACCGGGATGTGGCTCACGGGGATCTTGAGGATCCGCAGGTGGAAGCCCCCGGTGCCCAGCGGGGCGGTGCGGTACGGCAGGTCGGTATGGCTGGTGGCGAAGCTGCCATTGGCAATGGCAAAGTCGCTTGCGCGCATGCCGCCGAACCAGCCGCCGCTGCCGAGCTGTTGGTAGACGCAGATCGCCTCACCCGGGGCATAGGCGATGTCCGACGCGCTGCGCTCGACCGCGTAGGGCGAGGCCTTCAGCTCGACGAGGCCGGCGCCGCCCAGCTTACGCAGCGAGAATTCGCCGAAGAAGTCCGCGCGCCGCTCGCGCGCGAGCTCGGCGGTGACACCGAACAACCCCTTGGCACGCACCTCGCGCCAATAGTCGAAGCGATCCTTCGGGTCGACCTCGTCCGTACACCAGTGCAACACGGCAGCCCCTCGCTTCCGGCGAAATTGTCCAAAAGGAAACAGATTCCAGCGGAATCGGCCATAGTCGGATCGTACAATCGGAGCCCCCGGGGTCCTTGAACCGTCGTCAGGTCTGGGCCGACTATCACACAGCGGCAGGGGGGGTCCCATGAACTGCCGTTCGAAGATCGGTGGCAGGGCCGGTTCTGCAACGGGAAATTTTGCGATGACGCGTCGGCTTTTCAGAATTCTGGCGGCCCTTGGCCTCGCGGTGGGCCTGAGCGGTTTCGCGGGGCCCGCCTGGGCCGCTAAGCGTGTCGCGCTCGTCGTCGGCAACAACGACTACAAGAACGTGCCGAAGCTGCTCAAGGCGGTCAACGACGCTCGCACCATGGGCGACACGCTGAAGCAGCTCGGCTTCTCGGTGATGGTCGCCGAAAACCAGAGCCGGCAGCAATTCTCCGAGACGCTGCTCGCCTTCGACAAGGCCATCGAGCCCGGCGACACCGCCTTCTTCTTCTATGCCGGCCACGGCTTCGAGATCGCGGGCCAGAACTATCTGCTGCCGACCGACGTGCCGGCTGCGACGGAAGGGCAGGAGGAGCTGGTGCGCGACGCCTCGATCCTGGCCGACCGCATCGTCGAGCGGCTGCAGAACAAGAAGGCGCGGACCTCGATCCTGGTGTTCGACGCCTGCCGCAACAATCCGTTCGAGCGCAAGGGCACCCGCGCGGTTGCCGGCGCCGGCGGGCTCGCGCCGATGACCCAGTTGCCGGAGGGCGTGTTCTCGGTGTTCTCCGCGGGTCCCCGCCAGACCGCGCTCGATCGGCTCTCCAATGACGACGCCAATCCAAACTCAGTGTTTACGCGCACCTTCGCCAAGGAGCTGCTCAAGCCCGGCGAGAATCTGGTGCAGGTGGCGCAGCGTACCCGCCGAGCCGTCAGCGAGCTCGCCGACAGCGTGAAGCACAGGCAGGTGCCGGTCTATTTCGACCAGATGGTCGACGATGTCTTCCTCAGCGGCCTCGCCAAGGACACCGCCGCGCGTTCGGACGATCCGCCGCCCACGAAGCTCGCGGCGCTACCGCCGGTGTCGGTGCCGCAGATGCCCAAGGAGGAGACCCTCAACGCGCCGATCGCGAGCTTCTCGCGTCACAATGGCGGCTGGAGCGTGACCTTCTCTTTCGCTGATCCGACGCTCGGCATTTCCTGGCGCATTGCCGGCACGGGCGATTTCCGCGAGACCGGGTTCATCGACACGCTCGATCCGCGCACCCGCAAGCGGATGCCGAACCCGTCGATCGAGCTGCCGCCGGATGCGCAGGCTGGCACGATCGAGGTCCGTTATGTCGATCAGTCCGGCGACATGCAGGGCCCGTTCCCGATCAGGTTCGATCCCGAGGCCGCGCTGATCCGCGACCAGCGCAAGATCCTCGACATGACCTCGACGAGCTGGCTGTCGTTCCGCGAGTTCAACGGGCTGCTCGTCTACTACACGCATCTCGTCTCCTACCGCTGCGCCATCCGCGAGGTGCGCATCGGCGTCGACAGCGCCGTGCCCAACCAGGTGCTGAAGATGCCGCCCTGCGACATGCGCGACCCCAGCGCGGTCAGCGCCGGCATGCCGCTCTACATGAAGCTCGCGCCAAGCACGAAATCCATCTCGGTGGAGCTGACCTATCGCGACGGCAGCGTGTCGGAGATCAAGAGCTTCAGGAGCGCGAACCGGAGTAATAATTGACGCGCTGTTCGATTGTGACGGGATGATCTTGCGCAGCGGCCGAACTTAAATCGGACAAGCCAAGGTGAAAGTGCTAGAGCCGGGAATGACAAAATTCCTTATTGTCGCGCTCCTGACGACGCTTCCGGTTCTGGCTCAAACGAATCCAGTTCCCACAGCCCCACCTCTCACCGATCGCGAACGCGTCCAGGCGGACCGCGCGAAGGCTGCCGAGGATGAGAAGGGGGCTCCGGCCACGCGACCATGGGATCGCGACGCCGATGGCAAGCGGCCGTGGGACCGCAAGTCGCCAAAGTCCTGAGACGCGAAGCTCGCTTCCCCCGCGGAAGGAACAACTCCTGCCGGGCTGGATTGTCTGCCAAACCAGGGAGACGATCCATGATCCGTAAATCCATCCTCGTCACGATCGCTTGTGCTGCGCTTTCGACGGCCGCCCTTGCTCAAGGAGGCGGTGGTGGCGGAGGCGGTGGTGGTGGCGCAGGCGGCGGTGGCGCAGGTGCGGGTGCCGCGGCAGGCACGGGGACCGGCGGAACCAGCGGCGGATCTGCGGCCTCATCGGGCGCGGGAATTGGAACGTCACCCAGCAGTGCCAATTCCGGGCCGTCGGCTCCCTCCGGCATGGGAACGCAGGGCACCACCACAGGCGCCAACATCAACACCAATAACAGCCCGACCAATCCCAATGTTCAAGCGCCGACTGCCGCCGGCAAGTCGCCAACGGCAGCTCAGGCCGAGCGAAACATGGGTGCCGGGCGTGCTCCGAATGGGGTGCCGATCGGCAGTCCGGGGTCCGGGACCAGCAGCGAGGATCAGAAATAGTCGAACGCGACCGTCACGGAAGGCCCGCACGAAGCGGGCCTTTCATTTGGCGCCGGTCTGCTGCTCCCAACCGGCATTGATCCAACTGCGCCCTGCATAATTAGGACTCTCTTTGACCTGAATCGCGCTAGTATCGGCGGACATCTCTTCATCGATACTCACCTCGCGGTTCGCGTCTGCAGTGACACCCAACCCACAATCTGACAGGACCATGAAAGTCCGCTGCTGCATCGTCGGCGGGGGACCTGCCGGCATGATGCTCGGCTACCTTCTGGGACGCGCCGGCATCGACGTCGTGGTGCTGGAGAAGCATGCGGATTTCTTCCGCGACTTCCGCGGCGATACCGTGCATCCGTCGACGCTTGAAGTGATGGATGAGCTCGGCCTGATCGACGGCTTCCTGAAGCTGCCGCACCAGCGCCTGCAAAAGATGGACGGCCTGTTCGGCGGCACGCCTGTGCGCATTGCCGATCTCAGCCGGCTCCATACCAAATACCCCTTCATCGCCTTCATGCCGCAATGGGACTTCTTGAATTTTCTGCGCGAGGCGGGCAGGCGCTTTGCCTCGCTCGAGGTGATGATGAGCACGGAGGCGATCGATCTGATCCGCCGCGGCGAGACGATCGCCGGCGTGCGGGCGAAGACGCCTGAGGGCATCATCGACATCGAGGCCGATCTCACCATCGCCTGCGACGGCCGGCATTCGACGGTGCGCGAGCGCGCCGGCCTTAGCGTCGAGGAGATCGGCGCGCCGATGGACGTGCTGTGGTTTCGCGCCGGCCGCACACCCGAAGAGACCGAGAACGTGTTCGCGCGGGTCGAGCCCGGCAAGATGATGATCACCTTCGACCGCGGCGATTATTGGCAGTGCGCTTATGTCATCGCCAAGGGACAGTACGATGCGGTGAAGGCGAGGGGACTTTCGGCGCTGCTCGACGACGTCGTGCGCATGGCGCCGATCCTCCGCTCCGGCATCGCCGAGGTGAAGAGCTTCGACGACGTCAAGCTGCTCACCGTCGCGATCAACCGTCTGACACGCTGGACGCAGCCGGGCCTGTTGTGCATCGGCGATGCCGCACATGCGATGTCGCCAATCGGCGGCGTCGGCGTCAATCTCGCCGTGCAGGATGCGGTTGCGACCGCGAACCTCCTGGCGGACAAGCTGCAGCATGGCTGCCCGTCCGAGCACGAGCTCGATGCCATCAGGCGCCGTCGCGCGTTCCCGGTGAAGATGACGCAAGCTATGCAGGTGGTCGTGCAGAACAACATCATCAGTGGCGCCTTGCAGGGCGGCGACCGGCCGCTGAAGGTGCCGCTGGTCGTGCGCCTCATCACCGCGCTGCCATGGCTCCAGGGCATTCCAGCGCGCCTGCTTGCGCTCGGCGTGCGGCCCGAGCACGTGCATTTGCGCGCCGCGCCGCAATCCTAGCGGAGGACTTCGGTAGGGATAACGCGGCGTGAATTCGCGCGCGATGCGTTGCACGCTTGCAACATCGCCATCGGATTCACGGCGCGATGCGGGCCCAACCGCCACGTTAACCGTGTTGATTTCAATTTTAGTAAGAGCCGTCTGTGACCGTGCGTCCATCAAGGACACGGGGTGTACCATGCGTAATAAGTTGATTGCCGCCTTTGCCTGCACGACGGCTCTGGTTTCGACCGGCGCGGCCTCCGCCGCCGATCTCGGTGCGCGCTACACGAAGGCGCCCGCCTATGTCGAGCCGCTGTTCAACTGGACCGGCTTCTATGTCGGCGGCCACATCGGTGGCGCATGGACCAACCAGCAGTTCATCAACAACGGCACCGGCGCGGCGTTCGGCGATCTGCTGCCGGGAGAGGGCTATCGCCAGCGCAACGCGGGCGTCATGGGCGGCGCGCAGATCGGCTACAATTGGCAGGCCAACAATTACGTGTTCGGCGTGGAAGGCACGATTTCGGGTCTCGACAACAAGGGCTCGTTCACGAACACCGTGTTTGGCGCCGCGGATGACGTGTTCTCCTGGCGTACCAACGTGCTCGCGACCGTGGTCGGGCGCGCCGGCTTCGCCGTGCAGAACAACCTCTTCTACATCAAGGGCGGCTATGCCGGCGCGAACAACCGCCTCTCGGTCACCGACACTGTCGGTGTGGCGACGGGCTCGGGCGGACAAACCCATTGGGCCAACGGCTGGACCGTCGGCGCCGGCTGGGAGTACGGCGTCACCCGCAACTGGATCGTCGGCCTCGAATACAATTACGCGGCCTTCACCAGCCAGACCTATCAGCTCGGCGGCACCTCCGGAAACTACACCTTCGATGCCAAGCCGCGCGACATCCAATGGGCCGTGGTGCGCGCGAGCTACAAGTTCGACGCACCCACCATCGCCCGCTACTGAGCACGTCGACGCAACGCGACCAACGATCAAGAAAAGCACTGTCTCAATCAAAAGCCCCGGCGTCGTCCGGGGCTTCTTTTTTGCGTTTGGATGGCGGGCAGGCCGGCTTCAGGCCATCACCGAGAATCCGCCGTCGACCGGGATCGCCGTACCCGTGACGAAATTCGACGCGGGCGACGCCAGGAACACGGCGATGCCGGCGAAGTCGTCGATGTCGCCCCAGCGCCCCGCAGGCGTGCGCGCCAGCACGCGCTCGTGCAGCCCCGAGACCTGCTGTCGCGCGCCGCGGGTGAGATCGGTGTCGATCCAGCCCGGCAGGATGGCGTTGACCTGGATGTTGTCCGGCGCCCAGGCATTGGCGCAGGCGCGCGTATACTGCACGATGCCGCCCTTGCTGGCCGCATAGGCGGTCGCGAAGCTTGCGCCGAAGATCGACATCATCGAGCCGATGTTGATCACCTTGCCGTTGCCGGATGCCTTCAGCGCCGGATAGGCCAGCTTCGAGCACACGAAGGCGCTGGTGAGGTTGGTGTCGATCACCTTGTTCCACTCGTCGAGCTCGAGCTCGTGCGGCGGCTTGCGGATGCTCATGCCGGCATTGTTGACGAGGATGTCGATGCGGCCGAGCTCCTTGACGACACGGTCGATCATGGCTGCGACCGCCGCCTTGTCGGTCACGTCGGTGGCGACGGCGATCGCCTTCACGCCGCGCTGTCTGAGATCGGCCACGGCGGCGGCGGACTTGCTCTCGTTGCGTCCGACCACGGCGATGTCGGCGCCGGCATCGGCGAGGCCGCGCGCCATGCCGAGCCCGATGCCGCCATTGCCTCCCGTGACGATCGCGACCTTGCCGCGGAGATCGAACCGGCTGGATGTCATGCTTGGATTCCCTGGTTTCTTCTATTGGTTGCTCTGCCAGATCAGCACCAGCCCGAACCCGGCCATGGCTGCGCCATAGCCGGCCCAGTGCAGCTGGTTGACCATGAAGCTCGATCGCGGCCACGGAACCGTGCCCGTGCCCTGTCCGATCCAGAGCAGCCCGAGAGCGGTTGCAAACAGGCCTGCCACCAGCAGAAATCTGCGCATGCCTTCCTCCCATCGGTCCGCTTCTGTCGCGCTCCACGGCATCAACGACTGCCGCAGCCACGAAAACTTGCCGACAGACTAGCCGTAGCTCTGGTACGGACACAATGGGCCGTGGCCGCAAGGACGCTAGCTAGGCCCAAACGAAAAAGCCCCGGCGATGCCGGGGCTTTGACGCTTGATCGTGAGATCAGATCAGTACTTCGCGACGACCGGACCGGTCCAGTTGAAGCGGTAGACCAGCGAGGTCGAGATCGTCTGGTTCCAGCTGTTGGCGCGGACGCTGTTGATGGTCGGGAGGTCGCCGATATCGGTGCGGATAGCCTCAGTCTTGGCATTGTAGAAGGCCGAACGGTACTCGGTCTTCATGAACCAGCCGGGCGAGGTGATGCCGAAGATGTTCAGGCTGTTCTCGACGCCGCCGCCGATGAACCAGCCGTGACGATCGTAGCCATTGAGGTGAACACCGGCCGGGGTACCGCCGAGCGTCGTGAAGTTGGTGCGGCCGAAGTGAGCGCCGGAGTAACCGCCGTTGACGTAGGAGAGAACGTTCGGAGCGACCAGCCAGCCGAGGCGCACGCCCGCGGCCCAAGAGGTCTCCAGCTTCTGGTTACCAGTGATGTCGAAGATCGGATCCTGGATGGTGGAGCGGATGCTGCCGAACTGAGCGTCGCCAAACACACCGGCGACCCAGGTGCCGCTGAACTGCCAGTCGTAACCAGCGCCGACCGTACCAAACCAACCGGAACCGCCCTGACGCTGGGTGATGGTCAGCGGGGTACCCGTGGCGGTGTCGACAATCTGCTGGTCAGCATTGGAGAGGCCGCCGCCGCCGCCGCCGAAGACGTAGAAGCCGGTCCAGTTGGCGACGGGCGCCGGCATCGGGGCCTTCGCGTAGGGACGGGCGCCCAAGTCGGCAGCCGAGGCCGAGCCGGTCATCGCCGCAACCGCGGTCAGAGCGAGCAATGTCTTCTTCATTTTAAATCCCCAAACCTTGTCGGCGCGAGCGCACTGAAGTCCGTGTCATCTGATGACCGGACTATAGACGGTTCTTGCCGAAATGCTGTTGCCGGACAGGCACAGTCGCCGGAAAACGCCGGTGCGCGGGTATTTTGCGCCGGCCTCGCCAAGATCTAGAAAAATTGTTATGTTTCAAGGCCTTGACCGAATTCTGGCGACTCGATTTTGAGTAAGGTTTCGTTAGCAAATTCGGTTTTGTCCGGGACGGAGGCAATCCTGCTCCCGGCCGCAGCATCCGCTGAGTCGCTGGCCGAGTCGCCGCGAGACGAATCCGGAAAGCAACGAAGATCCCGGCAGCACACAAGGCAAACTGGTCCGAAACGGCGGCCGCTGCCCCAAAGACACAGCCCCGGCTTTGGGCCGGGGCTGTGTTGGCGTGCAGCCGGTTTGGTTGCCGCCTCAAACGTCCAGCAGCTCGTCGCTGGCAAACTCGGCCTTGTCCGAGATGAAGGCAAAGCGCGCCTCGGCCTTGGTGCCCATCAGCCGCTCGACCGAATCCGCCGTGGTGTCGCGGTCGTCGGCCAGCAGCACCACCTTGAGCAGCGTCCGCCTGGCCGGGTCCATGGTGGTCTCCTTGAGCTGCGCCGGCATCATCTCGCCGAGCCCTTTGAAGCGGTTCACCTCGACCTTGGCGTTGGCGTTGAACGCGCTCTTGAGCAGCGCCTCCTTGTGCGCGTCGTCGCGGGCGTAGACCGACTTGGAGCCGTGGGTCAGCTTGTAGAGCGGCGGCACCGCGAGGAAGAGATGGCCTTCGTCGATCAGCCGCGGCATCTGGCGATAGAAGAAGGTGATCAGGAGCGAGGCGATGTGGGCGCCGTCGACGTCGGCGTCGGTCATGATGATGATGCGCTGATAGCGCAGATCCTCCTCGCGATATTGCGCGAGCGTGCCGCAGCCGATCGCCTGCACGAGGTCGGAGAGCTGCGCATTCGCCGTCAGCTTGTCCTTGCCGGCGGAGGCGACGTTGAGGATCTTGCCGCGCAGCGGCAGCACGGCCTGGGTCTTGCGGTCGCGCGCCTGCTTGGCGCTGCCGCCGGCCGAGTCGCCCTCGACGATGAACAGCTCCGAGCCCTCGGTGCCGGCATCGGTGCAGTCGGCGAGCTTGCCGGGCAGGCGCAGCTTCTTGCCGGCCGTCTTGCGTGCGGTCTCCTTCTCCTGCCGCCGCCGCAGCCGCTCCTCGGCGCGGTCGATGACGAAGTCGAGCAGCCGGTTGGCCATGTTCGGATTGCCCGACAGCCAATGGTCGAACGGGTCCTTCATCGCCTGCTCGACGATGCGTTGCGCTTCGGCGGTGGCGAGGCGATCCTTGGTCTGGCCCTGGAATTCGGGCTCGCGCACGAACACCGAAAGCATCACGGCGGCGCCCACCATCACGTCTTCCGAGGTGACGGAGGCGGCGCGCTTGCCCTGGCCGACGCGCTCGGCGTGATCCTTCAAGCCGCGCAGCAGCGCGCTGCGCAGGCCGGATTCGTGGGTGCCGCCGTCGGGCGTCGGCACGGTGTTGGTGTAGGAGGAAAGGAAGCCGTCGGCATCCGCGGTCCAGGCCACCGCCCATTCGCAGGCGCCGTGCGCGCCGTTGCGTCCCGACTTGCCGGAGAAGATGTCCGGATGCACCAGCGTGTCGGCGTGGATCGCGGCAGCGAGATAGTCCTTGAGGCCGCCCGGGAAGTGGAACGTCGCTTCCGCCGGCACGTCCTCTACGCCTTTGAGCAGCTCGGGCGCGCAGTTCCAGCGGATTTCGACGCCGCCGAACAGGTAGGCCTTCGAGCGCGTCATCTTGAACAGGCGCTGCGGCTTGAACGCGGCCTTCTGCCCGAAGATGTCGGTGTCGGGCTTGAAGCGCACGCGCGTGCCGCGGCGGTTGTTGACCTTGCCGAGGTCCTCGAGCTTGCCCTTGGGATGGCCGCGCTCGAAGGTCATGCGGTAGAGCTTCTGGCTGCGCGCGACCTCGACTTCGAGACGCGAGGAGAGGGCGTTCACCACGGAGATGCCGACGCCATGCAGACCGCCCGAGGTCTCATAGACCTTGCTGTCGAACTTGCCGCCCGAATGCAGCGTGCACATGATGACTTCGAGCGCCGACTTCTTCGGGAATTTCGGATGCGGATCGATCGGGATGCCGCGGCCGTTGTCGGTGACGGTCAGGAAACCGTCCGCACTCAGCTCGACTCCGATGAAGGTCGCATGCCCGGCCAACGCCTCGTCCATCGAGTTGTCGATGACTTCGGCGAACAGATGATGCAGCGCCTTCTCGTCGGTGCCGCCGATATACATGCCGGGCCGGCGCCGCACCGGTTCCAGCCCCTCGAGCACCTCGATGTCGGCTGCCGTGTAATCGGCTTCCCCCCCACTGCGCGGCGCCGCCTTGACGGCTGTGCGGGGCTTCGGCTCGTCACCGCCGAAGAAATCGTCTTTTGCTTTTGGCTTCAACTGCTTGGACATATATCTTGATGGGTTTTGAGGGCCGCAGAAGCGGCGAATCGGTTAAGCCGACTATGCCACTTCTGACTTGGAAAGGTTACCGTAGGGCGGACTGGGCGCTGTGGGTTGGGAGCGAATCCGGGCGATTTTACGCCGCAGCCTCGCCATTTCCCGGCAATTTGACGTGCCGGCTTGGTGATGTCTGGGTTTTGTGACTTGATGTCACACAAGTCCTTGGCTTACCAGTCCTTTTCATCGAGCAGCACCTTGAGACGGGGCGGGAAGGCTATTTTGGATGGAGCAGTTTGCGCACGCCCTCACTGACTTCGTGCGCGTTCACCAGGCTTGGGCAGCGCCAATCGTGTTCGTGCTGGCCTTCGGAGAGTCGCTCGCCTTCATCTCGCTGCTGGTCCCGGCCTGGGGCGCGCTGGTGGCAATCGGTGCGCTGATCGGGGTCAGCGGCATCAACTTTTTTCCGGTCTGGATTGCCGGCGCCCTCGGCGCGGCGCTGGGTGACTGGGTCTCCTACTGGTTCGGCTATCGCTACAAGGAGAAGGTCGCCGAGATGTGGCCGCTCTCGCGCTATCCGGGACTGCTCCCCAGAGGCGAGGCTTTCGTGCGCAGCTGGGGCGTCCCCAGCATCTTCATCGGGCGCTTCTTCGGACCCCTGCGCGCCTCGGTGCCGCTCGCGGCCGGCATCTTCGAGATGCCCTATTGGACCTTCCAGGCTGCAAACTTCGTCTCGGCCCTGATCTGGTCGGCCGTGCTCCTGCTGTTCGGCGACGTGCTCGCCAAGATCATGGAGTGGATCTGGCGGGTGATCTGACCGGGCAACGGGGCCGCCCGGTCAGGGCGTCAGGCCAAGCCTTCTAAGCAAGCCTACAGCGATGCGTTCCAGATCGCGGGGATCCAGCGATATCCGGAGCCGTCCTTCTCGACCCGGACGAGACCGGGGAAGGCGGCGTGGAAGGCCTGGATCGGCATCTTCTCGGCAATCGCCATGTCGTAGAGCTTGCGGCGCGTCTGCTGGGCCAGCGGCTTGTCGACGTCGGATGCGATGTTCCATTCGGGATGCTTCACGAACAGGAACGCTGCGCCCGCGGTGATATCCACCTGCACCAGCACCTTCTCGGCGCCGGAGGCGACGATGAAGGAATTGTGGCCTGGCGTGTGGCCGGGGCTCGCTACCGAGGTGATACCGGGCGCGACCTCCTTGCCGGCCTCATATTGTGTGACCTTGCGGCCCAAGGCATCGAACACACGGCGAATGTTCTTGAAATTGTTCTCGAGGATCGGATTGCCCATCCCCTTGCTCATCTCGCCGTCATCCATCCAGAACTTCCATTCCACCGCCGGAACCATGATCTCGGCATTGGGGAAGGCGGGCTTGTTCTCGGCCGCCAGCAGGCCGTTGATGTGGTCGCCATGGAAATGGGAGATGATGACGGTATCGACCGCCGCGCGGTCGATGCCGGCGGCGGCGAGATTGTTTTGGAATTGGCCGACCTTGCCCTTCGACTGCGTGAACTGGTCGGGACCGAGCCCGGTATCGATGACGACGAGCTTCGGTCCGGTGTTGACCACCACCGGGTTGAAGGTGTGGGTGACCTTGTCGGCCGGCAGGTGGTGCTCGGCGAACACTTTGTTGATGTCATCCTTGCTGGCGCCGGCGGCGTAATTGTCGGTCAGATTGACGGTCGCAACGCCATCGCAGACCACCGTGACCTGGTGGGTGCCGACATTGTAGCGATAGAAGCTCGCATTCTGCTTCTCGGCCAGCGGCGCGGCGGCGCCCGCGGGCGAAATCTTCACGAAAGGCAGGAGCGCCGATGCGGCGGCGCCGGCTAGCGTTGCGCGACGAGTAATCTCGGTCATGGTGATGTCCTGAGGCTGGGTGCGAACGGCTCGGGGCCGGCGAAGAGGTTGTGTCCCGCCGGTCGTTCTCGAAAACCCCTACTTCTAGTGGAAATTCCACGGCGGGCCGATGACATCTGTGCGCGTCCTGCCGTCGCGCGTGCGGCATCCTGCCGTCCCACTGAACCGATTTGCTCTTGACCATGGAACCAGCGGGCATTATAGCCGCGCGCCATGATCAACGCCGCGACCATTCTGTTCGCCCGTCGCCGCCGCCGCAGCTTAGCGGTTTGGGCGGTCGATCGCGTTTGAGATCATCGTCTTTGCCGCTGGACCCGATCCGCGGCATCCTCTCTCCTGTCAGCGCGATCTGATCCGGCGGTCCCCCGAGGAGGCCCAGCAGGAGACCACGATGTACACGCCACCCTTTTTCAAGCAGGACCGCGCCGCGAGCCTGAAATTCGCCGAGGATCGCGGCTTCGGCACGATGTGCGCCTTCGATGGCAAGCGGCCGATCGCCTCGCCGTTGCCGTTCTATTTGACCTATGCCGCAGATGGCACGCCGCAGGCTGCCTTTCATCTCGCCCGTCACAATCCGCTGCTAAAGCTGGCGGGCGGCGAGGCGTCGTGGCTGCTCGCGGTCAACGGCCCGGATGCCTATGTATCGCCGGACTGGTACGTCTCGCCGGATCAGGTTCCGACTTGGCTCTACCAGTCGGTGCATTTGAGCGGGCCGGTTCGGCTGTTGTCGGATGACGAGCTGGCGGTGCAGCTCGAGGTGCTCAGCGCCAAGTTCGAGAGCTGGCTGCTGCCGAAAAAGCCGTGGACGTCGGCCAAGATGACGGCGGGTCGGCTGGAGACGATGAAGAAAGGGATCGTTGGGCTGGTCATGACCGTTGAGGAGGTCGAAGGCAGCTTCAAGCTGAACCAGCACAAGTCGGATGCCGATTATGCGGCGATCGCGAATGCGCTTGACGGCAGCGATGCCGATGCCAAGCGGATCTCACAATTGATGCGGCAGGCAAGGCCGCAGGTTTTTGCAGACGACACGAACATGCTCGAAGGGAGCGCATCATGAGCCTCGCTGACACCACCAAAGCTCCGGCCACCAGCGCGGCAAAGAAGCCGGCCACCGTCTTCGTCGATGGCGGTTCCGGTACCACCGGCCTCGGCATCAATGAGCGGCTGAAGCTCCAAAGCGACGTCGCGGTGAAGACCATTGCCGACGACAAGCGCAAGGATCCCGCGGCCAAGAAGGCGCTGATGGAGGAGGTGGATCTCGTCATACTCTGCCTTCCCGACGATGCCGCCAAGGAAACCGTTGCCCTGGTCGACGGCATGGGGGCTCACGCGCCCAAGGTGCTGGATGCCTCGACCGCCTACCGGGTCGCGCCGGACTGGGCTTACGGCTTTGCGGAGCTCACGCCTGACCAGGCCGGCAAGATCAAGGCGGCGAAGAAGGTCTCCAATCCCGGCTGCTATCCGACCGGCGCGATCGCGCTGCTGCGGCCGATCGTCGATGCTGGCCTGCTGCCGCCTGATTATCCCGTCACCGTCAACGCGGTGAGCGGCTATTCCGGCGGTGGCAAGTCGATGATCGCAAGCTTCGAGGATGGCAGCGCCCCGTCCTTCGAGCTCTACGGCCTCGGCTTCGAGCACAAGCATCTGCCGGAGATGCAGCTCTATTCGAACCTGACGCGGCGGCCGATCTTCATTCCCTCGGTCGGCAACTACCGGCAGGGCATGCTGGTCTCGGTGCCGCTCCAGCTCGACACGCTGCCGGGCAAGCCCGGCGGCGCCGACCTGCAGGCGGCGATGGCAAAACGTTACGCCGGCTCGAAATACGTCAAGGTGATGCCGCTGCAAAACGAGGCGAGCAAGGGCGGCCGGCTCGAGCCGGAGGCGCTCAACGAGACCAACATGCTCGAGCTCTACGTCTTCGCCAGCGACAAATATCACCAGGCGCTATTGGTCGCCCGGCTCGACAATCTCGGCAAGGGGGCATCCGGCGCAGCCGTGCAGAACATGCGGCTGATGCTCGGCCTGCCGGAGGAGTGAGGCAGGCCTCTATCCTCCGTCATTGCGAGCGAAGCGAAGCAATCCAGAGCTTCCACCGCGGAAATAGTCTGGATTGCTTCGTCGCGAGGGCTCCTCGCAATGACGTGGAAAGTGCTTCAAACCAATCCGAAGATCGCCAACACCAGCACGGCCTGGGCGAAGAAGCCGACGGTGAAGGCGAGGGTGCGGAACACCGGAATTCCGAGCGCATAGACGATGGTGTGCGCGATGCGCGACCAGAAATAGACGGCGCAGGCGAGCACCGTCCATTTCGTGGAATAGTCGATCGCGTTCAGGATCAGCACCAGCGGGGCGAAGATGACGAGGTTCTCGACCGCGTTGTCATGGGCGAACATCAGCCGGTTGGCCCACTCCGCCTGCGGCTTGTCGCCGCGCGAGGGGTTGGCCATGGCACCGCTCAAACCGCGAACCTGGCAGCGGTTGATGATGTAGGGAACCCACAGAACTCCCGTCAGGATCACCGTCAGTGTCAGCCAGAACAATTCGCGTGTCATAGTGCCGGTCCCTGTGTCGTCGCTGGATTGAGGCTAGAGCATGATCCGGAAAAGTGAGTAGCGGTTTTCCGAAAAGATCATGCTCAAACAATTAGTCTATACGAAAGCGCGCCGGATTCCGCTACGCGCGAACTCTGACATAGCTGCCGGGCGCGTCCTCGATCGGCGGAAATGCGTCGCTGCCGACCACGCGCGCCGGGACTTCCTCGGGGTCGAGCTCGCCCAGCCACTCCCGCCAGTCCGGCCACCATGAGCCCTTGTGCTCGGTGGCGCCCTTCATCCACTGCGCGACGCTGACGTTCTTGATGTTGTCGTTGGTCCAATACTGGTACTTGTTCGCGGCAGGCGGATTGACCACGCCCGCGATGTGGCCCGAGCCGGACAGCACGTATTTCACCGGGCCGCCGAAGAATTGCGAGCCGTAGAGCACCGATTCCGCGGGCGCGATGTGATCCTCGCGGGTGGCGAGATTGTAGACCGGCACCTTCACCTTGGAGAGATCGAGCAGGGTGTTGTCGAGCGCCATCGTGCCGGTGGAGAGCCGGTTCTCCAGGTAGCAATTGCGCAGGTAATAGGAATGGTTGGCCTGGGTCATCCGTGTCGCATCGGAGTTCCAATGCAACAGGTCGAACGCGCTCGGCTGCTGGCCTTTCAGATAGTTGCTGACCACGTAGGACCAGATCAGGTCGTTGGAGCGCAGCATGTTGAAGGCCATGGCCATCTTCGAGCCTTCGAGCACGCCGGCAGTCTTCATGTCCTGCTCGATCGCGGCGATCTGCTCCTCGTCGACGAACACGAGCAGATCGCCGGCATGGGTGAAGTCGACCTGGGCCGCGAAGAACGTCGCGGACGACACGCGCTGGCGGCGCTTCTCGGCGAGCCAGGCCAGCGTGGTCGCGAGCATCGTGCCGCCGACGCAATAGCCGGCGGTGTGCACCTTCATCTCGCCGGTGATCTTCTCGATCACGTCCATCGCCGTGAGCGGGCCTTCCTTCATGTAGTCTTCCCAGCCCTTGTTGCCGAGCCGCTTGTCGGGATTGACCCATGAGATCACGAAGACGGTGATGCCCTGATCGACGCACCACTTGATGTAGGATTTCTCCGGCTTGAGATCGAGGATGTAGAACTTGTTGATCCAGGGCGGCACGATCAGGAGCGGGGTGCGCAGCACCTTCTCCGTCGTCGGCGAATACTGGATCAGCTGCATCATCTCGTTCTGGTAGATCACCTTGCCCGGCGTCGTCGCCATGTTGACGCCGACGGCGAGATTGTCCGGGTTGGACTGGCGGATCTTCAGCATGCCCTTGCCGGCGGCGATGTCCTCGGCCAGCATCTTCAGGCCGCGCGCGAGGTTCTCGCCGCTGGACGCCACCGTCTCGCGCAGCACTTCGGGGTTGGTCAGCACGAAGTTCGACGGCGAGAGCGCGTTGGTGACCTGCTGGACGTAGAACTCGGCCTTGCGGCGCGTGTGCGGATCGAGCCCTTCGGCGTCGCGCACCAGCTCCTGCGCCCATTTGGTCGTGAGCAGATAGAGCTGCATGACGAAGTCGAAGAACTGGTTCGACTTCCATTCCGGATCGGCAAAGCGTTTGTCGCGCGGCGAGGGCGCGATCGCGGGCTCGGCGTCCTGACCGGCCATGCGACGCACCGCCGAGCCCCACAGGTCGAGATAATCCTTGGCAAGCTTGGTCTGGAGATCGGACGAGCGGGACGTGTCCGACAGCCAATATTCGGCGACCGACGTGAACGTCTTGACGACCTCGGCAAGCTCGGCCGGCGGGCGGTCCTGCACCTCGCCGCTCTCGCGCGGCTTGAGATAGGCGGCGAGCGCCTTGCCGCCGCTCTCCATCGCCCGCGCGACGTTCATCGCAAAGGCTTCGGCGTCGAACTTCGTCTCGGGTTTCGGCGTATCGGTCGTGGCCATACTCATGAGCAGAACAGTAACGATTCATTCCGTATTCGTCACCGCGAAGCTCGCATGTTTGACGTTAAACACTCTCGAAGATGTGTTGCACTGCGACAAATCTTCTTGGTTCCGTCACAATGGAGCCGCACGGCTCGGCTTGTTGGGCATCGGTTGTTTTCTCGCTCGCACCATTTGGGCAGCAATGGTTTGAGCTTGGGCACGGTCTTGGGTAAGCTTGCCCCGGGGCCGTGCATTGGGACGAGTAGGGGATTTCCCAAGTGTTGGCGTTGTGGGACCTGCAAAAGACGCTGCCGATCTGCGGCGCGGTGCTGATCGCGGCGCTCGCCCTGGGCGGGTGTTCGAGCCAACTCGCGGATCTGGCGCCCGCGGATGCGCCGCCGCGTACCAGGGAGCCCGGGAGCTATCTGCCCGTGCACGATCTGCCGCCGGATCGCGATCAGGCGATCATCCCGCTGGAGCAGCGCGCCAAGATCGAGGCCGAGCTCGCCGCCGCGCGCGATCGCCAGGCCGCTGCCGCCAAGGACGCCAAATAGGCCCGTGGCCGCGAGACCGGCAAGGTAATCGCTGGCGCCTCCGCTTTGCCGTGCTAAAAGACCTCGGTTCAGCCTGGAGTCAGGGCGAACGACTTCAATCTTCGTTGCCGACGATTGCTCTAAGTCTTTGATTCTGAGTAATTTTCGCGATGGAGCCTGAGTGCTTTCGTGCCGGCCCTCGCGGCCTGTCGATTCTGTCCTGACCGGTTGCCCGGAGCCCAGAGAGCCATGGAAGAATTTTACCGCATTCGCCGCCTTCCGCCTTACGTGTTCGAGCAGGTCAACCGGGCCAAGGCGGCTGCGCGCAATGCCGGCGCCGACATCATCGACCTCGGCATGGGCAATCCGGACCTGCCGGCGCCGGCGCATGTGCTGGACAAGCTGAAGGAGACGCTCGGCAAGCCGCGCACCGACCGCTACTCGGCCTCGCGCGGCATCCCCGGGCTGCGCCGGGCCCAGGCCGCCTATTACGCCCGCCGCTTCGGCGTGAAGCTGAACCCCGACACCCAGGTCGTGGCGACGCTGGGTTCGAAGGAAGGTTTCGCCAATGTGGCGCAGGCGATCACCGCGCCGGGCGACGTCATCCTCTGTCCGAACCCGAGCTACCCGATTCACGCCTTCGGTTTCTTGATGGCGGGCGGCGTCATCCGCTCGGTGCCGTCGGAGCCGACGCCGCAATTCTTCGAGGCGGCGGAGCGAGCGATCGTGCATTCGATCCCCAAGCCGCTCGCGCTCGTCGTCTGCTATCCCTCGAACCCGACCGCCTATGTCGCGAGCCTCGACTTCTACAAGGACCTCGTCGCCTTCGCGAAGAAGCACGAGATCCTGATCCTGTCCGATCTCGCTTATGCCGAGGTCTATTTCGACGAGAGCAACCCGCCGCCCTCGGTGCTGGAGGTGCCGGGCGCGATGGACTGCACCGTCGAGTTCACCTCGATGTCGAAGACTTATTCGATGGCCGGCTGGCGCATGGGCTTTGCAGTCGGCAATGAGCGCGTGATCGCCGCGCTCGCCCGCGTCAAATCCTATCTCGATTATGGCGCGTTCACGCCGGTGCAGGTCGCGGCGACCGCCGCGCTGAACGGCCCCGACGATTGCATCAAGGAGATGCGCGACACTTACCGCAAGCGCCGCGACGCGCTGGTGGAATCGTTCGGCCGGGCTGGGTGGGAAATCCCGGCGCCGGAGGCCTCGATGTTCGCCTGGGTGCCGCTGCCGGAAGCCTTCCGCAGCGTCGGCAGCATGCAGTTCGCGACCCTGTTGGTGGAGAAATCCGGCGTCGCGGTCTCGCCCGGCGTCGGCTTCGGCGAGCATGGTGAAGGATATGTCCGCATCGCCATGGTGGAAAACGAGCAACGGATCAGGCAGGCCGCGCGCGGCGTCCGCCGCTTCCTTGAAAGCGGCATCGAAACGTTGCACAACGTGGTTCCTCTCGCCAATCGGCGGTAATTCTCTTCTGCAGGTTTTCTGAAGTATCATGGTCGCACCGCTGAAAGTGGGCATAGCGGGGCTCGGCACCGTGGGTGCCGAGGTTATCCGTTTGATCGAAACACAGGCGCGCGTGCTCGCAGGGCGCAGCGGCCGGGGCATCCGCGTGGTTGCGGTCACCGCGCGTTCGAAGGCGAAGAAGCGCGGCATCGACCTGCGCGGCTTCGATTGGGCGAAGGACCCGATCGCGCTCGCCACGCATCCGGAGGTCGATTGCTTCGTCGAGCTGATGGGCGGCGCCGGCGATCCCGCGCTGTCGGCGGTGGACGCTGCGCTCGGTGCCGGCAAGTCGGTCGTCACAGCCAACAAAGCGCTGCTCGCCAAGCACGGCCTCAAGCTGGCCAAGGCGGCTGAAAAGCACGGCGGTGCGCTGAATTTCGAGGCAGCGGTCGGCGCCGCGATCCCCGTCATCAAGACGTTGCGCGAAGGGCTTGCCGGAACCGGCGTCAACCGCGTCTACGGCATCCTCAACGGCACCTGCAATTACATCCTGACCCGGATGGAGCAGGAGGGCCTGTCCTTCGCCGAATGCCTCAAGGATGCCCAGCGGCTCGGCTATGCCGAGGCCAATCCGTCCTTCGACGTCGACGGCCACGACACCGCGCAGAAGCTCGCCATTCTCGCCAGCCTCGCTTTCGGCACGAAAGTTGCTCAAAGTGCGGTGTATGTCGAAGGCATCTCCTCCATCGCGCCGGAAGATCTTCGCGCCGCCGACGATCTCGGTTATCGGCTCAAACTGCTCGGTGTCGCCGTTCGCACCGCCAAGGGCATCGAGCAGCGCGTGCATCCGACCATGGTGCCGAAATCCTCCTCGATCGCGCAGGTGATGGGTGTCACCAATGCGGTCACGATCGATGGCGAAGGCATTCCGCCGATCACGCTGGTCGGCCCCGGCGCGGGCGGTGCCGCGACCGCATCCGCCGTCGTCGCCGACATCGCCGACGTCGCGCGCGGCATCCGCGCCAATCCGTTCGGCCGGCCGATCGGGCAGCTGCGCGACACCAAGAAGGCGCCGATGGAGCGCCACGAGGGCGGCTATTACATTCGCCTGCTCGCCCGCGATTTCCCCGGCACTGCGGCCGCGATCGCGACGCGGCTTGCCGAGCAGAAGATTTCGATCGAGTCGATCGTGCAGCGTCATCCCAATGGCGGCGCTGCGCCCACTGACGGCAAGGCTGTCCCGGTGCCCGTCATCCTGATCACCTATGCCACTCACGAGGATGCCGTGCGCCGTGCGCTCGCCGCCGTGCAGAAGGACAAGGTGATCAGCGGACGGCCGCAGGTGATCCGGATCGAGAAGAACTAGAGCATGACCTCGGAAAAGTGTGAGCGGTTTTCCGGTAAGGTCATGCTCAAGCCATAAGGCGGTCGTTCGTTCGAACGAACACCGGGCGTTGTGAGTTGATGCGGGCGGAGATTTCCGTCCCAAACGTTTCGAAGGAGTAAGCCGATGTCGACCCATATTGAAGTCCCCCCGCACGCCTTGCTCGAGCGCATTCTCACGCTGGAGATCGTGCGGGTGACGGAGCGGGCGGCGGTGTCGTCGGCGCGGTTGCGCGGCCACGGCAACGAGAAGGCGGCCGACCAGGCCGCCGTCGACGCCATGAGGCGCGAGCTCAACAAGCTGCCGATCCAGGGCACCATCGTGATCGGCGAGGGCGAACGCGACGAGGCGCCGATGCTCTATATCGGCGAGCAGGTCGGCCTCAAGGCAGGTCCCGAGGTCGATATCGCGGTCGACCCGCTCGAAGGCACCACGCTGTGCGCCAAGAACATGCCGGGCTCGATCGCCACCATGGCGATGGCTGACGGCGGCACGCTGCTGCACGCCCCCGACGTCTACATGCAGAAGCTCGCGATCGGCCCCGGCTACGACAAGGGCGTCGTCGATCTCGATGCCTCGCCGGCCGACAATGTCCGCCGCCTCGCCAAGGCCAAGGGCGTGAAGCCCGAGGGCATCACCGTTCTCGTGCTCGACCGTCCGCGCCATGCCGACATCATTTCGAGCGTGCGCTCGACCGGTGCGGCCGTACGCCTGATCACCGACGGCGACGTTGCCGGCGTCATCCATTGCGCCGACCCCGACAACACCGGCGTCGACATGTATCTCGGCACCGGCGGTGCACCGGAAGGCGTGCTCGCCGCCGTGGCGCTGCGCTGCATCGGCGGCCAGATGCAGTGCCGCCTCATCCTCGATTCCGAGGAGAAGCGCGAGCGCGCCGCCAAGATGGGCGTCAACGATCCCAAGATGATCTACGGCATCGAGGACATGGCACGCGGCGACTGCCTGTTCGCCGCCACCGGCGTCACCACGGGCTCGCTGCTCTCAGGCGTCAAGTTCCGCAAGGACGGTGTGATCGAGACCGAGACGGTGGTGATGCGCTCCGTCACCGGCACCGTGCGCTACATCAAGGCCGAGCATCGCGAGCTGGCAAAGTTCCATCTGGATTGAGGCCGCGGTCATCCGCGCGCGATTGCTCGGCGCTTTGGTCGCAGACGGATCCGTCGTCTGTCTGCTATGGGCTGCGATGCGGTGCCGGGGCGAACATGTGCAGGTCGCGCAACATCAGAGCCAGCATGACGGCCCCCTGGAGCTGCCCAACCTCATCGGCCCAGGGCTGAAGAATGGACTTCGCGGTCGCCATGTCTCCGCGCGCGAGCGCGCTGCGCGCGTTTATGTCGGCCTCGGCATAGGTGTCAGTTGCAATCATACGGGACAGCGCCTGCGCGAGGCCTTCATCGAAGCTCTCCAGGCGTACTTCGGAGACGTAGTGATCAGGCTTGAGACCGATTTTGTTTCTTGGATGCGCCGGATCGAAATGCCCAACCTTTGCCAGCATGATCAGCAGAGGATGATTTCCGGCGATGGAAGGAGGAATGATCGGATAGGTCCTGATTCTCCCCGATCGATCATCAAGAGATGAGAAGGAGATGACCGGCCCAAGGTTGAAGCGCGACTTGCGATGGAGCACAGCAACGCGATGGTCGATCTCGGAGTCCGGTTTGAACACCTCACCGTTCTTGAAGCTCGCGTCGGGGTCGGCAGCGATGAGAAATGCCGAGAGCTGGGCAACCCGGCCGGTGACGGTGCGTTCGTCAAGCCCGTCCACCTCAAACTCGATCTCTCGTCCAGCGAACGCGGACAATCCGAGCGTATAAGCTCCCAGGGTCTTGCCGGAACGGAAGGGGACGATGTCCATCCACAATCCGAACGGCTGATCTGGATACGCCTCGAACGCGCGGCTTGACTGCTCCAGCCACATCTCGGGGGAACGGCCGATTTTTCCGTCCCAGATGACGGCGACAACATTAGGCAGTGCCGCAACCACGGCACCCACAAAGGCGGTCGTGAGGTACGTATTCTCGGCAAAATCCAGCGCTTTCGTTTCCGTATTGCCTTCGGCAGAGCCCATCGGCGCGACCACGAGGTGCGCACGATGGCGTCGAGCGGCGTGGAAAGCTTCCGGCCACAGCCAGGAAGCCCGCTCCCACAATTGCTGATCGAAAGGTATCGGCGCAGGCATCAGGAGGATCGTCATGAGATGATCTCCTGCGCGGATGAACAGGGGACCGTCAGCACCGTCGCTCGGTGCGAAGGTGCTACGGTTCCAGCGTATGTCGGCATGACGAACGCGTAAGAACTGGATCAAAGCCTCCTCGTCCGGGAGGCGGGCATCCTCGAGCAATATGTATGCGACAGAGACGGTTGTCATGGCCGGTGCGCTTCACCCCGACGAGTTGAGGTAGGCGACCAAACTCGTCCCTCACGTGCTTGATGCGCCGAACTAGCGCTATTGTTGCATGGAACGGATCATGCTTTAAAGCCCTCGATCTCGGCCGGCTAGCCGGGCCAAAACAAAATCAGCGGAGCGAAGCATGACCACACCATCCAATCTCTCCGCCGTCAAAGCCCTCGTCTTCGACGTGTTCGGCACAGTCGTGGACTGGCGCACCAGCCTGATTACCGACTTCATGTGGTGGAGCAAGCAGCGCGGCATCACCGCCGATTGGACCGCGCTGGTCGACGGCTGGCGCGGCATGTACATGGCCTCGATGGACGACGTGCGCCAACATCCCGAGCGCGGCTACGTCATGCTCGACGATCTGCATCGCCGCTCGCTGGAGCAGCTGGTCGATCAATTCGCGATCAGGGGCCTCACCGAGGCCGATCTCGACTACCTCACCAAAGGCTGGCACCGCCTGCATCCCTGGCCCGACAGCGTCGCCGGCTTGATGCGGCTGAAATCAAAGTTCGTGATCTCGCCGCTCTCGAACGGCAACGTCGCGCTGCTCACCAACATGGCGAAGTTCGCCGGCCTGCCGTGGGACCTCATCATGTCGGCCGAGCTGTTCGAGCACTACAAGCCCGATCCGGAAACCTATCTCGGCGCAGCAAAGCTGCTCTGCCTCAAGCCGGAAGAGGTGATGATGGTCGCGGCCCACAATGGCGATCTCGCTGCCGCCCAGAAGAACGGATTGAAGACCGCCTTCGTGGCGCGACCGACCGAATACGGCCCGCTTCAGAAGGTCGATTTCGAAGCAACCGGCAAGTGGGACATCGTCGCGAAGGATTTTGGCGGCATCGCCGATAGGCTCGGCTGCTGACATTCGCGGCGCAGCGGCGATCAATGGACTACGAAAGTGCGATCGGCAGTTCGGGATTGCTCGACGAGCTGCGGGAGTTCGATCCACGCGTGGTCGGGACGCTGCCTTTGGGGCTTGCGACGCCATTGAGCGACATCGATGTCGTCTGCCATGTTCTGGACGCGGTGGCTTTCGCCGAAGTGATCTGGCGCCGGTACCGCGCCTGTGGCGGGTTTGCGCTCTACCAATGGTGCTCCAGCCGGCGGCCGGTGGTCGCCCGCTTCGAGTGGGACGGCTGGCCGTTCGAGCTGTTCGGCGATCCCAGGCCGGTCGATCAGCAGGAAGGCTGGCTGCACTTCGAAATCGAGCGGAGATTGCTCGCGCTCGACGACGGGCGACTGCGCAAAGCCGTGGCCGACCATAGGGCGCGCGGGATGAAGACCGAGCCCGCGTTTGCCGCCGCGCTCGGCATTGCCGGGGACCCGTATTCCGCATTGCTTGCATTGGGCCGTGAGAGCGACGCCCAGCTGCGGGCCCGCCTGGAGTGCCTGTAAGGTTCGCCGCGTGGGACCGCACAGATCCGGGCGGCTCGCGCCGCCCGGATCTGAACTGACGGCTACAACGTCATCTTCATCGGCTCCGGATAGTAGCGGAAACCATCTCCGGCTTTGGCGACATGGCCATAGCCTGGCCAGGCGAAGTGATAGGACATCACCGGGATCTTGTTCGCCGCCAGCATCGTCAGCAGCTTGACGCGCGACTCCGCCGCCTGCTTCGGGTCGGAATCGTAGGAGAACTCCATCCGTGGCTTCTCCAGCAGCAGCACCGAATGGTGCGAGAGATCGCCGAGGAAGGCGAACGACTTGCCGGCCGACGTCACCATGAAGATGGTGTGGCCGACGGTGTGGCCGGGGGCCGCGATCGCCTGCACGCCGGGCAGGAATTCCTCGCCATCCTTGAAGAATTTGATCCGATCCCGGACCGGCAGCAGGTTCTTGCGGGCGTGGATGACGAAATCCTTGGCCGCGCTGCCGAGCTTGCCTTCGTCGGTCCAGAAGTCGAAATCGCTCTGGGCAATGTAGACTTGCGCGTTGGGGAACAGCGGCTTGCCGCCCTCGTCGACGATGCCGCCGATATGATCGATATGGGCATGCGAGCATACGACGGCATCGATGTCGCCCGGCTTGATGCCGGCCTCCGTCATGCTCTTCTGCTGCCGTCCGGTGCTGGCGCCGAACATCTTCGATGAGCCCATGCCCGTGTCGAACAGGATGAGCTTGTCACCGGTGTTCACGATCGGAGAGTTCTGTTCGAGCACGACATTGTCCGGCGACAGGAAATTGTCGGTCAGCATCTTCTTGACCTCTTCCTTGGGAACGCCGGTGAAGGTCCCGGAGGGATCGCCGAGCGGAAGCGGTCCGTCGGATACCACGGTCACCTCGGCATCGCCGAGAATGAAGCGGTGCCAGTAGGGCGTCTGAGTGCCGAGCTTGGGCGCCCGCGCCATCGCGCTGCTGCCGAGCATGGCGCTGGCGCCGAGACCGGCCCCAAGTGCGAGTAGGGACCGACGCGAGACATCGAGTGTCATTCTTTTCCTCCGCTTTCGTCTTTTGTTTTGCGCAATCGTTGGCGCGGTAAGCGGCCGCCCGATCGGCCACGTGGCCGGAGGGCGGCGGAAAGCATGCTGCGCCGGTTGCGACAAGCTAGCAAGTGGAATTACCCGGTACGGCACGCTGAACGAGAACGATAGCCGGAGCGCGAAAGCGACGTGCAAAGGCAGGCTGCGCCAAGACGCGGAATTGCGCTTTACGCAATTCTCAACGTGACGTCATTGCCTTCCGTCTCGGCAAAGCCCGCCTGCAGCACCTCTTCGCGCTTGTGACGCAGATGCGCACGCAGGATGTGGGCGAGCCCGACACCGTCGCGGCGCTGAAGCGCGTTCAGGATCGCCTCGTGCTCCTTCACGGCGAGCGCCCAGCGCTGCGCCGTCATCGGCGTGACATAGCGCGCGCGCCGGATGCGCGCGGTCACCGAGGCGTAAAGCCCGGCGAGCACAGGATTTCCCGCTGCGGTCACGATGGCTTCGTGAATCGCACGGTTGCCGCGGTAGTACTGGATCAGGTCGCGCTCGCGATAGTGCTGCACCATGTCCGCATGCGCGGCGGCGATCGCATCGATCTCGGCGTCGCTGATGCGCTCGCAGGCGAGTTCGCCCGCGAGAGCCTCCAAGCCTTGGCAGACCTCGAACAGGTCGCGCATGTCCTTGTCGGTCAGCTTTGCTGCCCGCGAGCCGCGATGCGGCAGCAGCTGCACGAGCCCTTCCGCCGCCAGCACCTTGAGCGCCTCGCGCAGCGGCGTCCGCGAGATCTCGAGCCGCTCGCACAGCTCGCGCTCGGGAATCCGCGCGCCCGGCGGGATTTCGCCGTCGAGCAGGATGGCGCGGATGCGGTTGACGACCTCGTCGTGAAGCATGGCTCTGAGCTCAGTTTTGAATGCAAAAATGAACTTATACGCCCATGCGGCCAAGTTCCAGCTTGAAAATCCCAAGTTTTGCATTCAAAAATGTAAAAAACAGAAAGGTATGAGGAAATGGACCTGCAAGTGGAGGCAGAAGACCTCGTGTTCGAGCGCGACGGCGGCATCGGGCGGATCACCTTCAACCGCCCGCAGGTCCGCAACGCCTTCACCTTCGCCATGTACGAGCGGCTCGCCGCGATCTGCGAGGAGGCCAATCGCGACCATGACATCAAGGTGTTGGTGCTGCGGGGGGCCGGCGACAAGGCCTTCGCCTCGGGCACCGACATCAATCAGTTTCGCGAATTCAGGACACCGCAGGACGCCATCGACTACGAGAACCGCATCGACCGGGTGCTGACCACACTCGAGCAATGCCGGGTCCCCACGATCGCGGCGATCAACGGGTTCTGTACCGGCGGCGGCGCCGGCATTGCTGCGGCCTGTGACCTCCGCATCGGCACGACAAGCGCAAAAATCGGATTCCCCATCGCCAGGACGCTCGGCAATTGCCTGTCGATGTCCAATGTCAGCCGTCTCACCGCACTGATCGGCGCCGCGCGCGTCAAGGATCTCATCTTCACTGCGCGCCTCGTCGACGCCGCGGAAGCCGCAAGCGTCGGGCTGCTCGGCGAGGTCGTCGACGATCTTGCCGCCCTTGAACGACGCGCCGACGAGGTGGCCCGGCTCGTCGCGAGCCATGCGCCGCTGACGCTGAACGCGACCAAGCAGGCTGTCAGCCGTCTGCAGCGCCGGCTGACGCAGGACGAGGGCGAAGACCTCATCCTGATGTGCTACACGAGCCAGGATTTTCGCGAAGGGCTCGATGCTTTCCTCAACAAGCGCGCGCCGCAATGGCGCGGCCAATAGGACGAGCCGATGCAAAGCGATCCATCGCAATCCACCTCCCGCCGTTCCGGACCGCTAGCCGGCCTCAAGGTCATTGATCTCACTCACGTCATGGCGGGACCGACCTGCACCTTGATGCTCGCCGACATGGGCGCCGACGTGATCAAGATCGAGAAATGGCCGAACGGCGACGACACCCGTCATTCGGTGCCGCCGAAGATCGGGGACGAGGCGGCCTCCTTCCTGATGATGAACCGCAACAAGCGCGGCATCGTGCTGGACCTGAAGACCGACGGCGGCAAAGAGGTGCTGCGCCGGCTGATCGCCGATGCCGACGTGCTGGTCGAGAACTTTGCGCCGGGCGCGATGGAGCGCCTCGGCTTCGGCTATGAGGCGCTGCACGCGGAATTCCCGGCGCTGATCTATTGCTCGCTGTCGGGCTTCGGCCGCACCGGCCCCTACAAGCATCGCAGGGGGTTCGATCTCGTCGCGCAAGCCATGAGCGGCATCATGAGTTTTACCGGCGAGCGGCCCGACGGTCCGCCCGTCAAGTGCGGCCCGCCGCTGTCGGACATCACCGCCGGCCTGCTCGCGAGCATGGGCATCCTGGCCGCCTACACCCATCGCCTCAAGACCGGTGAAGGCCAATGGGTCGAGACCTCGCTTTATGAAGCCGCCTTGGTGCAGACCTATTGGCAGTCGACCATCGCGCTCGCCGCGGGCACCGCGCCGCGCGCGATGGGCTCGGCGCATCCGCTCAACGCGCCGTACCAGGCGTTTGAAGCCTCGGACGGCTGGCTCGTGGTCGGCGGCGCCAACAAGAAGCATTGGCTGTTGATGCTGGAAGCGCTCGGCGCGAGCGAGCTCGCCGACGATCCGCGCTTCGTCACCGGTGCCGATCGCATGGCCAACCTGAAGGAGCTCGAAGCCGTCCTCAGCGAACGCTTCCGCAAGCAATCGCGGGCGCATTGGCTCGCGGCGCTGGACGAGAAGGGCGTGCCGTGCGGCCCCGTGCACGACATGCTGGAGGCGCTGAGCGATCCGCAGACGCTGGCGCGCGAGATGGTCGTCGAGGTCGAGCACTCCACGCTCGGGTCCGTCAAGACGATCGGGCTTCCCATCAAGTTTTCGGAGACCCCGGGCAAAGTGCGATCAGGCGCACCGGTCTATGGAGAGCACACGAAAGAGGTTCTGGCCGAGCATGGGTTCGACCAGTCACGAATCGAAGCGCTCGAAAAAGAAGGCGCAATCGTCTCGGCCCGGGAACGACGCGAGGAACACGTCGCCTGACCGGACGTCGATACGACAACAACAAAAGATAAAGATCAGCTGGAGGAAATCATGGGTCGGACGTCAACATTTCTGCTCTCCGCAGCCGCAGCCGTGCTCGCCGGCACCATGCCGGCGCTCAGCGCCTGGCAACCGCAAAAGCCGATCGAGTTCGTGGCCACCGCCGGCCCCGGCGGCGGCACCGACAATCTCGCGCGCGCGGTGCAGAACATCATCACCAAGCACAAGCTGATCGAGCAGCCGATCGTCGTCGTCAACAAGGGGGGCGGCAGTGGCGCTGAAGGCTATGTCTACGGCAAGGCCTCCGCCGGTGATCCCTACAAGGTGATCTTCGGCACCTCGAATGCCTGGCAGCAGCCGCTCGTCTCCAAGGTCGCCTTCAACTACACCGATCTCACGCCGATCGCGGCGATGGCGCAGGACGAGTTCCTGCTCTGGGTCAAGCAGGACGCGCCGTACAAGACTGCGAGCGATTATCTGAAGGCGGCCGCATCGGGCGAATTCAAGATGGGCGGCGCGCAGTCCAAGGACACCGACGAGGTGCTGACGCGCATGATCGAGAAGGTCGGCAAGGTCAAGCTGACCTATATCCCGTTCAAGAGCGGCGCTGAGACCGCTGTGCAGCTCGCCGGCGGACATCTCGACTCCCACGTCAACAACCCCAGCGAAAGCCTCGGGCAATGGCGCGGCAGCACGCAGCGCCCGCTCTGCGTGTTCAGCCCGAAGCGGCTGCCGCAGGGGCCGAAGGTCACCGCAACGGAAGGCTGGGGCGACGTTCCAACCTGCGTCGAGCAGGGCCTCGACATCAAGCAATATGAGCAGCCGCGTACCGTGTGGCTGCCCGGCAAGGTCTCGCCGGAGCAGGCCGCGTTCTATGTCGACCTCATGAAGAAGGTGCAGGCGACGCCGGAGTGGAAGGACTACATCGAGAAGACCTCCCAGGTCGACACGTTCCTCACCGGTGCCGAGCTCGAAAAATTCATCAAGGAGGACCTCGAGCGCATCAAGCAGGTCGCGGGCGAGCAGGGCTGGCTGGTGAAGTGAGGCCGAGGATGGGTTTCGATCGCGCCGCCAACTGTAGCCCTGGTCCTCATCCTGAGGGCCCGCCGGAGGCGGGCGTCTCGAAGGATGGCCGCGGATGCGATGTCTCCTGGAGCCGTCCTTCGACACGCGCGAAAAAGCGCGCTCCTCAGGACGAGGACTGTTTCGCCGGAGCTGCCCATGATCTCCCGTCGCGCGCTTGAACTTGCGACCGCCGTGCTCACCGGCAGCTTCGGCGTAGCCGTCGTCGTCTCCAGCCTCGACAACGGCATCGGCTGGTCGAGCGCAGGCGTGGACGCCGGCACATTCCCGTTCCTGACCGGGATCATCGTCGTGCTCGGCAGCCTCTACAATCTGGTGCGAGGCGTGGTGCCGGCCGCGACGCTCGCAAACGTTCCCATCGCGATCACGTCGATCGAGCTGCGCCGGCTCGTCGGCCTGTTCGTGCCGGCTGCCATCTTCGTCGCTGCGATCCCGCTCGCCGGGATGTATGTCGCCTCCGCTCTCTATGTCTTCGCGGTGCTGGCGATTCCCCGACACCAATCCGTGCCGCGCGCGCTGGCTATGGCAGGAGCTACGGCGCTCGCGCTCTACCTCGTGTTCGAGCGCATGTTCCAGGTCAGTCTGCCGCGCGGCGCACTGGCTTCCGCGCTCGGGTTCTGAGGGAGCAGCGGGATGGACAATCTCCAGGAGCTCCTGCACGGCTTCACCATCGCGGTCACGGTGCCGCATCTGGTCCTGATGGTGGTCGGCGTGCTGCTCGGCATTCTCGTCGGCGTGCTGCCGGGGCTGGGCGCGCCGAACGGCGTGTCGCTGCTCCTGCCGCTCACCTTCGGCATGCAGCCGGTCTCGGCCATCATCCTGCTCTCCAGCATGTATTGGGGCGCGCTGTTCGGGGGATCGGTGACCTCCATCCTGTTCAATATCCCGGGGGAGCCGTCGTCGGTGGCGACCACCTTCGACGGCTATCCGATGGCGCGCGACGGCAGGCCGACCACCGCGCTCGCGACCGCCTTCGGTTCGGCGGCGTTCGGCGCGCTGGTCGGCGTCATCCTGATCACCTTCCTCGCCTCCTGGGTGGCGCAGGCTGCGCTCGCGTTCGGGCCGGCCGAGTATTTTGCCGTCTATTTTCTCGCCTTTGCCAGCTTCGTCGGCATGGGCGGTGCGGCGCCGATCAAGACCGTCGTGGCGCTGGCGCTCGGCTTCGCCATCGCCGCCATCGGCATCGACACGGTCTCCGGCAGCGTGCGCCTCACCATGGGCGTGGACGAACTCGTCAAGGGCGTCAGCTTCGTCGTGGCGGTGATGGGCCTCTTCGGCATTGGCGAGCTGCTGGTCGCCGTCGAGGAGGAATTTCACGCGCGCGCCGTCTCGTCCAAGATCGATTGGCGCGAGGTGTTTCACGCCGTCGGCCGCCTGTCGCGGCACGGCGTCGCCCTGCTGCGCAGCGCCGCGATCGGCTGCTGGATGGGCATCACGCCGGGCGGCCCGACTGCGGCCTCCTTCATGAGTTACGGTATCGCGCGGCGCTTTTCACGGCGCGGCCGACATTTCGGCACGGGCGAGGTCGAAGGCATCGTCTCGCCGGAGACGGCCGATCATGCCGCTGGCACCAGCGCGCTGCTGCCGATGCTCTCGCTCGGCATTCCGGGCTCGGCAACCGCGGCCGTGATGATGGGCGGGTTGATGATCTGGGGCCTCAATCCCGGGCCCATGCTGTTCGTGGACCAAAAGGATTTTGTCTGGGGCCTGATCGCCTCGATGTATGTCGGCAACATTGTCGCCGTCGCCCTGGTGCTGCTGACGGTCCCGGTGTTCGCCGCCCTGATGCGGATTCCCTTCGTGGTAATCGCGCCGCTGATCGTGATCATCTGCGTCGTCGGCGCCTATTCGGTGTCGAACTCCTATCTCGACGTCGTCATGATGCTCGGCTTCGGGGTCGTCGGCTATCTCTTCAAGAAGCTGTTCTATCCGCTGGCGCCGCTCGTGCTCGCGATCGTCATCGGCGACAAGGCCGAGGACGCCTTCCGGCAGTCGATGCTGATCTCCAAGGGATCTCTCGGCATTTTCTTTGCGAACAAGCTGGTGACGTGCCTGATCGTGGGCGGCATCGCGCTGCTGCTGCTTCCGCTTCTGTTGCAGCTGCCGCGGCTCTGGCGCAAACCTGCGTCGCCCGCGACCGATGCGCCAGTCCAGGAAAGGGCGATCATATGACCGCAAAGCCGCTGATTGCGCTGGCCATGGGAGATCCAGCCGGCATCAGCCCGGAGCTGACGGCCAAGCTCGTGGCGCAGGACGACATCCGCGCGCGCTGCCGGCTCGTCGTCATCGGCGACCGCCGCATTTTCGACGAGGGCGCGCGCATTGCCGGCGTCAAGCCGGAGCTGAAGATGCTAGAGCAGGGCGCCGATCTTCGCGCAGCGCAGGAAGATGCGCTGTTCGTCGATCTCCGCCACCTCGACCCCAGAGAGGTCGAGCCGAAGAAAGCGACCCTTGCCGGCGGAAAATTTGCGCTGGCCAATTACAGGCATGCGCTCGAGCGCGGCCGCGACGGCCATGTCGACGCGGTCTGCTTCACCCCCTTTAACAAGCAGGCGATGCGCCTTGCCCGTGCCGAGTACGACGACGAGATCGCGTTCTCCGCCGAGGTCGTCGGTCTCAAGACGCCGGCAAGCGAATTCAACGTGCTGGACCGGCTCTGGAACGCACGGGTCACCTCGCACATCCCGCTCAGGGACGTCGCTGCGAAGCTATCCGGCGAACGCATCCATCGCGCGCTCAGACTAACCGATTCCTGCATGCGCAACGCCGGCTTTGCGCGGCCACGCATCGCGGTCGCAGGCCTCAACCCCCATGCCGGCGACGGCGGCAATTTCGGCCGCGAGGAGATCGACGTGATTGCGCCGGTGGTCGCAGCAAGCCAGAGCGAGGGCATTGCCGCGGAGGGACCGTTTCCGGCCGACACCGTGTTCCTGCGCGCCAAGGCCGGCGCCTTCGATGCCGTGCTGACGATGTATCACGACCAGGGCCAGATCGCGATGAAGCTGATGGGTTTCGATCGCGGCGTGACCTTGCTCGGCGGCTTCCCGTTCCCGATCTGCACGCCCGCGCACGGCACCGCCTACGACATCGCGGGTCAAGGTATCGCATCGATTGGCGCCAGCCGCGCGGCGTTGCTGCTCGCCGCGGAGATGGCGGCGCGTCGTCTCGGCTGAACTTGCACGCGCGAAGGGAGCGACCGCTGATTGCGCTCGCCTTGCGCGCAGACTTAGACTTTAGGGAAAAACTGGAAACTTCCGCCGTCGCGAGGAGTTGGCGCCCCATGAACATCTTCCACGTCGGAGCTGGAACATGGTCGACGACAGCCCGCTACGAACAGCGGTGGACACCGCTTGGTGCGTGTACCTTGCCCGGCATCGCAGCGTCGATGCAGCGGATGGCCGTCGTTGCCTGCTCGAGCGTCATCTGCAAGGGAGGCGGGAAGCGCGCGAGAGTAACGGTGATGCCCAGGAACTCGCAGCATTCGGGCTTGCCTATCTCGAGCGGCTTTCCGATGACGAATGTTGAGGCTCATCGAGGGCGGTATCTGTCGGCTGGCTAGCGCGAGCGCAAGGCCGGATTGGACCTTGCTCGCGATTTCGAACCTTCTGTCTGCGGCCATCGTGCTGATCGTGCGTTCAGCGATATAGCGAGCTCCAATGCGTATCGCCCAGCTGGCTCCGCTTGCCGAAAGCGTCCCTCCGAAGCTCTACGGCGGCACCGAGCGGGTGGTAGCCTGGCTTGTGGATGAGCTTGTCGAGCTCGGTCACGACGTCACGCTGTTTGCCAGCGGTGACTCCCGAACGAGAGGCAAACTCCACCCGGTATGGCCACGCGCGCTGCGTCTCGGCCGGAAGGGCGCCGATCCGAACGCAGCCTGCGCGATGCTGCTGGAAGCGATCGCAAGACGAGCCAACGACTTCGACGTGATCCACGCCCATATCGACTGGCTTCCGCTGCCGTTGCTCAGTCGCCTTGGCGTACCGTTCCTGACGACCATGCACGGCCGCCTTGACTTGCCTGGCTTGCCTGACGTGGTTCGGCAGTTCCCAGAAGCAAGCTTCGTGTCGATCTCGGATCACCAGCGCCTGCCGCTTCCGGATGCGAAATGGATTGGAACGATCCAGCACGGGCTGCCGTCGGAGCTGTTGGATCCATCCTATGAGGAGGGATCCTATCTGGCGTTTCTTGGCCGTCTCACGGAGGACAAGGGTCCGGAGGACGCCATCCGCATCGCGCACGCAGCCCGAATGCCTCTTCGCATCGCCGCGAAGATTCCACGCGCCGAGACTGCCTACTTCAGGAAACACCTTGCGCCCCGGATCGACGGCGAGATGATCCAGCTTATCGGCGAAGTCGACGACGTGAAGAAGCAATCATTCCTTGGCGGAGCAGCCGCTCTGCTATTTCCGATCGCTTGGCCGGAGCCTTTCGGGCTGGTCATGATCGAGGCGATGGCGTGCGGAACGCCCGTGATCGCCTATCGCTCCGGCTCTGTCCCTGAGGTCATCGAGCACGGCCTAACCGGTTTCATCGTCGAGAACGAGGAGCAGGCGGTCAAGGCGGTCGGCGAATTGGGCAAGCTGGATCGAAGGAGAGTGCGCGCCCGCTTCGAGGAACGCTTCACCGCGTACCGAATGGCGCGCCAGTACGAAGATCAGTACCGCAAGCTGGCTGCCGCGGCAGCTCGGAAGGTCAACACGCAAATGTCGGAAAGGTGAAGGGAGGCGGCGATGTCGCTGTGCTAGATCGCCGCGCCCAATGAGGTGTCGCCGAGCCGGATTCCTTCTGTTTTGCCCGACGTGTCAAAGAATCTTCGCGCGTGCAAAAACAGCGAGGCAAGACAACCCCTTGGCTACTGTGCATGGGGTTGTTTTCGCGAGTTTTGATCGAGGCGGGCCCGCTCGCCTCACGCGCCGCAGACGATCACGCCGTACCAGCCGAGCCCGCGATAGGTCTCGTAGCCTGGGGTGGCATGGAACGCGACCAGTGTGCCCGTGCGTTCCTGATAGAAGCCGGAGCGCTGGCCGTTCAGCGACAGCGAGATGCGTTCGCTGAGGATGCCCTGGCCGTCGGAGGCCGCGATCACGCGAAAATTGGAATCGACCAGCAGCACGCGCGCCTTGTCGCTGTCGCCGACGCGCACGCCCTGCACGATGGCGCGGGCCTGCGGCTCCCAGTCGAAATGGATGGCGAGCACCCCGATCGGTGCGCCATGAGCCTGGCCGCCGGCGCGGACGCTGGCGCAATAGGTCGCGACCTGCGCATTGCCGAGCAGCGGCTGGTTCTCGACGTCGCCGGCGACATAATCGTCGCCGGAGCGAAGGCCTTTCGCGTCGCGAAACCATCTGGTGTGGGCGACGTTCTGGCCGACGACGCGGAAGCGGTCGGCGCGGCCGTTGGCGATGACGTTGCCGTCGAGGTCGCAGAGCCAGAGATCGAGATAGACGGTGTAGGCCCCGAGGATCACGCCGAGGCGCTGCGAGGCATGGGAGACGGCCGCAGCACTGGGCGAGGCCGCGCAATCGACCACGGCGGAATCGGTCGCCCACCAGCGCACATCGCAGGTGCGTTCGTAGAGATTGCGGTCGATCAGCTCGATCGCGTTGAGCGACAGGTCGACCATGCGCTCGCCGCGGGAGCGCTGGCTCATGCGGTCGATCGAGGCGACGAGATCGCCGGTGCGTTTGGTCAATTGGGTCTCGAGCTCGCGGGCGATGGTCTCGACCTGCTGGCCGACGCCGCGCACCTCCTGCGCCACCACCGCAAAGCCCGCGCCTTGCGCGCCGGCGCGCGAGCTTTCGATCAGCGCGTTGAGCGCCAGCATCTTCATCTGGTTGGTGATCTGCTGGATCGACTTGGTCTTGTCGACCGCGATCTGGTTGACCTCGGCGGTGAGACGGTTGATCAGCGCGGAGATGTCTGAATCATCGTCCGCGGGCTCGGTGGCGATCGGCTTGGCTTTCAGACCCAGCGCAGCAGACATCGGGGACTTCCCTTGGCAATGAGGTCTGATCTGCAATGAACCCGGAACAACGACTTACAGATCGAATACGATTCTTTTTCGAGGATTCCGCCTAACGCCTGCTTAATTTGCTGTTTGACGGAATGCCTAAATGATAGTCACTCCGGCCTGGCTGCCGGCCATCCACCGCTTTGTGCGTCCCGGCCGTTGCAAATCGCCGGGGTTTCCCAGCCAATCCTTTCAAGCCAGTCGCGGCCCCGAGCGTGATCGCCCGGACCCGAGTTCCCAATCGATAGCCCTCGTCATGACGCCTCCCGCATCCGCACTCCCCGTCGAAGCGCCTCAGGCCTTCCTGGGCGTCGCGCGCTCGCTGACCGACAAGCTCTGGCGCGACCGTTTGGACCGGCGCGGGGCGGCCCAGGCGCTCGCCATCGTGCAGCGGCACCAATTGCCGGAACTGCTGGCGCGGGTACTGGCGGGCCGCGGTGTCGACATCGACGCGGTGTCCGACTTTCTCGATCCGACCATCCGAAAGCTGCTGCCGGACCCGTTCACGGTGACGGAGATGGAGACCGCCGCCAAACGCATCGCGGATGCCGCGACCAAGGGCGAGAAGGTTGCGATCTTCGGCGACTACGACGTCGACGGCGCGACCTCGGCGGCGCTGCTGGCCTGGCATCTGCGCCATTGCGGGCTCGATCCGCTGATCCATATTCCCGACCGGATTTTCGAGGGCTACGGCCCCAACACAGAAGCGGTGCGCGCGCTCGCGGCCAAGGGCGCCACGCTGCTGATCACAGTCGATTGCGGCACCACCAGCATAGAGCCGCTCGCCGAGGCCAAGCGCCTCGGCATGTCCGTGGTCGTGATCGACCACCACCAATGCGGCCTCGATCTCCCCGAGGTCGACGCGCTGGTCAATCCGAACCGCCCCGATGACCTCTCCGGCCTCGGTCATCTCGCTGCGGTCGGCCTCGTGCTGGTGACGCTGGTGGCGGTCAATCGCGAGCTGCGCCAGCGCGGCTTCTGGACCAGCGAGATGCCCCAGCCCGATCTCCTGGGCATGCTGCATCACGTCGCGCTCGGCACTGTCGCCGACGTCGCGCCGCTGATAGGTCTCAACCGCGCCTTCGTGGCCAAGGGGCTGATCGCGATGCGTCGGCGCGACCATGTCGGCCACACCGCGCTGATGGACGTGGCGCGGCTCAACGGCCCGCCGGAGGCCTGGCATCTCGGCTTCATGCTGGGGCCGCGCGTCAATGCCGGCGGCCGCATCGGCCGCGCCGATCTCGGGGTGCGGCTGCTGCTCGAAGGCGACAGCGTCGAGGCGGCGCGGATCGCGGCCGAGCTCGACCGTCTCAACAGCGAACGTCGCGTCATCGAGCAGGCGGCAGAAGCCCAGGCCGAAGCCGAGGCGCTGGCCTCGATCGGGTTGGAGGACAAGCTCGCCGTGATCGTCACGGCCTCGGAAGGGTGGCATCCCGGCGTGGTCGGCCTCGTTGCCTCCCGCCTGAAGGAGAAGTTCTCGCGGCCGGCCTTTGCCATTGCGCTGGAGCCGGGCGGCATCGGCACCGGCTCCGGTCGCTCGATCGCCGGCGTCGATCTCGGCAAGGCGGTGCGGCAGGCGGTCGCCGACGGCATCCTGCTCAAGGGCGGCGGCCACGCGATGGCCGCGGGCGTGACGCTGCGCAAGGAGAAGCTCGCCGAATTCCGCGCCTATCTCGAGACCGCGCTGGCGCGCGACGTCGCCGAGGCGCGCCACGTCAACGAGCTCTATATCGACGGCGCAGTCACCGCCCGTGCGGTGACGCCGGAGCTTGCGGCGACGCTCAATCGCGCCGGTCCCTTCGGCAGCGGCAATCCGGAGCCGGTGCTGGCGCTGCCGGCGCACCAGCTCGTGTTTGCCGACGAGGTCGGCCAGTCGCATCTGCGCCTGCGCTTCAAGGCGGGCGACGGCGCCATCGTCAACGGCATCGCGTTCCGTTCAGTCGGCCAAAAGCTCGGCAATGCGCTGCTCGCCAATCGCGGCCAGCAGATGCATGTCGCGGGCTCGTTGTCGGTCGATCGCTACCAGGGCGCCGAGCGCGTGCAATTCCGTGTCGTCGACGTCGCGCTACCGGATCAGGGGCCATCCGTGATTAGATGATGCATGATCCGGAAAAGTGCGAAGCGGTTTTCCGACAACGATCAAGAGACAACGGTTCCAAACAACAAAAAAGGGAGTGAGGGATGGCAGGGCAGGTTGAGGGCAAGGTCGCATTGGTGACGGGCGGCGCCTCCGGCATTGGCGAGGCTACCGTCGAGCTGTTCGCACGCGAAGGCGCTACGGTCATCGCGACCGACATCGATGAGCTGAGGGGCCCCGAGCTGGTCAGGCGCATCACCAGGGAGGGCGGCAAGGCGATCTTTCTGGAGCAGGATGTCACCAGCGAAGAGCGCTGGATCGAGATCGTCGCCGAGATCGCAAAGCGCTTCGGCCGGCTCGACGTGCTCGTCTCCAATGCGGGTATCGGCATTTCGGTGCCGTCGATCGTCGACATGACGCTCGCGGACTGGCGCAAGCAGAATGCGATCAATCTCGATGGCGTGTTTCTTTCGGTGAAGCATTGCCTGCCCCTGATGCGCAAAACCGGCGGCGGCTCGATCGTCATGATGTCCTCGCTCGCCGGCCTGCGCGGCTCGCCCGGATTATCAGCCTATTCGGCGACGAAGGGCGGCGTGCGGCTGTTCGCCAAATCCATTGCGATGGAGTGCGCGGCGGCGGGCGACGGCATCCGGGTCAACTCGGTTCACCCCGGCATCATCGACACCCCGATCTGGGGCAAGATCCCGACGGGGGCGGCCGGCGCCGGCCAGAATGCCCCGATCGATCCGGAGGAGCGCGCCCGCGTCGTCACGCCGCTTGGCCGCGCCGGCCAGGCCGCGGAGATCGCTTCGGGCGTGCTGTATCTCGCCTCCGATGGCTCGCGCTACGTCACCGGCAGCGAGCTCGTCATCGACGGCGGCATGAATGCCGGCGGCGTGCCGCGGCGCGCTTGAGCTGCGCAGGGCAGGGTGGCGGCCGCAGGGGCTGACGCGCAGGCGCAGTCCCTGTACAACACTGGGCAGCTCCCGACCGAAAGAGGTGTCCTTCGCCATGGCGCACAGCCTTCACGCTTCTTCACCCGCGCCCGCGCCACTCCGTTCCAACCGGCCGGATCTCGCCACCGACGCGATCCGCACCGCGCGCGAGGATCTCGCCGCCTGCTTCCGCATGGCCGCGCGCAACGGCTTTGAGGAGGGCATCTGCAACCACTTCTCGGCGGTCGTGCCGGGCCATGACGACCTGTTCCTCGTCAATCCCTACGGCTACGCTTTCCGCGAGCTGACCGCGTCGAAGCTGTTGATCTGCGACTTCCACGGCAACGTGCTCGACGGCGAGGGTGTGCCCGAGGCGACCGCGTTCTACATCCATGCCGAGATGCACAGGCTGCTGCCGCGCGCCAAGGTCGCCTTTCACACCCACATGCCCTACGCGACAGCGCTGTCGATGATCGAGGGCGAGCCCCTGATCTGGGCCGGCCAGACCGCGCTGAAATTCTACGGCCGCACCGCGGTCGACCGCGACTACAACGGCCTCGCGCTCGACAGCCGCGAAGGTGCCCGCATCGCCTCCGCCGTCGGCGCTGCCGACATCGTCTTCATGAAGCATCACGGCGTGATGGTGCTGGCGCCGACCATCGCGGAAGCCTGGGACGATCTCTATTATCTCGAGCGCGCCGCCGAGGTGCAGGTGCTGGCGATGTCGACGGGGCGGAAGGTGCTGCCGGTCGATCCCGCCGTTGCGGCGGAGACCTACAGGCAGATGCGCGAGGGCGATTCCGAATCCGCCCGGCTGCATCTCGCCGCGATCCGGCGGCAGCTCGATGCGGAAGAGCCGCAATATCGGCACTGACCAAGATGTCATTCCGGGCGCGCTAGAGCTGCGCTGCGTATCAGCGGGCCGCGTCGAACTCTGACTTCAGCCAGTGTCGTACAGCCTCGACCGGCTCGGTGAGCGGCCGGTTGCGGCTGCGGACCAAGTGCAGCGAAGAGCCTTCCAGCTCCGGCCCGAATGGTGCGACCAGCGTTCCCTGCGAAAGTTCGTCGGCGACGAGCACAAGACTGTGCAAAGCGACACCAGCGCCGGCGACGGTTGCCTGGATGGCATGGGTTTCATCGCTGAAACGCACGCCGGCGCGCGCATCAACGTCGTCAATGCCGGCCGTCTTGAACCAGCGCCGCCAGGTCGGATTTCGGGCATCACGACGGTGCCAGTCGAAATGTAGCAGCGTTGCTGAGCGCAGGTCGCTCGGTCTTCGGATGCCCAAGCGCGGACTGACCACCGGTGCGAAACGATCGACCGTGAGCGGCTCGGCAATCAGATCGGGATAAGGACCGGAACCGTAGCGAAGTGCGAGGTCCGCGGTCGAATTGAGATCGGCCACCTCCAAGCTCGCAAGCAATGTGAGATCAATGTCGGCTCTGCTCTTTCGGAGCCCAGCAAGACGCGGCACCAGCCATTTGGCTGTGAAAGCCGGCGTCGCCGAAAGTGTGACCACCGCCCGGCGTCGCTTCCGGCTCAATCCCTCCAGAACACGCGCAAACGCATCAAAGCCGTCGCGCAGGACCGGAAGCAGGACCTGACCTTCCGCGGTGAGCAGAACCTGCCGCGTCCGGCGCTCGAACAGCCTGACTCCGACCGTCTGCTCCAGCTGTCGCACCTGATGGCTGATCGCGGTCGGCGTGACGTGAAGTTCATCGGCGGCGCGCTTGAAGCTGAGGTGACGTGCCGCCGCTTCAAATGCACGCAATCCCGCCAGCGGAGGAAGCCTTCTCATCGCGAACTCAAGGATGAATGCAGTTCATCCATAGGCTGAGCAACTTTCGTTTGTCAACGACGGGACCTGAACCGATCTATTGGGCAAATAGATGAGAGGAGTGCTGCAATGCAACTGCTACAAATCCATTCAAGCGCGCGGTTCGAGCCTTCAGATGCAAATCCGCGCGGTTCGCACACCAGGCGTCTGACTCAGCGTTTCGTCCAACGATGGCTACAGTCGCGGCCGGGGGATCGCGTCGTCAGCCGCGACCTCGGTCGCTTCGCACCGAGTCCGGTGACGGACGACTGGGTCAAGGCGGCCTTCGCGAAGCCCGATCGGCGCGAGCCATGGATGAGAGAGGCTTTGGCGGAAAGCGATGCGCTGGTCGACGAGTTGATCTCAGCTGATCTGATCGTCGCGGGCGTGCCAATGTACAACTTCGGTGTGCCAGCGCAGTTCAAGGCATACATAGACAACGTCGTTCGGGTCGGACGCACGTTTGGCTTCGACCGATCACGCCCGGACAATCCATATTCGGCGCTGCTTGAGGGCATGGACAAGCGTCTTGTCCTGCTCGGTTCGCGCGGAGACTACGGGTACGATCCGGGCGGGCGTATGGCCGCCGTCAATCATGTCGAAGGAGCCGTCCGGGACGTGTTTGCTTTCATCGGGATCACGGCCTTCCACAGCATCGCAGTCGAGTACGACGAATTCGCCGACGATCGGTTGCAGGCGTCGATTGCCGCGGCCGAGCGTGCCGTGGATGACCTCGTCGACGAGCTGCTGAAGCTGACAGAACAGCGAAACGCGGCTTAAGGGTCGGCTGCAGCCGCGGCGGAGGCGCCAGCGCCGGCGGTCCCAGCCGTGCTAGTTGGTTTGCCGCAGCTTGGCCAGCACTTTGAGCCCGCCGTAGCCATCGGCGGGCGCGATCCCGACCTTCTGCTGAAACTCCTTGACCGCCCTCATGGTGTCGTTGCCGACGCGGCCGTCGGTGCCGCCGGTGTCGAAGCCGGCCTTGGTGAGGCGCGTCTGCATCTCCTGCACTTCGGCGAGCGTCAACGCACGCTCGGAGCCGGGGAAGGGCTGGATGAAGGGCGGAGCTCCCAGGCAGCGATCCCCGAGATGGCAGATCGCCAGCGCGTAGTTCATGGAAGGGTTGTAGCTCTTCACCGAGTAGAAATTGGGCCCGAGCAGGAAAGTCGGCCCGCCCGCGACCGGCGTCCACATCTGCGCTGACGCGTTGGGCTGCGGGAAGGGCTGACCGTCGGCGCGGGTGACGCCGGCCGCCTGCCACGCCGCATAGGTGCGGCTGCCGCTCATGTTACCTGCCGCGCGCACCTCATACCCCCAATGCTCGCCGCGGTGCCACTTGCCACGATTGACGAGATACTTTGCGGTCGAGCCCAGCGCATCGTCGGGCTTGCCGAATGGCGAGACCTTGCCGTTGCCGTCATAGTCGATGCCGACATTGAGCCAGACCTCCGGCATCCATTGCGAATGGCCCATCGCGCCGGCCCATGATCCCCGCATGTCCTCAGGCGTGGACCAGCCCTTGTCGACGATGCGCAGTGCATTGATCAGCTCGGTCTCCCAATAGGCCTTGCGGCGCGGCTCGTTCCAGGCGAGCGCGGCGAGCGAGGGAAACACCGGCCTCATGTGGTTCTGCTGCACCAGCGGATCGCCATAGGCGGACTCGACGCCCCAAAGCGCCAGCAGCGTGCCGCGCTCGACCCCGAAATCGCGCTCGATGCGGGCGAACAGCGCCTCGTTGTTCTTCAGCGCGATCTTGCCGTTAATGATGCGCCAGTCCGAGACGCGGCGGTTGATGTACTGCCAGACCTGCTCGCGGAATTCGGGCTGGTTGCGCATCTGCGCGAACACGCTCATGTCCGGTTCGACCCGTCCCATCGCGCGCTGCCATGTCGCGGCGGAAACACCTTTTGCCATCGCGCGCGCACGAAAGCTCTCGCGCCATTCGTCGAAGCCGGGAGGCGCGGCGAGAGCGCGGGTGGGAAGCGCGAGCAAAGCGGCTGCACCGAGCGTCGACTGGAGTAGGGCGCGGCGTGTGTGACGGGGCGAGGAATCAGTGTGCTTCATGGGCACATTCTAGCCGGAAACATGGCACGCGTGAGTCGGTTCCGAAACGGCCGCGTGCGGCAACTCGGCCCGACCCCGTCGGTCGTTCCCACCGGAACAAGTGCCGCACTCCCGCATTCCTCCCACGTCAGGAGGAGAAGAGTCGGTCCTGGTACGGCCGGCCTTCCTGGTTCATCGAATCGTCGGGGTGGAATGAAGATACGCACGCATGCCGAAAGCCATATCGTCGAACTCGACGACGGATCGCAATGGAAGATCTTTCCCGGCGACCTCGCGACGACGCTGAGCTGGAAGCCCGAAACCGATCTGCGTCTGGAGCCGAGCGGTGAGCGGGTGAATTCGCACGTGCTGGTCAATCCCGCCGACCAGACCCGCGTGCGGGTGATCGCGGCCGACGAGAGCTGGCCGGACGGCGCAGTCAAGAACGCCTTGAAAGGCGGGTAGCACCAAGGGCCACGATAGCCGCGAATGCCGGCCGCCTAGTCCTCCTTAAGGTCAGCCGCGATTCCGGAAAGCCAACGCCGGATCGTGGTTTCCGCCCTTGAATCCAAATTGCGAGCGAGGCGCTTCTCCAATTCGAGCACACGCTGCCGGCACGCCTTCAAAAGAGTCGCGCCTCGCGGCGTCAGCGTCCATTGCTGGATGCGGCCGTGAACGGGATGAGGCGTCATCGCAATCGCGCCGTCGCGCTCGAGATTGCGGATGATGACGCCGACGGTCTGGGGCGTCAGGAAGGTGAGACGGGCGACATCGGCCCCCGACAAGCCCGGATAGGCGTTCAGCATCGTCAGCACCGCAAATTGCGGCGAGGTCACGCCGAGATCGGCGAGCGTGCGCTCCATCGTCAGGCGAACCGCGGCGTGGGCCTGGCGCAGCAAGTAGCCGAGATAGCCTTGCTCGCCGCGCTTGCCTTCGCCCGGTGCCGGGACATGCACCGCGCCGGCTGCAACGGCCTTGCGGCCCGATTGCAATGTCATGACATTCGTCTTGCGCGACATATAAGAGCTCTTATAATGAATTCGAGCTCTTATAATAAGCCGAGGTGAATGGCAATGGCACACGCCCGCAGCGAATACGAGGATTTCAAGCGGATCGCGCCCGATGCGTTTGATCTGGTGCTGGCGCTGGGCCAGCTTGCGGCCAAGGCCGGCCTCGACAAGCAGCTGCTCGAGCTGGTCAAGCTGCGCGCCTCGCAGATCAACGGCTGCGCGTTCTGCGTGCAACACCACGTCCTGCTGTCGGAACGGATCGGTGTTCCCCTCGACAAGCTTCATCTGCTCGCGGTCTGGCGCGAGGCGCCGATCTTTTCGCCGCGCGAGCGGGCTGCGCTCGCCTGGGCCGAGGCGCTGACCTGTCTGCCGGACGGTGTCAGCGAGGAGGTCTACGCGGAAGCGTCCGGCGAATTCTCCGAGACTGAACTGACGTACCTGACCTCGGCGGTCGCCTCGATCAACGTCTGGAACCGGTTTGGCGCGGCGTTTCGCTGGACGCCTGCACAGCGGCCGGCGGCCGCCGTTGCAGCTTCGTCCTGACGGAGAGAGGGGAAAATCACGATGACAGCCATGAGCCTTTCGGCCCTGCAGTACCCGTTGCCGTCACGTTCGACAGCGTTCGCCGTCATCGCAGGATTAGTCTGCGCGCTGGCAATCGGCAAAGCTCTGCCGGTGACGATCGACAGCGTGTCCAGCGCCCTCGCGCCGCTCTGCGCGACGGCGGCGGAAGGCTCGCCGCTCGACAAGGTCGAGCCGATCGGCTCCTACGCGCTTCCGAACGTGCCCGGCAAGCGCGTTACCATCGTGCGCGTGTCCTATGGTCCAGGCGGGTTTTCGCGGCCGCATCGTCACTCCGGCTCCGTTACCGCCTACATCACCAAGGGCGAGATCCGCTCGCAGCTCGGCGGCGGCCCGGTCGAGACGTTCGGCGTCGGCCAGTCCTTCTTCGAACCGCCAGGCTCGACGCATCTGGTCTCGGCCAATGCCAGCATGACCGAGCCGGCGGAACTGATCGCGGTGTTCGTGGCGGATGAGGGCGCGCAACTGACGACGTTCCTGGAATAGGCTGCGCGCATCATCCGCAATGGCCGTGCTCAGGCCGATCGCGATCGCCTCAACCGCTTCCAGGCCGGCGCGAGTCCGTATTGGACGACCGGAATGGCGACTGCGCCGACGAGCAGTCCAAGCGCACCCGAGATGGCTGCCTCGACCGACCATTCGACGATGCCGGCAACGGATGGAAGGAGATGTGCGGCAGCCTCGGTTATGGCATGGACCGTGTGGCCGATCGCGGGTGGGCCGTACTTCTCGATGCCGTGCAGGATGATGCCACCGCCGACCCAGATCATGGCGGCGGTGCCGATCGTGCTCAGCACCGCCAGGAAAACGGGCATGCCGCGGACGAGCGCGCGCCCAAGCAATCGGATCGCGCCGCCGGCGAGCGAGGCGCCGTCGAACCGCGCGAGGGCGATGCCGGCATCGTCCGCTTTCACGATCAGGGCCACCACGCCATAGACACCAACGGTGATGAAGAGGCCGACCAGCGCCAGCACCAGCGCCTGCGTCCAGATGCTGCCCGCCGGGAGGGCCGCCAGCGTGATCGCCATGATCTCCGCCGACAGGATGAAATCCGTCTTGATGGCGCCAGCGACCTTCTCGTCCTCGACCGACTGGGCATTCAACGCAATCGGCTCGAGCTGAGCTTCGTGCTGGTGCGCATGATGCGGCATCACGGCTTCGAGCACCTTTTCGGCGCCTTCATAGCAGAGAAAGGCGCCGCCCAGCATCAGCAGCGGCGTGACCGCAGCGGGAAGGAAATAGCCGAGCAGCAGGGCAATCGGCAGCAAGATCAGCAGCTTGTTGCGTAGCGATCCGACCGCGATCTTGCCGACGATCGGCAGCTCGCGTTTCGAAGCGAAACCGATGACGTAGTTCGGCGTGACCGCCGCATCGTCGATGACCACGCCAGCCGCCTTTGTGCCTGCCTTGGCTGCCTGGCTAGCGACATCGTCGAGCGAGGCTGCAGCCACCTTTGCGATCCCCGCGATATCGTCGAGAAGACCGATCAGTCCGACACTCATCAACTCATCCTTCTTCGTTCGAGCGGGGGAGTGCGCGACCAGATGCGTCCTGCCCGCTCCAGCAACGAACCAGCACGCTGTCAGTTCTCCTCGCCGCCCGCTCCCTCGCGCAGGTCAGGCTTGAGCACGTCTTCCGGCAGCGCATGGGCCACCGGCTGCGCCGTGACCGCGATCTCCGGGCCGATCTCGCGGCCGCGCGCGCGGATCAGCCGTTCATAGGCCGAGACCAGCGTCGCGTAGGGGCTGACCCAGATCCAGCCATCGCGGGTGAACACCTGGACGTCGAAATGCAGGTGCATCGAGGTGCCGGCGGGACGGTCGAGGTAGTTCGAGATCACGCCGATCTTCTCGCCTTCGGTGACGATGCGGCCGTTGATGACGCCATCGGCGTTCATCGCATGCGGATTCATGTGCATGTAGCGGAAACGGATGTGCTCGGTGCGGCTATTGACCTGTAGCGTTGCGGCCTGGTCCTTGGCGCCACGGATAACGATCGCGTCACGCACGGCGACGACGCCGCGCCGCTTGGAATCGCAGGGCTCGCGGGCTTCGCCGGGTGGCGGGCAGTCGGCGGCGCGGATGTCCTCGCCCTGGTGGCCGTAACCTCCGCCGCATTGCCACACCTCGAAACTACGCGACTCGCAGAAATTGTCGCGCCAGGGATAAGCGGTCGGGCCTTCGCTCTTGTCGCGCTTGCCGAAGGATTGGGAGCGCACGAAGGCGGGCGCCTTCTCCAAGGGAAAGCGGATCTGGGCATAGGCCATGGCGTCGGGATGACCGCCCTGCTTGCGGTAGCCGGTGTTCGGAATGATGTCGCCGCTCGGCCGGTAGCTGAAATCCGGTGAACGCACCGCGGGGCGGTCGATAATGTTGGAGGCAACGTCCGCCAGGGGCCGCATGCGCTGGCCCCCTGCGACGCGCAGCGCCTTCAGGAAGCGCTCGGCGACCGGATAGGCCTCCTTGCAGGCGAGCCGCCGTGGCCTCGCGACACTGTCGAGGCACTGGATCGAGACCACATAGGTGGCGCCGAAGCGGGTGAAGGCGTAGCGCACATAGCCTTCCCGGATGAACCTACGCAGATCCGGGTAGGTTGCGGCGAGCGGCTTGACTGGCTCGCCCTTGCCCCCGGCCGGATCGGCGATGTCGTAGATCAGCGCCGAGCCCGTGATCTGCACCTCGACGGGCTTTGCGTACACCCGGCTTGGCATGCCGTCACCGGCGCCGGGCTCGAGCGAGAAGGTCGCGCTGTAGCCGGCAGGACCGGCATCGAACATGTCGACGGGATTGAAGTCGGCCTGGTAGCGCGACAGCGCGAGCGTCGCCGGCGCGCCGCTGCGCTGCGCGTCGAGATACGCGGCGGCGTCGAACGGCAGCAGCACGGGGACGGGACTTCGGGTAATGCCGGTGAAGAAGCGCGAGGAGACCGCGTTGAGCTGCACCAGTGCCGGCATCGCGCGCGGATCGTAGCGCGGTACCGAACGGCGCGGTGCGAAGATGAAGTCGCCCGCAATCTGGGGACGGCTGTTGATCTCGCTGCGAAGCTGGTCGAGCGCCGCGCGCCACTCGATGCGCAGGGCCGTCAGCGAGGGGCTGCGGAATTCATCCGCAGCGATCGGTGCAGCAACGAGGAGCGACGGCAACGCCAGGAGAAGCGAGACGAAGCGGAGACTGTTCCTGCCCACTGCTTCGCCCCCCGGCGGTACCTGTTCCGATCCTCGATGGCTCGTTTAGTCCTTAGCACGCTCGGAGTAGGAGCCGTCTTCGGTCATCACCACAATGCGCGTGCCGACCGAGATGTGCGGCGGCACGGTGGTGCGCACGCCGTTGGACAGCACCGCCGGCTTGTAGGAGGAGGAGGCGGTCTGGCCCTTGGTCACCGGCTCGGTCTCCACCACTTCCAGCGTCACGCGCTGCGGCAGTGCGATCGACACCGGATTGGTGTCATGCATCGACAGTTTGACGGTCATGTCCGGCTGAAGATACGCGGCCGCGTCGCCGACGACGTCCTTGGAAACCTGAACCTGGTCGTAGGTCTCGGGGTTCATGAAGTGGTAGCCATCGCCATCTTCGTAAAGGAAGGTGTAGTTGCGCTCTTCGATGGTGGCCTTTTCGACCTGGTCGGTGGTCTTGTAGCGTTCCGAGATCTTTACCCCGTCCGAGATTCGGCGCATTTCGATCTGGCTGACCGGGGTTCCCTTGCCGGGATGGATATTCTCGGCGCTCACGACGACATAGAGCTTGCCGTCTTGCTCGATCACGTTGCCCTTGCGGATAGAACTGGCGATGACTCTCAAAGCTGTATTTCCTGCTTGCTTGGCCCGGCACCAGCCAGGACGTGGTCGAATTGCTGGGGGACTTGGGGCCTCAATTCGGACCTCGGCACCCGTTTCGGGCCGCAACATACTGATTTTGCCGTTGGATGCCAGCATTTTGCTGCCGGCTGGGGCGGTCGGTTGATGGCTGGGGACAAGCCGATGTCGCCGTTTTGGTCGCCCGCGCGCCACCTCGACCGACGGCCGTTCCTCCAGGCCAGGGCCGCCGTGACCGGAGCTTTGCGGGGGTTTTTCGCCGAACAGGGGTTTGTGGAGGTCGAAACCTCCGTTCTCCAGGTCTCTCCGGGCAATGAGACCCATCTGCACGCCCCCCGGACCGAGATCATGCGGCCCGACGGCAGCCGGGCCAGCCGATACCTGCGCACCTCGCCCGAATTCGCCTGCAAGAAGCTGCTGGCGGCGGGCGAGACGCGGATTTTCGAGTTCGCACGGGTGTTCCGGGACCGCGAGCGCGGCGACCTGCATCTGCCCGAGTTCACCATGCTGGAATGGTACCGGGCGGGAGCGCCCTATGATGCCATCATGGCCGATTGCGTCGTCGTGATCGCTCGGGCGGCGCAGGCGACCGGGATCGGGACCTTCTCCTTCCGCGGCCGAACCGCCGATCCCTTCGCCGAGCCGGAGCTCCTGACGGTCGCGGGCGCCTTCGCGCAGTTCGCCGGCATCGACCTGCTGTCGACAATCTCGGGCGGCGAGGGTAACCGTGCGGCGCTTGCCGCTGCGGCAGCCGGGAAGGTCCGTGTCGCCGAGGATGACACCTGGTCCGACATCTTCAGCAAGGTGCTGGTCGAACACGTCGAGCCACATCTGGGGCAGGGGCGTTTGACCATCCTGTTCGAATACCCATCTCCAGAGGCGGCGCTGGCGCGGGTGAAGACGGACGATCCGAGGGTCGCCGAACGTTTCGAGGTCTATGCCTGCGGCGTCGAGCTCGCCAACGGCTTTGGAGAGCTGACCGATGCCGGGGAGCAGCGCAAACGCTTCACGGAATCCATGACGGAGAAGCAGCGCCGCTACGGCGAAGCCTATCCGCTCGACGAGGATTTTCTGGCGGCGGTCGCCGCAATGCCGGAGGCGAGCGGTGTCGCGCTCGGCTTCGACCGGCTGGTGATGCTGGCGAGCGGCGCCACACGAATTGATCAGGTGGTGTGGACACCGCCTGCGGATGAGAGATGACAAAGACGAACCTTGCACGCACTCTGCGCGAACCTGCCGAGCTGGTAGCCGAGGGCCTGGTCCCCGCATCGGCGCTGCCGGCGCTCGAACGCGTCGCCGCGCGCTATGCTGTGGCGATCACGCCGGATCTGGTCGGGCTGATCGACGCGACGGATCCCGACGATCCCATCGCGCGGCAGTTCGTTCCTGTTTCGGCCGAGCTCGAGGCGCAGCCGGGCGAGAATGCCGACCCGATCGGCGATCACCCGCATTCGCCGGTGGCGGGAATCGTGCACCGCTATCCCGACCGGGTGTTGTTCAAGCTCGTGCACGTCTGCGCGGTCTATTGCCGCTTCTGCTTCCGCCGCGAGATGGTCGGGCCCGGCAAGGAGAATGCGCTGTCGGAGAGCGCCTATCGCACCGCGATCGACTACATCCGGTCGCATGACGAGATCTGGGAAGTGATCCTGACCGGCGGCGATCCCCTGATGCTGTCGCCCCGGCGGATGAGCGAGATCATGGCTGACCTTGCGGCCATCGATCACGTCAAGATCATCCGTCTCCACACCCGTGTCCCGGTGGCCGAACCAGCGCGCGTCAGCGCGGAGATGGTTGCAGCCCTGAAGGTTGCGGGCGCGGCCACCTGGGTCGCGGTACACGCCAATCACGCGCGCGAACTGACGGGGGCCGCGCGCGATGCCTGCGCGCGGCTCGTCGATGCTGGAATTCCCCTGGTGAGCCAGTCCGTGCTTTTGCGCGGCGTCAATGACGACATCGCCGCTCTCTCGGATTTAATGCGAGCTTTCGTCGAATGCCGGATCAAGCCCTATTATCTGCACCACGGCGATCTCGCCCCGGGAACGGCGCATCTGCGCACGACGTTGGCAGAGGGGCAGGCCTTGATGCGGCAGTTGCGCGGGCGGGTGTCGGGCCTGTGTCAGCCGGACTATGTCATCGACATTCCCGGCGGTGCCGGCAAGTCGCCGGTGGGTCCGAATTACGTGTCGGCGGTGAAAAATACCGCAAACGAGACAAGTGAAGCGGAATCAGAAACGCGCTATCGTATCGTCGACTATTGCGGCGACGTTCATCTCTATCCGCCCGAGGCATGAGTGGCGATGGCATCGACGCTGACTTGAGTGCTGGGCCTGGACGCTGATTTGAGAATGGAGAAATGGACATGACGAAGATCATGCTGGCAGTATCGCTCGTGGTCTTGCTTGGCGGCGCGGCTGTTGCGCAGACCGGCGGCTCCAAGGGATCGACCTCAAGCGGCGCATCGTCCGGGTCGGTGTTGCCGGCGCCGGTCGGTCATCGCCAGCCGCGTGCCAGCGATGTGCCTAGCGAGAAGAATCTGAGCGATCCCAACGATCCGCTCAGCAAGGAAAACCAGGCGCTCGACAAGAAGATCAAGAGCATCTGCCGCGGCTGCTGAGGCTTTCACCTCTCCCCGTCGGGGAGAGGTGAGGAATGAGCCATCCCAAGCTCGGCCATCCGTCAGGCTGATCGCTCGTGCAGTCCGGCGCGCCGGATGTTGCGGCGGATTTCGACCGCGTCGGCGAGCTGCTCGAGCGTCTTCGACGTCGTTGCCCAGTCAATGCAACCGTCCGTGATGCTCTGCCCATAAGTGAGCGGCTTGCCCGGTACGACATCCTGCCGGCCGGCGACGAGATTGCTCTCGATCATCACGCCCATGATGCGGCTCTCGCCGCCCGAGATCTGACGGGCGATATCGGCCATCACCAGCGGCTGGTTCTCCGGCTTCTTGCTCGAATTGGCATGGCTGGCATCGACCATCACCAGCGGGGCAACGCCGGATTTGGTCAATTCGTTGCAGGCCGCCGCAACGCTTGCCGCGTCGTAGTTCGGTTCAGCTCCGCCGCGCAGGATGATGTGGCAGTCCTCGTTGCCGGCGGTCGAGGCGATCGCCGAGCGGCCGAGCTTCGTGACAGCCATGAAATGATGGGGATGCGAGGCTGATTTCACCGCGTCGGCCGCGATCCGCACATTGCCGTCGGTGCCGTTCTTGAAGCCGACCGGGCAGGACAGCCCCGACGCCAGCTCGCGATGGATCTGGCTCTCGGTCGTGCGCGCGCCGATCGCGGCCCAGGAGACGAGGTCGGCGATGTATTGCGGCGTCGTCATGTCGAGGAACTCGGTGCCGGCGGGCAGGCCGAGATTGTTCACCGCCGCGAGCACGTTGCGCGCGAGCCGCAGCCCCTTGTTGATGTCGAAGCTGCCGTCGAGGTCGGGATCGTTGATGAGGCCCTTCCACCCGACCGTGGTGCGGGGCTTCTCGAAATAGACCCGCATCACGAGCTCGAGCTGATCGGCGAGATCCTCGCGAAGCTTTGCTAGCCGCTCGGCATAGTCGAGCGCCGCCTTGGGATCATGCACCGAGCAGGGGCCGACGACGACCAGAAGGCGGTCGTCCTGATTGCTCAGGATGGCATGGATGGCGTTGCGCGCGGCCATCACCACACGCGTCGCGGTGAGCGTGCGCGGGACTTCCCGCATCACCTCTTCCGGCGTGCTCAGCTCTTTCAGTTCGCGGATACGAAGATCGTCGGTCGTGCTCAGCACGGCGGGCTCCTGTCTGTTCTAGAACCTGCCGGCAATAAAAAAGCCGCCAGGTCGGGCGGCTGTTCGGACGTTTGCTGCAATGTTTCAGATTGAGCGCGATCCTCCTACCGCCAGCGAGCTGTCGTAGCTAAAGTACCAAAAATAGCTGGTGGCGACGGTGATCATGGAAAGGCCATATAGCGTGCCGCTGGCGCCTTGTCACCCCCCAATCAGAATGTGGAGCGACGAGGCGCCTCAGGTGTTGCCATTGCGTGCCGCCAGCGCCATGCCGATCAGGGTGGCGCCGCCGAACAGCAGGTTGATGCCGACGAGGACGCCAATGGCCCACTCCGCCGAGCTCGGCAGTCCCGTGATCACCATGAACGAGATCGCGATGTCGACGAGGCCCGAGATCAGCAGCCACGACCAGCGGCCGCTGAGCTCACGGCGGTGCTCTAGCGCGTACATGATGGTGGCGACGCCCTCGGCGAGGAAATAGGCGCCGAGCACGATGGTCAGCGTCAGCACGGCCTGCATCGGCCGGGCCAGCAGCAGCAGGCCGGTGAGCACAGCGAGCGCAGCCGAGATCAGCGACCACCAGAAGCCCGGCGTGCTGCGCGCCCAATAGGTCGCGATCAGTCCGCCGATGCCGCCGATCAGGAACATCCAGCCGAGGAAGATCGCGGTCGCAAGGCTGGCGAGCGGCGGCAGGACGAGCGCGGCAATGCCGAGGACGGCAAGCAGGATCCCTTCGAACAGAAAAGCCTTCCAGTGCGCCTTGACCGCCTGGTTCATCTCGGATTGGAGGCGGGCAAATTCCTCGGGCGATGTCATCGTCTGGCTCCGGAACGAGAGGATTGCGTCCCAATCTAGTGGGCCTGTCGCGCGTTCGCCATGCGTTGGATCAAGTGCCGCCGGGCGCCGACGAAAAGCCTTCCGCGTTGGTGCGAATGCGGTTGCGGCCGAGAATGTAGATAGCCGATGTGACAATCAGAAGCGCAAGGCCGAGCAGGATCGAGACGAAACCGATCGGAATCAGCGCCAGCGTCAGGTTGCGCTCGGGGTTGATCAGCCAGTGATGGATCGAGGTCAGGACGAAGGCGAGCCCGACGAACCCGATGCCGCCGCCGGCGAGCAGCAGCGCCCACATCCGGCGCAGCTGGCTGAGCCGCTCGCGCGCGACATCGGTTCGCGGCGCGTGGTGGCGCGCGACGCGCCGGACCAGGCGGATGGCGAAGGCGATCGAGCCGAAGCCGATCAACAGGCTTGCAGCGCCCAACCACATGCGGAGTGTCGGATCGAGATCGGGCATGCGCTGGAGCGTCAGCAGCGGGAAGTCGAAGGCCGTATGAAGCGCGAGCGGGCCACCGAAGATCAACAGCCGGCTGGAAAGACGGGCCCAATCGCGATGGTGGCGGTTTGCGCCAAGCGCCGTGCCGGCGCGCGCGATGGTCAGGTAGGCGCCGGCGATGATGCCGAGCGCGCCGTGGAACGGCACGGTCAGGACGCTGCGCAGCGCGGCAAGCGAGCGCCACATGTCGGCGTGCTGGACCAGATAGGCGAGATTCTCGTAGGCGGCGAAGCCGAGGCCGACCGCGGCGCCGTAGACCACGGTGTCCATCGGATTGGCAAAGGTGCGTCGCTTGGTCGAGGAGACCAGCACGATGGCGAGCACCTTGACGGCTTCCTCGGGCAGCGCGACGCCGAAGATCGAATGCATCGCCAGCGCCGCCCAGGGATCGTCGGGGGCGGCGATCATCTTGGCGAAGGGGGCGCGGGCGAGGCCCAGGAGCGAAATGCTCGCCGCCCCTAACAGGAATGCGGTCCAGACCTGGGCCGGCGGCCCCGGGCGTTCCTCGGCAGCGATGACGAGCCAGAGCAACAGCAGCGCCGGGGCGATAGCGGCAGTTCCAACGACGGTGGGGAGCGCTTCGATCAGGTACATTGGCGCCGAAAATAAGTTCCCTTGATCCGCTTATCTACGTTCTCCGATGCGACCATGTGTCATGCGCCGGCTGTCGGCTCCGTGAAGGTGCGCGACAGCTGCCGTTCATCCGGGCTCATTGTGGGGAGTAGAATACGAGCGCAATCAATCGCATGATGGCAGAAGCTCGCCAGTCACCGCAACGATTGCCCGGTGCGCTGCGGATCGAGATTTGCAAGCGAGCTCAAGGAAATGCGCGGGATTCCTCGATTCTTGGCGCATCTGCGCAGCGTGCCGGCTGCTGGCCTTAGTCTAGTCAGTGCGTCGTGATCGCGGGCGGCGCGTCGGGTGCGACGTCGAAGGCGCCGAGATGGAATTCCTCGCCGGCGGACTCGGGCGACCCGGAACTCTGCGCCAGCAGCGTGAACGCGGCCTGCGGGTATCGTTTCCAGATTTCGAGATCGCCGGCGGTGATGGTGAGCCAACCGAACGTGTACATGTAGCGTCCGGGCTCGGTGACCCGGCCGACCCTGTCCCAGGTGATCTTGTCGACTGCCATTCGGTCCCCCGATCGCAAGTCTGCAAAATGACGTCCGGCCCGAGGCACAGACCTGCAAAAGCTGATCCGGCATTGGGGCCGCTATAGGGCGGCGAATTCAGGCCGACTTCAGCAAGGGCGTGCGGACGATCAGGCGGACGAGGTCGTCGCGGTCCAGCTTTTCGGCGAATTTGACCGCAAAGCCGTGCTCGAACTTGCGGATCACCCGCCCGACACAGGCGCCGACCGCAAGCGGGGTTCCGACCACCGGATCATACTCGGAGGACACCGCGACGCCGGCCGTCGAGACGTCGATGATGAAGCAGGGATGGCAGCTGCCGTCCGCGAGGGTCAGCACGGTGTGCGAGACCTGTGGAACGAAACGCGCGTCACGCCGCAGGTCCCGAACATTGACATCCTTCTGCTTCTTCTCGAGCCATGTCAGCTTTTCCGACATCCAGGCGCGCCGCGCCCGCGTCATCTCGAGCTCCATCAGGAAGCCCGCCTTCAGCGTCGCGCTGATGGTGCCCTGGAATTCGCCGAAATCCTCGAAGTAGGAGGTCAAGCGCTCGCCGACCTTGCCGACCACGGGCACGTCCACGATCATCCGGAACGGCGAGACGCGCTTGGTGCGGCAGGCGAAGCTGCGGAGCTTGCCCTCGCAATCGTACCAGCGGGGCAGCGAGTAGCTGCCGCTGACCGTAACATCCACTGCTCGCTGCCTCAGGAAGTCTGCGACGGACATGAGCGCTGACCGGGGGTTCGGGTGATTGCCGTAGTTCCACGGTAGCGAGCAAATTCTAAGCAAATGATACTGCTGCCTAATAGCTGGGGTGAATTTTCGGTAAATGGCGCGGGTCGGCAGAGCAGCGGGAAGCGCGGCATAAGCGACGGCTAGCGAGGTCCGAACAGCACCAGGATAGCCAATGCGGCAAAGGCGAACTGGATCATCGTCCATATCAGTCCGTTCGGACGGATCTCCCATCGCAGGCGCGGCAATGCGCGCCGCAGCGCGAGCCCGGTCAATGCTTCGACGAGGGCGAGCAGAATGGCAATGCCGGCCAGGGAAGACCATGACTGGGTCGGAGGCAGCCAAGACGCGAGCCAGGCGGGAACCGAGGCTTTCAGGGGGCCGAGCAACGCGAACCATCCGAACCAGAATACAAAGCGCTTGACGAGGTCTTGGCCGATCATTTCGGGCTCGAGGCGGATACCGATGCTTGCCAGCGCGCTTTCGATGCGCTCGCCATCGGTCAGGAAGAGAAAGGCACCGAGGTAGAGCGGAACGCGCGAATGGAAGAGCAGGGCGATGACGCCGAACAGCACGATGTAGCCGAAGGCATCGCCGAGAATGTCAGCGACGGCCTGGGCTGACCGCTCCGGCGAGGGCGGCGTCAACGCCGTCTGGCGCTCCGGCAGTGATTGGAGGTGGGCCATGTGCGCCAGCATCTTGGCGCGCCGGTCCGGCGCATGCTGGCGCGGGTGGCGCAGCCATGTGGGAAGCGCCGGCATCTGCGATGCGTCTGCAATGTCGGCTTTGAGCTGCGGCATGGGCCTCGACCGGTTACGACCTGACATTGGTCGGAGACGAGGGGCGAGGAGGTTCACGCTGCCGCGGCGGCTTTGCGCCTATGGCGCTCCCTAGCGGAATCGAACCGCCCTCTCCACCGTGAAAGAGATGAGAATAGGTCCATGGCCGTCCACCTCCGTAAAAATAGACATCGACAAGGCACAAACGAAGCTCAGGAAGATCCGCGGGCAGTGGCAAAGGAGAAGCCCATCACCCGCGCGGGCATCACGCGGCGCCGCAACGCCGCCAAACGTCGGGGCTACGCCTCCGGACACCGTTGGGGGCGGCTCGACGCCGACGGCGCGTCGTCAGCGCAGAACAACAACCGGCGCCTGTTGTGGCTCGCGATCGAATGGGGATTGGAGCAAGCTCCTAAGGTCGGTCCCGCGCCCAGCGCCGAGCTGTGCGACTACTGCCGGAAGCACGGGATCAACGTCGACTGGATGCTCGACGGCGATCTAAGGGGCCTCAAGAGGATGATCGACGAACGCCCAGGCACCAGCGGGCTGAGCGAGCCCTTTGGCGAGGTATGTCCAGCTCACGCCTGAGCACCAGCTGATCGTGACGGCCGAGATCAACCGCATCCTGGCGGAGCGCGACCAATGAAGCGCCCATTGAGCAGGGCCCGCCGGTTCACGCTGGCGGGCCGTTCGTTTCGGGCATTTCCGCGTGGAACAACTGTCATTTGCAATGGAACCGGAATTAACATATGATATTTTTATTACAGTTGGATTATTACAGTTCAGAGTTGTGTTCATTGAAGCAGATTGCACCCCAGGGGCTCTGTCGGCGCCCCGCTCTCGTCACGCCTGAAATGGTTGCACTCGCGATCCTCGGGGGGCTGGCCCTGCTTGCTGTGCTTTGGGGGTGGTCGAGCCCACGAGTTGAAACGCCCCAGCACGTGGTCACAAAGCCCAATCCTCCTGATTGCTACTCAATCGGCAACAGGGTAGCCGCTGGCTGCTTCGAAAAAAATAAATGAGCGATGCCAGCGGCTTGCCTCGCGGCGACCGCAGGCTGCACAGGAGGCGCGACCGGCCGCGGCTGATGACGCACCGCCCCGGGCTCAGGCGGTAAGCACGATGGCCCGCCGGTTCACGCTCGCGAAGCGGGGCGGCGATCGAGCCCCACGTCCATGGGTGTTCGCACGGGTTTATTGGCCACACGTTGGACACGGCGGCAGAGTGGATCTTTGAGTGATTGATTTTGCTGGCGCTCCCTAGCGGAATCGAACCGCTCTCTCCACCGTGAAAGGGTGGCGTCCTAACCGATAGACGAAGGGAGCAAACGCAGGGCCCTGCCGATTGTCCCGGCACGGCCGCTGGCCGGCCGAACAGGGCCCGGCGGCTTGCAGCGGGCGAACGTATAGTGGCCTTTGCGCTCCCGGGCAAGCCGTTCGGGAACGGTCTTTCCGGCCCGGTGGATAGCCCCGGGGCGCGGGATCATTCGGAGGCGATTTCAACGGTTTGTTAGCGTTCCCTGCGTAGCGCTGGACGGGGAGATTTTGCCGATGCCACCGCCGAAGAAGCGCGCAGCCCGCAAGCTGCTGTCGCAGCACGCCTGGATCACGCTGGACGGCGGCTTTGCCGCGCGGCACTGCCTGGTCCAGGACATCTCGGATTCGGGCGCCAGGATCACCCTCGACGAGGACGCAAGCCAGCTTCCCGGCGTGATCCGGATGGCCTTCGCACGCGATGCGCGCACCGGGCGGAGCTGCCAGGTGGTCTGGCGCCGCGGCAAGTCGGCCGGCGTCAAGTTCCTCTAGCCGCGGCCGGCGATGGCGCGCGGGTCCGGTCCGGGCTACAAGGCGGCGATGCGCACGCTGCTTCTCATCCTGCTCTCCTTGCTGGCCACGTCCGCGACTGCGGCTGAGAGCCTGCGCCTGCCGCCTGCCGAGCCGCCGCAGGCGGGCAAGGCACTGCCGCTGAACGGCAGCACGGCCGGCAAGGTGAGGGCAGGCGCCTGCGCCGCCTATGGCCCGGGCTTCGTGATGGCGGAGGGCACCGGGACTTGCGTCAAGCTCGGCGGCTCGACCAGCGTCGACGCCGGCATCCGGCGCTGAAGACCATGTCCGCGGATCTGGTGCGGCTCGACATCATCGTCCCCGTGCTGATGTATTGCGCGCTGCTCTGGTGGATCGGCCGCGGCCTCAGCTGGACCGCGCGGCTCGCCACGGCTGCCGTGACTCTGGTGCTGATCGTCGTCGTGCTGCTGGTCGAGCGCGGCTGGCGCTAAAGCCTGAAACAAAACCGCGAAAACAACCCCATGCACAGTAGCCGTCAAGCGCGGCCGTGACGCCGCGGGAAGCGCGCCGGAACGAGGATTCCCCGCGCGATCGCCGCAGCTTAAGGCGCGCGAGGGGTTCACGACATCGGCGGTGCGACGAATTGCGCAAATCCGGGCCGCTTGCCGAGCTCGGCGAGCCAGCGCGTCAGGTGCGGCTGGGCCGGCCGGCTGATGCCCTCGACCCCGAGCCAGCGCCGCGCATAGGACCCGATCGCGATGTCGGCGAGCGTGAACGCGTCGCCCTCGATGAAGCGGCGCGTGGCGAGCAGGCGGTCGGCGATGGCCCAGACCTCGGCGGCGGCATCGGCATCGCGCTGCACCTGGATCATGTCGCGCTCGGCGGGCGCGGTGCGCACGATGCCCCAGAATACCGGGCGGTCGACCGGCTGCACCGTCGACAGCGTCCAGTCGAGCCAGCGGTCGACCGAGGCGCGCTGTCTCGGCGCCTCGGGATAGATCGGCGTTCCGCGGCCATGCGCGAGGCAGAGATAGCGCATGATCGAATTGGATTCCCACAGCACGAAGTCGCCCTCGACCAGCGTCGGGATCCGCGCGTTGGGATTCATCGCCAGATAATCGGCCTCGCGAGTCTTGCCGTATTGCATGCCGGCATCGATGCGCTCGTAAGCCAGGCCGAGCTCGGTGCAGCACCACAGCACCTTCTGCACGTTGACCGAATTGGCGCGGCCCCAGATCGTCAGCTTGGTATCGGCCATGAAGCGTCTCCCGCGGCATTGTCCGGTGTCGTAGCCTGGATGGAGCGAAGCGCAATCCAGGGCTGACAGTCCCGGATTACGCTTGCGCTCCATCCGGGCTACAGATCCACCTTTCCCAGCTGATAGCGGAATTCGGCGCGCCGAGCGATGCGCGATTGCATCGTGCCCCTCATGCAAAAAGCTCCGCACGCGGCGGAGCCTTCATTGCAATAGTTCAAGTCTTTCGCTCAGCGGCCGAAGAACAGCCACAACAGAATGATCACCGGGATCGGCACGCCAAGCATCCACAGCAACAGCCCTCTCGCCATCGCATCCTCCTCCAAATCGGTTTCGTGAAAGGAGAACGCCGGGGGAGGGGCCTAGTTCCTGCCTATGGCTTACCAATGGCCGGTGTTGGGCATCGATGCCCACGGCTCCTGCGGCGGCTTCGGATCGCCCTTCTGCAGCAGCTCGATCGAGTGCAGGTCCGGCGAGCGGACAAAGGCCATGTTGCCGTCGCGCGGCGGACGATTGATGGTGACGCCCGCCTTCATCAGCTTCTCGCAGGTGGCGTAGATGTCGTCGACCTCGTAGGCGAGATGGCCGAAGAAGCGGTCCTCGCCATACTTCTCCTCGTCCCAATTGTAGGTGAGCTCCACCAGCGGCGCCCCGCGCGTCGGCGGCTGCTTCTTCAGCGCGTCGAGATCGTCCGCCGAGCACAGGAACACCAGCGTGAACCGCCCCTTGTCGTTCTCGATCCGCCGCACCTCCTTCAGCCCGAAAGCATCAACATAGAATTTCAGCGCGACATCGAGATTGCGCACGCGCAGCATGGTGTGGAGGTATCGCATGGTTGTTGCTCCCTGGAACGGACGGAGGGGTTTGGCGGCCGGGACGGCGGGTAGGAGATAGCAGGAAAAGGAGAGGAGGGGCAGGGGCGGTGTGAGGGGGACTATGTGCCTTGAGATACCTTTCAGTTGTTGGCGATGAAGCCCTCCTCCCTGACGACCTTATCGGCTGTCCTTGCCATCAGTTCTCTCAGTTCGTCGTCGAAGACGGTGTCATCGTTCTGTTTGAAATGCTTCGCAAGTCCATAGGCGAAGGTTCTCAGATCCCATGAGACGCGTCCAAACGATGCAGCCGCCACTTTGAGTTCCTCCCTGTGAAACAAGGTTATCGTCCTAAATTGGGTGTTTGGATTGAAGAGCGCCGGCCGGAGAGCAAATCTACGACCATCCGGCTCGTTCATTGATACGAGCACTTGGAAGTGTGCGAGTTGGTTTCTGCGTTTGCGTCGGTCATCGACAGTTTTCTTGAGGGCGTCCCATGCAGCGAACAATCTTCGCTGCGGATCACCATGACCTTCTCCCATACCAAAAAGTAGTCTGAACCGGACTGCTGAATCGGTCATGGCGATCTTTCCCTCCGGAGCTTGGATCGCAAAGTACGCCGCCTGAGCCGGGACGTTCGAGCGGCGTACTTCATCGGCCTTCGCTATGGCTGTTGCAAAGACCTCATGTAAGGCATCTTCTATGTGCGACCACTGCGCTATGCAGCGCCCGAGATTTTCGTAGAATCCGGATTGTTCTTCATCGGGTGTCATCGCCGCTCCTGCAATGAGAGATCGGAAAGGTATGCATTCAATAGTGACGGTGCACTCAAATGAGCCGCGCCAGTAGGTCGGGCTGAGCAACTAGGAAATAGCAGGATAAGGAGAGCAGGGGCGGGGGCCGAGGCAAATGTGCGTGAAGGGGGCAGGTTCGGCTCGGACAGCATCATGTTCGAAGCAGTGCCGCCATCTCCTTCCAATGATAGATACGCACCTTCTCGGTTTGATGCCGCGCGGCTTTGGCGATGACGTGCGCGATGTCGTTGCCGGCGAGCCCGCGATAGCGGTCGGCCGGGCCAACGAGCAGCGGATTGAGCACGCCCCAAATCGCAACGATGAGGCGTTCACGCGGGCGGTCCTCCTCGCGCGCGCCGAGGATCATCGAGGGGCGGAAAATATGCGTGTGCTCGAAATCGAGCGCGAGAATGTCCCGCTCCACCTCGCCCTTGGTCCTGAGATAGAACATACCGGAAGCGGCGTTGGCGCCAACGGCCGTGACCAAAAACACCGATTGCGCGCCGTTCGCCCTGGCAATCTCGGCTGCCAACACCGGATAATCATGATCGATCTTGTAGTACTCGGCCTCGTCAGGCGTGTGCTTGCGCGTCGTCCCCAGCGCGATGAAGATCTCGTCCGCAACCAATTGCGGCTTGAGTGCGGGCAGGGAAGCGAGATCGCCGATCAGCACCGTGAGCTTCGCATCGCTCACCGCCAGCGGCTTGCGGGCCACCGCCACAACCCGCGAATAGTCCGGACTGTCCAACAGGTCGCGCAGCAAATGCGAGCCGATGAAGCCGGTGGCGCCGAAGACAAGTGCGGTTTTCATTCAAGCCACCGTTCTGCGTCGTGAGCCCAAAGGCCAAGTTGTTGAATGCAGATCAGGAGGCCCAATGCAACCTCGGTTAGCTCGCAGGATAGGTAGAGCATTTGCGAAACGCGTTTCGTCACACGACAAAGCCCTCGATGGGTTTCGCTTCGCTCTACCGATCCTACGCGCCAAGTTTAGTGCAAGTTCGCAAGTTCTACTTGCACTCAAAACTCGCCGCGCTCTCCGGATCGCCTTGCCCCTTGTACCGCGCATGTTGTGGATAGGCGCAAAGCGGCCGACTGCGGCCGGGAAGGGCTGGTCCCGTCGCGACCGCCGCATCGGGCGCCTTGCCGTCTTCCACCCAGTCCACGACCGCGCTGAGGAGATCGAAACGATCGAGCGCTACGCCGCTCGAGCAGTGACCCATGCCGGGCACCAGGAAGGCCCGGCTCGATTTCTCCCGCACCAATTCCATGCCGCCGGAATCCGCCGCCATGCGCTCGTAGTAATTCACGGTGTCGTTCGCCGAAAACCAGGGATCGCTCACTCCGTGGTAAAACAGCAGCTTGCCACCATGGCCGAAGTAGCTCGAAAGGTTGGTCCAGTAGGCGGTGTTGGTGAGGCGATCCATCCCGCTCGCGTTGACCCGGTCTTCGAGTTGATCGACGTTGATGTTTTCCCAAACAGGCGGTCCGACCGGACTGCGCGCGCCTGTGGTCAGGATGCCGGGAATGGCAACGCCTTCGGCTGCCACGCCGCTGTCCCATGGGAACGGCGGATAGACTTGCGTGCCGCGTGAATTCTTCGGTCCGGCAAAAGCTTTCTTCAAGGCATCGACCTGCGGCGGCGCCAGGCAAGAATCCGTCTTGTCATCCGTCTTGTCGCCCTTGCAGGTGAGGACCGCGGGATCGAATTGACAGGCCTTGCCGTCGAAGATCAGGCCATCCTTGACGCCGTCCTTGGCGTCGCAGGCATCGAGGATCGCGTTGGTGATCAGCTTTCGCTCGGCCGCGGAAAACGTCTTGGCGGGCTCCGGCTTGCCGGACGCATCTTTCGGTGCGATCTGGCTGAAGGCGGCGTTGGCCCAGGCGAGACCGATATTAGAATTGCCGGTGCGCAGCGCAGGCGCGCCGGCGACGATGCCGTCGAATTGCTCGGGATAGCGCGCCGACGCCAGCATGCCTTCGCGGCCCCCGGTCGAGCACCCCGTGAAATAGGAGCGCTTTGCGGGCTGGCCATAGTAATGCGCGACGATCGCCTTGGCGGCCATGGTCACCTTGCCGACGGATGCATGGGCGAAGTTGAGCGCGGCTTCCTGGTCCTTCAGGAACGAGGCATCGAACACCGCGCCCTGATGACCGCTATCGGTCGAGACCACGGCAAAGCCGCGCGCCAGCGCCGGCACCTCGCCGGCCGCGTGGTAACCCAGCGGTGGCCGGATCGAGCCGTTCAAACCGCCGCCGCCCTGAAACAAGAACCGGCCGTTCCAGCGATCGGGCAGGGCAACGGCAAAGCCGATCGCGTAGGACTTGCCCTCGACGCCGACGCGCTGATCGATCACGCCGTCCGCGCGGCAGTTCGGCGGCAGCGCCACCGATACTGTGGCCGGCGCCGGCGGTGACGGCTGCACGGTCCCCGGCGGCGCCTCCGGCACTACTTCGGCCTTGGTGATTGTTGCCGTCGAACCCGGCATCTTCCAGCCGGTCAGGTCAGCGCATTTGAGCGCGGGCGGTATGTTGGCCGAATTGTCGGCGCTTGCCGGCGAGATCGCAACGACCATGATGGCCGCGACTAGACCCAGGCCAGCCATCGCATCATTAAGCGCCAGATTTCTTTTTCCCTGCATCGTTCTTCCCTGCCGCTTTCTGATTTTTTGCGGTGCACTTAACTCACGCTGGCCGCCAGGCGATCTGCTGCACTGACACTGACTATCTTGTGTTATTCGGGAGGTGCAGTCCAGCGATGCAGGCTTTCAATCGCTCTCGCCGTTCGCCCTTGCCGATGAAGTCGATCGAGTAGGACGAGCGGATGCTCGATCATCGCGAGCTTGTAACGGTAGTTCGTCGGTCTACCGGCCCTTAAAGTTTCTCACTCTCGCGCTGTTGCCGATTGGACATGGTCATCCCGCGCACTTGAACCCCGCCAGAGGCCACGCCGACCAAACGCCATGGCCGCATTCGTTGCAGAACTCCTGTTCGATCTCGTCAGAACCCTCGTGGGTGGCTGGCTGCGACAGGCTGTGGTGGCGATCTGTGCGTGGCTAGATACGAAGATTCACGGCCGCGCGGCGCGCTTTGTCGTTGGCGGGCTGCTCGGGATCGCCGCCTTCTTCCTCATTCCCGTCATCGCCGGTCTGCTGGGTCTTTGATGCCCTGGCTGAGAACGCATCTCGTCATCGCCTTGGCCATCGGGGCGCTCGTCTCGACGGTGCTCCTCGTGCTGGAGCCGCTGACCGACTTCGCGTTGCTTTGGCTGGAGTGGCCGGGCATCAGCGCAGCGTATTTTTTCCGGGGAGCGGTCGGAGGCTCCGCCTTCCTCGGCATCGCCATTTCGTGGGTCGTGAATGCGCTGACCTACGGTCTGGGTGCTTTCGTCATTCTCAGCGCCTTGAAGGTGCTGAGGGACGCATGATCCCTCACGCCGTCTCCTCGTCGCCCTTGGCGACGATCTCGACTTCGAAATAGCCCATGTCGCGGAGCTCGGCGGCTTTCTTCTCGGCCGCTTCCCTTGTGTCTCGCTTCAAGATGATCTGGCCCGCTCCGTCGCGGGCACAAACGAAATAAGGCATTCTCGATTCCCAATTTCGTTTGCATACGCACGGAGCCGGGTTCCCGCAATCGGACGGCTCACTCGTCCAACCCGGCCTTTTGCCGCATCTTGTCGATCAGCTCGGAGGCCTCGGCCTTGGTCAGCTCGTCCTCGGGCAGGTCCTGGTGCGCCTGCTCGGCGAGGGTCTTGAGATAGGATTCCTGGGCTCCCGTCATCGGATCGTCGCCGGAAACCCAATCCTTCGGGTCCTTCCGGGTGTTGTCGGCCATCGCACATCTCCTATTCCGTTTTCCGTAGAACGTCGGACTCGACTCTTCGTTCCGTTTTTGTTCTCATGGGCCATATCTCGAATTCGCGAGGCGGAACAATGCCGGACCTGGACTTTCTCAGGCGGGAGATCGAACGGATGCGCATCCAGATGGGCAGGCAGAGGAAGGAGATCCTCCAGCTGCAGCGGGCGGGGATCGGGACGGCCTCGGCGCAAGCGCTGCTGTCGCGGATGGAGGCGAAGGTCGAGAGCCTGTGCGCGCAACGCGACGCGCTGAAGGCGGCAGAGCCGCGCCAGACCAAGGGCAGGGTGCTCGGCGGGAGGACATGGTGAGCAGGCGATGGTTCGACGACGAGCGAGACCTGTCGCCCTTCCTGACCGCGCTCGAGGACGTTCGCCGACGCGCGACGCGGGAAGGGTGGTGCTATGCCCACGTCCAGGCCATCATCGTCGCCATCGACCAATACGCGGAAGCGGCGACGGGCAACCGCGAGTATTTCCTCAACAAGCCGGTTTCGATCGGGGACAACCGGAAGGCCGCGGACATTCCGTGAGCGCCCAAGCGGCTCTCGGGACTGCGCGGCTATCGTTGCCGATCAGCGCGGTGAGACCGAGGAGGAGGGCGCTGACCTCGTGCGCGCGGGCGAAGCGGTCTTGCTTCGCGGCGAAGCAGCCGCACGGCTCTTGCCGGACTTCGGGCCAGCTTTTGGTGTGATCCCGTTCTGCTCGTCGAACTGCTTCAGCCAGGCCGCGATGTATCGCGGGTCGTCGGGACAAAGCCGCTCGAGCAAACGAAGGTTCTGCGCTCTGAATTCCACAAGGGTTTTCGGCATCACGGCTCCTCAAAACCCTGCCCGTCGCAAAAAGTGCGGCCGGACGGCCGCCGGGTCAACGGCAAAGAGCGCTTGAAATCCCGGGCGAGCTGATGCAGCGCCAAAAGCGAAAACCCCGCCCTTTCAGGAGCGGGGTTCTCTGTCGAGGTGAAGCTTAGGGACGCTTCAACTGTAAGACGCGCGAGCGGCAAGAAAGTTCAAAAGAACATGCGCCAGCTTCGCTGGAGTGGGGAGGCGCTCGCGCCGGGCAATTACAAATCCGTAAGTCGGTTGAAAATCGACGCCGAAAAACTATCTCTGCGTCAGGCGGCAGCGTAACAAGCCGCCCCTCAACTGACACCCAGCCGCCGCGCTCAGAAAAAGGCGAAGCTGGGTCCTTTGACATTCCCTGCTCAGGTCCCGCCTCATTGGCCTCAGAGGCAAACGTCGATGGCTGCCCGCACCTATAACCACGAACGCTGGTCGGAAGACGACGACCGGCTGCTTCGATCCATGTGCGAAACGGGAAAGAGCCTCACGCTGATGATCGTGAAGCTCAAGCGTCCCATTGCATCGATCAGGTCGCGTGCGATCGAGCTTGGCATCAATCTTCCGGGCACGCGCATCGGTCTGCGACGGAAGCGGCGAACAGCCCGCACGCCCAGACAAAGCCGCTGAAGCGACCACGACAATTCCGCCGCGCCGCTCTATGCGAGCGGAGCGGCTGAACGATGCTCAGGCCGCAATCCGCTGTTCGACCGGCGCCGTCAGGAACTTGAGCGCTTCGGCGTGGGCGAGATCCGGAACCGCGATCGCCGTGTGGCTGTACATCGCGTGTGTGCGCGACGTCGCGATCTGGTCTAGGATCGCCTTGCCCTTGATGACGTGGAGGCCCATGCCGTCATCGACGGGGAAGATCGCCAGCACCACGTCGTAGGCCGCGATCACGGCTCTGAGCGCCTCGGCCTTGTCTTCGGCGACATCGACAAAAACACGAACATCTGCCGCGAGTTCACGCAGCTCGTTAAAATCCAGCACTTTGAGGATACTCCAACGCAACCAACCTGACAGAAGCTTGGTCGCGTTAGGTTACTGAAGCGTCAACAACGGATCGCCGGCCACAAGTTTCACGAACGAGGAAGCGCGATGCGATCTAGCGCTTGGCGTCCTCCTTGCGCAGCCTGGCCTCGGCGGCCTCGTCGACGAGAGTCAAGCTGGCGCCGTCATAGCTCAGCTTGAAACCGCGGCCGACGATCCAGGTCCAGCCTTCCCGGTCCTTGATGGCGGAGGCGTTGAACTGCTCGGAAATCGATTTGACGGCGGTTTCCTGCGATCCCGGATTGTTCAGCGTCGCATTGACGCGCCAGATCGGATGCCTGGGGTCGGTCTCGTCGCCATCAACGGCGACCTTGGCGCCGTTGATGTCGCACGCCAGCGTGTACGGACCTCGGCTCGGCCGGCAGAGATAGTGGCGTCGCGCGACGAGCTTGTTGGCCTCGTCGAATGTCATTCCGGGCGAGAAGCCGAACATGTCGGACTTTTTCACGAGGGCGAAGGACGCAGGCTTCAAGAAGCTAGGCTGGATCGCGACGAGGGCTGCGACGGCGACCACGATCAAACCTGCGATGACGATAGCGACCTTCATCAGAACCCCATCAGATACCTTTCCTGGCTTATAGCAGCCGCGGCGCTGCCGAGAAAATTGCAGATCCTAAAATTGCAGGTCCTGCAACGTCTTGCACAGGAAGTCGGGAACCTCGGTGAGCCCGTGCTTGCGTTTTCGGCCTCGATAGGGTCTAAGCCCGATCGCTTCATGACTTCTGGCATGAATCAGCAGCGCGCACTCGCGGGTCCGGCCGCGTCCCCAGCAGCAGAATTGCTCCGCGCACCCATTCAAAGGAATTCAGACCATGGCGAAGATGACGAAGACCCAATTGATCGATGCAATCGCCGAGGGCACGCAGCTTTCGAAGAACGACGTGAAGTCGGTGATCGAGTACATGGCGACGGTCGGCTACAAGGAGCTCAACGAGTCCGGCGAGTTCGTCATTCCCGGCTTCGTGAAGATGTCGGTCGTGAACAAGCCGGCGACCGAAGCCCGCATGGGCATCAATCCCTTCACCAAGGAGCCGATGCAGTTTGCAGCGAAGCCCGCTAGCAAGTCGGTCAAGGCCTCGCCGCTGAAGGTGGCCAAGGACGCCGTCTGACGTGCCGGCGATGTCGGTGCGGTGGGCTCATTGACGCGCCGGCGCAGCAATCAACGGCCGAGGACCAGGTGGTGCTCGGCCATCGCGATGCCCGAACACAAGACGACCATCAGGGTAAACAGCACGCGGTACTCGCTTCGTCCTGAACGACGAGCTTCGTTTCCTCACCATCCTTATCCGCTTCACAAGAAAAAGCCCCGCGCTTTCGCGCGAGGCTTTTCTGGCTGACGGCGTTGGGATTTCAGCGCCTGGCCGACAGCCATGGCTTTAACCTAAAGTTGAAATCGCAAAAAGCAACAGCGCCGCCACGACGGAGTATGTTCGTCAGGCGGCGCTGCCGTGTAACTGGGCGCTGAAATCCCCAGCTTCCATAGGTGCTTGCCGCGCCGAAAAGGTTCAACGCCGCCCCCACCAAAATTTTACGTCCGGGGCTGGACTTTTTGTTCTCATTTTGTTCTAGTGAGGCGCCTTGATGGACCGTTGGAGGTTGCTCATGACCGTCGAAAAACAGCGCGAAGTGATCAGGCTCTGGAACGAGCTCAGAAAGGTCGAGGGCCCTGCGGCGGAGGAGCTGCGCATCCAGATCCTCGAATGCTTCTCGAAGGAGAAGCCGAAGCGGGCGGCCTGACCTTTGTCGACGCCACGCGGCAACGCGCAAGCGCGATCCGCTCCGAGGGGGCGCGCTTGATCTCTCGCCGCGCTGCTTGCCGGCGAAGAGTCTTCTCGAAGTTTTGTCGATGAAGAGTCTTGTTGCAGAAGAGTCTTGTTGCAGAAGAGACTTGTTGCAGAAGACACTCATCGAAGAAGGGTCCTGCCGCGTCGACGGTGTGAGCGTGCGCGCTTCATCGATCGTTAGGATTTGCTCTCCGCGCATTCTTGCGACTCCGATTCGTTCTTCGCGAACGAAACGGAGTCGAAGCTGGAACAAAGCCGGGCGTTCTTGCGCGCTCTCGCCGCGATGGTGCCGGATGCGTCTGGCTAACGATAGCTTATGCGGATGCCGATAACCCTATTCGGTTAGGTTAAAAGCCCAATCGCGTTGCGCTTGCTGCGCCTTGGGGTAGGTGTTCGGCAACGACAAGCAAGAAACGCCTTTGCACAAGCAGCAATTTGCCATGATGCCTTTTTCAGCTCCGTCCTTTTTCCAAGGCGACCGGCACACCTACCGGCGCGTCGCCGTCGTCGTCACGCTGTTCTGCCTTGCTTTCGTTGTGATCAGCTTCTCGCTGCGGCCGCAGGCCGAGGACACGCGCGTTGCGGTCAAGGCCGACCGGCTGGTCCGCACGGCAGGCCAAGCCGCGCGCGCCAATTAACGCCGCGCGCCAATTAACGCTCGTCGCCGCAACGGCGGTCATCGGCCCGCGCCTGCGGGCATCCGGCGCCGCGCGAGGCGAGCGCCACGAAGCCGGCATAGCCGGACAGGTTGAGCAAGACTTCGAGCCAGGCGGGCATATCTCTTTCTCTCCGCTCAGCAGGGAACGGACTCAACGTCCGCGCGCATTCCTGGTTCCATACTCCTGCGAAGAAACTCAGAGCCGGGTGGACGGGTCGAGCCGGCGGCCGAGGGTCGCGACGGATTCGCTCGACGGCTGCTCCTTGAGGAACTCGGCGATGGCCTGCGCCAGCTCGCGGTCGCTCATCGGCGTCGGCGGCGGGCGCAGCGTGCCGACACCGAAGTTGCGGACGATCTCGTCGTAATGCTCATCCTCGGATTTGGGAACCAATTTGCGGATACGGGCCAGCAAAGCGGATAAGGGCAAACTCTCCTCCATGATTGTCGTCCCCGCTGGCAACCGTCATGGTCTGCTGCCATCTGCTCCCATGAAACTGAAAACCCCGCCAGCACCGCGGAGATGCTGACGGGGTCTTCGTGCTGTCGCCTCGACCCGGATGGCGGAGGCTCCCGCACTTGAGGTGCTAACCGCCGTCTCGCCGTTTCGTTCCCGCTTCATCGACATTTCTCGCCTGCGGGCCGGTTCCATCCATGCGCAACCATCGCAGGCGCTCGCCGTTGTCTCCGCGACACGCGAAGGAGGACAAGCATGAAGAAGACACTGGCAGTTCTGGCCACCATCGCGGCGGTCGGTGTGACCGCGGTCGCGGCGCCCGCGCCGGCTGAGGCGCGTGGCCGCGGCGGTATCGGCCCGGGCCTCGCGTTCGGCCTCGCCGCCGGCGCGATCACCGCGGGCGCAGTCGCGGCTTCCCAGCCTTATGGCTATTACGGTCCCCGCTACCGCTACTACGACGGTCCCGCCTATTACGGACCGGGTCCGTACGCCTATTACGGCGGGCCGTACTACCGTCACCACCACTACCGTCATTGGTAGTCGGCGAATAGCGAAAAGCCCGGAGCGGTGCTCCGGGCTTTTTTCATTCGCAGGTCTTGTTTACTCGCCCATTTTCGCGCTTGCCGGCGCGATGATGCCTACGGCCAGAGCGAGGGCCGCTCGGCCTTGCGGGCATTCTCCAGCGTCGCCACGAAATATTCCTCGCGCTCGCGCTTGAACTTTTCCTGCGTGGCACGGAAGGCGGCGACACGGGCGGCGATTTCTTCGCGTTCGCGCTCTTTGCGTTGTTCGTCTTCGGTCATGTCAAATCCCCTCTACACCTGAGTATGTGCACATCCGAACTCAAGCACTGCCGCCGCAATCACGTTGAGTCGCGTCAACACATCCATTGGCACTTCCGAATGGGGCGTCAATGGGGAGGAGGCATTGCAGGATTGTGATATGCGAAGGTCGGAAGAAATTGCCGAGCGCATTGCGTTGGCGCTTGATAAGAGCGTCAACGATCTTGCCGCTTGCGCATGTTGCTGTCAGGCCAAACTATTCGGGAGGCGCGGTTGATCGCATCGGATGTGCAGAGCGGTATCGAACGGCTCGGCGACATGATCGCCGAGGCCAGGACCATCGTGCCGTTCACCGGTGCCGGCATCTCGACCGAATGCGGCATTCCCGACTTCCGCTCGCCGGGCGGAATTTGGACGCGTAACCGTCCGATCCCGTTCGACGAGTTCGTCGCGAGCCAGTCAGCGCGGGACGAATCCTGGCGCCGCCGCTTTGCGATGGAGGAGGTCTTCGCCGCAGCGAAGCCCGGCCGCGGCCATCGGGCGCTGGCATCGCTCTACCGCGCCGGCAAGGTTCCCGCCGTCATCACCCAGAACATCGACAATCTGCACCAGGCCTCCGGCTTCGCGCCGGAGCACGTGGTTGAGCTTCACGGAAATACCACCTATGCGCGCTGCATCGGATGTGGGCAGGTTTACCCGCTCGACTGGGTGAAGCGCCGTTTCGATGACGATGGCATCGCGCCCGACTGCACCGCCTGCGACGCGCCGGTGAAGACCGCCACGATTTCCTTCGGGCAGATGATGCCGGACGAGGAGATGCAGCGCGCGACAGCGCTGTCGCAGGCCTGCGATCTCTTCATCGCGATCGGTTCCTCGCTGGTGGTCTGGCCGGCGGCCGGCTTTCCGATCATGGCCAAGCGCGCCGGTGCACGTCTCGTGATCATCAATCGCGAGCCGACCGAGCAGGACGACATCGCCAACCTCGTCATCCACCACGACATCGGCGAGACGCTCGGGCCCTTTGTCGGCAATTGAGGCATCAATTTGATTCGCGGCTGTGCAAGCTGTTCATAGGTTCCGGCGAATCTCTTTTTTGTCTATGCGTCTCAACCGGGAGTGTTATCTTTTGAGTCGAAAGATTCGCGTCGCGTCGAATTGAGAACATTCTCTTAAGACGCGTGATTCGGGCGCCGCCAATGTGGCGGGTTGCATGGCAGTGTGGGGTCCGGGGTTATGGGGTCGTCGGACGGATTTGAGTCCAAGAAGCTTGGAGTTCCCGGACAGGGCACCTCGCAGGGGCGATTGACGCCGGGCGAGCATGGCGGAGCCGGCCGCGACAATGCGCTCAATCCCTTCACCGGATTGGGCGAAGCCAGCGGCAACCTCGTCGAGGTCACCGGCGTCATCAAATGGTTCGACGCCTCCAAAGGTTACGGCTTCATCGTTCCCGACAACGGCTGGCCGGACGTGCTCCTGCACGTTACCGTGCTTAGGCGCGACGGCTTCCAGACCGCTTATGAGGGCGCCCGCATCGTCGTCGAGTGCATCCAGCGCGCCAAGGGCTACCAGGCCTTCCGCGTCGTTTCGATGGACGAGTCGACCGCGATCCACCCGGCGCAGATGCTGCCGCCGCGCACCCATGTCACGGTCACCCCGACCAGCGGGCTGGAACGGGCCCAGGTCAAATGGTTCAACCGGCTGCGCGGATTCGGCTTCCTGACCTGCGGCGAGGGCACGCCCGACATCTTCGTGCACATGGAGACGCTACGCCGCTTCGGCATGACTGAGCTGAGACCGGGCCAGTATGTGCTGGTCCGCTTCGGGCCCGGCTCCAAGGGCATGATGGCGGCCGAGATCCATCCCGAGACCGGATCGCCGGGATTGCAGTCGCACTAAGGCTATGACTTCCAGCAATTGTGAGCAGAGGCGCGCTGCAAGTCCGGCGCGCCTCTTCCTTTTCCGGCGGTCGCCGCGTAAGGACTGATTGAAGTCCCACGCCGCGAGAGCCCCGATGAATTCTGATCGAAAGGCCGCCTGGTCCGCTCTGAAGGGCTGGCTGGCCGCCATCCTCGTCATCGCCGGCTGGGCCGTCGCCGGCGCGCCGGCCGGCGCCGCGAGCTTCCAGCCGCTCGAGATCGTCACCAAGAACGGCGTGCAGGTGTTCTCGGTCGAGATGGCAACGACCCCGGAGGAGAAGGAGACCGGCCTGATGTACCGCAAGGAATTGGCCGACGGCAAAGGCATGCTGTTCGACTTCAATCCCGAGCAGGAAATCTCGATGTGGATGAAGAACACTTATGTGTCGCTCGACATGATCTTCATCCGCGCCGATGGCCGCATCCTGCGCATTGCGGAGAATACCGAGCCGTTGTCGACGAAGATCATCTCCTCCCGGGGGCCCGCCCGGGCCGTGCTGGAGGTGGTGGCAGGGACGGCGCAGAAGTACGGCATCCGCCCCGGTGATCGCGTCGGCCACCCCCTGTTCGGCGGCAAATAGGACGGGCAGGGGCGATTGCGGCCCAGGCCGGCGGCTTTGGAAAGCTTGCTGGCGCTCCGGGAAGCGTGTATCGACGGGCTCGCCGGACATTCGGGGTATAGCGCAGCCTGGTAGCGCGGCAGTTTTGGGTACTGCAGGTCGTTGGTTCGAATCCAGCTGCCCCGACCAGCAATTTCAAGCACTTAGGCGTAAAACGAGACATCAAAACTTCCCAGATTTTTCAATTGGGAAGATCATGGGAAGAAGAAATGGACCCGATCACGATCGCGAGTGCCCTTGGCGGTCTGAAGCCGGCCTTCGACTCTCTTCGGTCAGTGCTGGGGCTGCTGAAGGACGCCAAGGATCTGCTGCCAGCGGGCGAGAAGTCGGCGGCCATCGCGCAAGCGTTGGCAACCGCCGAGTCGAGCACCAAGCTCGCTGAAGCCGAGGTTGCGAAGGCGCTCGGCTTTGAGCTCTGCAAATGCGAGTTTCCGCCAACGCCAATGTTGACAGTGGGCTATCACACGAGGTCGGAGGGCCACCGCCCGGGCGATCCCGTGTTCGAGTGCCCGAAGTGCGGGATCAACACCGCTGGCCCGTGGATGTACGAACGCACTGCGCCGGAGCGCAACGACTCGGCATAGTGAACGGCCCACATCCTTAAGGATGCTCCTTCTTAGATTTCCCGTCCTTATTCACCGCGAATCGGAGAAGATTGGCGGTGGCCAGTAACAGCGAGAGACGCAATGGCGAGATTCAACCTCAAAGAGATCAAGCTATTTGTGCCGGAGTACGCGACCGAGGCCACTATCAGGGTGAACGAAGGCCATTCGTCAGGAAAGCCTCACCTGGAAACGACGTACGCGAAAGCACCCACGGGCGGCCAAAAGAACGTAGCCGCTGCGATCCCTGACGACTGGACCGACAGCGATTTGCTCGAATTGCTGTCACAGCCTCATAGAAACGGCACCGGCCGCGATTGGCCGGCATGGGAAATCCCGGCGAGCGACCACGCTTCGCCTTGGCTGTTTCGCTTCTGGAAAGGGGAGAAGCCTCCTAAGAGCTGAGCATGACGTCCGGTAACGATGACGAAATCACCCGCCGAAAAAAGCTGACGTTCGCTCAGGCAGAGGGGGCTGAGCCGTTGCCATCGCAATTGAAGCGAACGGACGTCAGCCAGCAGCTTCGGGCTGTTCTTTGGAGCTACATCCACTCCGAGCTGGAGCGGACATCCCGTCGAGACATGTACGCCTACATTGGGGATCCTTGGAAACGCGCCTTGAGGGATGTCCACGTCTACTTCTTTCACCAGCCGGTCGACGAATTTGAAACTTTGTTCCGGGATGCCTCCGACGCGGTGAAGACGTTCTTGATGAAGGCCGATTGGGTAAAGTTCTACGGCTGGATTGAACACCTGCTACGTGTGAAGCCGACGGACAATTTTGCCGACAGAATTCACAAGATTCTGATCTACTGTCGATCGCCATATCGCGTCGTCGACAAGGTTGTCCTATGCCCTGTTGGCTCAGATGAAGAAGCTGCGACTGTTGGCCGTGCTTTTTCAGATTTGAAGCAGGCAGGTTTAACCGGGGGACGAGAGCACTTGAAGCTAGCGGCCCAAGAGCTCAGCGCCGGACACTTCGCGGACAGCGTGCGAGAGAGCATGCATGCGGTGGAATCGGTAGTGCGGATGCTCGAATCGAGCGGTGACTTCAGCAAGGCGCTGGCAAAGCTTGAGACCAAGACCAACATGCACAGTGCTCTCAAGCGCGGGTTCACCGCGATCTACGGTTTCACCAGCGACGAGCAGGGCATTCGCCACCCGCTGCTTGAAAAGGAAGCTCCGCAGGTCGACGAAGCCGATGCGATCTTCATGATTAGCGCCTGCTCGGCCTTCCTTTCTTACCTGATCAACAAGGCCAGAACTGCTGGTCTGCTCAATACCTAATGGACCCCGAGCTCGTTCGTCTTGCCAATATCCTTGCGGATTGGATCGATCCAGCGCCAGCGATTCCGGCCATCTACCTGTTCGGCAGTCGGGTCCGCGGAGATCATCGGCCCGACAGTGATGTGGATGTACGGCTGTTCCTAAACGAGTGGAAACGCCTCGATCAACAAACAATGGATTGGTGGGCGAGAGAGAACGAAACAGGTTTTCACCACCTCAAAGATCAGCTTCCCGGTCCGCTTGCTATTCATCGAGAGCCACAAGACGACGCAGATGCCGCCATCCTGATAGGTATGACAAAGCCGGTGCTTGTCCTTCGGCGCGTTGTCTGCGTGTGGACGCCGCCGAAACAGAAATAGGCGCGGCACCGAAGCGCCGCGCCCTCTGTCGTTCACCGCCTCAGCCGACGGCAGTGCGTCATAGCCGTTGCCGGTCGCGCTTCCTGTGTGTTCGGCGCCGGCGTTTCATTGGCTGCTCCCGTTCAGGCGGTCTCGGAGGGCGTGCGCGTGATCCGATATGATCTGCATGACGCGGTGCATTCCATCGATGGCCGTATCCGCATCGGGTTGGGCCAACATCACGACGAGCAAATCGGTCAGCAGAACGATGTTCGTGATGTCCGCCTCGTTCTCGAGTCGATCGGGCAGCCGGAGCTCAACCACGTTGCTCATTGCTGGCGCTCCTCATTCTGTCTGCTGAGGAGGCGTTTGATCTTGTCGCAGACGAGGCGCTTAAGCTCGGGTGGGGCCTGCTCGTAGGCCATAGCAAACTCCACTGGCGACAAAGCACGGACGTTCGCCGGTTCAGGCGCGGGGGGTGCTTCCATTCGCGCGACGAACCCGTCGAGCTCGTCAGCCAGGATTCGGGCGGCCTTGGCGCCCTCGCGGAGCCACTTAAGCTCGTCGATCCAGCCCTCGGCGCGCAGCGATTCTCCCCGATGCAGTTTGCCCGCGATCGTCACGGCGGTGGCAGCCCGATTGTGGTAGTGCCGCAGGGGATTTTTCTTGCGGCCAGCCTGCTGACGGCGTGTCACACGGGGCTCATAAGGTTGCAAGTTCTTGGGAGGCAAACAAGACACGAGGCGCGCGGATGCGCTCCGGAAGTCGATGATGTTGGACATGGTGGTTCTCAGGTTTGGCTTGTCACAGCCGCTACCAGTGACGGACCGGCAACCGGGGGGTGACAACCTGCCTGAGAGACAGGTCGGACGCCTTTAGGCCTTGGGGCCTTGGACATAGCTGTCCGCCCCCGGTCTCTTGCCAACGCCGTCGCGTTTAGGCAAAGTGATCGGGTTCGGAGCCGCGCCGCCAAGCGCGTCCGTTCATTCGACCGCCGCCCAACGCTGCCAGGCGTCAGGGCAATTCCTGCCAGGGAATGCGGTCTATCTCAGGGCCGGGTTGTCACACCCAAATCAGACCATACACCAAATCGCTAACGATTTCATCACCCCCTCTGGGGGCGCTTCAGTGCGTCCTGCATCCGTGAATTGCGGGGGTTGCGGGGATCGGTCGACTGTACCCACTGGCCTTCATTCTCAATCCCGGGGAGCTTCCTTGCCGCTCTGCCAGCCCGGGGATCCCCATGAGGAAGCGCGGTCGACTTGCCGTTTCGATGGCCGATAGCGAGGGCAACGCGCTCAAGATCCAGCAGCATCTCGAACATGGCGGTAGCCTCAGGACATGTCCCGTCAGCTCGCATTTCCGCGACATTGTCAGGGAGGTGAAACCGGATTTTTGGCAAAAGGCGCTGAAGATTTCCGCGGAGAATAGTCGCCTCGCAAAGGCAAGAGCGGCAACAAAACGAATGCTTGCGCGCACAGTTTGCGCAAATGGTCACCAGCTGACGCCAGAAACATCGAAGATCATCATCAAGCGGCAGCACACCCAGAAGCATGGCACTTGGCAAAGCCGCATCTGTCTGATTTGCGAACGAGAGAAACACAGGACAGCTTCGTTCAGCGCCGACGATGTGGCCGCCCTCGTCGAAGGCGCAAAAGCTGGACTGACGTTGTCGCAGCTCACGAGCTATCGGAACGGGGCTACGCGTGTGTTGCGGCAGAACCAGGCTAGCACGATCCTGAGGGCCAAGCCGAAACTCGCAGGCGTTCTGTTGCCGCTCTTTGCGCGCAACCGCGCAACAAACCACAGAGTGCTAATGCAACGCCTCTCACCGCGCGGCATATTTGCTCCAACAAACGACGTCGTCCTCCGAGAAGTTGAGGCCGCCGTGCCCCTCACTCTGCCTCGTCAGACGCGGATGGATGTCGTCGGCGATATGGTTGTCGCCGTCCTTGAAGGGCGGCTGGATCTTCGCGATCTCAAGAGTCGATATCGAGAGTTCGTCGCCCGCGTCGACGACACCTATCAAGATCGATACTTCACCAGCAAAACGCCTGTTTCACTGGATGCCGAGCCACTGCGCGAAGGCGAGACGCCCCTCATCGAGAAGCTTTCTCGGGCGCGCTGGGAGGAGATGGTAGCGGACGAGCGCGCCTGAGTCGCGGCGGGTCAAAGGCTTTAGTGCGCCAATCCACTGAGAATCCACGCTTGCGCTCGCCCTTTGGTTGCGATTGGATCGATTTCTGGCTGGGGGCTAGTATGCGGATTTTGATAATTGGACTGGTGTTCATCCTCGGCGGGTGTGGTCTTCAGCCCGCTCATGCCGTCAATGCATGTGTTCAGAAGAAATAGACGGGGCTGCACTTATGGCCGGCGCAGCAGATACATTCCTCAAGATCAGCCTGGCAGTCTCGCTGCTCGGCGCAGCGGGTAGCATTGGGTACTACTATGCCATTTACTTGCCCGCGAGAGATGCTCAGATAGACAACGAGCGTCGTTTGGACAACGCACGTGCGGAATTTCTGAGGAGATCGGCGGAAGAACGCGCGCAACAGGAGCGTGATGCAGCAGAACAGCGACGGGCCGTCGAGAAAGCACTCGCACAGGCCAACTACGAGACATGCATTTCACGAGCGGAGGCCGTCTACAGCGCAAGCTGGGCATCAAATTGCAAGTCCGTCGCAGAGAGAGCGCGAAAGCAGCGATCAGCTTGCACCATGGCGCCTACGGCATGCGATTCTATCTACCCTGCAACCGACTCCGGACCGAACTGCTCTCTTCCAACCGGACTTGCAACGTCGATCAACGCCAACCTACAGCAAGGCAAAGAGCGCTGTTTGCAAGAAAGCAAAGCTGGACTTCAGTAAACTCGTCAAACGTAACTATTCGGTCGCGGTGGTTCGCCTGTAGCTCGAAATTAGCAATATGGACCCAGCTTCAGACGCCAACACAAAGCGTTGGATCGCCGACTTCAGGATTGAATCTTCACTTGTTCTTCCACCTGACGTCCCAGATCTAAAGGTCAGCCTGCCGGATTGCGAATTGTCCATTCAGAACGCCGGCAAAAGCGACCTCCCGAGCGAAGCACTGGCGGCTCAGTTGATCGTTCACGCCATCGATATCAAAGAAGCTGAAGCGCTCGCTGACGCGCGGATCAGGGAAATTTTGGACACGCTAAGTTTCGCCACAAGTTGTTCGTTTCGGGCCTCGCGATTGCGTTTCCTTATGGATTGGACGCCCGGCTTAGAGGTTAGACAGGCCTATGTGTATGGAGGTCAGGACGGCGGCACCGAAAGGTGGACGGATCTTGCGCTCGATAACCTAACTACCGCCGCTCAATTAGAGAGCTGTCATGGAATCGCTCGGCTAAGAACGCCGATGCGTTGGTTCTCGGCCGGCGTCAGGGCAAAATTTCCAGAAGATCAATTCCAATACTTCTGGTTCGTTCTCGAGTTGATCGCGGAGCTTACAAAGAGCACCGCCCGCGTTACCGACAAATGTCCACATTGCCGATCAGACTTATTCTGTCCGACCTGCAATTGCGTGCCGGAGCACAGGCCGTTTCAGAAGCAAGCAATCCAAGCATTGCTCGATCGTCTCAACGTGTCGCCTGACATGCAGCGCGACCTATTTTCTATCAGAAATGGGATAATGCACGGCCGAACCCGATCCGAAATCGAGGACGAAATTAAGGAGCGCGTCGCCGGGTTCGAAATCGCATATGCAGTCGACTTCATTTGGCAAACAGCTTTTGCCGCGATTTTCAACGCGCTCCAGCTCAAACAGAGTCAGGTCGATCAATTGGTGCTTGGTTCGCCCGATACTGTAGTCCGGCACCAAGTGACCATGAAAGCTCACATGCTGATGGGAACTCATGGCGATCCGAACGACCCGAAAATCGAAAACGTCGTCCTACCGACGATAACCGCGATACCCGTAAACAAGCATGGTCAAGAGATAGATCCAGCCACTGGAGCCGTCATAGAGAGGAAATAGTTCACGTCATTGCATCGGCCGATCGGCAATGGGAGAAGAAACGAGGCTCCTGCCCCACTAAACCGATCCCCTGGCGCCGTAGATGAATAGACGGTGAATGCCGCGCCGGGCCGGTTGCGAAATTCATCCTCTTTCCGGGAAACCGCGCGGGCCTGTGGCGTTTAGCTCCTACAAGCCCAATGGGAGGAACCAAACATGCCCCTAGCCAGCGCAGCAGCTGCTGCAGTCCTTGCGCTCCAGCTTGCGACACCAGCGGCAATCGAAGGCGAAACGCCGAACCTGGTTCAGGTTCGCGAAGGGCCGTGCAGTCACGGCTATGACATCGACGTCTATGGCCGGTGCTATCCGAATGGCGCCATTCCGCGGCGGTATCAAGCAGCGCGCCAAGGCTACGATTACGATCGGCCGCGTCGATACTACAGGGAAGAGTACCGTCCACGGTGGCGACACCGCTACTACCGCGACGACTATTGAGCGGTAGCCGTCGCCGCGCAGGTCCATATCACTGCGTGCCGAAACATGCGACTTCCACGGTGGCAGGATCGTAGGTCGTCCCGGCCAGGTTCACCGCGAAGATCGGGTTCGCACTTCCTGAACGCCCGCTTGAAGCGCCTTTGACGATTCCGTTGCTGCCGCTGTCCTCGATGTTTCCGACGCAGGTGTAGGTCGTGTTCGCGAACGCGGTCGAGAAGTTCAGAGTGTAGGATCCTGCCGACGAGCGCGTCACGCTTGCCACGTTGTAGGCCTGGCTTATGGCTCCACTTGCACCTGTGAAGCGAACCCACGCCTTGGCCGCGCTGGGATGGCTCTGCTGCTGAGAGGGCGTGACCACTGCGGTTGTGCTGGTGGCCGTCTGCTGATCTGACTTGGTTGCAGCCGTCACGCAGGTGCCGATCGTGGTGATCGCCGAACCAAAGCACATGACGCTGGTGACCGTTCCTGTCCCGTTCGCGGTGATCCACGACGGATTTGCACCCGCGCCACCGGACGACAGAAGCTGCCCCAGCGTGCCGGGGCTAAGAGCCGACCAGGATGAAGCCCCACGATAAACCACGCTGCCGTGCGTCGTGCCGAGCAGCTTGTCCAGCACCGCGGAAATTGGGTTATCGTCCAGGGTCGAGGTGATGCCGGAAATGTTGGACCTGATGGTCCCGTCCGGCGCGGTGCTGGGCGACACCAGCGAGTGCGCAAACCAATTGCTATAGCCGTCGGAGATGAACACGAAGGCGCCACTTGCGACGTTGATGACGACCGGCGAAATGCCGCCGTTGATCCTATCGTCCCCCCCGGTGGAATTCCTCACGATAGTAAGCGGCTTGTCGGCGGTAATCTTCGATCCGAGATCGATGACGTAGAGCGGCTGGCCAGGGTTGAAATCCGCGGCGCGGGGAAGCCGCCACGTGTGGGCGTCAAACCATGAGGCCTGCTTGTCCGTGGCAACGACGCGATCCGTATTGCTCATCGCGTAGTCGGCATCCCCGACCTTGGTCAGGCTGTAGAGATTGAGGATCTTGAGAAGCTCGGAGAATGAGAGCGCGTGAGCCGGATTGGTTTGATTTGAGTTGTTGGCAACAACGCTGTTCGGCGGCAACGTGTTATACGTCTGCGCCGTAGCTGCAACGGGCCAAAACGCGACTATCGTCGCTGCGAGCAGAATATTCCCGCCTTTCATCGAATTACCCCCTGGAGCTCTCAAAGCTTGTCCCTTGCGATCTGTAATTCGGTGGCGCTGCGCATCAGCAATTCACGCGCTGTTTGTGCTCGACGCATCGCCCCCTGGTCGGATCGCAATTGATGATGATGCAGGCCGCCCTTGTGAGGATGTGCGCAATAAGCCTGGCCGCTGATCACGCAGCGATCGCCGTTGCAGGCGGCACAGCAATTGCTTTCGGTCAGTCCATCGAGATCGGCCGCGGCGACGCTCATGCTGCAGCCTGCTTCTTGATCGGTGACGACAACACGACGTTCATCAGCATCATGTCCCGCGTGTGCTGGCCGTTGCCGGCCATGAACTCTTTGACCCAGGCATGATCGCGCATCCGCTCTGCCTTCAATCGGGCAACAGCGTCGTATTCCTGCTGCGTGACCTCGCGATTGGTCAACGTCTCACGGATCACCTCGTCGCGGATGCCGAGGTCGCGGAACATCTGCGTGGCGCCGATCATCTGAAGACGATCGGTTGACTGGAAGGGCGCATCGTCAAGCAAGCCGGCCATCGCCTTGTCGACGTTCGGATTGTCGCTCTCGTTGATCTTCGAGGTCAGTTCACGAAATTCCTTTGCCTCCGGGCCGTTGCCGGCGAGGAATTTATCGCGCCACTCGGCATTGCCTTTCAGTTCGTTGAGCCGGGCGGCCGCTTCCGCTCCGGTCGCCGGAATGGGCGCAGCCGGCGGCGGCGGAGGTGCCGGCGGCGGGGCCGCAGTTGCGTGGGCGACGATCATTTCACCGACCGTCTGTCCTTCTTGTCCCCACATGCTCATCGCGCCACCTCCTGGTGCTGTGTGTTGTCGGCAGCGAGACCGTCCGACAAGATGATCCGGGCCATGTCCGAGATCTTTCGGCGGTCCTTCTCGGCAGCTGCCTTGAGCCGCTGCTCGAGCTCAGCGTCGACACGCACGCCGATCATTCTGTCTTTCGACATTTGTGGTTCTCCGTGTTTACGAAAACAAACAACCGTTGACGTTCGTTAACAACGCACCAGCTTCTTGTTGCGCAAAACCTGCATATTTCTGGCTGATTTCACGGGTGATGAGCCATGTTGGCCGGTCGATGCTTCCGATGGGACGCACGGTGCGCCTGCGCTTGGCTATCTGGACCTTGATCGGGGCAAATCGCTCTGGCTTCAACGTGCTATTGTCGACTGAACACATCGAAGTCGACGCCGCGCGCGAGCTCTTGGCGCGATCCGAGGCTCTGCCGCGGGCCCGCCATGGGGTAGTTGCCGTAGCCGATGCCGTCGCAGTCGGCCAAGGCTTTGCCATGGCGCCGCATCATGATGGCGTATCTCATCGCGGAAACGAGGTCGTCGCGCTGCTTGACGATTTTGAAGTCTTCGTCGCGATGATAATTGCGCAGCTCTTCGAGCAGCTCTCCATTATGCGGCGCGATCGTGAGCTTGCCGCCGTACATCATGCCGCGGATTTCCTCGAGCGCGGGCTCGACGGCGTTGGTCTTGGTGCCGTGGTTGACGGCATGATGCATCATCATGTTCGCGCCGAAGTTCTTGTACTGATGGGAGAGGGGAAGGCCGCTTCCCTTGTCGTGCTGGGCGCCGTCATGTGGCCAGGCGATCGGGATCCGCAGGCCGCGCGCCATCGAGTGAATGCGCTGAACGTGATAGAGCGCCGAGCTTCGCTCCATCCGGAACGAGTCCACGACCCAGATGTGGCCGGTATCGTGCGCCCACGCAATCAGCGCCGCCGCGAAGGGATGGCCGTATCCGAAATCGATGCCGACACACCACCGGGCGTAGGTCGGAATGTCGGTGTCGGGATTGAAGCTCTTCGAGATGGCGGGCAGGAGCTCAACGGGAAAGATCGGACCGGCGCCGAGTTGTGGCGTGCCCTCGATCCGCGCCTCGCGTTCGTGCTCGGCATAGCCGGAGGAGAGCTCCTCGCGCCGGGCTTCCGAGATGTGCTTGACCTCGGAGGAGGGGATGCGAAAGACGGCGCGGTCTGAGGACGGCTCTGACAAGAATTTGTAGGTCACGCCGGCCGCGGCGCCCTCGCCGACAGGGGTGAATGAGACGATCAGGTGACCGTCGGTCGCGGAAGTGCGCGCCAGAAGCTCGGAATAGATGTCCTCGGAAGGCCGCTCGTCGATCCAGATCAAGTCGACGGATTCGCCTTGCAGCTTCTCGCGCCGCATTTCGAACGACTTGAACGTGAGGCTCGACGTGCCGTCGGCGACGCCGTCGGTCTGGTGCGTGACGAACATGGTGTCGATCGCACCGGTGCCGCCCGGGACCATCACTGGTTTTTTGCCGAAGCTTTCGAGCGGGATCATGCCGGTGCCGAACTCGTCATCACCGCAGAGTTTCTTCTGCAGCGTATCGCGAACCAGCTGGCCGGACTCGCCGACGGCCCAGACGCGGACCGGCTTGTCGAACCGCTTTCCGGTCCACCAATACGGGTAGTCACCGGTCATGTGTAGCGCAACCTCGAACGCGGCTGACAGGGTCTTGCCGGACTGGTTGCCGCCGTAGATCAGCCGCTGGTGCACGCCGCTCGATCCGGCCATGAAGAATGCCTTCTGGCTCGGATACCAGAAGCTCTGATCGAGGAAGTCGATCCGCCGATATTTCTTGCGCCGCTCGCTCGACGACAGCGTCTGACGAGCCAGCCGAATGAGGCCCTGGGGATCCGGGGTAGCGTCAGCCATTGATCACCTGTCCGTCGATCAGTTTCGCTTCCATGGCGCGCCGCGCCGCATCGGCCGCCTCGAGCCGCTCCAGACGGGCCAAGCCGTTGCCGCCGAACGTCTCGATCATCTTCTCGCGGGAGACACCCAGCTGCCGGAGCGCGCGCAGCTCCTCCAGGGCCTCGGCGTCCGGGTCGACGATCCGGTGGGTGATGTCGACCGTCTGCTTGCTCACCACCGGGTCGACCCGGTCGAGCAGGGACAGGACAGCCCGGCCATGGTCGCGGTGCTTGCTGTCGCGGATCATGGCGAGGAGCGCGGCCACTGCCTCAGGATGGCTGCCGCGGAGATATTTTCGGCTCTCCTCCGCGATCGCCGCAATCATCCGGTCATCGTGCGCGATCTTCCAGGCGATCTTCGCCACGTTCGTGGTGGTCGAGTCCTTCCCGAAACCAGCCGCCCGCGCCGCGCGCGCGTAACGCCCATGCCCGGGCTTGCCGGTGATGAGCTCGTGGCAGAACGCGCGCCACTGGTCGTTCGGCAACGCCCGCATCGCCGGTCCGAGCTGCCCCCAGTCTGGCTTGGCCGGGGCAGGGGCCACCGTACGCTTCGCCCGCGCCATCAAGCCACCTCGCGCACAGCCGCCGCCGCACGCCGCTCCTGGATGGCCCGCTCGACGATCCGCCGCAACAGCGACCCCGCCGACCGATCCTCCTCGCGCGCCCAGGTCTCGAGCTCGGTCTTGATCTCCGGCTCGGCCTCAAACGTCACCTTCTCGCGCTTCATCCGCACACCTCCGAATTGATGCGTGCGACGGTGCAGCGAGGGGAGGCCGTCTTCAACGCACCGGGAAAATCGGAAGAAGGTTTGAGAGCGGCGCCGAGTGGGGAGGTGGGTCATGCGATTGGCGAGAGGGCGGCCGCTTCGGGGGTACCCCCGGGGGCGGGTCTGTTTGGTTCGAGATGCCAATATGGGCGCGATCGACATTCTTCCCATGGCATTCCCATCGATGTGCGAGAGCGGGGAGAACGGCAAAAATCACCGTAAAATCAATGATGTTAGCCGAGGAGGCTAACAGTGTCGCAGACTGCTGGTCAGCGGGGATATGGCCGAGGAGAGAATATCTACCCATTGAGAGAGAAATCCGGACAATCGCATCACCACTGGACAGAGCGGACAAAGGGGACAAGGCGGACAATGTCCGGTGATGTCCGGCAAGTCCGCTGGACCGGACAAACCGGACAGGACAGACACACTCCCTATGGGAGTGTCTGTTTTGTCCGGTGTCCGTCCGGACCGGGGTTGTCCTGCTGTCGCCTCGCGTGCGCGCCCGGATCTCTGAAGCAGTGTGAGGTCTGGAGTTACGATCCCGCGTGAAAGCCCTTGCGCCGATCATTGGTCGACCCTCCAGAGCCATTCGGCGCCGTCCTGGGTGGATGCGCTGATGCCGTCGGGAAGATCGTTGAGCAGGCGCTTGAATGCCTTCTGGCGGGCGTCGGTGACCTTTCCGGGCTCTGCCTCGCCGGTGACGTAGCGCCGATAGAACTGGGTGCGGACGTTCTCCACCTCGGTGGCGCGGACCATCGGGCCGTCGTGAAGGACGCGGATGTCCCTGCCGGTGCCGGCGATGGCTTCCGCCACTGCCTCACGAAACACCCGCTTGGACTTCGCCTCGGCCTTGGGCGGCTTGACGCGAATGGCCGATTGTCCGGCCAGGCCGGGAACGACCACAAGCGAGCCGAACGGTTCGCCATCGTCGTCGATGCCCAGATCGTGCGGCTTGAGCTCGAACGGCGCGATCGGCCCCTCCAGGCCGTCGCGGGCCTTTGCCAGCGCCAGCTCGCGGCCGGACACCTTACCGGTCCGGTCGTCGCGGTCAGCAAGCACGCTGAGCACCACGTCAGCGCCACCGCGCCAGAGCGAACCGCCGCGCAGGCCGGCCGCATCCTGCTTGCCGTAGTGGTGCACCGGGATGACTAGGCCGGTGGTGCGCTCCTCGAACTCGCGCAGCTTGCCGATGACCTTGGCGATCTCGGCGTTGCTGTTCTCGTCCTCCATGTGGAAGTTGGCGGCGATCGTATCGAAGAACGAGGCGCCACACCGGACACCAAACCGGGCTTTGATCTTGTCCGCCAGCTCGAGCAATTCGCGTGCGACGCGGTCGACGTCCTCCGCGGTCTTGATCTCCGGCAGGTCGCCGCGCCATGCGATCGGCAGGCTGTTGATGTCGAGGCCGCGGGCCTGGGCGTCGGCGGTCAGGCGGTTGCCGATGTTCTCGGTGCCTTCCTTGCTGACAATGGCCGAGGCCACACGCTCCTTCACCGCACGCTCGAAGAACGGCGATGCGCTCGCGAGCGAATTCGCCATGTGACAGGCCATGAAGGTTTTGCCCGCGCCAGACTGGCCGCCGATGAACAGGATCCCGCGATAGGGCGCGATGCCCTTGATCAGCATCCTGGGTGCGGAAACCTTGTGTTCGGTCAGGAAGTGCCAGCCTCGCGCTGCTGCCGGTTGGGTACCGTCGATGATCTGACGCAGCGCTGCAGGCCCGTTGGCGCGCGCGTAGCCGTTGGCGTCGGTGCTCATGCGGCCTCCTGGTGCTGGGTGAGCAGGATCGGGCGAACCTCGACCCCGCGGCGCTCGACCAGGCCCACGAGCTCGCCGGCGTGGCGGCGGCCGTCGCGGTCATCGTCGACCATGATGGTCAGGCTTTCGACATAGGCGGGCAGGGCCTCGGCGAGTGCGGGCAGGCGTGATGCCGCCCCGGCCGCCCAGGCGCCGAGGCCAGTCGCCTCGTGGACGCTCAAGGCATCCTCGATGCCCTCGGCGACGGCGAGGCCGAGCAGATCATTCACCGGCGCCAACACGATCGGAGAGCCGGCCGAGCGGCCGATCATGATCTTGTCGGTCTCGGTGCCGGCCTTGCCGCGGCCGCCTGGTGCCAGGCGCGTGATATGCACGCCGCGCAGAGCTTCGGCCGGCATGTGGATAACTCCCGGATCGGGCTCCACGGGCAGGCCGAACGCCGCGATCAAGGCCGGCGGATGCTCGCCGCGTCCCCGTAAAAATCCCAGTGTGCCGGGCAGGGGCCCGCCATAGCCGCGGGTCTCGCGCAGGTAGGTCTCCGCATCAGTACCTGAGATCGCCAGGCGCTGCGACCAGAGCCAAGCCGCTTTCGCCAGGCGCTCGCCAGCGGCCACGCGTTCGCGTTCGATTGCCTCGGCCTGGGCGCGCTGAAGCGCTACAGGATCAGGCGGGGAGGCGTTGCGATCGCGTGATGATCCCTTCTCGCCGCAGCGCGCGCAGTGATAGCCGGCAAAGCCTGGATCGAGGCGCCAGATGCGCAGCACCTTGCGCCGCTGGTTCACCCGGGCTCGCTTGGTCGGGCCGCAGAGCGGGCAGGGCACGTCATGCTGGCCGAGGCGGCCGCTAGTCAGGCTATCGATTGAGGCGAGGTCGAGGTGATCAATCATGCTCACCTCCGCCATCGAGCAGGCCAAGCTCCTGGGCCGTCGCCAGCGCTTTCGCGACACCGGCGGCGAACTCTTCGAGACGCGCCATGCCGATGGTAACGCCGCGTTGTGTTGGAACGCTCCGGCCTTCCTCGTTGGTGCCGAACATGCGGCAATCAAGGAACGTGTGGCCTTCGTAGTGCTTGATCGCAATGACAATGCTCTGCTTGCGATTGCGAGCCGATTTCCAGAATTTCGCGATCTCGATCGGCTCGTCCGGTGTCGGGAGGCGGCTCATGGCGTCACCTGATCGAGTGCTGCGCCGATCGGCGAAGATGGCTCGCCGCGGCTGCTGCGCTTCATGGCAAGCTTGATCGCCGCGAGGTCGGCGCCATGTTGCAGGGCGAATGAAAGAGCGATCGCGGCGTCCGATGCCAGCGCGTCGAGTGCGCTGTTCGCGTGAGCGGCGTTGATGAAGATTTCGCCTAGCCGGCCATCGGCGTAATAGCCGGCCGTCATGGTGAAGTCGGCGCCGGCGTGCTCGAACGAAAGAGTCTCCGAGGCTCTGCGGTTCGGCAGGCGTTGACGCGCGATTCCGGTTTGCTGTATGGGCATGTTTGCTGATCTCGACGTGATTGCGGCCGGTCTCTGGGGTGGTGCCCAGGCCGGCCGTTGCTTTTCAGGGGATTAGGCTGCGGGTGCTGCGAGCTCGCCGCGGGTCAGCTTGCGGAGCTGTCCGACGTTTGCGCCCTTCTTGCCAGCGCTGATCGGGAAAGTCGGAATGGGCGGGTTGCGGCGCCAGGTCCGTTCGGAGATCCCGGACACCAGCGCGCAAATCTTGAGCGATGTCGCTGCGCTGTCGGGCAAGCGCTCGAAGCGATCAAGGATCGCGATTTCTTTCTCGGACAAGCGGGGCATCGACGCGGCTCCTTTGGTTCGGATGGCCGTGAAGTTGCGTGATGTCCGCGTGCGCTTGCAGTCTAGTCCTTTTGCAAAAAATCCTGCTGTAGGTTTTTCCGAGAAAATCCTACAGGCCGCCGTTCGTTATGAGCGGGCGTCGGCGCCACACAGCGTCTTCCGGGACCGGCCCATCCCACGTGCCGGCTTCAATTGCCTTGCGCCGCTCGCGGAGCAGTTCGCGTATGTATGCTTCAATGGTTTCTCGGCTCGGCTTGCGCCTCGGCGTAAGCTGCTCGTCATCGGGGAGCTTTGCGTTCTCCGCTTCGATCTGCCTAGCCAACTCGCGAACGTTCGGCTCGAGCATGTCGTCGTACCGCTCGATCAGACGCCAACCCTTCAGCTTGTTGAGCTCGTTCTGGGTTGTTGGCTTTGCCCATTTCTCAAACATCGCTCTCGCTACGTCGAGACCATGCGCTACCTCAATTTCGTGGAACAGGAAGCTGACGCGCATGGCTGCGCCGGTCTTGGTCGTGGTCGGATTGGATTGCAGGAAGAGCTTCTTCAAATTTTCCGACATCGCGTCATGCCTCCGCCCGCTTCAGAGGGGTGACGTTGCTGTCGGCCGCGACGATCCAGGCGAGGTGATCGGCCCAGAGGTTCAGCGCCTCGACGCGCTCGCGCAAGTATAGCGCTCTGTTGTAGACGCCGCCGACGCCGCTCTTGCCGCTCTGATGGCTAGAGACATGGTTCAGGATGGCCTCGACTACGTGCGGCAGTATGCCCAGGCGATCGTTCATCAGCGTCGACATGGTCCGGCGCAAGTCGTGCGGTCGCCAGTGATCCAAGGACTTACCGAGATCCTTTTCGATGCGCGCGTCCAGGCGCTCCTTACAGCGGGACCAGCCAGAGAAGCCCTGTTGACCGATGCCGAACACGAACTCGCGGAGGCTTCCATCGCTGTTGGTTCGCCGGGTCTGCGCGCCCACGATCGCAAAGGCCGGCTTCGATAGCGGTACGATGTGCGGCCGCTTGTTCTTGGTGCGCTCGGCCGGCAGGTCAATTGCGTCGATGTCGAAGGCCGGCAGCTTGATCGCGTCTGTGACGCGCTTTTCGGGCACTGTCGCCATGGTGATCTCGGGCCAGCGGAGGCTTGCAATCTCATCAGCACGCTGCCCGGTGAGCATCATCAATTTGAGAATCGCCCCGTGGTGATCGTCGCCGGCGTGCTTCCAAATCGCGCGAAGCTCGTGATCCTTGAGGACGCGGTCGCGGCTGACCTCCTCGGCCTTTGCTGTGTTGAGGACGGGGTTGTCCTCGATTCCATCGAAACCCTCAGACATGGCCCAGCCGAAAAAGTCGGAAAGGGTTGAGCGGACACGATTCGCCGCCACCGGGCCGCTGTTCGTCCTGATCGTGCCGATCAGTTCCGCGATGTCCCGACGGCTGATCTTGGCGGCCTGGAGCCCGTTGAGCGGCTTGGCGTGCTTCAGGATGTGGCGCTCGGTCTCGGTGTAGGTGCCCGGTCGGGTGGTTTCCTTCTTCGCGGCCAGGAACTTCTTGGCGACAGCCTCGAAGGTGTCGCTCGCCCGCTTCCGGCTCTCGGTCTTGTCGCCGGCAGGATCCTCGCCAAGCTTCACTTTGGCGTGAAGCTGGGCGGCGTGCTCGCGGATGCCGAGTTTCACTCGCCCGTCAGCGTCCTTGACTGACTTGAAGCTCTCCGGCGTGGCGGAGCCGAGGCTCATGCGGCGCTGCTTGTCGCCGAGGGCATACTGGAAGACCCAACTCCTCGAGCCGCCGGCGCGCACGCGTAGGCCGAAGCCGGGGATGTCATCGTCGAAGAAAATCTTGTCCGTCTCGCCGGCCTTCAGCCGTGCCGCTCCAAAGCCCTTCGCCGTCAACTTCATCGGTTGCCCCCTGCCTGGGAAGACTATGGGAAGATGCAGGCTGTCCGTAGTTGGCCGCGACTGTCCGTCCAGACTGCTGGTCTGGTAGGATTCTGAGTGATTTGCGAGGGGGTTACCAGTCCATTTGTCTCGTGGTGGCCGCCTTGTCCACCGGAACGGCCTGCTTTGGGTACTGCAGGTCGTTGGTTCGAATCCAGCTGCCCCGACCAGTCCCGGGCGGCGCTGGCCTAGAGGTCAGCATCCAACCGGCAATGGCCAGGCACCCACGCGTCCGGCCTCCGCTTCGCGCGGAAATCAGCAAAGCCTCGTCGAACCTTCGCCCGTCGCGATAGACAATCCGTGTTGGGGATTTCAGCGCCCAATGTCTAAACGGACGCCGCCGAGCGATGAATATTCCGCTTGCGCGGCGTTGCGTTTTGTCCGCCGCGCTCGTCAGTTCGAGGCGTACCAGCCGGGCGGAAATGGCACGTACGACCAGGCCAATTGGTTGTCGTTGGCGGCTTGCGGCGGCAGTTGCGAAGCCATGCTCGCGATTGGCGCGGGCGGCACCACGCGGAGCGCGAGGCGCAGGCGCACACATTGCAATTTCATCATTGTCGTCCCCCCAGCAATCTACTTGCTTCCAAACGTCCGATCGTCTGCAAAGTTCAGTCTAAAAATCACCCTGCGCCGAAACGGCGCGCCCGTCCTCAAATCACGGGCATTCTAGAAAAATCGGCGCGGGCTTTCAACCAAACGCGCCGCTCCATCCCAAGAAGTAAGGTTGATCGGCAAGGTTAAAGGCGAGCGGCTGTTGCGGCCGTTTGGCTGGATGCTATCAGGTCGGTCCCGGCTCGCGATGGGCTGTCCATTCTGTGCCACCACAGATGATTGTTCGTCGCGGCGCGCGGATCAGCCTAAGTTCTGCGCCAGCGAGTTCTGCCATGTCTATTGACCGCAACATCGGGACCATCGGTCCGCAGTCAAACTGGACCGAGATCTGGCACCTCTGGACGGTGATCGTGCCGCGCCGCTCCATCAACGGGCAGTTCGTGCTCGGCAAGGTCTGGCGCCGCCATGACGGCCGCGACTGGATCTACAAGAAGTTCACCGAGTTCGACGGCGAAGAGGCGGCCTGAAGGGCGATGAGGTCGGGATGAGCGTCATCGCGCCTCGGATCGTCGTTGACGCAGTACGCTCCTAGCTCGCGTGCCGCTCGCCGGCTGCCGATCCCGGCGCCTGCACGCGCGGCAGCGGCAGTTTGAAGTGCCGTTTCGCATAGGCGATGATCTCGGCGTCCGAGGGATGGTCGGCCGCTTCCACCGCGACAATCCGCTTGGCCAAGTCGGGTACGTTTGCGCGGATGTGGCTGGCCAGCTCCGTCTTTGCGCTCGCCGGCCCGATGATAAGGATCTCTCCGGCATCAGCGAGGGCCGTGGTCACCTCGGCGTAGAATGCCTTGTCGGGGGCAGCATGGCCGCTCCCGATGCTATTGGCCTTGTGGTGAAGATGACGCGTCGCCAGGTGCGGATGCAGCGTGACCTCGTCCGAGCCGCTCAGGCCGAGATGGAAGATGCGGGCCTGCGAATGGTCGATCCAGACCACGGCATGGAAATGAGAGGGCATGATTTGGGCCTTGTGCGAGAGGAGGCCGCCGGACTCTGTGCGGCGGCTCGTGTCGCGGCCACACTATGCGTGCCGGCGTCATCTCTGTTGACCCATGTCAATCCGCCCCCGAGCGCCCGCGGGCGTCTCGAAGGATGGCCGCAGCGAAGCGTCCTCAGGCCGCCTTCGCTTCCGCAGCCGGCTTGGCCGGCGGCGGCTTCAGCGGCTTGTCCTGCTTCTTCGACCACGAGATGTAATATGCCACCGTCGTCATGATCGCGATGCCGGCGACGCTGACGAAGATCTGCGCGAGCAGCGACCCTGAGCTCATCGACAGCTCGAAATGACCGACGAAGGACAGGAACACGCCGACGCAGAACACGGCGAGCGACTGCTGGCCACAGACGATCAAGGGGTCGAACACCTTCCACTCCAGCCCCGGCCACTCCTTCGGCACGAAGCGGATCACCAGGATCACGATCACCACGAAGTGGAGGAAGCGATACGGTGCGAGGTTGGTCTTGTCATTGGGGTTGAAGGCCGAGAACAGCCATTCCGGGAACATGCCGCCGAAGGTGGGGAAACGGCCGGCCATGGTCATGACCAGCGCGAACAGGAGATAACCGAGGCAGACCCACAGCGTAACAGGCGAATTGATCAGCGTTGCCGAGCGCCGCGCGCCGCCCATCGAGCACCAGGCGCCGAACACGAACAGCACCTGCCAGCAATAGGGGTTGAAGTACCACTGGCCGGCCGGATAGGCGTTCAGGTTCCAGCCGTAATGGCGCGCGGCGAGCCACAGCACGATCGACAGGATCATCGTCAAATCGGGCTTGCGCAGCATAAACCACAGCACCGGCGGAAACAGGCCCATCAGCACGATGTAAAGCGGCAGCACGTCGAGGTTGAGCGGCTTGAAGCGCAGGAACAGGCCCTGGCGCAGCGTCTCGGTGGCGTTGTCGACGAGGCCGGCGACGTTGAACTCGTTGATCATCTCGGAATCGCCGAAGCGCAGCGCGAGATAGCTGATTGATGCGATGTAGATCACGAACAGGATGATGTGGGCGACATAGAGCTGCCAGACCCGCTTGGTCAGCCGCGTGGCACCGACGATGAAGCCGCGGTCCAGCATCATCCGTGCATAGACGAACGAGGCGGTGTAGCCGGAGATGAAGACGAACAGGTCGGCCGCGTCGGAAAAGCCGTAGTTGCGGGTCGTGATCCAGTTCACGACGTTGTCGGGGATATGGTCGAGAAAGATCGCCCAGTTTGCGACACCGCGAAACAGGTCGAGCCGGAGGTCGCGACCCTTGTCGGGAAGTGTGGCGCTGACGTTCAGGAAGGCCATGCGTCGGGAGCTTTCAGAGAGGACAGAAGCACGGAGATCGATGAAACCGGGCCGCCAAACGGGGTCCCAGGATGAAACGCGGGTACGCAATTGTCACGGTGCAGCATAATGACTATACCGTTGGCGAGGGTTGCCGGGGCCGGAATCAGGATCAGTTCCCAACCGGCTTCTCTATACTATCCCCGAGATTTCCACCAACTGCCACCGTGACGCATCGAAATCGAACGGAAAGACCAAGAGGCCCGGACCAGTCATGACCGCACGCATTTTCAAGCCCGCCAAAAACGCGATGCAATCCGGCCGGTCCAAGACCAGGGAATGGCAGCTCGATTACGAGCCGGAGCAGCCGCGCTCGGTCGAGCCGCTGATGGGCTGGACCTCGTCGGCCGACATGAAGCAGCAAATAACGCTGCGCTTCCACAGCAAGGAAGAGGCGATCGCCTATTGCGAGCGCAAGGGCATCGCCTATCAGGTGATCGAGCCCAAGGAGTCGATCCGACGGCCGGTCGCCTATGCCGACAATTTCTCGTTCCGCCGCGGCGAGCCCTGGACGCATTGAGGGGCGGGCGGCCGCTCTGGAAACCCTGGCATCGGTTTCAGACCAGCTCCTTCCAGATCACCGTCGTGGAACGGAATGCGTACCGTCGATCGGCGAGCAAGAGGGGAAGATGCCAAGGAAGTCCAACTAAGATTACGGCGAAGGCGGCGACTGGCGCTCCGTATTCGGGGCGAGCTGCTGCGAACCGTATGCTGGCAATCACGAGCGTTGCGATCAGGTTGAGCGTGAACAAGGGAAAGGCCGACTGCCAAAGTCGCTCGGATAGTATCGGCCGCTGGAATGCGTAGCCAAACAAGCCGACAAGCTGAGCAATAGTCAGCGTCAGAATGACGTAGTCTGCCAACGGGTAGATCGGGTGCGGCCCATCGACGAGGATAACGCCGACGCCCCCCAAGGTCGTAACGCCGAACAGCGCAAAGTAAAGTTTCCAAAGCATCCCGCAGACCGTGCATTGCTGCGGCTCTTATAGCTGCGGGCGATACGTTTCGCAATTGCATCTACCGCGCGAATATGCGTGCGGTAGCGCCACAAGATCGGCCAGGGGGTCCGTCCGGCCCTTGGCAGCCATTTCCCACCGTGCTTCGCTGCCTCGCATGACACGACCAGGACGAGGTGGGGGATGGCGGGGCGTGACCAGCTCGACGGCGTCGATCTGAAAATCCTATCCGAACTGCAGCAGGACGGGCGGGTTCGCAACAACGAGCTGGCGCTGCGCGTCGGCGTGTCCGCGCCGAACTGCCTGCGGCGGCTGAAGTCGCTGTTCAGCCGCGGCGTGATCCGGGCGGTTCGCGCCGTGATCGACGAGCGGCTGCTCGGCTACGAGGTGGTGTCGTTCGTCTCGATCCAGCTCGGCAGCCAGGCCCAGCCGGTGCTGGAGGCGTTCGAGAGCTCGATCGCCGCAATCCCGCGCATCCAGCAATGCTGGCGGATTTCCGGCGACACCGACTATCTGCTCAAATGCGTGGCCCCGAGTGTCGAGAGTATGCGGCAGCAGCTCTTGCATTTCGCCGCGATGCCTAACGTCAAGAACGTGCGCAGCTTCCCCGTGCTCGGGGTCGCCAAGGACGTGCCGCTGCCATTGCAGGAGGTCGCGGTGGCAGTGCCGGCGGGGTAGGGCTCCGAATATTCCACGATCAAGTCTGATTCTCAGAAAAGCGCCTCAGCGATACCGCCCCCGAAACTCGCGCGGGGAGGTGCCGGTCCAGGTTCGGAAGGCCCGCGAAAAGCTCTTCTCGTTGCGGAAGCCGGCGATCTCGGCGATGCGCTTGATCGGCGTGCGGCCGCGCATCAGCTCCTGTTTGGCCAGCTCGAATTTCGTCTCCTCCTTGAGATCGCGCAGCGAGGTGGACTCCTCGCGCAGACGGCGATGCATCGTGCGGGTGGAGAGCGCAAGCTCGCGCGCGACGTCCTCGGCGCCGAGGACCCGTCCGCGCGCTTCTCGCAGCACGCGGCGGACGCGCTCGACCAGCAGGCGGTCGCGCCGGTACGGCAGCACGGTGAGCCGGAGCGCGCCCTTGAGCATGTTGTCGAGATCGGCCGCGCTGCGCGTCAGCGGTAGCGACAGATAGTGCTTGTCGAAGACGATGGCCGCGCGGTCCGCGTCGAAGCGGACGTTCCGGCAAAAGATGGTCGGATAGACCGAGACGTGGCCGGGCTCTGAGTAAGGAAACTCAGCCGCGCGGAGCGCGATCTGGGAGTCGACAGCCCAGCATGAGAAGCCGAGGACGTAGCGGAACAGCGTGACGAGGCAGAACTCGCGGAAGGGCCCGAGGTCACGGAGCTGACGGATCGACACGACGGCGGTCTCTTCGCCAACCTCGAGATCGAGCAGCACATCCTCTGTGACCAAGCGGTGATGCCGGCACCAGCGCTTGAGCGCGACCTCCAGCGTCGGTGCGGTGATCGAGGCCCGGCACAGCATGCCGTAGGTGCCCCATGGCAGCCGGCGCGAGAACCAGCCAAGCGCCTCGTCATCGAGCTCGCGCATGGCATGGCCCGCCAGCGCTTCGAACTGGGCCGCGGTCACACGCCCATCAGGAGAATTCACAAGCTCCGGCGCGACCTGACCCCGGCTCAAGGCTTCGGCGGGATCGCGGCCGTAATGCTCGTACGCGGCCACCACACCGCGGACGAAGGCGGCGGGCGTGACGGCGCGGCGCGGAATCGCGGTGGCGGCTTGAAAAGGCATCGGAATTCCTTTCGGAAATCCTCGCCAAGTTTGGCGGAAAATGCAACCTTTTCGACTGCAAGAGGGCCGGGACCGGGCTAGTTTCGGAGCCCAAAATACGGAGGACTCGCCTTGAACATCCCGAGCATCGATTTCGATCTGGGCGAAGACATCAGCCTGCTGCGCGACACCGTTCGTTCGTTCGTGGAGGCGGAGATCACCCCGCGTGCCGCCGAGATCGAAAAGGCTAATCTTTTCCCCGCAGACCTCTGGAAGCGCTTCGGCGACCTCGGCCTGCTCGGCATGACCGCACCGGAGCAATATGGCGGCTCCAATATGGGCTATCTCGCCCATATCGTCGCCATGGAGGAAATCTCGCGCGGTTCGGCGGCTGTGGCCCTGTCCTACGGCGCCCATTCCAATCTTTGCGTCAACCAGATCCGCCGCAACGGCAATGACGCGCAGCGGCAGCGTTATCTGCCGAAGCTGATCTCAGGCGAATACGTCGGTGCGCTCGCGATGTCCGAGCCGGGCGCCGGCTCCGACGTGGTCTCGATGAAGCTGCGCGCCGACAAGCGCGGCGACCGCTACGTGCTCAACGGCTCCAAGATGTGGATCACAAACGGCGGCGATGCCGACGTGCTGGTGGTCTATGCCAAGACCGATCCGGAGGCCGGCCCGCGCGGCATGACCGCGTTCCTGATCGAGAAGGGCTTCAAGGGCTTCACCCATGGCCAGCATCTCGACAAGCTCGGCATGCGCGGCTCCAACACCTATCCGCTGTTCTTCGACGATTGCGAGGTGCCGGAGGAGAATGTGATGGGCAAAGTGGGCGAGGGCGTCAAGGTGCTGATGTCCGGCCTCGATTACGAGCGCGCGGTGCTCTCGGGTGGCCCGCTCGGCATCATGGCGGCCTGCATGGATGCGGTGGTGCCCTACATGCATGAACGCAAGCAGTTCGGCCAGCCGATCGGCGACTTCCAGCTGATGCAGGGCAAGCTCGCCGACATGTATGCGACCTGGCAGGCCACGCGCGCCTATGTCTATGCGGTGGGCCGCGCCTGCGACCGCGCCGACCACGCGCGCACCCTGCGCAAGGACGCGGCTGCTGCGATCCTCTATTCCGCGGAGAAGGCAACGTGGATGGCGGGCGAAGCAATCCAGGCGCTGGGCGGGGTCGGCTATACCTCCGAATTCCCGGTCGGGCGCCTGTGGCGCGATGCAAAGCTCTACGAGATCGGCGCGGGCACCTCGGAGGTGCGCCGCATGCTGATCGGCCGCGAGCTGATGGCCGAGACGGCTTAAGTCCTTCACCCCATTGGAAACACCATGCCGCTTCATTCCAGCATCGATCCGTCGTCATCAGATTTTGCACGCAATTCCGAGGCCATGCGCGGCCTCGTCGCGGACTTGCGTGAGAAACTCAGCGAGGTCGCCGGCGGCGGCGGCGAGGCTTCGCGCAAGCGCCACACCGCGCGCGGCAAGATGCTGGCACGCGAGCGCGTCGACCTCCTCGTCGATCCCGGCACCTCGTTCCTGGAGCTGTCGCCGCTCGCAGCCTATGGCCTCTATGGCGGTGACGTGCATTCGGCCAGCGTCGTCACTGGCGTTGGGCGCATCTCGGGCCGCGAATGCGTGATCGTCGCCAACGATGCCACCATCAAGGGCGGCACCTACTACCCGATGACGGTGAAGAAGCATCTGCGCGCGCAGGACATTGCGCGGCAGAACAATCTGCCCTGCGTCTACATGGTGGATTCCGGCGGCGCCTTCCTGCCGCTGCAGGACGAGATCTTTCCGGACGAGCGGCACTTCGGCCGCATCTTCTACAATCAGGCGCAGATGTCGTCGCAGGGCATTCCGCAGATCGCGATCGTGATGGGCTCCTGCACCGCCGGCGGTGCCTATGTGCCGGCGATGTCGGACGAGAGCATCATCGTGCGCAACCAGGGCACCATCTTCCTCGGCGGCCCGCCACTGGTGAAGGCCGCGACCGGCGAGGTCGTCAGTGCGGAGGAGCTCGGCGGCGCCGACGTGCATTCGCGGCAGTCCGGCGTGACCGATCACTACGCCCAGAACGATGCGCATGCGATCGGCATCGCCCGGCGTATCGTCGGCACGCTCAAGCCTTCCGTGCGGCCGAACCTGAACATGCATAAGCCGCGCGATCCGCTGTTCGCGGCGGAGGAAATCTACGGCGTGGTGCCGGTCGACGGCCGCAAGCCGTTCGACGTGCGCGATATCATCGCGCGCATCGTCGACGGCTCGGAGTTCGACGAGTTCAAGAAACTCTATGGCACGACGCTGGTGTGCGGATTCGCCCATATCTGGGGCTATCCGGTCGGCATCATCGCCAACAACGGCATTCTCTTCAGCGAGAGTTCGCTGAAGGGCGCGCATTTCATCGAGCTGTGCTGCCAGCGCGGCATTCCCCTGGTGTTCCTGCAGAACATCACCGGCTTCATGGTCGGCAAGAAATACGAGGCCGGCGGTATCGCGCGCGACGGCGCCAAGTTGGTGACGGCGGTCGCGACCGCCTCGGTGCCGAAGTTCACCGTCGTGATCGGCGGCTCCTACGGCGCCGGCAATTATGGCATGTGCGGCCGCGCCTACTCGCCGCGTTTCCTCTGGATGTGGCCGAACGCGCGCATCTCGGTGATGGGCGGCGAGCAGGCCTCGATGGTGCTGAGCCAGGTCCGGCGCGACAATATCGAAGCCAAGGGCGACAGCTGGTCCAGGGAAGAGGAAGACAAGTTCCGCGAGCCCATTCGCGCGCAATATGAGAGCCAGGGCCACCCGTACTACGCGACCGCGCGTCTGTGGGACGACGGCGTGATCGATCCGGCCGACACGCGTCTCGTGCTCGGCCTTGGCCTCTCGGCGGCATCGAATGCGCCGCTCGAGCCGACGAAATTCGGCCTGTTCAGGATGTGATGTGATGGACCGCTCAAAACTCTACCGGCGTTTCCGCACGCTCCTGATCGCCAACCGCGGCGAGATCGCCTGCCGCGTTATCCGCACCGCCCGTGCGATGGGCCTGCGCACGGTCGCGATCTATTCCGAGGCCGATCGCGAGGCGATGCATGTCGCGCTCGCCGATGAGGCCGTATTGCTCGGGCCCGCCCGCGCCCGCGACAGCTATCTCAATATCGAGCGCTTGATCGAGGCCGCGCGCAAGACCGGAGCGGAGGCCGTGCATCCCGGCTACGGCTTCCTCTCCGAGAATGCCGAGTTCGCGCAGGCTTGTTATGACGCCGGCCTCGTCTTCGTCGGGCCGACCGCCGGGATGATGACGGCAATGGGCTCGAAATCCGGCTCGAAAGAGCTGATGGAGAAGGCCGGCGTGCCGCTGGTATCAGGCTATCACGGCGAGGCCCAGGACGAGGCGACGCTCGCCAAGGCGGCGGACAAGATCGGCTTTCCCGTGCTGGTGAAGGCCTCCGCCGGTGGCGGCGGGCGCGGCATGCGCATCGTGCGGTCCGCCGATGAGTTGGCGCCGGCGATCGTCAGCGCCAAGCGCGAGGCGAAGGCCGCCTTCGGCGACGACCGCATGTTGATCGAGAAGTACGTCGACAATCCCCGGCATATCGAGGTGCAGATCATCGGCGACAGCCATGGCAATCTGCTCTCGCTGTTCGAGCGCGAATGCACGCTCCAGCGCCGGCATCAGAAGGTGATCGAGGAGGCGCCATCACCGACGCTCAATGCTGCGCAGCGCGAAACCGTCTGCGCCGCCGCGCGAAAAGCGGCGGGCGCGGTGAACTATGTCGGTGCCGGCACCATCGAGTTCGTCTCCGACGGCAAGGACGTGTTCTTCATCGAGATGAATACGCGCCTGCAGGTCGAGCATCCCGTCACCGAGCTGATCACCGGCATCGACCTGGTCGAGTGGCAGCTGCGCGTTGCCTTCGGCGAGGCGCTGCCGCTCAAGCAGGATGAGATCAGACTCAACGGCCATGCCGTCGAGGCGCGCGTCTACGCCGAGAACCCGACCAAGAACTTCATGCCGTCGGTCGGCAGGATCTCGACCTGGCGACTGCCGGCCGAGACGGGCGGCCTGCGTATCGACGCCGGCTATCGCGAGGGCGATACGGTCTCGCCGTATTATGACGCCATGCTCGCCAAGGTGATCGCGTGGGCGCCGACGCGGGACGTCGCGATCGAGCGGCTGAACCGCGGGCTGGAGGAATCCGACGTCCGCGGCATCGTCACCAACATCCCATTCCTGTCGGCGCTGATGACGCATCCGAAGGTGCGGGCGAATGCGATCGACACCGGCTTCATCGAGCGCGAGCTGGCGGTGCTGACCGCCGCGGCGCCGGCGCCCGGAGAGCTCGAGCTCTGCGCCGCAGTTGCCGCCATCGTCAACGAGGAGCGGCAGACCGCGCATGCGGAGGCGAGTTCGCCCTGGCAGACCTTCGGCTGGCAGCCGGTCGGTCGCCGCCAGCGCAGCTTTGCCTTCCGTGTCGGCCATGGTCCGGAGCAGAAGATCGCGCTGAACTATGGCAGCGGACCGTCGACGCTGGTGATCGGCGACCGCGAGCTGGCGTTCACGATCGCAGCGAAGGATGGCGGCTTCGATCTGACTCTCGACGGCGTCAAATCGTCAGTCGCAGCGGTCATCGATGGCCATGAGCTGTACCTGCGCACGCGCAACGGCCGCTTCGACCTGCATTGGGTCGATCCGTTCGGCGGCGAGAGCGAGGAGCATGTCGGCGAGGACAAAATCGCTGCGCCCTTGCCGGGCACGGTGGTTGCCGTGCTGGCCGAGGAGGGGGCCAAGCTGGAGAAGGGCGCGCCGATCCTCACGCTGGAAGTCATGAAGATGGAGCAGACGCTGCGCGCGCCCTATGCCGGCGTGCTGAAGTCCATCAAGTGCAAGGTCGGCGACATCGTGCAGGAGGGCGTCGAGCTCGCCTTGGTCGAACCTTCGGGGGAATGAGATGAGCGATCCTGTCCGCATCATCGAAATGGGTCCGCGCGACGGCCTTCAGAACGAGAAGACGCCCGTCAGCGTGGAGGCGCGCATCGCCTTCATCGAGGCGCTGGTCGGGGCCGGTCTCGATACGGTCGAGGTCGGCGCCTTCGTCTCGCCCAAGGCCATTCCGCAGATGGCAAGCTCGGACGCCGTGCTGCGCGGCATCGCCGATGTGAAGGACGCCGAATTCCACGTGCTGGTGCCGAACGAAAAGGGCTATGACGCCGCGCGTGCCGCGGGCGCGAAAGTGGTCTCCGTGTTCGCGGCGGCCTCCGAGGGGTTTTCCCGGGCGAACATCAACTGCACGATTGCGGAGTCCATCGAGCGCTTCAAGCCGGTGCTGGCGCGCGCCAGGGAGGATGGCGTCAAGGTGCGCGGCTATATCTCTTGCGTGCTGGGCTGTCCGTTCGATGGCGAGATCAAGCCGAAGGCGGTGGCGGATCTTGCGCGCACGCTGTTCGATCTCGGCTGCTATGAGATCTCGCTCGGCGACACCATCGGTGTCGGCACGCCAGCCAGGGCCAAGGAGATGCTGCGCGCGGTTGCCGCCAACATTCCCGCAGCCAGGCTCGCGATGCATTTCCACGACACTTACGGCCAGGCGCTCGTCAACCTCTATGCAGGGCTGGAGGAGGGCGTCCGCGTCATCGACGCCGCTGCCGGCGGGCTCGGCGGCTGTCCCTATGCGCCGGGCGCGACGGGGAACGTCGCGACCGAGGACGTCGTCTACATGCTGGAGGGTATGGGCGTCAGGACGGGTGTCGATATGGAGAAGCTGCTGGCGGCGACGAACGCGATGAGCGGCGTGCTCGGCAAGCCGCCCGTGAGCCGCGTGGCCTCCGCGCTGAACGCGAAGAAGAAGCGGGCTGTCTCCTAGTTCTCCGTCATTGCGAGCGAAGCGAAGCAATCCAGAGTCTTTCCGCTGAGGCGGTCTGGATTGCTTCGTCGCAAGGGCTCCTCGCAATGACGACCGAGAGAGTTTTCAAGCCGCCTTCAGCCCGACATCCGGCAGGCGCGGGCGGTTCTTCAGCGCCTTGGCCATCAGGGCCTCGACCTCGGCCTTTTCCTGCGGCAGCAGTGCCAGGCGGGGAGGGCGGGTCAGGGCGGTGCCGCGGCCCATGATGTGCTCGCACAGCTTGATGCACTGGACGAGGTCCGGGCGGGCATCGAGATGCAGGAGCGGCATGAACCATTCGTAGAGCGGCATCGCCTCGGCGAAGCGCCCTGCCTTGGCGAGGCGGAACAGCGTCTCGCCCTCGCGCGGGAAGGCGTTGGACATGCCGGAGACCCAGCCGACGGCGCCCATCGCGACGCTCTCGACGATGACGTCGTCAAGACCTGCGAACAGCACGAAGCGATCGCCGACCATGTTGCGGGTGTCGATGAAGCGCCTGGTGTCGCCGGAGGAATCCTTGAAGCAGACCACGGTCTCGACGTCGGCGAGCGAGGCCAGGATATCGGGCGTAACGTCGTTCTTGTAGATCGGCGGGTTGTTGTAGAGCATCACGGGAAGGTCAGTCGCGGAGGCAACGGCGCGGAAATGCGCGGCGGTCTCGTGCGGCTTGGAGGAATAGACCAGCGCCGGCATCACCATGACGCCGTCGATGCCGACGCGTGCGGCTTCCTGCGCGGTCTCCACCGCAAACGCGGTGGTGAATTCGGCGATGCCGCACAGCACGGGCACGCGGCCCTTCGCGACCGACTTCGCCGCTTCCATGATCGCGACCTTCTCCTTGCGCTCGAGCGAGGTGTTCTCGCCGACCGAGCCGCAGACGATCAGGCCGGAGACGCCGTCGCGGATCAATCCGTCCATGACCTTGGCGGTCGCGTCGATGTCGAGCGAGAGATCGTCGTGGAATTGGGTGGTGACGGCCGGGAAGACGCCTTCCCAGGCAACGCGGCGGCTCATGGTTTGACTCCAGGGGTATGTGCCGGCGGGGGGCTGGAGCCGCCGGCTCTTGTGAAAGGGATGGGGAACGGGATCAGAGCGTTGCGCCGACCTTGCGCAGCTCGGCGAGGACGGGGGCCTTGGGCAGCCAGATCTTGTCGAACTCGGCAATCACGGCCTCGGTGTCCTTGGCGTCGACCTGGCGGATCGGGATCGGTGCTTTCTTGAAATTCTCGATCAGCGTGGGCTCGTTGCCGGCGAGCTCGTCGATCTGCGCGTCCAGCGTCGTCTTGATCGTTTTCGTGACCAGCTCGCGATCGGCGGCGGGCAGCGATTGCCAGACGCGGCCGGAGACGACCGCGGCCATCGGCATGAAGACGGCGTTCATCTGCAGGATCACCTTCGACACCTTGTCGAAGCGCTGGTTCCAGGAGAACTCGAGATCGGCTTCGAGGCCGTCGACCTGGCCGTTGGCCATGGCGTCGAACACCTGCGGCGTCGGGATCGGCGTCGGCGCCGCGCCGAGCGAGGAATAGAAATCGCGATAGACCGGGGTCGGGTTGATGCGCAGCTTCATGCCCTTGATGTCGGCGAGCGAATTCAGGTCCTTGGAGGAGAACACCGCGCGCATTCCAGTGATGCCCCAGCCGAGCCCGATCGTGCCGGTCTCCTGCGGCAGCACCTCGAACAACTTCACCGCCGCCGGATGCCGCACGAACTTTGCCACCGCCGGCGTCGAGCGCACGATGTAGGGCGCGTTGATCGCGGCGATGTGCGGCACGCGCGAGCCGAGCTCGGCGGCCTGGATGAAGCCCATGTCGAGCGCGCCGGACTGCAATTGCTGCATCATCGCGGTCTCGTTGCCGAGCTGGCCGGCGTGGAAGACGGTCAAGGTCAGGCGGCCGTTGGTGGCGGCCTTGAGCTCGTCACCGAATTTGAGCGCGGCCTTGTTCCAGGAATGGCCGTTCGGCGTGATCAGGCCGAGACGGAATTCCTTGGCCTGGGCGAGCGCCAGCGACGGGGCGAACACCGAGGCGGCGGCACTGGCGGCGAGAAAGTGGCGGCGTGAAAGCGGCATCGTGGGACTCCTTTGGGCCTATTTGACGAGGATCAGCGAGAGCGATGGGTACAGCGAGAGCAGCACCAGGAGGATGCAGGCGATGACGAAGAAGGGCAGCGTCACCATGAACATCCTGCCGGGCTTGGCGCCGGTGACGGCGGCCGCGACGAAGAAGCAAAGCCCGACCGGCGGCGACAAAAGGCCGAGCACGAGGTTGATCACCACGACGACGCCGAATTGCCGGGGGTCGATGTGATAGATCTCGGTTGCGACCGGCAGCAGGATCGGCACCGTCATGATCAGGCCGGGAATGCCGTCGATCACCGTGCCGATCAGCAGCAGGATGACGTTGCAGATCAGCATGAAGCTGACCGGATCCTTGGCGACGGTCTGGATCCAGGCGGCGGTCTCCTGCGGCACCTTGCCGAAGATCAGCACCCACGAGAACACGGCCGCGGCTGCGACCAGGAACAGCACGATCGCCGAATAGATCGCACTGCGCAGCATCATCTGTGGCAGCTGCGAGAACTTGAACTCCTTGGTCCAGAATTTTCCGACGAGCGCTGCGGCGACGGCGCCGACCGCTGCGGATTCCGTCGCGTTGGCGAGGCCGCCGAGAATGGTGCCGACGATGACGATCGGGATCAGTAGCGTCGGCGAGGTCCGCAGGATCGTCATCACGCGCTGGCGCGGCGTCTGGTAGTCCGCGCGCGGATAGTTGTAGATGTAGCCCATCAGCGCGATGACGAGGCAGAACATCACGGTGAGGATGACGCCCGGGACGATGCCGGCGATCAGCATGTCGCTGACCGAGACCTGCGCCAGCACGCTGTAGACCACGAACATCACCGAGGGTGGGATGATCGGGCCGAGCATGCCGCCATAGGCGGTCAGGCCGGCCGCGAAGGTCTTGTCGTAGCCCTTCTTCTCCATCTCGGGGACCATGATCTGCGCCATGATCGCGACCTGCGCGGTCGCCGATCCCAGGATGGACGAGATGAACATGTTGGCGAGGATGTTGACGTAGGCGAGCCCACCCTTGAGCGAGCCGACGAAGGCCATCGCCATGTCGACGATGCGCCGCGTGATGCCGCCGCCATTCATGATCTCGCCGATCAGGATGAAGAGCGGGATTGCGATCAGGCCGTAGCTGTCGACGCCGCCGAACAGCTGCAGCGGATAGGACTGGAACAGCACCGGGTTGCCCGAGGCGGCGATGTAGACGAGGCCGGCGAGGCAGAGGCAGAGGCCGATCGGCACGCCGACCAGCATGAAGGCCATGAAGGCTGCTGACGTGATCATCAATTGACCCCGTCGAGCTCGGAGAGCTGGAAGCCCTTCGGCGGCGTGCGCGGGACCAGCTCGAGATCTTCCAGCAGGTTGGCGAGACCATGTACGGTCATCGACACCGCGAAGATCGGCAGCGTCAGATAGAGCACCCAGGTCGGCCAGTTCAGCGTCTGCGTGCGCTCGGTGTAGAGGAAGTTGAAGGTCTCGGCGGCGAGCTTACGCCCGTCGAAGCCGGCGCGGGCGAGGCCCACCGGGTCCATCCAGAGCACGCAGGTGACGATCAGGGCGACGCCGAACACCACGACGAGGCCGGTCGAGATCACTTTTGCAAATTTCTGGTGCTGAGCGGACAATCGCTCCGTCAGCATCGTCACCGCAAAATCGAGCCGCAGCCGCGTCATCGCGGATGCCCCGATGAAGGTCAGCCAGACCACGCAATAGACGGCGGATTCATCGATCCAGTAGATCGGGAAATGCGAGTAGCGGGTGACGACGTTCACCAGGATCAGACCGGTGAGCAGGTACATCAGACCCATCAGCGCGAGCCGCTCGCAGGCCAGCAGGGCACTCGACATCCGGACGATCATGCGTCGGAGGCTGAGTGCGCGCGTGGCCGGCATGGTCTGCTCGATCATGAAAGAGGCCCCAACCCCCTGAAGATTTGTCGTGCGATTGCCAAATGTATAATTTATACATTTTGGGAGTCAAACGGAGTTTGCGGTCATTTCGGCGGCAGGGCGCGCGTTTGCTGGGCACTATGCGGCGCCCCGGCTTTTGCCGGGCAGCTCGACATGCAAGACAGGGACCGCGTCGGCCGCGCGAGTCGGGAAGGACATCGGACGATCAGATGAAACAGCCTCTGAAGCATCGCACCCTGTCGGCTGCGATCGTCGACCAGCTCCGCCAGGCAATCCTCGACGGCTCCTATCCGGCCGGATCGCAGCTGCGCCAGGACGCGCTGGGCGAAGCCTATGGCGTCAGCCGCATCCCGGTGCGCGAGGCGCTGTTCCAGCTCGAGGCGGAAGGCTTGGTGCGCATCGTGCCGCAGAAGGGCGCCATCGTCTCGGAGCTGTCGTTGGACGAGATCAACGACGTGTTCGACCTCCGCCGTATCCTGGAGCCGCGACTGCTGGCGCAGTCGGCGCCGCGCTTCACCGCGCAGGATTTCGACGGGCTCGACGACATCCACCGGAGCTTCGAGAAGGCGATCAAGGCGCGCAACGTCAGTGAGTGGGGCCAGCTCAATGCCGACTTCCACATGGCGCTCTACGTCCACGCCCCGCAGCCGCGCACGCGCGCGATCGTGCTGTCGCTGCTGCAGACCAGCGACCGCTACACGCGGCTACAACTCTCCAACACCAAGTCGATGGGCATTGCCGAGAAGGAGCACGCCCATCTGATCGCGCTCTGTCGTGCGCAGAAAGTAGAGGAGGCCTGCCGCTTCCTGGAGCGGCACATCGAGGCCGTGCGCAAAGACCTGCTGCAGGTGGTGGCGAACGCGCCGAAGTCGCGGCGGAAGGAGAAATCGTAGGGTGGGTTAGCCGAAGTCGTAACCCACCGCTGTTCGTCTCCGCTGCGACAGAAGACGTGGATTACGCCTTCGGCTAATCCACCCTACAGGCCGGCGATCGCTTCTACCTGCTCCCGTCCGGCCCCATCACGAGGTCCGGCAGCCAGGTCGAAATCCCCGGCACCAGGCACAGCAGCAGCACTGCAAGCATCATCAAGAGCACGAAGGGCAGCGTACCCCAGATCACCTCGCGCAGGGGAATATCGGGCGCGACGTTGCGGATGACGAAGATGTTGAGGCCGACCGGCGGGTGGATCAGCCCCATCTCCATCACGATGGTCATGACGACGCCGAACCAGATGATGTCGAAATTGGCGGCGCGGAGCGGCGGCAGGATGATCGGTGCCGTCATCAGGATGATCGAGACCGGCGGCAGGAAGAAGCCGAGCACCACGACCATGACGAGGATCGCGAACAGCAGCTCCCAGCGCGGCAGGTGCATCGCAACGATGGATTCGGCGACCGATTGCGAGATGTGCAGATAGCTCATCACGTAGGAATAGAGCAGCGACATGCCGATGATCATCATCAGCATGGTCGATTCCCGGATCGTCGACTTCATGATCGGCGCGAGGTCGCTCGGCCGCCACACGCTGTAGATCGCAGCGATCAGCGCCAGCGCCAGGAGGCCGCCGAGGCCGGCGGTCTCCGACGGCGTGGCATAGCCGCCATAGAGCGCGACCATGACGCCGGTGAGCAGCAGCACGAAGGGGATCACGCGCGGCAGCACGCTGAAGCGTTCGGCGAGCGTGTACTCGTCACGATGCAAGATCGGAGCCTCCGGTCCGCCGTTCTTGTAAGCCACCTCGGCGGCGGCATATTCCTGGCGGAAGCGAACGACGGCATAGATGCCGAACAGCGTGACCAGCAGCAGGCCCGGCCCGATGCCGGCGAGGAACAGCCGTCCCAGCGACTTTTCGGCGGCGACCGCGAACAGGATCATCGTGATCGAGGGCGGCAGCAGGATGCCGAGCGTGCCCCCCGCTGCGATGATGCCGGCGGCGAAGCCGCCGGAATAGCCGCGCTTGCGCATCTCGGGGATCCCGGCCGAGCCGATCGCCGAGCAAGTTGCCGGCGAAGACCCCGCCATCGCCGCGAACAGCGCGCAGGCGAACACGTTGGCAACGCCGAGGCCGCCGGGCACGCGGTGCAGCCAGGCATGCAGCGCCAGATAGAGATCCTGGCCGGCGCGGGACCTGCCGATCGCCGCGCCCTTCAGGATGAAGAGCGGGATCGACAACAGCGTGATCGAGGCCATCTCCTCGTAGACGTTCTGCGTCACCGTATCGAGCGAGGCCGAGGGCATGAAGATGGCCATGAACACCACCGCGACCGCGCCGAGCGCGAACGCAATGGGCATGCCCGAGAACATCACGAGCAGCGTCACGATGCCGTAGGCGACGCCGATACCGAAAACGCTCATGGCCGCTTGGCTCCGGCGAAAGGCAGCGCAAGCTGCACGAGGATCTGGATGCAGAGCAGGCTCATCCCCAGCGCCATCAGCGTGTAGGGAATGGCGAGCGGCGGCGACCACATCGAGTTCGAGACCTGGCCGTCGACATAGGCTTCGTGCGCCAGTGTCCACGACTTCCAGGTGAAGAAGGCGCAGAACAGGAACGTGGCGGCATCGACCAGCCAGAGCCGGACCCGGTTCGCGAATGGCGAGAGCAGGCCGACGAAGGCCTCGATGCCGATATGACCGCGGTTCTGCTGCACATAGGCCGCCGTCATGAAGGTCGCGCCGACCAGGAGGAATACGGCGGCCTCGTCCTGCCAGTAATTGGCCGCCTTGTATAAGGCGCGACTGAGCACGCTGTAGCTCAGGATTGCGCAGGCCGCGACCAGTGCGATCGCGGCGAACACGACGATGATGCTGTTGAGGACGGCGAGACCGCGATCGATCGCTGCCGCAGGGCCGGTCCCCGCGGCAACGCTCGTCCGGTCGTCACGATCCGGAAGCGGACCGTGGCTCATGCTGCGACGTCGATGGCGAGCTTGAGCAGGTTTGCGGCGGTCGCGGTCTTGGCGCTGTAGTCCTTCCACGCGGTGTCGCGGGCGATGTCGCGCCATTTTCCGACGGTGGCGGCGTCGAGCGCCGAGACCTTGGCCCCGGCCTTCTCATAGACCTTGGCGACCTCGACGTCGTCATCCTGCGCGCCCTTGCGGCCGAAGGCTTCGAGCTCGGTGCCGACCGCGAGCAGGATGTCCTGATGGTTCTTCGGCAGCTTGTCGAAGATCGCCTTCGACATCATCAGCGGCTCGAGCATGAACCAATAGGAGGCGCCCGCGCCCGAGGTCAGCGACTTCGCGACCTCTTCGAGGCGGAACGAGATCAGGCTCGTCGAGGAGGTGATGCCGGCATCGCAGGCGCCGGTCTGCATCGCCGCGTAGATCTCGTTCGACGGGACCGACAACACCGAGGCGCCGGCGGTCTGCAGCACCATGTCCATCTCGCGCGAGCCGCCGCGCACCTTGAGGCCCTTGGCGTCCTCCGGGGCGACGATCGGCTTGGAACGGCTAGCAACGCCGCCGGCCTGCCAGACCCAGGTGAGCAGGATGATGCCCTTGTCGGCCAGGAAGTCGGTCAGCGCCTTGCCGACGGGCTCCTTCTTCCAGCGCAGACCCTGGTCGTAGTTGGTCACGAGGCCCGGCATCAGGCCGATATTGGTCTCCGGCACTTCGCCGCCGGCATAGGGCATCGGATAGAGGCTGATATCGAGCGCGCCCTTGCGCATGGCGGAGAACTGCGCGTTGGTCTTGATCAGCGAGGAGTTCGGATAGATCTCGGCGGCAATGTCGCCATTGCTGCGCTTACTCACTTCGGCAGCGAACATGCGGCACAGCCGGTCGCGGAAATCGCCCTTGTCGATAGTGCCGCCTGGGAACTGATGCGAGATCTTCAGCGTGGTCGCGGCCTGCGCGGTGCCGGTGCCGAAGCGGAGAATGGCAGGTGCCGCGACGGCGGTCGCGAGCAGATGGCGGCGCGTGAACATGATGTAATCCCCTTGGGCGTTTCTTTGGGCGTTTCTCGGAGTGTTTTTGGCAGAGGTGATTTGAACTGGGTTCTTCGCGACCGCGGGGCCAATCCAAGCCGGTCTCCATCCGATGGTCTTTCATCTGATAGTTCGAGACAGAGTGCCGCGGCAAGTGCCGGTTGTGCTGCGCTGCAGCACATCCGATCCATGCGGGCTCGCCAATCAACGAGGGCGGCTGGCCGCAGAAATTTATCGATGGTCAGCGTAACAACGCCACACGGCTATCCGTCGAGACAGGATAGCGGCGTCCGTCGCTGACAAACAAATCACGAAGGAAGATGAACCATGACCATTCGCACCCGCATCGTGCTCGGCGTCTCGGCTGCCGCTCTCTCGCTAGGCCTCGCGTTTGCGCCGGCCGCCTTTGCTCAGGACAAGATGGGCAAGGATGATGGCATGATGAAAAAGGACACGATGTCCAAGGACGGCATGATGAAGAAGGACCACATGTCCAAGGACGACGGCATGAAGAAGGATCACATGTCGAAGGACGGCATGAAAAAGGACGACGGGATGATGAAGAAGAACTGATCCCGGGTCGTCATCGCGCAACGCCCCTTGGGCGGGCCGCGTCCTCTCGAATTCCGGCGGCATTTGAGGCCCCCGGAATGATGGCTCAGTTCAAGTTCAATTGAACGTGACCAGCGCGTTTTACTTGCGCTTAGCCTTGCGGGCGGCGTAGCGCGCATCGCGCTTGGCCTTCTGCTCGGCCTCGAGCGCAGCCTGCTTCTCGGCGGCTTCCTCGGCTTCCCGCGCGATCCGCGCAGCTTCGGCTGCCTTGGCCTCTTCCTCGAGGCGCTTCTGCTCAGCCTTTTCGGCCTCGCGCGCGGCCTTTGCCTCGGCGCGCTTGGCCGCGAGGGCCTCACGCTCGGCGCGCTTCGCCGCCACCGCGGGATCATCCGGCCCCGGCTGCGACTTGAACTTGTTCAAAAGATTTTTGCGGGCGTCCTGCGCCGCCTTTTGCCGGTCTGCAAAGCCGGGTTCCCTGAATCCACTCATCGACGAGCCTTGTCTTCCTCGCTTTCGATCCTACATCGGTGCCTGTTGGTAAGTCGGCTGGGCATAGCAGGCGCCACGCGACGCAGAAGCGTGTACATCGGCGCGCGTCGCGAAGCCACCCATAATCGCAGCCGATCAGGTCAACGAAAAATCGCCCCCCGACGATCTCTCGTAGCCCGAAAAAACTGCCGAATTGTGATGTCCCTCATAAGGGAGCACATGGGCGACGCCTAGCGTCCGCCCCGTACGAGACGGAGCACGGGCATGACAATCTCAAGACCAAGCCTGAAGGCGCTCGCGATTGCCGTCGCCCTGGCAGGCGTGGCCGGCGCCGCGCTGCTGCTGGCTCGTCCGCAGCCCATCGAAAGTGCCGTGCTGGGAGCGGATTGGGAATGCACCCAGACCGCATTCGTGCTCACGAGCTGCGCACCGCGCGTTCAGGAGGCAATTCGGGCGGTCGAAACCTTGCGCAAGGATGCAATCCAGCAGACCCGGGGCTGAATTGGGCCGGACGATCCGGATGTGACGCGACGCCGCAGAGGTGGTAAAGCCAGCGCGCCAGCGTGACCAGGCGGCCATGTCGAAGCCAGAGTCCAGATCCGAACCGGGCGAGGAGCCCCATCCTCGACCGAACCGTCAGCCCAAGCCTCCGTCCGGCGGCGACCGCCGCGGCGCGCTGGCAGGATTGATCATCGCGGTCGTGATCCTCGGCGTCGGCTGGTGGCTTGCCCGGGATCTGACGGCAGCCAGCAAGATGCAGGATTGTCTGATGTCCGGGCGAAGCAATTGCAATGTGATCGAGCCGGCTCGCTAGGCGCGCTCTACAGCATGGCCATGGGGCCGAAAAAATGCCCTGATCTTAATCATTTGTAACGGGACTTAGCCGATCAAGCAGGGCAGTGATTTCGGCCGGCATCAGCCCGGCGCGCGGCGATTCGCCGATCGCGCCCGGGATTCACGGCCATGAGAGCAGGGGGCGAGCACGCATGAGTGCGTCCAAACATCTGAAGATCTTCATTCCCTTGGTTTCGGCCACGTCGCTGCTCGCGCTGTCGGCGCAGGCGCAAGAGGCCAGGTCCCGGCAAGAGGTCGTCCAACCGCCGGCCGGGCCGGCAGCAGGCGCGCCGCCACAGGCCAATCCGCCCATGCGCAAGGGCCCTCCGCCGCAGCAAGCGACCAGGCCTGCGCAGCCCGGCGGTCAGCCCCATGCGGGTCACAACGCCGGGGGCCCGCCGCCCGGACGTCACGTCGCGCGCGGTCCTGCTCCCACACGTGATTGGGGTGGGCACACCTATCGCGGCAACCTTGCCTGGGAGGGCGGACGCTGGCGCCACGACGTCCGCCATGGCCGATCCGGCTGGTGGTGGGACGTTGGCGGCGTCTGGTATTATTATCCGCAGCGTATGGCCGGCCCGCCCGCCTACATTTCAGAGGACTATATCGACGACGTGCCGGTGGTCTACGCCCGGCCTCCGGTGGCCTATGCTCCGCCACCTCCGCCGCCGCCACCGCCGGCCGATCCCGGCGCCAGCGCGCTCGGCGGCGCGCTCGTCGGCGGCCTGCTGGGCGGACTGATCTCGGGCAATGCAACCGGGGCCGCCGCAGGCGCGGTTCTTGGCGGCGCGACGGGCGCGATTGCTGGCGCGACCGCAGCGTCCCAGCCCGGCTATTACTGGGCGCAGGGCACCTGCTACTACCGCTATCCGAACGGCCAATATGTGCAGGCCGATCCCCGCGCCTGCTATTGAGTTTTGCAGGCAGGATCGGACCATTGGAGGCGGGCTTCGGGCCCGCCTCATCCTTTTGCACGCCGGCGGTTGCTATGAATTGGCTCTGGTGCTCGTCGCCCCCTCACGTCAATTTCAAAGAAAAATGACGGGATGATTCGCGGGGGATGTGGTGCATGCTGGATGCCATCCAGATCAGCGTGGCGCTCTGGGCCATGATCGTTTGCGGCGGAATTAAACTCTCGCAGGCGTTGCCCTACCTGCTCTAAAACGGCGATCAGCTGGCAGGCCAATGCCTTGGTCGGTCAGGACACGAGCCAATCGAAGAATGCGATCGAGGCCCAGACCAGGCCCGCGATCCAGGCCACCATGACGACGCCGATGGTGCCGAGATAGGCGATGCCGAGCAGGTCCGCGCGATGTCGCTGCCTCGGGACGATGACTTCGGTTGCTGCTTTGCGTGTCATGACCGGACATCACCCATGAAGCCTGGACACGCAGTTTAGCGGAGATGTCGCGGACAGGCTGTGACGTGGTTCACAGACCGGTGCAGGAAGGCTGGTCGTTACCCCGCAATCATACGGACGAAATTGCCACGCACTCGTCCAGATGGCCGGCTAGAGTCTGCGCATGTACACGGAGTACGATCCGCAACATGAGGCCGAGGCCGCTATGAAGCGCGCCGCGGAGGCCGAGGGTGCCGACAGGCAACGGCTGATCCAGCTGGCCCTGGCATGGCACGAACTCGCCCGCGATCTGCACGATGAGCAAGCCGGCCCCTCGCATCCAGCCGGGCGCAGGCCTTTGGCCCGAGAGCGCTGAGATGAGAAAAACCCCGTGCTCGGGGGACAAGCACGGGGTCCTTCAAAGCCGACCGGGGCTGGCGGGTCGGCACCACTCAGTTCGGTCATCCAACGCGCGGATCGCGCATTCGTTCCCGGTCAATCCGCAGCGCTGAAATCCGATCGCATTGCAGCGACCTTCCGCAGAAAGTCATCGTTAACGAATGCTCCGCGCAATCGAATTGCAGTCGCGATTCGTACTCGCGAACGAAGCGGAGTCGGACCGTGAACAAACAAAAAGCCCCCGCAGGGGCTCAGTGTTTTACGCAGCTTCGGTCTTCGGGACGGCGTCGGCATTCACCGACAGCTTGACCACGTCGCCTTCGACGGCGCCGACATATTTCGTGTCGATGTAGTGATGGTGGTCCTTGTGACCTTCCGGGCTGTCCTTGCGCGTCAGCTTGATGCGGTTGCCCTCGAGACGATCGACGGTGCCGACATGTGCGCCGTCCTTGCCGATGATCTTCATGTGCTCTCTGATGTCAGCCATGCTGTCCTCCTTGCATGGCTTCAACTGCGAAGGCGCCGGTTCGTTGCAGCAGGCACGTTGGACCCGTTGGGATTTCCGGACGTTGACGCCTGATTGGATCTGTCAAGAAGCGCGATGGAGACCGTTCGGGCCTATCTGGAACGCAAGCACTGGGAACTCAGGCTGTTGAACGACGGCCTGAGAAACCCGCTCGATTTGGCGTCGCCGCGTTCCGTCGATGACGTCGTCAGGTCCAAATTCCAGATCACTGCCGCGCTCAGGGCGGAGCATGAATTACACGAGTGGAAGGCGACCGAGACCGCCTGGTCGCACACGGCCGATCCCGCCAGCGGGCCGTTCGAGTTCAGTTACGACTACCAGCGGGCCGATCTCACGGTACGCGGTCCGTCGTTCTACGAGCTCGACGGCGGCTGCACGAGCACGGCGATCTACACTGCCTCGGGGATGGCGGCGATCTCCGCGGTGCTGCTCGCCTCCGCGCGGATCGTCGCGAAGGCGGATATCCTGGTGCTGCCAGGCTGCTATGGCGAGACGCTGGAGCTGATCCGAAGCTTCATGCCGCATTTGCGGATCGAACCCTTGCCGCTGCCGCTCGGCGATGCGCTTGCACGGGTGAGCTCGCCGCGGATCCTGCTGCTGGATTCCTGCTCCGTCGCCGGCGCCATCGAGGCGGTGCTGCGCTGTGACGGCTCGGGCCTCGATCTCCTGATTTTCGATACGACGTGCTTCGCCGGCAGGTCGGGCCGCATCAGGCGCGTCGTGGGGTGGGCCAGGCGACACGGAATTGCGCTGGTGCTGGTGCGAAGCCACAACAAGCTCGATTCGCTCGGAGCGGAATATGGCCGCCTCGGCTCGGCCGTCTTCGTGGGCGGGCATGAGCGTCCACCGCGGGCAGGGGACGCTGAATGGTCACGCCTCGCGTTCGAAACGTGCAACGCAGTGCGGCTGCTCGGCGGCGCGGCATTGCCGGCCCACTTCCCGCCCTTCGCGGGCAGCGCGGCGTATTGGGCGCTGACGAAGCGGCGCGTGGCGGCGATCTTGCGCAACGGCCGCAGCTCGGCGCGATGCTTTGCCGCCGAGATCCCGGCGCTCTCGGCTCAGCTTCGCTTCGCTCACGGCCTCTACGTGACTCTTCGCGGAAGGCGCGCGCTCGACGAGGCGGCCGCACGGCAGGCTGCCGAGGACATGAGCTGCGAATTGCGCCGCGCGGGCTTTCCCATCCGCCACGCCGGCAGCTTCGGCTTCGATTTCGCCGCGACCGAGTGGTTTCACGACGCGACGACGGACCAGTACAGCGTCCGGGTGGCGGTGCCGGACCTGCCGACGGAGGTGTGGGACGATCTCACCGCGGCCATTGCGCGGTGGTGGCGGGGTCATCAGCGGGCAGGCTGTGGATAGACCGGAGGGCGGGCGCGTCGATCAGTCGACCGCCAGGCAATATTCGAGTCGCGGCTTGTCGTGACCGCGGCGCGCCCAGTCCTCAACGGCAAATGCAGGCTGACGTTGTCCCGTTGCGGCGCCAAGGATCGAGGCCTGGACCACCTTGACGGGCCTCGTGACCGCATTGGTGCTCACCAAGCCCGCGTCGACCGCCAAATACAAGATCGCAACGACCGCGACCGCAGATGCGATCGCCATTCTCGTCAATTCGGATTGCTGCATTCCCAAACCTATCGGGCGCGTCTCACCCGGCGCTTAGATAGGGCTGATCGGCGCCGTTCAAAGGCCGGCATATGGTTACCCACGCGTTCGTGAACAGCGGCGGCAAGGCAACGAGCTGGCGATCCCGGCAGGACTCGAACCTGCAACCCGCGGAGTAGAAATCCGCTACTCTATCCAGTTGAGCTACGGGACCGTCTGAGCCGGCCGTCTTGAGCCGCCCGGATTGGGCGGCTGGCCGTTCATGTAGCATGCCAATATGAAAAAACTGGTGTTTCGCCAAGTCTGAACCGAACCGTTTTCCTCAGTGCGGCGACAAAGCGGAACGGTGGGGTGTCAGGGTGCCGGGTTGAGCGGCAGCGGACTGGACGATGGATCACATCGCCGGGAACGCTGAACAGCTTCCGGGGCACGGCCGCCGGTCGACTGGTCAGGTAGTGCTGCGCCATCAGGACGGCGTGCGTGGCGATATCTTGGCCGGTCTCCTCTGGGCTTACCTCTGTCATGGCGAAAGCGACGCTTTGCACCTTCTGGTTCCATCGCCTTGAGTCCGTCACCTTTCCGCGCATTTCATTTGCCGCCGCGGCGTTCGTCCGCGCTTTCCGGGAGTCTTCAATGATCGGTCTCGTTCGCGCCGTCACAATCTGCGCCGCGCTAGCGCTCGGCCTTGTCACCGCGCAGGCCGCCGACAAGGCGTTCAAACGCGACGACCTCGCGGATTCCGCGATCAAGCTGGAGGCCCAGATCAAGAGCGAGGCGGGGCCGGTCGCCAAGACCAATGCGACGCTGAAGACGGACGCCGACGCCGCCTTCCGGCGCAATGATTACCGCACCGGCCTTTCGGTGCTCGGCCAGATCGCCGCGACCACGCCCGAGGATGCCGGCAACTGGCTGCGGCTCGCCAAGGTCATCTTCCAGATATCGCCGAAGAGCTCGAGCGAGCAGACCTTCCTGCTGGAGCGCGCCTCGACGGCGGCCTATATCGCTTACATGCGCGCCGGCAATCCGGGCGAGGAGGCCGACGCGCTCGCCGTGCTCGGCAAGGCGCTGGCCGACCGCAAGCTGTGGCGGCCGGCACTGGATGCGCTGCGGCTGTCGCTCGACATGCGCGAGGTCGCCGAGGTCCGCGGCCAATATGAGAAGATGCGCGACGAGCACGGCTTCCGGCTGCTCGACTATACCGTCGACTCGGACTCGGCGAGCCCGCGCGCCTGCTTCCAGTTCTCCGAGGAGCTCGCCAAGCGCACCGACTTCGCGCCGTTCCTGGCGCTTGCAGGCCAGGACAAGCCGGCGCTGTCGGCCGAAGGCAAGCAGCTCTGCGTCGACGGGCTGAAGCACGGCGAGCGCTACAACATCAACCTGCGCGCCGGCTTGCCGTCGACCGTGAAGGAGGGGCTGCCGAAATCGGCCGAGTTCAACATCTATGTGCGCGACCGCAAGCCGTTCGTGCGCTTTACCAGCCGCGCATATGTGCTGCCGCGGACCGGCCAGCGCGGCATTCCCGTCGTCAGCGTCAACACGCCCTCAGTCAGCATCAACGTGTTCCGGATCGGCGACCGCAACCTGATCAACACGGTCGTGGACAGCGATTTTCAGAGGACGCTGTCGAAGTACCAGCTCAGCGAGCTCGGCGACGAGCGCGGCGTCAAGGTCTGGACCGGCGAGCTTGCGACTGCGACGACGCTGAACCAGGACGTCACCACGGCGTTCCCGGTCGACCAGGCGCTCGGCGAGCTCCAGCCCGGTGTCTACGTCATGACGGCCGCGGCGAGGGCCTCGGACGAGGACTACCAGCTCGCCACGCAATGGTTCATCGTCTCCGACCTCGGCATCGCCGCTTATTCCGGCAATGACGGCATTCATGTCTTCGTCAACTCGCTGGCGTCGACCGACCCGGTCGGCAAGGCCGAGGTGCGCCTGGTCGCGCGCAACAACGAGATCCTGGCGACGCGCAAGACCGACGATGCTGGTCACGTGCTGTTCGAGGCCGGCCTTGCGCGCGGCGAGGGCGGATTGTCGCCGGCGATGCTCACGGTCACCGGCGAGAAGGCCGATTATGCCTTCCTGAGCCTGAAGACCTCGGCCTTCGACCTGTCCGACCGCGGCGTTTCGGGGCGCGCGGTGCCCGCCGGCGCCGATGCCTTCGTCTATGCCGAGCGTGGCGTCTACCGTTCCAGCGAGACCGTGTTCCTCACCGCGCTGCTGCGCGACGGGCAGGGCAATGCCGTCACCGGCGGGCCGATGACGCTGGTGGTCGAGCGCCCGGACGGCGTCGAATATCGTCGCGCCGTACTGGCGGATCAGGGCGCCGGCGGCCGCACGCTGTCCGTGCCGCTCAACTCGGCCGTACCGACCGGCACCTGGCGGGTGCGCGCCTTCACCGATCCGAAGGGAGCTTCGGTCGGCGAGACCACCTTCATGGTCGAGGATTACGTCCCCGATCGGATCGAATTCGACTTGTCCGCCAAGGACAAGCTGATCAAAGCTAACGCTCCAGTGGAGCTTAAGGCCGACGGTCATTTCCTCTATGGCGCACCTGCTTCGGGCCTGCAGCTCGAAGGCGACATGCTGATCGCGCCGGCGGCCGAGCGGCCCGGCTTTGCCGGCTACAAGTTCGGCGTCGACGACGAAGAGACCACCTCGAACGAGCGCACGCCGCTGGAGAACCTGCCCGAGGCGGACGCCCATGGCGTCGCGACCTTCCCGGTGACGCTGGACAAGCAGCCGGCCTCGACGCGTCCGCAGGAGGCGCAGATCTTCGTCCGCATGGTCGAGACCGGCGGCCGCGCCGTCGAGCGCAAGATCGTGCTGCCGGTCGCGCCCGCCACGGCGCAGATCGGCATCAAGCCGCTGTTCGGCGACAAGAACGTCACGGAGGGCGACAAGGCCGAGTTCGACGTCGTGTTCGTCTCGCCGGACGGCGAGAAGCTGCGCCGCGACGGTCTGCGCTACGAGCTCCTGAAGATCGAGTCGCGCTACCAGTGGTACCGCCAGAACAATTACTGGGAGTACGAGCCGGTCAAGTCGACCTCGCGCGTCGCCGACGGCGACGTCACTGTTACGGTCGACAAGCCGACGCGGATCTCGCTTACGCCGCAGCCCGGCCGCTACCGGCTCGACGTCAAGTCGAACGAGGCCGACGGCCCGGTGACCTCGGTGCAGTTCGACGTCGGCTGGTACTCCGACGGCAGCGCCGACACGCCGGACCTGCTGGAGACCTCGATCGACAAGCCGCAATATTCCTCCGGCGACACCATGACGGTGTCCGTCAACGTCCGCAGCGCCGGCAAGCTCACCATCAACGTGCTCGGCGAGCGGCTGCTGACGACGCAGACCATCGACGTCAAGGAAGGCACCGCGCAGGTCAAGCTCCCGATCGGCAAGGATTGGGGCACCGGCGCCTATGTGGTGGCGACGCTGCGCCGTCCGCTCGATGCCGCCGCCCAGCGCATGCCGGGCCGTGCGATCGGGCTGAAATGGTTCGGCATCGACAAGCAGGCGCGTACGCTGCAGGTGAAGCTGTCGCCGCCTTCGCTGATCCGGCCGAATTCGACGCTGAAGATCCCCGTCAAGCTCGATGGGCTCAATCCGGGCGAGGACGCCAAGGTCGTCATCGCCGCGGTCGACGTCGGCATCCTCAATCTCACCAATTACAAGCCGCCGGCGCCGGACGATTATTATCTCGGCCAGCGTCGCCTCAGCGCCGAGATTCGCGACCTCTACGGGCAGCTGATCGACGGCATGTCGGGCACGCGCGGCCAGATCAAGTCCGGCGGCGACGCCGGTGGCGAGCTCCAGGGCTCGCCGCCCACGCAGAAGCCGCTCGCGCTGTATTCCGGCATCGTCACCGTCGCCGCCGACGGCTCGGCCGAAGTGAGTTTCGATGTTCCGGAGTTCGCCGGAACCGCGCGCGTGATGGCGGTGGCGTGGACCGCGACCAAGCTCGGCCGCGCCAACACCGACGTCGTGATCCGCGATCCCGTCGTGCTGACGACGACGCTGCCGCGCTTCCTGCTCAACGGCGACCGCGGCTCGGTCAACCTCGAGATCGACAATGTGGAGGGCCAGGCCGGCGACTACGTCATCAACGTGAAGGCGGGCGGCCCGGTGAAGATGACCGGCAATCCCGCCACCACGGTGAAGCTCGCGGCCAAGCAGCGCAATGCGTTCTCGCTCGCGCTCGATGCGACCGCGGCGGGGCAGGCGACGCTCGACGTCGACATCAAGGGGCCGAATGGCCTCGCGCTGGTGCGTCACTATGTGTTCGACGTCAAGCCGGCGACGCAGGTGCTGGCGCGGCGCTCGATCCGGACCCTGGCGAAGGGCGAGAGCCTGACGCTGAGCTCGGACATGTTCTCCGACCTCGTGCCGGGCACCGGCGCTATCTCGGTCTCGGCCAGCCTGTCGACCGCGCTCGATGCGGCAACGATCCTGAAAGCGCTCGACCGCTATCCCCATGGCTGCTCGGAGCAGATCACGAGCCGGGCGATGCCGCTGCTCTATGTCAACGAGCTCGCGGCCGGCGCGCATCTTGCCATGGACACCGAGGTCGACCAGCGCATCCGCGACGCCATCGAGCGGCTGCTGGCCCGCCAGGGCTCGAACGGCTCGTTCGGCCTGTGGCTGGCCGGCGGCGACGATGCCTGGCTCGATGCCTACGTGACGGACTTCCTCACCCGCGCCCGCGAGAAGGGCTTTGCGGTGCCGGACGTGCTGTTCAAGAACGCGCTCGACCGTATCCGCAACTCCGTCGTCAATGCCGACGAGCCGGAGAAGGACGGTGGCCGCGATCTCGCCTATGGCCTGTATGTGCTCGCCCGTAACGGCGCAGCTCCGATCGGCGATCTCCGCTATCTCGCCGATACCAAGCTCGCCAACCTCGCGACCCCAATCGCGAAATCGCAGCTTGCGGCGGCGCTCGCCCTGGTCGGCGACCGCAACCGCGCCGAACGGGTCTATGGCGCGGCGCTCGACAGCCTTGCGCCGAAGCCCGCGCTGGAATTCGGCCGCACCGACTACGGCTCGCAGCTGCGCGATGCCGCAGCATTGGTGTCGCTCGCCAGTGAAGGCAATGCGCCGAGGGCGACGCTGACGCAGGCGGTGTCGCGGGTCGAGACCGCCCGTGGGCTGACGCCCTACACCTCCACGCAGGAGAATGCGTGGCTGGTGCTGGCGGCACGGGCGCTCGCCAAGGAGAACCTCTCGATCGAGGTCGATGGGCAGCCGGTCAAGACTGCGCTGTACCGCAGTTACAAGGCGGACACGCTGGGCGGCAAACCGCTGAAGATCACCAACACCGGCGATGCGCCGGTGCAGGCGGTCGTCTCGGTGTCGGGCTCGCCGGTCACGCCGGAGCCGGCGGCGTCCAACGGCTTCAAGATCGAGCGCGGCTACTATACGCTCGACGGCAAGCCCGCGGACATCAGCAAGGTCAAGCAGAACCAGCGCTTTGCGGTGGTGCTGAAGATCACTGAGGCCAAGCCCGAGTACGGCCACATCATGGTGTCCGACTATCTGCCGGCGGGCCTGGAGATCGACAATCCGAACCTGGTGTCGTCCGGCGACAGCGGCACGCTGGACTGGATCGAGGACGGCGAGGAGCCGGAACATACCGAATTCCGCGACGACCGCTTCACCGCGGCCGTCGACCGGGCCTCGGATTCCAAGTCGGTCTTCACGCTCGCCTATGTCGTGCGCGCGGTCTCGCCCGGCAAATACGTGCTGCCGCAGGCCTATGTCGAGGACATGTACAATCCCTCGCGCTATGGCCGGACCGGCACGGGCAGTGTCGAGGTGCGGGCGGCGAAGTGAGTGAGATGAGCGAGGTCGAGCCACATACACGGGCATCCACGGCCGCGCCGGCGGTGGGTGTTGGCGTGGATGGCCGGGTCAAGCCCGGCCATGACGGACGGAGGGGGCGGATCGCCTTTCGCCTTCTCTCCGCAGCCGCGCTCACCTTTATCCTCGCCATCATCGGCTTCGTTGGCTGGGTCTACGCGCTCGGCCCGCTCCCGCTCGACGAAGCCCGCCAGGTCTCAACCACCATCGTCGATCGCAACGGCAAACTGCTGCGCGCCTATGCGATGGCGGATGGGCGCTGGCGGTTGCCGGTCGATGCCAGGACCAACGTCGATCCGACCTACCTGAAGCTGCTTTTCGCCTATGAAGATCAGCGCTTCTACGCCCACAACGGCGTCGATCCGCTCGCTCTGGGACGCGCCGCGTTGCAGCTGGGAACGCGCGGCCACATCGTCTCGGGCGGCTCGACCATCAGCATGCAGCTGGCCCGTCTGATGGAGCCGCGGCGGCAGCGCTCGCTTTACGCAAAATTGCGGCAGATCGTGCGTGCCATCGAGATCGAGCGCAGCATGAGCAAGGAGCAGATCCTCGATCTCTATCTGGCGCTGGCGCCCTATGGCGGCAATCTCGAAGGCATCCGCGCGGCGTCGATCGCCTACCTCGGCAAGGAGCCGAAGCGGCTGTCGCTGGCGGAGGCCGCGTTGCTGGTTGCGCTGCCGCAATCGCCGGAGACACGCCGGCTGGATCGCTATCCGGAAGCAGCCCGCAAGGCGCGCGACCGCGTGCTCGACCGCATGGTCGAGGAGCACGTGGTCAGCACTGAGGAGGCCAATCAGGCCAAGGCGATGCCGGTGCCGAAACTGCGCAGGCCGATGCCGATCCTGGCGCCGCATGCCTCCGACGCCGCGCAGTCGACGGTCAAGGACGCGCCGATCATCAAGCTGACGCTCGATGCGACCTTGCAGAAGGTGCTGGAGCCGCTGGCGCGCGACCGCGCAATTGCGCTGGGTCCGAACATCTCGGTCGGCATCGTCGTGGTCGACAATGAGAGCGGCGACGTGCTCGCGCGTGTCGGCTCGGCCGATTATTTCGACGAGAGCCGGGCAGGGCAGGTCGACATGACCCGCGCCATCCGCTCGCCCGGCTCGACGCTCAAGCCCTTCATCTACGGGCTCGCCTTCGAGGACGGCTTTGTCCATCCCGACAGCTTGATCGACGACCGCCCGGTCCGCTTCGGCTCCTATGCGCCGGAAAATTTCGACATGACTTTCCAGGGCACCGTGCCGGTGAGGAAGGCTCTGCAACTGTCGCTGAACGTGCCGGCCATCGTGCTGCTCGACCGCGTCGGCTCGAGCCGGCTGACCTCGCGGCTGCGGCAGGCCGGCGGCAACCTCGTCCTGCCCAAGGACGAAGCGCCCGGCCTCGCCATGGGGCTCGGCGGCGTCGGCGTGACGCTGCAGGATCTGGCCCAGCTCTATGCCGGCTTTGCCCGCCTTGGGACCACCAAGCCGTTGCGCGAGATCGTCACGGCCAAGGACGAGCGGGAGCCGCTGCGGCTGCTGGATCAGGTCGCAGCCTGGCAGGTCGGCAACGTCCTGCTCGGCACGCCCCCGCCGGAGAACGCCGCCCACAACCGCATCGCCTTCAAGACCGGCACCTCCTACGGCTATCGCGACGCCTGGTCGGTCGGCTTCGACGGTCGCATGACCATCGGCGTCTGGGTTGGCCGTCCGGACGGAGCGCCGGTTCCCGGCCTGATCGGACGCGTCGCCGCCGCGCCCATCCTGTTCGATGCCTTCGCCCGCAGCGGCAAGACGCTGGCCGCCTTGCCGAAGCCGCCCAAGGGAACCCTGGTCGCAAGCAACGCGAAGCTGCCGCTGCCCTTGAAGCGGTTCCGTCCGGTCGGCGAACTGGTGCGAAGCGGGGGCGAGCAGCCGCTGCATATCCAATTTCCGCTGAACGGCTCGCGGATCGACGTCGATCGATCGGGTGGCCGGGAGAGCGCGGCTATGCCGGTCAAGGTCGCCGGCGGCGTGCTGCCCATGACCGTCATGGTTAACGGCACCGCGCTCGGCGAGATCGACGGCCGCCGTCATCGGTTGATCGATCCGCCCGGCCCGGGCTTTGCACGGCTCACCGTGATCGACGCCACGGGCGCCGCGGACACAGTCGTCATTCGAATTCAATGACCCTGCCTTAAGCGGTTGTGGCCATGGCGGTTTCAGCGTAAGCGGAACCAATGGCCGAGACCTACCCCAGCCCTCGTTTTGGTGCCCCCCGCGAGTCGAAATCGCCCACAAATCCGGGCAGCGGGCTCGTGCGCATGCTCGACATCGTCACTGCCAGCCACCCGCGCGCGGTCGGCTTCCTGGTGCTGTGTGCGCTGCTGCTGTTCCTGCCGGGCTTCTTCACCATCCCGCCGATCGACCGCGACGAGGCACGGTTTGCCCAGGCCACCAAGCAGATGGTCGAGAGCGGCGATTATGTCGACATCCGCTTTCAGGAGGACGTCCGCTACAAGAAGCCGGTCGGCATCTACTGGTTGCAATCGGCGACCGTCGAAGCCGCCTCGATGCTCAAGCTGCCGAAGGCCGAATTGCGCATCTGGGTCTACCGGCTGCCGTCACTGATGGGCGCGATCGGCGCCGTGCTGATGACGTATTGGGCCGCGCTCGGCTTCGTCACGCGGCGCGCCGCGGTTCTGGCTGCGCTGATGATGTGCGCCTCGGTGCTGCTCGGCGTCGAGGCGCGCCTGGCCAAGACCGACGCCGTGCTGCTGCTCTGCGTGGTTGCCGCGATGGGCGCGATGGCGCGGGCCTATCTGTCCTGGCAGCGCGCCGAGGACGAGACGCATCCGCCCTGGAGCTGGCCCGCGATCTTCTGGACCGCGCTTGCTGCGGGCATCCTGATCAAGGGGCCGCTGATCCTGATGTTCGCAGGCCTGACCATCGTCGCGCTCGCGATCCAGGACCGCGACGCCTCCTGGCTGTGGAAGCTGCGGCCTGTCTGGGGCCTGATGTGGATGCTGGTGCTGGTGCTGCCCTGGTTCGTCGCGATCTTCTGGCGCGCGGGCGAGACCTTCTTCACCACCTCCGTCGGCGGCGACATGCTGAGCAAGCTTGGCGCCCAGGAATCCCACGGCGCACCGCCCGGACTTTACCTGGCGCTGTTCTGGATCACGTTCTGGCCGGGTGCGCCGCTGGCGGCGATGGCGGCGCCCGCGGTGTGGCGGGCCCGCCGCGAGCCCGGTGCGCAGTTCCTGCTGGCCTGGCTGATCCCGTCCTGGATCGTGTTCGAGGCGGTGCTGACCAAGCTGCCGCATTACGTGCTGCCGCTGTATCCCGCGATCGCGATCCTCACCGCCGGCGCGGTGGAGCGGCGCGTGCTGTCGCGCTCCTGGCTGATGCGCGGCTCGGCCTGGTGGTTCGCGATCCCCGCAGCCGCCTCCATCATCGCGGTGGTCGGCTCGGTGATACTGACGCGGCAGCCCGCTTTCGTAGCTTGGCCGTTCATCGCGGCCGCGCTGATCTTCGGTCTGTTCGCCTGGTGGCTGTTCGATACCAACCGCGCCGAGCGCTCGTTTCTCAACGCCCTGGTCGCAGGCCTGATGCTCGCCGTGACGATTTACGGCATCGTGCTGCCGTCGCTGACCCCGCTGTTTCCCAGCATCGAGATCGCGCGCGCGCTTCGCAACGTCACCTGCGTCGGACCGAAGGCGGCTGCGGCCGGTTATCACGAGCCGAGCCTCGTCTTCCTGGCGGGCACCCGGACCTTGCTCACCGACGGCTCCGGCGCGGCGGATTTCCTGCGGCAGGGCAGCTGCCGCTTCGCGCTGATCGAGCAGCGCTCGGAGCGCAGCTTCGTGCAGCGCGCCGAGGCGATCGGGCTGCGCTACAAGGTCGGCGCGCGCATCGACGGCTATAACTTCTCGCAAGGGCGCGCGATCTCGATCTCGATCTTCCGCTCGGAAGGAACCGAATAGGGTGCGGGCCCCCACCGACATTGCGCCGCATGCCGGCTATCCCGCGCAATTGCTAACGGTGTCCTGGCGCGCGCTGGCGCAGCTCGTGCGGTCGCCCTCGCATTCGCGCCGCGCCGAGGCCGCCCGGAAGCTGGCGCGGCATTCGCTGTGGCTTGCCGCGGCGGGTGCAGCGCTCGTCATCGTGCTGATGGTCGCGTTCGATCAGACCGAGATCCTGCTGATGCCGCCGCGCGGCACGCCGAGCCTGTGGCCGATCCGCATCCTCACCGATTTCGGCAAGGACGAGTATATCCTCTCGGTGCTGGGTGCTGCGCTGGTGGTGCTGGCGCTCGTCGCGGCCGGGCTGCGTGGGAGCCGCCGCGCGCTGCTGCTCGGCTTCGGCACGCGGCTGCAATTCCTGTTTCTGTCGGTTGCCGTGTCAGCCTTCGTCGCCGAGATCCTGAAATATGTCATCGGCCGCGGACGTCCGTTCGTCGGGGGCAAGGCCAATCCGTTCAACTTCGTCCCGTTCGAGGGGACGGGGGCTTATGCCAGCCTGCCGTCAGGCCACGCCGTGGCCGCGTTCGCCCTGGCGTTTGCCGTCTCGGCACTGTGGCCGCGTCTGCGCGTCTTCATGTTCACTTACGCAATCGTGATCGTGCTGACGCGCCTGGTGTTGCTGGCGCATCATCCGAGCGACGTGGTCGCCGGCGCTCTGGTCGGAACGGTGGGCGCCATGGCCGTTCATTACTGGTTCGCGGCCCGAAAGCTCGGATTTGCCATCCGCGCCGACGGCACCATCGTGCCGCTTTCAGGGACGTTTTCCGACCGCCTCAAAAGGGTTGCCCACCGGGCATCCGCCCCATAAAAGCGGCTGCCTGCCGGGACCGCCGGTTCCCTTGGGCAGGTTCTTTGGGCAGGTCAATTCCAACCACGAGCCTCGATTTGTCGACGTCCCAGCCTTCGGTGTCCATCGTTGTTCCCGTGCGCAACGAAGCCGACAACATCGCGCCGCTGATCGCGGAGATCGGCGCGGCACTCGATGGCCGCTGGCCCTATGAGATCATCTACGTCAACGACGGCTCGACCGACGCCACCGGCGAGCGGCTTGGCGCCATCATGAAGCAGCAGAGCAATCTGCGTCAGCTTCGCCATGCAAGATCGGGCGGCCAGTCGGCGGCCGTGCGCAGCGGCGTGCGCGCGGCGCGCGGAGAGATCGTGGCGACACTCGATGGCGACGGCCAGAACAATCCGGCCTTCCTGCCCGACCTGATCGCGGCGGTCGAGAAGGGAGCAGGGCGCGTCGGGCTCGCGGCCGGCCAGCGGATCGGGCGCAAGGACACCGGCTTCAAGAAATTCCAGTCGCGCGTCGCCAACGGCATTCGCAACGCCATCCTGAAGGACGGCACGCGCGACACCGGCTGCGGGCTGAAGGCGTTCCGGCGTGACGTTTTCCTGATGCTGCCTTATTTCGACGGGCTGCATCGCTTCCTTCCCGCCCTGGTCCGCCGCGAAGGCTACGACATCGCCTATGTCGACGTGATCGACCGGCCGCGCCATTCCGGCGTGTCCAACTATGGTTTCTTCGACCGGCTGTGGATCGGCATCATGGATCTTGCCGGCGTTTGGTGGCTGATCCGCCGCAAGAAGCCGACGCCAGAAGTGACCGAGGTGGACGCATGATCATTCAATACGGTCAGGCGCTGAGCAATTATCTCTATGACGTCTTCGTCGCCAAGTTCGACTTCTGGCTGGCATTCGGCCTGGTCGCGCAGCTGTTCTTCACGGCGCGCTTCCTGGTGCAGTGGATCGCGAGCGAGCGCGCCGGCAACAGCGTGGTGCCGATGGCGTTCTGGTTCTGCTCGATGGGCGGCGGGCTGATGACGCTGGTCTATGGCGTCGTCAAGCGCGAGCCCGTCATCATCCTCGGACAGTCGCTCGCGACCATCATCTATATCAGAAACATCATGCTGATCTGGAAGAACCGCGGCACCGCCTCGAAGACGCTGGACCGCTGATCCAGCGTTCGGCTCCGCTTGTTGAAGCCTGGCACGTTGCTAGGCGAGATGCCCAATCCTGATGCTCACATGGCCGCTTTGAGGGCAGCGAAGCCGCGGTCGAGATCGGCCTTGAGGTCGTCGGTGCTCTCGAGCCCGATGTGGAGACGCAGCGTCGGGCCGCCGGGCTCCCATTTGGTCGCGGTGCGATAGGCATCGCAATCGAAGGGAATTGCAAGGCTCTCGAACCCGCCCCAGGAAAAGCCCATGCCGAACAGCTTCAGCGTATTGAGCATGGTGTCGACCGCCTGCTGCGGCGCCGGCTTCAGCACGATGCTGAACAGGCCGGAGGCGCCGGTGAAGTCGCGCTTCCAGATCGCATGACCGGGATCGGTCTCCAGCCCGGGATGCAGCACGCGCGCAACCTCAGGCCTTGCCGCCAGCCAGCGCGCCATCTCGAGCCCGGAGCGATGATGTTGCGCCAGCCGCACCGAGAGCGTGCGGAGGCCGCGCAGCGCCAGGAAGACGTCGTCGGGGCCGGCACAGACGCCGAGCAAGCGGATGCCTTCGGCAATCATCGGCCAGGCCTTGGCGTTGGCCGAGATGGTGCCGAACATGATGTCGGAATGGCCGCCGATATATTTCGTCGCGGCCTGCATGCTGATGTCGACGCCCTGGTCCAGCGAGCGGTGATAGAGCGGCGTCGCCCAGGTGTTGTCGTCGATGACGAGCGCGCCGCGCCCATGTGCGACTTCGGCGATGGCGCGGATGTCGGGCATCTCGAACGATTGCGAGCCCGGCGCCTCTACCAGAACGGCCCGGGTGTTGGGCTTGAACAGCTTGTCGATGCCCGCGCCGATCATCGGATCGAAATAGGTGGTCTCGACGCCGTAGCGCGTGAGCATGCCGTTGCAGAAATTGCGCGAGGGCCGATAGATGTTGTCGACCACCAGGATGTGGTCGCCGGCTTTGAGCACCGAGAGCAGGGTGGTGGAAATCGCCGACAGCCCCGACGGCACGATACCGACGCCGGCGCATTGCGGACCCTCCAGCGCCATCAGCGTCTCCTGGAACGCCTTGGTCGTCGGGGAACCGTGACGGCCGTAGGTGAACTCGCCGCGATGGGCGTGCAGGTCCTCTGCGGTCGGATAGAGCACGGTCGAGCCGTGGAAGACCGGCGGATTGACGAACCCCTTCTGCGCCTTGGTGTCGCGGCCGGAGGTGACCAGCCGGGTCTCGGCGTGCTGCTCTTGGAGGGACGAAGAATCCATGCGCCTGCTTTCAAAACCGCGTTTCCACCGGACGCATCGCGCCCCTGGGCCGACCGAAAGGCCGCGGTCGTTAATAACAGAACACAGAAGAGTCCCGTCAACCCCTTGACCCGGAACGCCAGTCGTTCTGTGATGCGCAGGTGCTATTCAGTCGCCGCATGTTGAGGGGCCTGCCGCGACCTTCGATCCATTGCCTGACCGGACGTCGCGTCACAGCCAAGAGATGGTGGGCGCCGGCGGCGGGGATGAAGGTATGGCCTCCCGAGATCGGCGAGTGTTCGGCAAGGTTTTCCAGCATGACTCTTGCAAGGCCCGATTCTTGAAGGACCTGGCTTGGCAGAGACGATCCTAAGACAACATTCCTGACCTTGAGACGACCTTGAAAGGCCCAAAGCCCATGAAACGCGTAACCCTGGCTCTCTCCCTTGCTCTCGCCGCCGGCCTCACCGCCCAAGCCGCCGATGCGCAAACGCTCAAGACCGTCAAGGATCGGGGCATGGTGTCCTGCGGCGTCAGCCAGGGCCTGCCGGGCTTCTCCTCGCCCGACGACAAGGGCAACTGGACCGGCATCGACGTCGACGTCTGCCGCGCCATTGCCGGCGCCATCTTCAACGATCCGACCAAGGTCAAGTTCGTGCCGCTGTCGGCCAAGGACCGCTTCACGGCGCTGCAATCCGGCGAGGTCGACGTGCTCTCGCGCAACACCACCTGGACCATCTCGCGCGACACCTCGCTCGGCGCCAATTTCACCGGCGTGACCTATTACGACGGGCAGGGCTTCATGGTGAAGAAGTCGCTCAAGGTGAATTCGGCGCTCGAGCTCAACAGTGCATCGGTCTGCGTGCAGACCGGCACCACCACTGAGCAGAATCTCGCCGACTACTTCAAGGCCAACAACATGAAGTACGAGGTGATCGCGTTCGCCACCAACGACGAGACCGTCAAGGCCTATGAGGCCGGCCGCTGCGACGTCTTCACCACCGACCAGTCGGGCCTGTACGCCAACCGCCTCAAGCTCGCCAGCCCCAACGACCACATGGTGCTGCCCGAGATCATCTCGAAGGAGCCGCTCGGTCCGATGGTGCGGCACGGCGACGACCAGTGGTTCGACATCGTGAAATGGACGCTGTTCGCGATGCTCACCGCCGAAGAGCTCGGCGTGACCTCGAAGAACATCGACGAGAAGGCGAAGCTGGAAAATCCCGAGCTGAAGCGCGTGCTCGGCAGCGACGGCAATTTCGGCGAACAGCTCGGCCTGACCAAGGATTGGGTGGTGCGGATCGTCAAGACCGTCGGCAATTACGGTGAGGTGTTCGATCGCACCGTCGGCGCCGGTTCGCCGCTCGGCATCAATCGCGGTGTCAACAATCTCTGGAACAAGGGCGGTCTTCAGTACGCGCCGCCGATCCGCTGATCATCCCTGATCGGCCGGCAGCGGCATGAGCACCGAGGCTCGAAAACCGCCGCCCCAGATCGCGCTGAAGATACGGCGTATTCTGGGCGGCAAGGCAGGCTGGAACGGCGTTGCCGTCCAGTTTGCCTTCGCGGCGATCCTGGGCTGGATCGGCTACGAGATCGTCTCCAACGCGCGGGCCAATCTCGAGAACCAGCACATCGCCGCCGGCTTCGGCTTCCTCAGGAACAATGCCGGCTTCGACGTCAACCAGACCCTGATCTCCTATACCGGCTCGGACACGTTCCTGCGCGTGTTCGTGGTCGGACTGTTGAATACGCTCGTGGTCTCCGTGGTGGGCATTGTCTTCGCCACGGTGATCGGCTTCATCGTCGCGCTGTGCCGGCTGTCGCCCAATTGGCTGCTGTCGCGGGTCGGCGAGATCTATGTCGAGGTCATCCGCAACCTGCCACTGCTGTTCCAGATCCTGTTCTGGTACCTGGCGGTGCTCGCGGCCCTGCCAAATCCGCGGCAGAGCATTTCCCTGTTCGGCATTGCCTTCATCAGCAATCGAGGCCTCGTCATTCCCAGCCCGATCGGTCAGAGCGGTCTCGCGCCGTTCCTGGCGGTGCTGGCGCTCGGCATCGTCGCCTCACTGGCGTTGCGCGTCTACGCAAGGCGAGCGCTGTTTCAGCGCGGGCAGGTGATCCGCATCTGGCCTTCCGTGCTGGCCCTGCTGTTCGGGCTTCCGCTGGCCACGATGCTGGTCTTCGGTCTGCCTTTCACCTTCGAGCTGCCGCAGCTGAGGGGGTTCAACTTCGCCGGCGGCTCACGCATCATCCCGGAATTCGTGGCGCTGACGGTGGCGCTGGCGACCTATACCGCCGCCTTCATCGCCGAGATCGTGCGCGCTGGCATCCTGTCCGTTCACAAGGGGCAGATGGAGGCGGGATCTTCGCTCGGCCTCAGCCGCGGCGCCACGCTCCGCCTCATCGTCGTGCCGCAGGCCATGCGCGTCATCGTGCCGCCGCTAACCAACCAGTACCTCAATCTCACCAAGAACTCGTCGCTGGCGGTCGCGATCGGCTATCCTGACCTGGTGTCGGTGTTTGCCGGCACGTCGCTGAGCCAGACCGGGCAGGCGATCGAGATCATCGCCATGACGATGGGCGTCTATCTCCTGATCTCGCTCCTGACCAGCGCGATCATGAGCGTCTACGGTTGGCGTGTCAGCCGGAGCCTCGGCGCATGAGCGATGTCATCTCGTCCAGCTTCGTCCGCCAGGACCTGCTCGCCGAGCGTCCCGCGCCGGTGAAGACCACGGGCTTCATCGGCCTGATGCGCACGCGCCTGTTCAACTCGCCGACCAACATCCTGCTGACGATCGTCGGCGCCTTGCTGCTCTGGTTCACCATCGTTCCCTCCGTCAAGTTCCTGTTGGTCGATGCGGTCTGGAGCGGTAAGGACCGCACCGCGTGCCTCGCCGAGAACGCCGGCTTTGCGGTCGGCGCCTGCTGGCCCTACATCCAGGCGAAGCTCCCGCAACTGATCTACGGCTTCTATCCCGAGGCCGAGCGTTGGCGGGTGAACTTGACGCTGTTGCTTGCAGTCGTCCTGCTGTTGCCGCTGCTCATTCCGCGGCTGCCGGCCAAGAGCCTGAATGCCGGCTTGTTCTTCGTCGCTTTTCCGGTGGTGGCGTTCTTCCTGCTGCACGGCGGCGGCATCAAGGGCTTCGGGCTGAGCTGGACGGCCGGCCTGCTGCAATTGTTCGATGAGAGCATCGTCGGTGCCGGACAAGCGCTGATCACATCGAGCAGGACCTCTGCGGTCGGTCCGCTGCTGTGGGCGCTCGGGAGCCTCATCGTGCTGCTCGGTACGCTGATCCATTGGCTGATCTTTCCGCTCACCTGGCTGCGCGATTATCTCCAGGGCACCGGCCAGCCCGTCTGGGCGGATTTCGGCGTCACGGCCGCGATCGTCTGCCTGATCGCCTTCGTTCTCGGCGGTGGCGTTCGCACCGGCGGGCGGGCTCTGGCGTCGAGCATCGCCACCTTCATTGGCATCGCCATCGTCATCAGGCTGATGGATCTCGATCACGGCGGATTGCCGATCGTAACGACGAATCTGTGGGGTGGCCTCCTGGTGACGCTGGTGGTGTCCGTCACCGGCATCGTCACCTCGCTGCCGATCGGCATCGCGCTCGCGCTCGGCCGCCGCTCGACCATTCCCTTGATCCGGATCTTCTCGATCGCCTTCATCGAGTTCTGGCGCGGCGTGCCGCTGATCACCGTGCTGTTCTTCGCAACCTACATGCTGCCGCTGTTCCTTCCCGGCAATTTCACCGTCGACGGCTTGGTGCGTGCGCTGATCGGCATCGCGCTGTTCACCGGCGCCTATCAGGCCGAGAACGTCCGCGGCGGGCTGGCGGCGATCCCGCGCGGGCAGAGCGAGGCGGCCGCCGCCCTCGGGCTGTCCTGGTGGAAGACGACCTCGCTGATCGTGCTGCCGCAGGGGCTGCGGCACGTCATTCCGAACCTCGTCAACAGCTTCATCTCGCTGTTCAAGGACACCTCGCTGGTCTCGATCGTGGCGCTGTTCGATCTGCTCGGCTCGCTGCGCGCCTCGTTCGCGGATCCGAAATGGTCGACGCCGTCGACGGCGTTCACCGGCTTCGCCTTCGCCGGGATCATCTACTTCCTGTTCTGCTTTGGCATGTCGCGCTATTCCTTGTTCGTCGAGCACCGCCTCAACGCCCACCGCCGCAACTGATCGAGGCCACCATGTCCGAGCCCATCGTCAAGATTTCCGGCCTGAACAAATGGTACGGCGAATTCCACGTCCTGCGTGACGTCGATCTCGCGGTGCAGAAGGGCGAACGCATCGTGATCTGCGGCCCCTCGGGCTCGGGCAAGTCCACGCTGATCCGCTGCATCAATGCGCTGGAGGAATTCCAGGAAGGCGAGATCGTCGTCGACGGCATCGAGCTCGGGCCGAACCTCAAGCACGTCGACGCGGTCCGCCGTGAAGTCGGCATGGTGTTCCAAAGCTTCAACCTGTTCCCGCATCTGACCGTGCTCGACAATTGCACGCTGGCGCCGATCTGGGTCCGCAACATCCCCAAGAAGGACGCCGAGGTGACGGCGATGAAGTTCCTCGAGCGCGTCAAGATCCCGCACCAGGCCAACAAGTTTCCGGGTCAGATGTCCGGCGGCCAGCAGCAGCGCGTCGCGATCGCGCGAGCCCTGACCATGAACCCGAAGGTGATGCTGTTCGACGAGCCGACCTCGGCGCTCGACCCCGAGATGGTCAAGGAGGTGCTCGACACCATGGTCGACCTCGCCGAGGAAGGCATGACCATGCTGGTCGTCACTCACGAGATGGGCTTTGCCCGCGAGGTCGCCAACCGCGTCGTGTTCATGGATGCCGGGCAGATCATCGAGGCCAACACTCCGAACGAGTTCTTCGCCGCCCCGCAGCACGCCCGCACCAAGCTGTTCCTGAGCCAGATTTTGCGCTGAGCCCGGCGACCTGTGGCCTCGCCGGTCTGACCGCAAGCCTGGCACCATCCGAATCGGCTTGCTTCTTTTCGGACCATCCTCCGGAGAGAGACCTTGCAGAGCAGTGCCGGCGTGCGCGCATACCAGAATGCGCGACTGGAAAAGAAGCTGAAGAAGCAGGCGGACGCCGTCATGGCCTTCGCGATCGAGGCACTCGGGCAGGGCAGGCCTGATGAGGCCGAGATGCTCTGCCGCGAGATCTTGAAGGAGGTGCCGGATCATTTTCATGCCACGCACCTGCTCGGCCTGCGCGCGTTCGACGGCGGGCGGCTCGACGAGGCGGAATTCCTGCTCGAGCGTGCGATTGCACTCGAGCCGCGTTCGCCCGATGCGCACGGCAATCTCGGCGCCGTCTATTTCGCGCTGGAGAAATTCGCTGGCGCCCGCGCCTGCCAGGAGAAGGCCATCGCGCTCAAGCCGAATTGTCCGATCACCCTGACCAATCTCGGCAATACGTTGCTGCACATCGGCCTCGGCAACGAGGCGATCGGGCTGCACGAGCGGGCGATCAGGCTGAAGCCGGATTATGCCGATGCGTTTTGCAACCGCGGCATGGCGGAATTGATGACGGGCCAGTTCGAGCGCGCCAAAGCGAGCTTCGACCGTGCCCTGACATTTCAGCCATCTCACGCCGAGGCGATCGCGGGCAGGGGGATGGTCAGCCTCGAGCTCCGGCACTTCGCGCAGGCGGGTGCCGCCTTCGACGCCGCGCTCGCGATCAAGCCGGGTTCGCCGCGGATTCTGTTGCAGCGTGGAAGGCTCAATTTGAGTTTAGCCCGGCTGGAGCAGGCGGCCGCGGACCTCGACGCGGCGCTGGCGCAATCGCCACGGCTCGAGCTCGCGCTGTGCTGGCGGGCGCAGATCGACATTCTCGCGGGCAACACGGCGCGGGCGATGGCAGGCGTCAAGACGCTGCTCGAGGTCAATCCGCAATCCGAGATGGGGTTGGCGCTTTTGGCGGCGTGCCATGTGAACCAGGGAGACATCGCGACCGCGCTCGCGCACCTCGACGCCGCGCTCGAGATCGCGCCGGATTTTCCGGAGGCGATCGGATACAAGATCTTCGTGCTGGACTACCTGCCGGAGGCCGATTTCGCCGCCCAGCAGGCCGCGCGGAAATACTGGTGGGACGCGATCGGCGCGAAGCTGCAGCAAAGGACGCTGGCGCCGCGGCCACTCGATCCTGACCGGCGGATCGTGATCGGATACGTCGCATCCGAATTCAGGAACCACTCGGCGGCATACTCTCTGTTGCCGGTGCTGCGCAATCATGATCACGCCCAGTTCAAGGTCGTCTGCTATTCCTGCTGGCCGGTGCAGGACGAGATGACGGAGAGCTTCAAGCCTCTCGCGGATGTCTTCGTCGATGCCGCACAATTGTCCGATGACGAGCTGGCCGACCGCATCCAGGCCGATGGCATCGATATTCTGATCGATGTCTCCGGGCACACGACCGGCAGCAGGCTTCATGTCTTCGCCCGCAAGCCGGCGCCGATCCAGGTGACGGGCTTCGGGCATGCCACGGGGACGGGCCTTCAAACCATGGACTACGTGCTCGCGGACCCGATCTTCATCCCGCAATCGGCGCGCCATCTCCTGGCCGAGAAGGTGCACGACCTGCCGTGCCTGATCACGATCGATCCGATCCTGGACATTCCGCGTTCAGAGCCACCCATGCTCCGCAACGGCTACGTCACTTTCGGGGTGTTCAACCGCATCTTCAAGATTTCGGACGAGGCCATCCGGGTGTGGTCGAACGTGATGCATGCGGTGAGGGGATCGAAGATCATCGTCAAGAACGGGCTGCTTGACGATCCATTGCTGCGCGATCGACTGATCGCGCGGTTCGCGGCACAGGGCATCGCCGAAGAGAACGTGGTCTGCATGGGCTCGACCTCGCGTCCCGAGCATCTGCGGGCCTTCGCGATGGTCGACATTTCCCTCGACACCTTCCCGCAGAACGGCGGCATCAGCACCTGGGAGTCCCTCTATGCCGGCGTTCCCGTGGTCGCCAAGCTCGGCAGCGGCGCTTCGTCGCGCGCCGGCGGCTCCATCGTTGCCGCCGTCGGCCTGGAGGACTGGGTCGCCGAGGATGACGCGGGCTATGCCGCGATTGCGTGCAAACACGCGGCGCAGCCGGCCTACCTGGCAAAGCTGCGGGCGGATCTGCCGGCTCGGATCGCAGCCTCGCGGGCCGGCGACGTCGAATTTTACACGCGCGAGGTCGAAGCGGCCTATCGCCGGTTCTGGCGCGATTATTGCGCCGCCGCCTCGGAGGTGGCGTAGGACGATTGCGCTGGGCCCCGGGAAATCCCGGAGGCGATAGGACTCCGGTGACCGGCAGGCCAAGCTCGCGAATCAGTTAGACTCTGCTGAGGGCATCCTCCGGAGATACACCTTGCAGAAGAGCGGCGGCGGCGCGCGCGCGTTCCAGAATGCGCGATTGCAGAAGAAGTTGATGAAGCAGGCCGACGCCGTCATTGCCGCTGCCGCGAACGCCTATGGCCAGGGCCGATATGCCGAGACCGAGGCGCTATGCCGCGAGATCCTGAAAGCCCTTCCGGATCATGTCGATGCCATGCACCTGCTCGGCATGTGCGCCCATGACGGCCGGCGCCTGGAAGAGGCGAGGGAGCTGCTCGAGCGCGTGATCGCGCTCGATCCGCGCCTGCACGATGCCCATAACAACCTCGCGACCGTGCATTTCGACCTCGGCAATTACGAAGAGGCGCGGCGCTGCCAGGAGAGGGCGATCGCGCTCAAGCCGAATTTCCCGGTGGCGCTGACCAACCTCGGCAACACGCTGATGCATATGGGGCTGTACGAACAGGCGCTCGAGATGCACGAGCGCGCCATCAAGATTAAACCGGATTATGCCGATGCGCTCTGCAATCGCGGCATGGTCGAGATCGTGCTTGGGCAGATCATGCGTGCCAAGGAGAGCTTCGATCGCGCCCTGCTGTTTCAGCCGCGTCACGCCGAGGCCATCGTCGGCAGCGGCATGGTCAGCATGGAGCTGCGGCACCACGAGGAGGCCGCAGCCAAGTTCGCTCAGGCCCTCGCAATCAAGCCAGGCGCGCCACGAATTCTGGCCCAGCGCGGACGGCTCAGTTACGAGCTGCAGCACCTGCAGGAGGCGCTGGCGGATTTCGATGCGGCGCTTGCGATTTCGCCCAAGCTCGAGCTGGCCCTTCGGGGCAAGGCGCAGGTCTGCCTCGTCATGGGAAGGACCGCGCAGGCGATGGCGGCCGCAACGACCTTGATCGAGCGAAATCCTCGCTCGGAGATGGGGTTGGCGCTTCTGGGCTTCGCTTATTCGAACCAGGGAGATATGGAATCCGCGATTGAATATCTCGATCGCGCGCTGGCGCTCCGACCGGACTATGGAGACGCGATCAGAGGCAAGATCTTCTTGCTGGACTACCTTGCGGAGGCGGATTTCGCGGTCCAGCAGGCGGTGCGAAAGTCCTGGTGGGATGCAATCGGCTCGAGGATTCCGCAAAGGACGCTGCCGAAGCGGCCGCTGGATCCGGACAAGCAGATTGTGGTCGGATATGTCGCGGCCGAATTCCGACAACACTCGGCGGGACTCACCTTGCTGCCCGTGTTGCGCCATCATGATCACGCCAAGTTCAAGATCGTCTGCTATTACGCCTGGCCGGGGGCGGACGAGTACACCGCCAAGTTCAAGGCGCTGGCGGATGTCTGGGTCGACGCTTGGCAGATGTCGGACGACGAGCTCGCCGATCGTATTCAGGCCGACAATGTCGACATTCTGATCGACGTTTCCGGCCACACGACCGGCAACAGGCTGCAATGCTTCGCGCGGAAGCCGGCTCCGATCCAGGCCACCGGCTTCGGACACGCGACGGGTACGGGCATGCCGACCATGGATTACGTGCTCGCCGATCCCATTTTCATTCCGCCATCGGCCCGGCATTTGTTTCCCGAGAAGATCCACGATCTGCCGTGCCTGATCACGATGGAGCCGGTCACCAATCTAAAGCCCTCCGAGCTGCCGATGCTCCGCAACGGCTACGTCACCTTTGGTGTGTTCAACCGCATCTACAAGATCTCGGATGATGCGATCCGCGTGTGGTCGCGCATCATGCGGGAAGTGCCGGGATCGAAGATCATCCTCAAGCATGGTTTGCTCGACGATGCCCTGCTGCGCGATAGCCTGGTCGCACGCTTCATCGCACAGGGTATTGCGGAGGAGGACATCACTTGCCTCGGCACCACCTCGCGTGACGACCATCTGATGGCCTTCGACAAGATCGATATTTCCCTCGACACGTTCCCGCAGAACGGCGGCATCAGCACCTGGGAATCCCTCTACAAGGGCGTTCCGGTCGTGGCCAAGCTCGGCATTGGAGCCTCCTCGCGTGCCGGCGCCTCCATCGTGGCGGCCGTCGGCCTCGGCGACTGGGTCGCGGAGGATGACGACGGTTATGTCGAGATCGCCCGCAAGTTCGCCTCGCAGCCCGAATATCTGGCAAAGTTGCGCGCGGGCTTACCGGCCCAGATCGCAGCCTCGCCCGCCGGCAATGTCGAGATCTACACGCGTGAGCTCGAGGCGGGTTACCGAAAGTTCTGGCGCGACTATTGTGCCGCTGCCGCCGAGCACGGCGACGCTGCGGTCAGCGGGGCGGACGCACCTGGCGGCTCCTGAGCCGCATCCTGCAGGCGACCCCCGGGATATCCCGGACGGATTTCTGGTCCGGCAGCCCGGCCGGGTCGGTGCGCGAATCAGTTAGACTCGGCCTTGGGCCATCTTCCGGAGAGACACCTTGCAGAGCAGCGTCGGCGCGCGCGCATTCCAGAATGCGCGATTGCAGAAGAAATTGAAGAAGCAGGCCGACGCCGTCATCTCCGCCGCGGCGAGCGCCTATGGTCAAGGCAGATATGCGGAGAGCGAGGCGCTCTGCCGCCAGATCTTGCAAGCCGTTCCGGATCATTTCGACGCGACGCACGTGCTCGGCCTCAGCGTGCAGCAGGGCGGGCGCCTCGACGAGGCGCAACAGCTGCTCGAGCGCGCGATTGCGATCGATCCGCGTTCGCACGAGGCTCAGAGCAATCTCGCGGCGCTCTACTTCGTGCTTCAGAAACTGGAAGCGGCCCGCGCCTGTCAGGAGAAAGCGATTGCGCTGAAGCCGAATTTTACGCCGGCCCTGGCCGGTCTCGGCAACACCCTGCTCCAGATGAACCTGCCCGAACAGGCCATCGAGGTCTACGATCGCGCGATCAAGCTGAAGCCCGACTACGCCGACGCGTTTTGCAATCGTGGCGTGGCGGAGCTGGCGCTGTTCCGGTTCGACCGCGCCAGGGAGAGCTTTGATCGCGCGCTGCTGTTTCAGCCGCGCCACGTCGAGTCGCTCATCGGCAAAGGCGTGGTCAGCATCGAGCTCAAGCGCTACGATGAGGCGGAGGCTGCGCTCGCAGCGGCGTTCGCGATCAAGCCCGATTCAGCGAAGATCCTGGCGCAGCGCGGACGCCTCAATTCGTCCCTGTCGCGGCTGGAACAGGCGGCCGCGGACTTCGATGCGGCACTTGCGCTTTCACCCCGGTTCGAGATGGCCTTGCGGGGCAAGGCGGAGGTCTCGCTCAGCCTGGGAAACACCGCACAGGCGATCCTGGCCTGCACGACCTTGCTCGAGCAGAATCCACGTTCCACGATCGCATTGGCGTTGCTGAGCTCCTGTTTTGCAAATCAGGGAGAAATCGCGTCCGCAATCGAACATCTCGACGCCGCGTTGGCGATCTCGCCGGATCCAGACTTGATGGCGCGGAAGATCTACTATCTGGACTTTCTCCCCGACGCCGATTTCACGATCCAGCAGGCGACGCGACGGTCCTGGGGCGAAGCGATCGGTGCCCGCGTGCCGCAGAGGAAGCTCGCCCCCCGGCAGCTCGATCCCGACAGGCGGATCGTGATCGGCTATGTTTCCGCCGAATTCTGGTATCATTCGGCGGCGTTCGGCTTGCTGCCGGTGCTGCGCCATCACGATCATGCCAGCTTCGAGGTCGTCTGCTATTCGTGCTCGCCGACACGAGATGCGATCACAGCCGAATTCAAGTCGGCGGCAGACGGCTGGGTCGATGCCTGGCAGATGTTCGACGACGAACTGGCCGATCGTATCGAGGCCGACAAGGTCGATATCCTGATCGACGTGTCCGGGCACTCGTCGGGCAACAGGCTTCAGGTCTTCGCCCGCAAGCCGGCTCCCATCCAGGTCACGGGCTTCGGGCACGCGACCGGTACCGGCCTTCGGACGATGGACTACGTGCTCGCGGACCCGGTCTTCATTCCGCAATCGGCGCGGCATCTGCTGGCCGAAAAGGTCTATGACCTGCCGTGCCTGATCACGATCGATCCCATCCTCGATGTGCCGCCTTCGGAGCTTCCCATGCTCCGCAACGGCTACGTCACCTTCGGCGTGTTCAACCGCGTCAACAAGATCTCGGACGAGGCCATTCGCGTGTGGTCGAACGTGATGCGGGAGGTGGCCGGATCGAAGATCATCATCAAGCATACGCTGCTCGACGATCCCCTGGTGCGCGACGGCCTTCTCGCGCGCTTTGTCGCCCACGGGATTGCCGAGGAGAGGATCACTTGTCTCGGCTCGTCCGAGCGCGCCGATCATCTGCGAGCCTTCGCGCTGGTCGATATTTCGCTCGATCCGTTTCCGCAGAACGGCGGCGTCAGCACCTGGGAATCCCTCTATGCGGGCGTTCCGGTCGTCGCCAAGCTCGGCCACGGCGCATCCTCGCGCGCCGGCGGCTCCATCGTGGCCGCCGTCGGTCTCGACGACTGGGTGGCCGAGGACGACGAGGGCTACGCCGCCATCGCGTGCAAATTCGCTGCCCAGCCCGCGCATCTGGCAAGGCTGCGCGCGGAATTGCCGGCCCGGATCGCGGCGTCGGCCGCGGGTAATGTCGAAACCTACACGCGCAGGGTCGAGGAGGGCTACCGCAAGTTCTGGCGCGACTATTGTGCCGCGGCCTCGGAAAGCGGGGAGGTCGCTTAAGCCGGCCGAACCGCGCAGATTTTGTGGATCTGCGCCTTCGGCCCGAGGATGCGCGTGACGATCAGACGAAGGGCGGCTTGATGTTGCTGCGCTTCTCCAGCCATTCCGGCACCGGCAGGTTCTTGGCGCGCATGAAGTCGGCGTTGAACAGCTTCGACAGATAGCGGCTGCCGGAATCGCACAGCACGGTGACGATCGTCTTGCCGGGCCCGAGCTGCTTCGCAAGCCGCATCGCGCCGACGACATTGATGCCCGTCGAGCCGCCGAGGCACAGACCTTCATGCTGGAGCAGCTCGTAGATCGCACTGACGGCGTCGGTGTCGGGAATGAGATAGGCATCGTCGACCTTGGCAGTCTCGACGATCGCGGTGGCGCGGTTGAGGCCGATGCCCTCCGTGATGGAGCCGCCCGGCGTCGCCTTGGGATCGCCGGTCCTGAAATATTCGTACATGCCGGCACCGTGCGGATCGGCGCAGGCGATGCGGATGTTCTTGTTCTTCTCCTTCAGATAGCGGCTGACGCCGGCGAGCGTGCCGCCGCTGCCGACCGAGCAGACGAAGCCGTCGACCTTGCCGCCGGTCTGCTCCCAGATCTCAGGCCCCGTGGATTCGTAATGCGCCTTGGCGTTGTCCAGGTTGTTCCATTGGTCGGCGAACAGCACGCCATTGGGCTCGGTCTTGCGCAGCTCGTCGGCGAGCCGCCGGCCAACATGCTGGTAGTTGTTGGGGTTGGCGTAGGGAAGGGCCGGCACCTCGATCAGCTCGGCACCGCAAAGCTTCAGGAAATCCTTCTTCTCCTGGCTCTGCGTCTCCGGGATCACGATCAGGGTGCGATAGCCGCGCGCGCTCGCAACCACGGCAAGGCCGATGCCGGTATTGCCGGCGGTCGCTTCCACCACCAGGCCGCCGGGCTTCAGCTCGCCGCGCTTCTCGGCCTCCAGGATCATCCATTTCCCGGCGCGGTCCTTCACCGACTGACCGGGATTCATGAACTCGGCCTTGCCCAGGATGGTGCAGCCGGTCAATTCCGAAGCCTGCTTGAGCTTGATCAGGGGGGTGTTGCCGATGGCTTCGACAACGTCGTTGCGAATGGTCATGTCGGGGAAAATCACTACCAAGGGGTTGATCGGCTTTGGCCCGAACCTAGTGCTTGGGAGGCCAAAGGGGAAGGCTTTTGCGCTGCGGCGAACCCGACCGAAACGCCCGCGGAAACAGTGATATGCCTGCAGTAGGAAATGGCCCAACCCCGGCCCGTGCACGAAACGATTGCGCTCCCGATCAACGTTGTTGCGACCAATTCTTGCCACGGGCGAAACGGGTCGCGACAGGGCGCGTGTCCTGTTCGCGGGGGATTGTCTAGAAATGCGGTTGTCCCTCGGTGGTAAGAACCTCAGCCGCCGCAGCGGGAGAGGCGAAGCGAACCCTGCAGCAACGGGTGTGGCCGCGATATCACATGAAATCTTGGTAAGCTTGCTTACGTTTCCGAATGTTTCGCAATGAAGAAAGTCTCTGCGAGACAGGCGCTTTTCGCATTCTTGTCAGTTCGCTCCCGCCTCGTTGGCACGGGCATCTCGCAATTGCGGCACTGTCCCGCCGTTCCGCGCCCGGCTAGTATGAAGCTCAAGTTCCGCAGAAAGCATCATTACTGTGAGCGCGTCGTCCAAACCCTCCCGACCATCCCGCCGCGAATCGGTTAATCCGGCAGCGTTGCGGCGGCTTGATCTGCCCGGCGGGGGGTGGATGTGACACAGCAAGTTCCAGTGATCGCCTCGCGGCGGTCCCTCGGTTCTGCATTCGGAACGCTGCGCGCGGCACGATGGATTGCGGTGCTGTGCCTCGCCGCCGGCTCGGGGGCGTGCGTGCTGACCCAGGATCTTCCCGATCCCGCGCTCGACGTTCCCAGGCATTACAAATATGCCGGTAAAGGCGACGCGCCGCCGTCGCTGGATTGGTGGCGCGGCTTCCGCTCTGCGGAGCTCGCGCAGCTGATGGAGGAGGCGCAGACCGTCAATCTCGACATCGCCGCGGCCGTGGCGCGCATCGTCCAGGCCGACGCCCAGGCGCGGCAGGCCGGCGCGGCGCTGCTGCCGAGTGTCTCGACAGGCGGATCCGAAACCTATTCGCGCACATCGGGCTCGAGCGCTTCGGGACTGTCCATCGGCGGACGCGAGGTCGTCAATTATTCGGCCTCGCTGAGCGCGAGCTATCAGCTCGATTTCTGGGGCCAGAACCGCGACGCGCTGCAATCGGCAGAGGAGACGGCGAACGCCAACCGTTTCGATCGCGACACGGTCGCGCTGACCACGCTCGCCGCCGTCGCCAACGCCTATTTCCAGGTGCTGGCCTCGCAGGACCGCATCAGGACCTCACAGCGCAACATCGCAAGCGCGCAGCGCATCCTCGATGCGGTGAGGGAGCGCCGCAGGGCCGGCACCGGCACCGATCTCGACGTCGCCCAGCAGGAGAGCGTACTGGCGAACCAGAAGGCGCTGGTGCCGCCGTTGCGCCAGACGCTGGACCAGAACGTCAACGCGCTCGCCGTGCTGGTGTCGCGGCCGCCGGAGAGCGTGCGCGTGCACGGCGGCTCTCTGGACCGGATCGCGATCCCGCGCGTGACGCCCGGCCTGCCGTCGGAGTTGCTGACGCAGCGGCCGGACATCCGCCGACAGGAGGCGCAGCTCGCCTCGGCCACCGCCAACATCGGCAATGCCCGGGCACAATTCTTTCCGACCATCCAGCTCACCGGCAATGGCGGCTACCAGAGCTCGGCGCTGGTCTCGCTGTTCCAGCCGCATGCGGCCTTCTTCCAGCTCGTCGGCAGCGCGACACAGCCGATCTTCGACGGCGGCAGGATCCTCGGCAATTTCGAGTTGGCCAAGGCGCGGCAGGACGAGCTGCTGCAAACCTATCGCAAGACCATCATCCAGGCCTTTGCCGACGTCGACAACGCGCTGTTCTCGATCAAGCAGACCACGATCAGGCTGCAATTGCAGCGCGACGTCGTCGCCGCCTCGCGTCGCGCCTTCGATCTCTCCGAGCAGCAATTGCGCGCCGGCACCGCCGACATCGTGACCGTGCTCAACACCCAGCTGACCCTGTTCCAGGCGGAAGACGCGTTGTGGCAGGCCCAACTCGCACGGCTTCTGGCCATCGTCAGCCTGTACCAGGCGCTCGGCGGCGGCTGGGAGCCGCGAATGGAGAAACCGGTCAATGCTCTTTAAGCCGGACACCAAGCAAGGCGCGCGAGAGGGGACGGCGAAGCGATCGCGCGGCCGCAGCTTCGTCATGACCCTGATCACGCTCGCGATCCTTGGCGGCCTTGGTTACGTCGGCTGGATTGCAATGCAGCAGCAGCAGGCGAACAACCGCAATCAGCGCCCCGATCTACCGGTGCCGGTGCTGGCGGCGAGCCCGCGCATCCAGGACGTGCCGGTTTATCTCGACGGCGTCGGCGCGATCCGCGCGCTCAACACCGTAACCGTGCGCTCGCAGGTCGACGGCAAGCTGATCGCGGTCAACTTCACGGAAGGCCAGGACGTCAAGAAGGGCGACGTGCTCGGCGAAATCGATCCGGCGATCTATCAGGCTCAGTACGACCAGGCGGTTGCCAAGAAGGCGCAGGATCAGGCCCAGCTCGCCAACCAACGCATCGACCTGGCGCGCTACGAGCAGCTCGCGGCCTCCAACGCCGGCTCCAAGCAGCAGGCCGACACCCAGCGTGCGTTGGTCGCGCAGACCGAGGCGCTGGTCAAGGCCGACCAGGCTGCGATCGACAACGCGGCGGCGACGCTGAGCTACACCAAGATCGTGGCGCCGATCTCGGGCCGCGTTGGCCTGCGCCTGGTCGACCAGGGCAACATCATCCATGCCTCCGACACCACGGGCCTCGTGGTGATCACGCAATTGCAGCCGATCGCGGTGTGGTTCAGCCTGCCGCAACAGCAGATCATGCGCGTCAACGCGGCGGCAGCGAAGGGGCCGCTCGCGGTCGACGTGTTCGGCAATGACGGCATCACGGTGATCGATACTGGCAAGCTCACCGGCATCGACAACCAGGTCGACCAGACCACCGGCACGCTCAAGCTCAAGGCCGAATTCCCCAATGCCAATTACCAGCTCTGGCCGGGCCAGTTCGTCAATGTCCGCCTCAAGGTCGAGACCTTGACGCAGGCGCTGGTGGTGCCGACCTCGGCGGTGCAGCGCGGCCCGATCGGCACTTTCAGCTACGTCATCGGCGCGGACAACATCGTCTCGGCCAAGCCCGTGACGGTGACCCAGCAGAACGAGCATGACGCCGTGATCGCGAGCGGCCTGTCGGCGAGCGAGAGGGTGGTCACCACGGGCTTCGCAAATCTGTCCGACGGCTCCAAGGTGATCGTCGGCCGCGATGACCAGACTCCGTCGGCCGATCTTGCCCCGCGCAAGCGCTCGCGCGCACCGGACGCTCAGAAGAAGGATGGTGCTAACGAAGGCCAGAAGGACGGGCAGAAGGACGGCCAAGCCAAGGACGGCGAGTTGCGCGCCAAGCGCAAGAGCAGTGAAGGCGACCAGAAGGGGCAGACGGGACCGGCGCCGGGGCCGGGGGCATCGGAAAGTGGAGCCAAGCAGCCATGATCCCGACAACAGCCGCTTGAAGCGGCAGGCATAACCCATGGGTGTCTCCGAACCCTTCATCCGCCGGCCGATCGCGACCTCGCTGCTCGGCATCGCGCTTCTGATCGGCGGGCTGCTCGGCTATTTCGCACTCCCGGTCTCGGCGCTGCCGCAGGTCGATTTCCCGACCGTGCAGGTGACGACGCAGCTGCCGGGCGCGAGTCCGGACGTGATCGCCTCGCTGATCACCGCGCCGCTGGAGCGGCAGCTCGGGCAGATCCCGTCGCTCTCGGCGATGAACTCGACGAGCTCGTTCGGCGTCAGCCAGATCTCGCTGCAGTTCGAGCTCAACCGCGACATCGACGGGGCGACGCAGGACGTGCAGGCCGCGATCAATGCCGCCGCGGGCGTGCTGCCGAGGACGCTGCCTTACCCGCCGACCTACGCCAAGGTGAACCCGGCGGATGCGCCGGTGATGACGCTGGCGCTGCGCTCGGACACGATCTCGCTGCGGGTGATGAGCGACATCGCCGACACCATTCTGGCGCAACGTTTGAGCCAGATCTCCGGCGTCGGGCGCGTGTCCGTGCTGGGCGGGTTGAAGCCGGCCGTGCGCATCCAGGCCGATCTGGCGCGCCTTGCAGCCTACGGCATCGCGATGGAAGATCTGCGCACCGCGATCGCCAATGCCAATGTCTCGGGGCCGAAAGGCTCGCTCGACGGCGCGCAGCAATCCTACATCATCGCCGCCAACGACCAGATCGCGGCGGCTGAAGCCTACAAGCCCGTCATCATCGCCTATCGCAACGGCTCGCCGGTGACCATTGCCGACGTCGCCCAGATCGTCGACGGCCTCGAGAACGACCGCACCGGCGGCTGGTACCAGGGCACGCCGGCGGTCATCCTCGACATCCAGCGCCAGCCCGGCGCCAACGTCATCGACGTCGTCAGCCAGATCCGCGCCGAGATCCCGAAACTGCAGCGCGCGATCCCGGCCGGCGTGAATCTCACCATCGTCTCCGATCGCACCGTCACCATCCGCGCCTCGGTGCGCGACGTACAATTCACGCTGGTCCTTGCCGTCGTGCTGGTGACGCTGGTGGTGCTGCTGTTCCTGCGTTCGTTGCGCGCGACCGTGATCGCCGGCGTCGCGCTGCCGCTGTCGCTGATCACGAGCTTCGGCATCATGTATTTTGCCGGCTTCAGTCTCGACAATCTGTCGCTGATGGCGCTCACGATTGGCACCGGATTCGTCGTCGACGATGCCATCGTGATGATCGAGAACATCGTGCGCCACATGGAAAATGGCGACGGCGCGATGGAGGCCTCGCGCAAGGGCGCCAGCGAGATCGGCTTCACCGTGATCTCGCTGACGGTGTCGCTAATTGCGGTCTTCATCCCGCTCCTGTTCATGTCGGGCCTGGTCGGACGCATGTTCCGCGAATTCGCGCTGACCCTGACGATTGCGGTCGTAACCTCGGCGGTGGTCTCGCTGACGCTGACGCCGATGATGTGCTCCCGGCTGCTCAAGCACGCGCACGAGGAGCTGGCCGTGCCGGGACTGGCCGCGATCAGCCGCTTCATCGACCGCACGGTCGACGCCTATCACGGATCGCTGTTGTGGGTGCTGGAGCGCCAGCGCGCCACGCTGGTCGTGACCTTCGTTACGCTGATCGCGACCCTGGTGCTCTATGTCGTCGTGCCCAAGGGCTTCCTGCCGCTGCAGGACACCGCGTCGATCACGGCGGTGACGGAGGCGGGGCCCGACGTGTCGTTTGCGGAGATGAAGAGGCGGCAGGCCGAGGCGGCCGAGGCCATCAGGGCCGACCCTGATGTGGTCGGCGTGGTCTCGGTGATCGGTGCGGGCTCCGTCAACCCGACCACCAATGTCGGCCGCCTCGTCATGAGCTTGCGGCCGCGCGGCGAGCGCCGCGACGATGTCAGCGTGGTCGTGACCCGGTTGAAGGAGCGGGTCTCCGGCATCCCCGGCATGACCGTCTATTTCCAGCCGGTGCAAGACGTGCAGATCTCGACCCAGTCGAGCCGCTCGCAATACCAGTACACGCTGACCGGCACCGATGCGACGCTGGTCTCGGAATGGGCGCGCAAGCTGGTTGCGGAGATGCGGCGCGATCCCTTGTTCCGGGACGTCTCCTCCGAGGCGCAGGAGGGCGGCCTGCGGGCGCAGCTCGATGTCGACCGCACGCGCGCCGGCCAGCTCGGCGTGAGCCTGCAAGCAATCACCGACACGCTGAACGACGCCTTCGCGCAGCGGCAGATCTCGACCATCTACGGTCAGGCCAACCAGTACCGGGTGGTGCTGGAGGCGCTGCCGATGTATCAGCGCGATCCCTCGATCCTGTCGAAGCTCTATCTGCCGGGTGCCGCGAGCGCCACCGCGGGCGCGCCCAATGCCCAGGTGCCGCTGTCGGCCGTGGCGACGCTGAAGCGGACCACGGCGCCGCTCGCGATCTCGCATCAGGCGCAATTCCCGTCGGTGTCGCTCAGCTTCAACCTGGCGCCGGGCGCGGCGCTCGGCGATGCCGTCGAAGCCGTAAAGGTGATCGAGACCCGCATCGGCGTGCCGGGCAGTATCGTCGGAGTCTATGCCGGCGATGCCGCCGAATTCGCCAAGGCACTCGCCGGCCAGCCCTGGCTGCTGCTCGCCGCCGTCATCACGATCTACATCGTGTTAGGGGTGCTCTACGAGAGCTATATCCATCCGATCACGATCCTGTCGACGCTGCCCTCAGCCGGCGTCGGCGCCATCCTGGCGCTGATGCTGTGCGGACAGGACCTCTCGGTGATCGGCCTGATTGGCATCATCCTCTTGATGGGCATCGTCAAGAAGAACGCGATCATGATGATCGACTTTGCGCTCGAGGCCGAGCGCGGGCGGGGCATGTCGCCCAGTGAAGCCATCGTGCAGGCCTGTCTGTTGCGCTTCCGTCCGATCATGATGACGACGTTGGCGGCGCTGTTCGGGGCGCTGCCGCTCGCGATCGAAAGCGGCACCGGCGCCGAGCTGCGCTTTCCGCTCGGCATCTCCATCATCGGCGGCCTGCTGCTCAGCCAGCTCCTGACACTTTACACGACGCCCGTGATCTATCTGGCGCTCGATCGCATCAACCGTCGCCTCGAGCAGGCGCTGCCGCCGGCTGGATCCGGCGGCCCGCCGGTCGCCGGCGCGACCGAGGGGATGCAGTGATGGCATCGATCTCGGAGCCCTTCATCCGCCGCCCGGTCGCGACCACGCTGCTGTCGATCGGGCTGTTCCTGCTGGGTGTCGTCGCCTACCGGTTCCTGCCGGTCGCCTCGGTCCCGAACGTCGACTTTCCCGCCATCTTCGTCTCCGCCAGCCGGCCCGGCGCCGATCCGTCCGTGATGGCGGCGACGGTGGCGTCGCCACTTGAGCGGCGGTTGGGAGAGATCGCCGGCATCAACCAGATCACCTCGACCTCGAGCCTCGGCACGACCAGCATCCAGCTTCAGTTCGACATCGGCCGCAACATCGACAAGGCCGCGCGCGACGTGCAGGCGGCCATCAACGCCGCGATGGTCGACCTGCCGAGCGACTTGCCGACGCTGCCGCGTTTCCGCAAGGCAAACACGGCCGGTGCACCCATCTTCGTGCTGGCGTTGACCTCCAAGACGATCTCTCCGTCGGCGATCTACGACGTCGCGGATAGCGTGTTGGCGCAACGCATCTCGCAGGTGCCGGGCGTCGGCAACGTGTCGATCTCCGGCGCCGACCAGCCGGCCGTGCGCGTGCAGCTCAACCCGGTTGCGCTGTCCAATGCTGGAATCGCCACTGACGACGTGCGAACCGCGATCATCGCCGCCAACGCGCTCGGCCCCGTCGGCATCTTCGAAGGCGAGCGCCAGAGCGAGACGCTGTCGCTGAACAAGCAGATGCGCACGGCGAAGGAGTTCCGCGACATCGTCATCAAGAGCTCGGGCAATAATTTGGTGCGGCTGTCGGATGTCGCCGACATCGAGGATTCCGTCCGCAACGTCCGCTCGATAGCCTGGTTCAACAGGCAGCCGGCGGTTCTGATCCAGATCACCAAGCAGGGCGATGCCAACGTCATCGACACCGTCGACCGGGTCAAGGCGCTGATCCCCGAGCTGAAGCAGTGGATTCCGGCCGGTGTAGAGATCTCCACCCTGGTCGATCGGACCGGCACGATCCGCGCCAGCGTGCTGGACATGCAATGGACGCTGCTGGCAACGTCCGTCCTGGTGATGGTCGTCGTGTTCGTGTTCCTGCGGCGGCTGACGCCGACCATCGCGGCCGGCATCTCGGTGCCGCTGGCACTCGCCGGCACTTGCGCCGGCATGTGGGTCGCGGGCTTCTCCATCGACAACCTGTCGCTGATGGCGCTCGCCATCTCCGTCGGCTTCGTCGTCGACGACGCCATCGTCATGATCGAGAACATGTTCCGCAACCTCGAGCAAGGCATGCGGCCGCTCCGGGCGGCGCAGGAGGGCGCCAAGCAGATCGGCTTCACTGTGGTCTCGATCAGCCTGTCGCTGATCGCGGCCTTCACCCCGCTGATCTTCATGGACGGCGTCGTCGGTCGGCTCCTGCGCGAATTCTCGCTGACGCTGACCTTCGCCATCCTGGTCTCGACGCTGGTGTCGCTGACGGTCACGCCGATGATCTGCGCCCATTACATCCGGCAGGCCACCTCCGGCACGGCAACGCTGTTCGACCGCATCATCGAAGGCGCGCTGTCGCGCACCATCGTGTTCTACGCCCGCACCCTGCGCACCGTGCTGGAATTCCCGCTGCTGACGCTGCTGGTGTTCTTCGCCACCATCGCGCTCACGGTGACGCTCTACATCAAGGTCCCCAAAGGCTACTTCCCCACGGACGATTCCGGCTTCATCATCGGCGCGACGCGCGCCTCGGCGGACACCTCGTTCCAGTCGATGCTCGGCCTGCAGCAGCGGCTCGCCGAGATCGTGATGAAGGATCCCGCCGTGGCCGGCATCGGCTCGACGGTCGGCAGCGGGGGCCCGGGTCCGGCGACCTCGAACCGCGGCACCATGTTCATCAGCCTGAAGCCGCCGGAGGAACGTGGCCACGTGTCGACTGAGGTCGTGATCGAACGGCTCAGGCGCGCGCTATATCCCGTGCCCGGCATCCGCCTCTTCATGTTCGCTGCCCAGGACGTGCGGGCCGGCGGGCGTCAGAGCGATTCCGACTACCAATATACGCTCACCAGCACCGATCTCGGCCTGTTGCAGAAATGGGCGCCGATCGTGGCCAAGCGCCTGGAGAGCGTGGAGGGCATCACCGACATCTCCAGCGATCGCGATCCCGGCGGGCTGCAACTGACGCTCGCCATCGACCGCCAGAAGGCGTCCGCGCTCGGCGTCAGGGTCCAGGACATCGACAACGCGCTGAACAACGCTTTCGCACAGCGGCAGATCTCGATCATCTACACCCAGCGGAACCAGTACATGACCGTGCTGGAGATCGACCCGAAGTTCCAGGTCGACCCCTCCAATCTCGATCGCATCTACGTCGCCGGCGCGGGAGATGCGCAGGTGCCGCTGTCGGCCGTGGTGCGCGCGACGCGCGGGCTCGCTGCGCTCGCCGTCTATCATTCGCAGTCGTTCCCATCGACCACGGTGTCCTTCAACCTGATGCCGGACGTGCCGCTTCAGGCGGCGACCCAGAACATCCAGCGCGCGGTCGACGAGTTGCACATGCCCGAAGGCATTCGCGGCAGCTTCGACGGCAATGCCGGCGATTTCGCCAGGACCAGCGGTCGCCAGCCGCTCCTGATCCTCGGCGCGCTGGTCGCGATGTATATCGTGCTCGGGGTGCTCTATGAGAGCCTCGCCCATCCGCTCACGATCATCTCGACACTGCCATCGGCCGGCTTGGGTGCGCTGCTGGCCTTGCAGCTCACCAACACGCCGCTGACGGTGATCGCCTTCGTCGGCATCATCCTCCTGATCGGCATCGTCAAGAAGAACGGCATCATGATGGTGGACTTCGCGCTCGATGCCGAGCGCCAGCGCGGCCTGTCCTCGGCGGAGGCGATCTTCGAGGCCTGCCAGGCGCGCTTCCGCCCGATCCTGATGACGACCATGGCGGCGCTGTTTGCCGGCATTCCGCTGGTGATCGCGACCGGCCCCGGCACGGAGCTGCGCCGCCCACTCGGCATCACCATCATCGGCGGCCTGTTCGTCTCGCAGATCCTGACGCTGTACACGACGCCCGTAATCTACCTCCTGATCGACCGCCTGCGGCGGCGATCCGAGCCGCGTCCGCTGGCGGCCCCGGCGGAATAGGTTGTTGCAGCGCCGCGTCAAGCGTATAGCGGCGCCATGTCCAATCCGCCCCCCACTGCCGCCGCGCCGGCCGAGCCGATTCCCGACTGCCCGCATTGCCAGAAGCCGATGCCGCTCTGCATTTGCGACAGCGTCACGCCGATCGAGAACCGGCTCTCGCTGCTGATCCTCCAGCATCCGCAGGAGCAGGACAGGACGCTCGGCACTGCGCGGCTGCTGACCAGGCATTTTGCCGATGCAACGGTGCGGGTCGGCCTGTCCTGGCCGAGCCTGTCCAAGGCGCTGGGACGGCCGGTCGAGAATGCTTCGCACTGGGCGGTGCTCTATCTCGGCTCGGCACGCGCCGCTGATCTCGAGGCCGAAGGAGAGATCGTCGCGCTCACCCGCAAGGGCGAGGTCGCGGAGAACCAGCGCGCGATCCTCGGCAAGCTCGAAGGCGTGGTGCTGCTCGACGGCACCTGGAGCCAGGCCAAGGCGCTGTGGTGGCGCAATCCCTGGATGCTGAAATGCCAGCGCGTGATCCTCAATCCGGCACGTCCCTCTCGCTACGGGCGCTTGCGCAAGGAGCCGCGCCGCGACGGCCTCGCGACCATCGAAGCCGCCGCGACGATCCTCGCCGCCCTCGAGCGGCGCCCTGATATCGCCGAGACGCTTCATGCCAGTTTCGAGCGGATGCTGGCTCGCTACCGCGAGGTCCAGGCCGAGATGCCGGAACTGGCACCCAAGCCCGCGCCCAAGGGCCGCCGGCGCGACTTCCGGCGCGGCAAGCGCGCCTGATTTCGGGTGGACATTTCGCTGTGCTACCCGCGGGCCGTGGGGTTGCCTAAGCCATTGATCCCCTATATTGGTCCGCCCTTACGGGGCCACGTGGCGGAGTGGTTACGCAACGGTCTGCAAAACCGTGTACACCAGTTCAATTCTGGTCGTGGCCTCCATCACAAGTCTCTGATTTTCCGCAAAATTTGGACTTATAGGCGGTTCCGCCGAGCCGCAGCTCCAGTGAGCCACCGGGTTTGCCCGGGGCTTGGCGGAAAGGTGCGATTCAGGTCCTCTGGCATAGACTTCGCATCTGCGAAGAGACGCATCCAAACCCTGGAGCTGGAGAGCACGTGGGCGACGTCGTTCGATTTGTCCCGAAATCCGAGCTGGAGCGGGCCCGCCTCATTGCCGAGGCGCGCGCGATCTATGACAGCATCTTCCCGCCGGCTGCACCCGACCGGGCGCCGCAGCAGGGCGAGGAGCGCGTCAAGACTTGATCGGGGCTGCGCCGGTCCCCGGCGCTCGGTCATGCCGAACCGCCCGCAAGGCGGACGCATCGGTTCACTTCAAGTCGGCCTCAGCAGGCCGCGTACCAGCCGTCGGGAAAGGGCAGGAGGGGCCAGGCGCCCTCGTTGTCATTGGCAGCCTTGTTGGCTGCCTTGGGCGTCGCGTCGAAGCTCCACGAGCGGGGCACGTAGTCCTCCACCGGCACGGGCGCGAAATCCTCAAAGACCATGGCGTCCCGGACAGCATCCAGCAGCAAATTGAATTCGGCTTCGCTCATCACACCCTCGCAGAATGCGGACGGCGCAATGTCGCAAAGCCGGTTTGTTTCCGGATTGATCCGATCGTTCGCATTTTAACGATGCGGCGATCGGGACCCGAATGGTTAGCGATTCCTGAAAATCCCCGCGGCAACCCTATGTGCCGCCGCCGCGCAGCGGGTGTGAAGGAGATCACGTTCCCGGCGGTTTATTTCTCGTAACCCCTTTGTCCCATGCCGGCCAATGCAGGCCGGAGCGGGCAAGGCAGAGCGGGAGACTGGTCATGAAGGCGAGGTTCTTGCGGTTTGCGGGCGTGAAGAGCCGGGCGCGGGGCGCCTCGACGGTCGGGCTGTTCCTGACGCTATTTGCCTCCGCGGCCCATGCACAGGGAACTGCGGAGCAGCGGCGGGCCTGTACCCCCGACGTCTACCGGCTCTGCGCCGGCGAGATCCCCAACGTCCGCGCCATCACGGCCTGCCTGCGCCGCAACCGCGCGAGCCTCAGCGAGGCCTGCCGATCCGTGTTCGACCAGGCGGGCGGCTGAACGGCCCGGCTTGTGGGCTTGTGCGCAGCAAGTCCCTCGCAGGGGCTCGCGAATCCGTCACAGGCACCCTGTGGATATGCTGTGGATTTGCTGCGGATGCTGGACGTGGATGCTTCGTACCGTCGTCGGATCTTGGTCGCCAATCGTCATATCTCCGTCAAATGAGCGCACCGAATGATTCGGCGATCTGGCAGATCGCTGCTGCGGCCAGAGCTCCTCGCAACGGCGCGTCGAGAGAATGACGGCTTACCGGAACTCCACTGCATTCGTCTCAAATTTCAACCGAAGCGTGCATCAAATCTTGATCGGCCGTCCGCTAGGGATGATCGGCCGCCTTGAACGCAGGCCCTCATCGTCGCGACTAACCGACAGAGTGCATAGGGATCAGCAGAACGTGATCGAGCTTCCTCTTCCTAAAGCACCAAAATGGTGCTTTAGTGCTTTCCATGAGCCAATCGCCTCGAAACGCGCCGTCCGCACTGCGTTACCGGCTTGCCCCTGACCCGGCCGCCAAGGCCGCCATCGAGGCGACATTCCAGGCCTATGACCGCATGATGGAAATCCTCGACGAGGTGGCGCGGATCCACAATGTGGGTTCCAACGTGGTCCTGCTCCATGCCCATGCCTATGAGCCGATCCGCAAACAGACGGCGCTGCCTTCGCGGCTGGTGACACTGGGGCTGCGCGACCGCGCGGAGTATCGCGCCGCGCAAGGGCGCCGCCTGCCGCTCGACGACAAGCTCGCCAAGATCAAGGGGCCCGCCACCATTTCGATTGCGACCGTGCAAGGGCGCTTCAGCGTGCCCTTCGACTATGCCGGCTATGCCGAGGGCTGGGGGCAGAGCGTGCCGGCGCGCCTCATCCGCACCGACGACGGTTTCGAAGTTCACTACGGCGTCACGCCGAACAGCCTGCCAGAGGAGGAGAACGCCATGGATACCATCGCTGCCGCTCCCGACAACTTCCTGTCCCGAGTCGGGCGCCTGATTGCCGGGATCGCGTACGATGCGATCGAGCAGGCGGAGGGCAAGAACAAGCTGAAGGTGGTCAGCCAAGCCATCCGCGAGATCGAGCGCGCCGAGACCGAAGCGCGCGATGCGCTCGCCGCTGCCCGGGCCGAGGAATATCGCCTCAACGCGCGCCGCAGCGAGATCGAGCGGGCGATGACCGATCTGACCGCCAAGATCGAGGCCGCGATCGCAGACGGGCGCGATGATCTCGCCCGCGCCGGCATCGCGCGGCAAATGGACCTGGAGGCGCAGTTCGAGGTGCTCTCTCGCGCCATCCACGAGAACAACGAGAAGATCGAGCAATGCGTCACATCGCTCCGCGCGGTGCTGTCGGCGCTCCAGGATGCCGAGCAGCGCCGCGCCGATCTCGAAAAGAGCGAGGCACAGGCCAGCCCACAGACATCGACGTCGTCGCGGAAATCCGGCGGCACCTCCGCTGCCGCGAAGGCGCTGCGGGCGGGCAGGGCAGTGGCACGGGCCACCGGCGTGCCGCCGGGAATTCCTTATTCGAGCGACATCGACGAGCTGAGCACGCTCCATCGCGACAAGGAAATTGCAGCGAGGCTGGCCCGGTTGAAGTCGGGCGGCTGAGTGCGGTGTCATGAGCGCTCTGCTCGAACACATCATGGCGCCTGAGGTCAGGCCGTTCGCGATTGCGGCGGCCATGATCGTCATCGTCGGCTCGGTCGAGGTGATCTCGATGCTGATCGGGGCCTCCTTGAGCGAGATGCTGGGCACCAACATCGATTTTGCTCACCCCAGCGACAACGGCGTGCTCAACGCCATCTCCTGGATCAATGTCGGCGGCGTGCCGCTGTTGATCTTCCTGCTGCTGCTGCTCGGCGCCTTCTCCATCACCGGATTCCTGATCCAGGACTTCGCGCGAATGGTTGCGGGTCCCTTACCGGCGACGGTCGCCTCGGTCGGGGCCGTCGTGGTGTCGGTTCCGCTTGTGCGCGCCGCCAGCAGGACCATCGCGCGGGTCATTCCCAAGGACGAAAGCTACGTCGTCGGCCTCGGCGATCTGGTCGGCCGCATCGGGGAGGTCGTCGTTGGCCCGCTCGACCAGGGGCCGCCCGGCCGCGTCAGCGTCGCCGACATCCACGGCAACCGCCATTTCGTCTCGGCGGTCGCGGCGCCGTCATCGGGACCTTTGCCGCAGGGAACCATGGTCCTCCTGGTCGACCGCGACGGCACGCGCTTCGTCGCGGTGAAGGCCGACGATGAACTCAAGCCGTCCAACCCCACTCTAAGCAATTAGCAAGTCCCACAGCGGAGAAAGCCATGTTCGACATCGCAGTCCCGGCCGTGATCGGCGTCGCGCTGATCGTCGTCCTGGGGATCGTCTTCACCATCCTCTACAAGCGCGCCACCCGCGACGAGGCCTTCGTGCGCACCGGGCTCGGCGGCAAGAAGGTCGTGCTCGACGGCGGCGCCATGATCCTGCCGATCTTCCACTCCTATGCCAGCGTCAATCTGAAGACGTTGCGCCTCACCGTCGAGCGCAAGGAGCGGGAATCCCTCATCACCAAGGACCGCCTGCGCGTTGACATCGTTGCCGAGTTCTACGTCCGCGTCCGTCCCGACGAGGAGAGCATCGCGCTCGCGAGCCAGACGCTCGGCGCATTGACCAATGACGCCGAGGCGCTGCGCAACCAGGTCGAGGCGAAATTCGTCGACGGCCTGCGCTCGGTCGCCGCGACCATGAGTATCCTGGAGCTCCAGGAGAAGCGCTCGGACTTCGTCAAGCACGTGCAGTCCACGGTCGAGTCTGACGTGAAGTCGAACGGGCTCGAGCTGGAATCGGTGTCGCTGACCAAGCTCGACCAGACCGACGTCAAATTCTTCAACCCGGAGAACTTCTTCGACGCCGAGGGTCTGACCCAGCTCAAGACGGTCACCGAAACCCGCCGCCGCGATCGAAACGCGATCGTGCGCGATAACGAGGTGGCGATCGCGCAAAAGGACCTCGAGGCGCGCCAGCAGACCCTCGGGATCGAGCGGACCAAGAAGGAAGCCGAGCTGTCGCAGGAGCGCGACATCGCCAACAAGACGGCGAGCACCCGCGCCGAGGTCGCGACCGCGACGCAGACGGCGCGTCTGACCGAGGAGAACGCTCGCATCGACACCGATCGTGCGGTTGCCGAGAAGGAGGCGGGTGCCAAGCAGGTCAAGGAAACCGCGGTGATCGAGTCGGAGCTGGCGATCAACAAGCGCAAGACCGACGCCCAGCGCGAGATCCAGATCGCGACGCAGGAGAACGAGATCCAGATCGCGGCGAAGAGCAAGGAGACGTCGGAAGCCGTCGCCGAAGCCAAGACCGCCGAGGCGCTGGCCGTCTCCGCGGAGGAAAAGGTCGTCACCGCGCGCGCCATCGAGGTCGCCGATCGTGCCCGCCTGACCCAGGTGCTGGCCGCACGCACCGAGGCCGAACGCAAATCGACCGAGCTGATCGTCGCGGCCGAGGCCGAGAAGAAGGCCTCGCTCGATCGCGCCGAAGCCGTCAAGACGCTGGCCACCGCCGAAGCCGAATCCAACAAGATCAAGGCGGTCGGCGTCCGCAACATCGGCGAGGCGGAAGCCGCCGTCATCACCATGAAGAACGAGGCGCAGAACAAGCTCGGCAACAACGTCATCGATTTCGAGATCGCCAAGAAGCGGATCGAGACCATGCCGTCCGCGCTGGCGGAGATGGTGAAGCCGATCGCGAATCTCAAGGATGTCCGCATCCTGCACACCGGCGGCGCGTTCGGCGGCAACGGTGCGAGCGGAGGTAATGTCGGCTTCGGCGAAGGTTTGGCCGGCGAGCTGCTCAAGGTTCACGCGCTGCGTCCGATGATCGACGAGATCCTGCGCCAGAGCGGCTTTGCGCCTGGCGACGATCCGGTCAAGGCGCTGGTCGGTGCCGTGACGGGCAAGAGCAATGGCGCGGCCGTACCGGTGCCGGTACCGGAGAAAACAAACTCTGCCGATCTATGAATGCCGGTTCATTGCTGCTGAGAATTCGAAACGATAAACAGGTTGGGCGCGTCTCGCGTCGCGCAGCCGTCCCGGAGTGCAGATCGATCGTGTCTTGAACAGGCGATCGCGCTCCGGACGTGTCTCCAGGCAACGCATTTCCCTGCCGCGGCGCCCGCGCCGATCCATGCCGGTCGCCGAGGCCTGTTTTGATCGGAGGATTTTCAGATGAAGCATTTTCTGTCCGGATTGATCGCGATCGCCCTTTCGATCGCCGCCGCGCCGTCGCTTGCGGCCGATGCCCGCAACGTCACCGTGGTCAACGAGACCGGCTATGCCATCAAGTTCCTAGGCTTCAACGCGCCGGATGACGGGCTGGACGAGTGGGAGAACGAGCTCGACAAGGTGTTGCAGAACCAGGCCAGCACTTATGTCGAGTTCGACGACGACGATGAAGGCTGCGTCTGGAACATCCGGGTCGACTGGAAGAACTATGACGAGTCGGTGCTGTGGAAGAACGTCAATCTCTGTAAGCTCACCGCGCTCCGCTTGCGCTACGACCCCGGCACCAAGACCACCTCGTTCCTGGCGGAATAATCCTCGCCCGGTCCCGGCCGGAGGAGCGGCCATTCCAGGTCCGTCCGAGCGCGTTGCGGATGATGACGAATTCGTCCTTTGCAAGCGCAAGCGGCTTTGTTATACGCAGCCGCGCGCGAACGAACGGTTCGCCCTTTTCCTCGGTAGCTCAGCGGTAGAGCATCCGACTGTTAATCGGATGGTCGCTGGTTCGAATCCAGCCCGGGGAGCCATCAGGCTGTTTCCAAGCCTTTCAAAACACTCCAGAACTAAGCAAGCCCTAGGGGTAAGCCACTGAAAAATCAGGGGTTTCAACGTCTCGTTCTGTTCTGCCACTTCCGCCGTGGTCCGGAGCGGCTGGGGATATGGAGGGGTAGGGGCCTTGTACCCCCCAAATTGCCTCTCGGGATCCCCCCAAATTCCGGCGAAGGCGTTGGAATAAAGTTCCAAAAGGCACTCTCTGATCGGGTCGTCCTGAGCGCCAAGTCCGAATCGAAGGAATGAAAGCCGGCCGATACCTCCAGAGCCTGGCCCTCTTGGTCGTGACCAGAAAGAACAGGCCGCCGGGCGGAGCGGCCGATATAGCTCGGCCGTACCCGCCATTAGCCTCCAGACAGGCACAGCAATCGAGATCATGGGCTTTGCCGTCGGTCGGAGCTATGTCGAGATCAATCCGTTCGTCGGCGTCAACTTCACGACTGCTGGCTCACGTCCAGCACCGGGGCATTCTCACTCGCGGGCGGTGGACCGCGCAATCTGCGCCGAGACGCAACTGGCTGCGCGCCTGTTGCCGATCTCGCTAGGTGACCGATCGCCTGGCTTGATCTGGATCAAGCCTCCTCGGCGGGCCGCCCCGCTAGCTTTTCAGCAGCGGTCCGTCGGCCTGGAGGCAACGACCCTTGAAAACGCTTCGCCAGCTTCTGTCCGCGGAGGACATTGTCCAACTCGTGATCCGGCTAGGCTTGCTCGGGCTGCTGATCTTCTGGACATTTCTCGTCCTCCGGCCGTTCGTGCCGATCCTGAGCTGGAGCGCCGTGTTGGCGGTGGCATTTCATCCCGTCTTCGCCTGGCTCGCCCAACGCCTCGGTGGCCGTCCCCGGATAGCCTCAGCCGTTCTCACCCTGATCACGCTGGGCATCGTCATCGGTCCCGCCGCGTGGCTCAGCCTCAGTGCAGTCGAAGGGATCCGGGACCTTGCGGCCCAGATCGGCAGTGGCGATCTCGCGCTCCAGGCCGCACCGGAGCAGATCAGGAGCTGGCCGTTGATCGGTCCTCAGCTCTACGCGATCTGGAACGAGGCCTACACGAACATCCGTGCGGCGCTGCGCGAGGTGGCGCCGTACTTGAAACCGCTCGCCGGAGTGATGCTGTCGTTTGCCGGTGACACCGGAATTGGCATGCTCCAATTCCTGCTGTCGGTGATCGTCGCGGGCTTTCTGCTCCCGCACGGCGCGCAGCTCGTCGCCGCGCTGCGCGGCTTCCTGTTGCGCGTCGTGCCCGGCCGGAGCGAGCACTTTCTCGAGCTCGCCGGCGCAACCATACGCGCCGTCGCGCAGGGCATTATCGGCGTCGCTATCCTTCAAGCCTTGCTGGCGGGCATCGGCTTCAAGCTCGCAGAGATCCCAAGCGCGGGACTGCTCGCGGTCGTCGTGCTCTTGCTGTCGATTGTCCAAATCGGCGCCGGCCCCGTTCTTTTCCCCGTGCTGGTCTGGATATGGGTGGACAAGGACGTGACCGTCGCCCTGCTCTTGACTGTCTATCTGGTCGTCGTCGGTCTGCTCGACAACGTGCTGAAGCCGCTCCTCATGGGGCGGGGCCTGACGACGCCGACGCTGGTCATCCTGATCGGGGTCATTGGTGGTACGCTCGCGCATGGAATCATCGGACTGTTCATTGGGCCGATCATCCTGTCGGTGGCGTGGGAGCTCGCGACCGCATGGACAGGAATCGACCGCGCTGCGTCAGCGCAGGTCGATCAGGAAACCGTTGTCGCAAAGGAAACCATCGAGGCACGCTTGGCCTAGGCTAAAATGAGGTGTGTTTCACCCCGATGATGCTCCAATTCCTTGTCGGCACGCTCGTCAGCGTGATCAATATCGGAATCCACGCGCTCGTGACGGTGGTGGCCGTCACGGTGGCCCGCAGTGCCGTCCCGCGCCATACCAAGCGGCCGCGATTGCACCTCATGAGCGTCATGATCACGATCGCCGTCGTGTTGAAGATCGCCCACATGATCGAAATTCTGATGTGGGCGGCGACCTATCATATCGTGCACGCGGCGACCGCCGACGCGGACATGCTCTACTTCGCGTTCGTCAACTACACCACGCTCGGCTACGGCGACATCACGCCGGTGCGCGAATGGCGGCTGCTCGGCCCGCTGACCGCTATGAACGGTGTTCTGCTGTTCGGCTGGTCCGCCGCCATTCTGTTCGAAGTCTTGCTCAAGACGCTCGACCATCTCGGACTCACGGAAAGACCCGGTGCGGACCTGCCACGCACCTGATGCTGTCGCCTCGGTCAATCTCGACCATTGCGGAACGTGAACAGGCCTTCGCCGGCTCAGGGCTGCAGATCGAGGCTTGCGAGCTGGTGCCGGTCGAGCAGCACGATCTGGCGCTGGGTGTTGCCGATGAAGCCGAGCACGCCGAGTTCATGCAGCCGCGACAAAGCCCGCGAGACGGTCTCCAGCGTCAGGCCGAGATAGTCGGCAATGTCGCGTCGGGACATCGGAAGCGCCATGACGCCGGCAGCCGTCAGGCGCTTGTCCATTTCGAGCAGGAATGCGGCGACGCGCTCCAGGGAGGTCTTGCGGCCGAGCAGCAGCATGTGGTCTTCAGCATGCTGGAGGTTGTTCGTGGTCATGCTGAGCAGGTTTCTGGCTACCATGGCATCGCTCTCGGCCACGATTTCCAGGCTTTGGCGTTTGATCAGCCGTACCGTGGTGTCGACGATGGCTTCCGTCGTGAAGCGGTGCTCGCTGCCGTTCTCGAGCCCGAAAATGTCGCCGACGAGGTGAAATGCGCCGATCTGCCTGCGCCCGTCCGACAGCAGCTTGTAGCTACGCACCGCGCCGGATTTGACCTGGTAGACATACTCGGCCGGCTCCTTCTCGCCGTAGATCTCGGAGCCTTTTCGGTAGGAAAATTCGCTTAAATTGACCAGGGCATTTGAATGAGATGCCATGCCGAGGTCGCGGAGGGTATTGGGACGCAGCGTGGAATCCGTCGTGATGCGAACGAACATAGGCCAACTCCTCAGCTTTCCGCCGAATTGGTCTGTCAGACGAAATACTTTGCCGGAAATGCGCCGCGCTATCCCACTCCCGCCGAAGTTGATTTTCGGCCAAGGAAGTATTCTTATCCATTGTCCCAAGGTTCAGTGTACCAAAGGACAGCACTGGTGATTGCTGCGCTGGATGAGAATCCTCCACCGCAGGGAAGATGCGACATATTGCGAAGCAGATATTCCGACCTTCAAACGAGAAAATCGCTTTGAAGAACGACAAGGACGTCGAGCGTCCTGATCAAGTTGGGCGAGAGGTAGGAAGTTGCCAGGCCTTGTTCACGTTGTTGACGACGACGAGTCGTTTCGGACCGCGATCGAGCGCCGGCTAAAGCTCGCGGGATACGAGGTCGCGACCTACGCCTCGGCGCTGGAGCTCCTGGACTCGGCGCCGGATGACGGGCAGGCGGGATGTATCCTGCTCGACGTGCGGATTCCGGGCCTGAGCGGTCCCGACCTGCAGGCGCGGTTGGCTGCGGCGGGGTCGATGCTGCCCATCGTCTTCCTGACCGGTCATGCCGACACGCCGACGACCGTGCGCGCGATCAAGGCAGGTGCGGAAGACTTCCTGACCAAACCGATATCCTCCGAACAATTGCTCGAAGCGATCGAGCGCGCGCTGGCTAGTCAGCGGACGGCGCGCGCCCAGGCCAGCAGGCTGGATGCGTTTCGTGGTCATCTGGCCACGCTGACGCAGCGCGAGCGACAGGTGTTCGATCTGATCGTGCGCGGCAGGATCAACAAGCAGGTCGCGCATGAGCTGGGGACCACCGAGCGCACCGTGAAGGCGCACCGCCATCAAGTGATGGAGAAGATGCAGGTTCGCTCGCTGGCGGAACTCGTTTCGATCGCAGAGCGTCTCGGAATGCTCGATCCGGACGAACGCTGACGGCTCTGAAAAGGCGCGCGGTTCCCTCGAACGTGCCTGTCCCAAAGGACAATGCAAGGGCGTGTTGACAGTGCACGACGAGCTATGTGCAATAATGCACATAGGCACACGCGAAAGCGCGGAGCTGTCGTATCCGATATCCCACTGTCGTTTTCCGGAAAGGCAATCGCCTTGCTCCTGCGCGAGTCCGTCTTCGTCGTCGATGACGATCCGTCCATGCGGACCAGCATGGACAGGCTGCTGCGAGGATACGGCTTCGCCACAACCCTGTTCGACACGGGAGGGGCCTTGCTCGATCATGACAGGTTCCACACCGCGATCTGCATCATCCTCGACATCAATCTGGGTGCAAGGTCCGGCATCGAGGTGCGGCAAAGCCTGACCGAGAAGGGCATCGAAGCACCCGTGATCTATGTCACCGGCAATGACAGCCCGGCAAACCGCTCGGCCGCGATTGCCTCGGGCTGCATCGCCTATCTCATCAAGCCCTTTGCGGCGCAGTCCTTGATCGAATCCGTCCAGCGCGCCCGCGCCTTGTAGCTCCGCGCCGGCCCTCATTCGTCGACATATTGCTCGAGTGTCCTGGTCGGCGCCCCCTTATGGGCGGAACCGAATTGCGCGAGCGGAATCGAAGTCGTCACGGCAAGAAGATTGGAGTCGACGAGTTCGAGCAGAAGCGTTTGACCGTTTTCCATCTCCGAGATGATTTTTGGCGTCACGACGTCCGCCGCGACGCATAAATTGGTGAGACACCAGGTATAAGGAATGCGGAACGCGGCGCCATGGTCGACGGCCAGTTTCGGTGCTTGCTGCAGGTACATTCCGACCGGCACGAAAAGTTGCAGGCGGGCGGTGGGCGCGTCCTCCCGCTCGATCAGATCAATGCGCACGGCTGTTTGCCCGGTCGCGAACCGGCCAGTGATCGAGGTTCGACAGAGGGACGGCGCGCCGCCGGCCTTGAAGCACAATTTTTGCCAGCTGCCATAGCTGATGTCGCTGGCGTCGCGCTGGCCGCGTGTTGCGACCTCGGAGGACTTTTCCGCTTGCGCCGCCTTGAGCGAAGCGACAGCCAAGACCGTCGCGACTCCGGCGGCTGCAACCATCAGGAGACCAGAGAGACAATCAAAAGCACGGGCCATCGCTGCAACTCCGAGATCCGGACTCAGTTCTGCGCGTCGAGAAACTTCGCCACCAACGGCGACCAGAGCGGAACCGCGTCTGGCGAACCGAGGAGGAAATGTCCCTCGTTGCCGAACGGGGGCATCAGGTGATATTCGGCCCGGCCGCCGGCGCCGATGAAGGCAGCGTGCATGCGCTTCGATAGGTCGGGACCGAAATACGTGTCATTCCCGGTGTAGATCCACAGCATCGGCACGCGCGATGTGCGGCCGAAATCGGCGGTGGCCTCGACCAGTCGGTCGGGCGCGCAATTGTTGTTCGGCTTGCCGTCGACGCGTCCGCCGCGGCCTCCGGCAAAGACGATGATGGCCTTCACCTGTGGCGGGTTCACGCTCGACAAGGCGATCGAGGCCCAGCCGCCGGCGGACTGGCCGACCACGATCACGTCCTTCGGGATGATCCGCTTCTCGGCGGCCAGATAGTCAATGATCCAGAGATCGACCTGGGCGACCGCGAGGCCGGCATCACGGAAATTGGGATTGGCGCACTTCCCGATTTTCGAGAAGAACGGGCCGAACATTCCGCGTTCGGGGATGTCGATTGCCTGCGCGCCATAACCGCTGCCCACCGGGGCCACCACGAGATAGCCGCGCCTCGCAAACCATTTGGCGGCGTCGCGAAATTCGACCAGAGGGAAAAGGCTGCGCTGGGTCGCGTCGAGCGAGACACCGTGATTCATGATGACGAGCGGGAACGGACCGTCGCCGACCGGGCGCACCAGATAGGCGAACATCGGCAGCGGCAGGGGCAGCGCCCAGATTTCCTCCTGGATGCGGACCTCGTCCGCGGCGTGCGTGGGCGATGCGGCCACGAAAAGGCTGAGCAAGGTGATCGCGAAAAAATGGAGCAATGCAGGTCCGCGTCGCATCCGGGCCTCCCTCAACCTGAATAGGTTGCGGCCACGACGATCGGGCCGAGCACCGTGAGGACGACATTGCCGACCGCGTAGGGGACGGCGACGCCGAGCACCGGCGTCTGGCTCTCGGCAACGTCGCAGGCGCCGGTGACGGCGGCATCGACCGTCATGGCGCCGGCGAGCGCACCGCAGGTCACGACCGGATTCATGCGCAGCAGATAATAGGCAACCAGCGTTCCCACCGTCATCGGGACCAGCGTGACGACGATGCCCATGCCGACCAGCAACAGACCGTGCGCCTGGATCGCCGACCAGGCGGCAAGGCCGTTGCCGAGTCCGATCGCCGCGATGAAGCCGCCGAGGCCGATGTCGCTCAGGGTCTGCTGCGCCGCGGGCGGCATTGCGCCGATGCCCGGCCTGCGCGAACGCAACCAACCGCAGACGAGCCCGGCGATCAGCGCGCCGCCGCCGCCACCGAGTGTCAATGCGACAGTGCCGATTTTGAAGCTGGCAAGGCCGGCCAGAAGACCCACTGCGATGCCGGCAGCGAGAAAGGCGATGTCCGTGCGGTCGCTCGTATTCAGAGCGTGTCCCACTGGCGCCGTTGCCCGCGCGATATTGCCGGTGCTGCCGACCAGCGTCATGACGTCGCCGAGATAGACGCGCGTATCGGGACCGAGCGGCACCTCCCGCCCCATGCGCGTCAGCGCACGCAGGAATACGCCGCGTGCATTGTCGCCGAGCCGATCAACGATTTCGCGCAGTGAGCGGCCGTGCAGCTGGCGGTTTTCAACGAGCACTTCGATCACATTGCCGGGCAGGTTGCGCAGCAGTTCCCCCGCGTCGATCTCGGCCCCGAGGATCGGCTTGGCCGCGACGATCGCGGCGGTCGGACCGGCGATGACGATGTCGTCGCCGGCCTCGAGCACGGCGTCCTGCTGCGGCTTGATGTCGGCCCCGCTGCGCACGATCCGCTCTACGACCGTGCGGCCGCCGATCTCCGCCTCGATAGCACCGATGGTACGACCTGCGCCGGCCGAGACGCGATAGGCGCGGGCCTGGAATTTGCGATAGGACAGGTTTTCCGTCTTTGGCGGCGTACCGCCCGCGAGCTCCGCCTCGAGCTTCTTCGCCTCCGCCTTCAGATCGATCCGCATCAGCCGCGGCGCGACGAATGGCACGAACAGGAGCGTCAGGATGTAGCCGAGCACGTAGGTCACCGCATAGCCCGCCGCGATGTTGGCTTCCTGCTGCTTCAGCACGTCGCTCGGCAGGCCGAGCTGCGCCAGCGCGCCGGATGCGGTGCCGATCACCGAGGATTGCGTCAGCGCCCCTGCCGTCAGTCCTGCCGCTGTCCCCGTATCCAACGTGAAGACACGCGCGAAGATGAGCACGAGCGCGAGCCCCGTGGCGCCGATCACCAACGCCAGCACGACCTGTGCCAAGGTCCGCACGCTCAGCGAGGCGAAGAATTCCGGTCCAGAACGGTAACCGATCGTAAAGACGAACAGGCTGAACAGGATCGCCCGGAGGATCGGCGGGAACGTGAAGCTCCCGAGCTGTCCGATCAGCACGGCGACGATCAGGATGCAGGCGGTGGTTCCGATCGAGAAGCCGCGGATCCTGATGCGGCCGAGGATGGTACCGATCGCGATCGCGAGCAGCAGGAATATTTCCGGTGCGGTGGCGATGATCCACCTGACGGTTTCCATGGCATTCCCCCGGCGCTTTGGCGCGATTTGATTGGCGGCGGCGAGATGTTGCTTGATCCAGATCAAGCCTTCGCGGCGACGTGGCGGCGGCTATGACGCGATGGAATGTTCGCGACAGCCCATATTGCCGTCATGAGTACCCTGAACGTCACAACCGGTGCGATCCGCCGCGACGAGACAGTCGAGATCGTGCTGCTGCTCGCCTTTGTCGGCGGCTATATCGACGCCTATACCTGGATCATCCACGGCGTGTTGGCGAATGCCCAGACCGCCAACCTGATCTTCCTGTGGATTCACGCGATGGCGGGCAACTGGGCGAAGGCGCTGCACTTCGTGCCGCCAATCCTGGCGTTCGCGGTCGGCATCGTGCTCGCAGCTTGGCTGCGCCGCGCAACGGGCGAGCGGGCCAGCGCGGTCAGTACGTTGATCGAGATCCTGCTGTTGATAGCGATCGGCATCTTGCACAATAGGTTGCCCGATTTGGCTGGAACGCTCGGTATTTCCGCCGTGGCAGCGATGCAGGCCGCAATGTTCGTCAAGGTCGAAGGCACAGTGTGCAGCACGGTGATGATCACCAGCAACATGCGTCAGGCCATCGAGAACGTCTTCGCAGTCGCAGCAGGCGGCGCACCACTCGGAACGCTGCGCCGCTCGGGCATTTTCATCGCGTTGTGCGTCGTGTTCGGCTTCGGTGCCGCCGCCGGAGCCTTTGCAACCAAGAGCGTCCCCGATCTCGCGCTGGGCCCGCCGGTCGTCGCGCTGTTGATCGTGCTGCTGCGCTGCGAAGCGCTACGTTCGCAGGAGGGGAGATGAGCGCGCCAATGATCAGGTGAGCGTCGCACAACGAACGGCCTGATCTTTTCGTGTTGCGCTGCGAACGGCACGGCGTCGGCCCGCAGAATGCACGCGACCGTTGACTTGGATCAATGGAGCGAGCCGCGCCGCTCCCACGATCCGCATCACCTTTAGAGGATCGGGAGAGAGAGATGTCCAAAGACGCCAAGCCCGCACAGAAGCGTATCGACCAGTTCTTTTCCGGCCCGGGCGCGCGGGCAGACGACTGGCGCGACCTTGTGGAAGCAGCAAAGACCTGGGCGCGCGTCGGCAATCGCACAGCCTATGACGCGGCGTTGGCCGATCTTTCAATCATCGAAGAATTTCACGGCTATCCCGGTCCGCACCTCATGGCGGCGCTGCGGGAAGCAGCAGTCGCCGGCGACGGTGCATCATCGTTCGCCCTTGCGACGAGAATTGCCCAGGCACTGGCGACGCGATCCTTCCGCCAACATGCCGGTGACTGGAGCCCCAAGGACGACGGCAACGGCGATGCGCCCGAGCTGGCGCCGCCGGCCTTTGGCGCGCACAGCGCGCGCAGGCCGTATTTCGAAACCCTGATCGTCACCGGCGTATCTTCCAGCCAATGGCCGGCGCTGGCCGCGGAATGGCGCAAGCTGCGGCGCCCGGTCGACGCGTTCATCTATGAACCTGTGATCGTCGGCAGCCTGGAGGACGCTTTCTGTGCGACGATGCTCAATCCGAACATCGGAGCCGTCATCATCAACGAGGGCTTTGGCCTGCGTTCGCGGCACGATGCACCGGTGTTGCGCTCGATCATGGCCTCGGCCGGTCTCAACGACGAAACCGACGCTTCGGCGCTGCGGCTCGCCCAGATCATCAAGCGCGTCAGGCCCGAGCTCGACCTTTACATGATCTCGAACCGCGACGTGGAGGAGCTCGCCGGCAATCCCGAGGCGGATGTGGTCCGTCGCATCTTCTATTCCGTTGAAGAGCTGCTGGAACTCCACCTATCGATCCTCGAAGGCATCCAAGATCGCTACGACACGCCGTTCTTCGACAATCTCAAGAAATACGCCCAGCGTCCGATCGGCACCTTCCACGCGCTGCCGATCGCCCGCGGCAAGTCGATCTTCAAGTCCGACTGGATCCGGGACATGGGCGAGTTCTACGGCCCGAACCTGTTCCTGGCCGAGAGCAGCGCCACCACCGGCGGTCTCGACAGCATGCTGGAGCCGACCGGCAACATCAAGAAGGCGCAGGAGAAGGCGGCGAGGGCGCTCGGCGCCGACCGCGTCTTCTTTGTTACCAACGGCACATCGACGTCCAACAAGATGGCGGTGCAGGCGCTGCTCGCGCCCGGCGACATCGCGATTGTCGACCGCAATTGCCACAAGTCGCATCACTACGGCATGGTGCTGGCCGGTGCGCAGCCGCTCTACGTCGAAGCCTTCCCGATGACGGAATATTCGATGTACGGCGCGGTGCCGCTGAAGACCATCAAGCAGGCGCTGCTGGGCGCCCAGGCCGATGGCCGGCTCGACCGCGTCAAGATGGTCGACCTCACCAACTGCACGTTCGACGGCCATATCTACAACACACGGCGGGTGATGGAGGAATGCCTCGCCATCAAGCCCGATCTGATCTTCCTGTGGGATGAAGCCTGGTTCGGCTTCGCGCGTTTCTCGCCATTCCTGCGCCGCCGCACCGGACTTGGCGCGGCCAACGAGATCGAGGCATGGATGCGCGATCCCAAGTCGGTCGCGGCCTATGAGAAGCAGCAGGCCGAGCTCGGCAAGAACCCGTCCGACGAGGTGCTGCTCAAGACCCGGCTGATCCCGGACCCCCGACAGATCCGGCTGCGCGTCTACCAGACCAACTCGACCCACAAGTCGATGTCGGCGATCCGCCAGGGCTCGATGCTCTCGGTCAAGGACGTCGAATTCCACACCGTGGAGCAGCAGTTCAAGGAAGCGGTGTTCACCCACGCCTCGACAAGCCCGAACCAGCAGCTGATCGCGAGCCTTGACATCTCACGGCGGCAGATGGAGCTGGAGGGCTATGGCCTCGTCGCCAATGCGATCGAGATCGCGTTCGCGATCCGCCAGGCGGTCAACAACAACCCGCTGATCTCGAAATATTTCCGCATCCTCGGTGCCGACGCCATGGTGCCGGCGCAGTACCGCCAGAGCGGCTTCACCGACTTCCTCGCCCCCGGCGTCAACTGGGCGAACACGCTGAAGAGCCTGGACGAGGACGAGTTCTGCCTCGACCCGACCCGCATGACGCTGGTATGCGGCACGGCCGGCTATGACGGCACGCAGTTCAAGGGCATTCTCGCCAACGAGTACAACATCCAGGTCAACAAGACCTCGCGCAACTCGGTCCTGGTCCAGTCCAACATCAACAACACCCGCAGCGACGTCGCCCATCTCGTCCGCGTGCTCGCCGAGATCGCGGGCGAGATCGACCGCGGCCTTGCCCAGGGCGGTGCCAATGCGCGGAAGACCTTCGAGGCACGGGTGACGAGCCTGATGAAGGACGTGCCCGATCTGCCGAATTTCTCGCATTTCCACCCGAGCTTCCGCGGCGATGCCGGCACCAAGACCAATGAAGGTGACATCCGCAGCGGCTTCTACGCGGCCTATGACGTCGCCGGCTGCGAGCACATCCGCCTCAACGATCCCGAGATCGACCGGCGACTGAAGGCCGGGCCCGAGCTCGTCTCGGCCAACTTCGTGATCCCGTATCCGCCGGGCTTCCCGATCATGGTGCCCGGCCAGGTCATCACCCAGGAGACGATCGACTTCATGCGCAAGCTCGATGTGAAGGAGATCCACGGCTACGACGCCAAGGAAGGGCTGAAACTCGTACGGACGGAAGCCTTGGCCAAGCTCGGCAGGCCAAAGCCCAGCGCCCAGCCGAAGCTCAAGGCCGCGTCATAGGTCGGGAGGGGACGAACATGCAGGCATTTTTCCAGTTCTTGCAGCAGTACCCGTATCTGCTGCTGTTCTTCGTGGTCGGTCTCGCCGTCTATATCGGCCGAGCCAGCATCAAGGGTTATGGCCTCGGCATGGTCGCCGGTGCCATCGTGGTCGGCGCGGGCATCTCGGTCTGGGCATCCAGCTATGGCGTGAAGCTGGAGTTGAACAACTTCGCCAAGAGCCTGTTCTACTATCTCTTCATGTACGGCGTCGGCCTGCGCGTAGGTCCGTCCTTCGTCAACAGCCTGCGGGGCGACGGGATCAAATTCTTGTTCCTCGCGGTGGTGTCGAGTGTGATCGGCCTGACCCTCGTCGTGCTTGGGGCGAAGCTCTTCGCATTGCCGCCCGGTGCGGCTGGCGGAATGCTGGCGGGATCGCAGACCATGTCGGCGGCGATCGGCTCGGCCGAGCAGGCCGTCACGTCGGGAGTCGTGAAACTGCCTGCCGGGATGAAGCCCGAGGATGCCTCCGGCATGATCGCTTTGTCCTACGGTATTACCTACATTTGGGGCACCGTCGGCATCATCCTGATCTGCAAATACCTGCCGCGCTGGTGGGGCGTCGATGCCAAGGCCGCCGCCAAGAAGTATGAGCAGGAGTTCGGCGTCAAAGATCTCGAAGGCGGCGCCCTGACCGGCTACCGTCAGTTCGGTCTGCGGGCCTACCGGCTGGAGAATCCTGCGACGATCGGGATGAGCATCGCCAAATTCCGCACGGTCAATCCCGAGTACCGTATCGTCAATGTCGGGCGCAATGGTGAGCCGCAGGGGGCTGATCCCGAGCTCGTGCTGCAGAAGGGCGATATCGTCGCGCTGGGCGGATCGACCGAGCATCTGACTGAGAAGATGGGCCTGATTGGTCCGGAGGTCGCCGATGCCAAGACGCTCGGTATACCCATGGACCAGGCGGAAATCGTCGTCTTCAACAAGGACGTCGTCGGGCGGACCTTCGAGTCCTTCCGCGACACGGCCATCGCCGGCCAGCTGCAGGTGACCAAGGTCGAGCGGGGCGGGGTGCAGATCCCGGCCGGTCTCAAGACCAAGCTGGAGCGCATGGACATCGTCTCGGTGGTCGGCCTGAAGTCGGCGGTCAACGAGCTCGGCGAGATGTGGGGCCGCATCGCGCGCGCCAACACCTCGACCGACTTGCTGACCCTGTCGGTCGGCATGATCATCGGCTTCCTCATCGGCATGATCGAATTCCCCGCCTTCGGTGCCAAGGTCGGTCTCGGCAATGCCGGCGGGCTGTTGCTGTCCGGCGTGATCGTGTCCTCGGTCGTGTCGCGGCTGCGCTTCTTCGGCAATACGCCGAACGCGGCGCGAAACGTGCTTGAGGATCTCGGCCTCGTTGTGTTCGTCGCGATCGTCGGGGTCAATGCCGGCGCCGGCCTGTTGGCTCAGCTCACCGGCGCGGTCGCGCTCAAGATCTTCATCGTCGGCTTCATCGCGTGCACGATCCCGCCGTTCATTGTGTGGGCGATCGGATACCACGTCTTCAAGATCAATCCGGCGGTTCTGATGGGCGGCGTTGCCGGCGCGCGCTCGCATTCCGGCCCGTGCCGCGAGGCTGCGGTCGAGATCCAGAGCTCCGTGCCCTGGATCGGATTCCCGGTCGGCTATGCCGTCTCGGGCATCCTTCTCACCATCTTCGGCTACTTCGCGATGATCCTGGCTCAATAAGGGGAAGAAAACGTCATGAGAAAACTGTCCTTCGGCGCCGTCCTGGTCGCTTCGCTCGCCGCTGTTGCCGGCTTTAGCACGTCCGCGCGTGCCGACACCGGCCAGGTCGCGGTCGTCTTCACCAAGGGTGGCTTCATCGTCGGCGCCGGTGGCGGTGAGGGCGTTCTGGTCTACCGGGGCAAGAAATACCCATTCACGGTGTCTGGCATGAGCGTGGGCCTCACCATCGGAGCGTCGACCACGAAGTTCGTCGGCCGCGCGCTCAATCTAAAGGGGCCGGCGTCGATCGAAGGCTCTTATGCCGTGGGAGGAGCGGGTGGGGCAATCGCCGCAGGTGCCGGCGCCGTTCAGTTGCAAAACAGCAATGGCGTGATCCTCCAGCTCAGCGGCCCGCGGGTCGGCGCGGAAGTATCGGCTGCAGTCGGTGGCGTCACGATCCGCCTGAAATCGAGTTGAAGGGGTCGTATGGCCATTGAGCGATCGACGGCAGCGTCGGGCCCCTAGGGCATGATCCGGAAAAGTGCGTAGCGGTTTTCCGAATAGAACATGCTCAAACAACAACCTAAAGCGCGATGACGATTCATTCCAATCGCATCGCGCTTTAGCGGCCTGACGCTGCTCAATAGCGCTGCGCGACGAAACTCATTTTCTTGAGGCTGGCCTGGTCGTTGTAGCGTCCCTTGTCGGAGCGCTTCGGCAGTTTGATCTTGTCCTTCTTGATGCGCTTGAAGGGGATGGCGCCGAGAAGGTGCGCGATGCAGTTGAGCCGCGCCCTTCGTTTGTCGTCAGAGCGGACGATGTTCCAGGGCGCATCCTTCGTGCTGGTCTTCTTCAGCATCAGGTCGCGCGCGCGCGAATAATCGTACCAGCGACGGAAGGATTCCAGGTCCATCGGACTGAGCTTCCACTGTCGGACCGGGTCGTCGATGCGGGCCTTGAAACGGCGCTCCTGCTCGTCCATGCCGACCTCGAGCCAGATCTTGATCAGGATGATGCCGCCGTCGATGACGTATTTCTCCATCTGCGGGCACAGGTTGAGGAAACGCTCGTGCTCGGCGGGGGTGCAGAAGCCCATGACGTACTCGACACCGGCGCGGTTGTACCAGCTCCGGTCGAAGATCACGATCTCGCCGCCGGCCGGAAATCGCTCCATGTAGCGCTGGAAGAACAATTGTGTCTTCTCGCGGTCGGACGGCGCGGGCAGGGCGACGACCCGGAACACGCGCGGGCTGACCTTCTCGGTGATCGCCTTGATCGTGCCGCCCTTGCCGGCGGCGTCCCGACCCTCGAACAGGACGATGACCCGGAGCTTGTTTTCCCGCACGTAGTCCTGGAGATGGCACAGCTCGACCTGGAGCTTCTCGAGCTCCTTCTCGTAATCCTTCCGCTTCATCCGCTCCGCAGGGCCGTCCTTCGCCATGCCGATCCCACCTGTTGCTAATCGTCCCAGGAAATGGTCACGCCGATGTCGCCGGGCACGCCGCCCGGAAAATCGATGATCTGATAGGCGATGCGATAGCCGCGCGGTTTCAGGTAATCGGTCCAGAGCTGGAAGATCTCCTTGGGAATTCCGGTCAGGGTGTTCTCCCAGCCCTTCTCCATCTGATTGATGGCGCGGCCCTTGTCCGTGCAGAGCGAGTTGGGGAAGCGATAGACCAGCACTTCCGTGAGGCCGTTGCGCACCGCGCGCTGGATCACGGTCGAGGCGAGCTTGATCTTCTCCTCCTCGGTCTTGCCCGAGGGCTTGCTCAAGCGCTCGATCAAGGCGCGCTTCTCCGCCTCGGCCGCGGCGGCAAGGCGCACATATTCCTCCGCCTTTTCGGCTTCCTTGAGGGCGGCTTCCTTACGAATCTGGGCTGCGCTGGGGATGAGATCGTCTAGGCCGGGCATGGCGGGCGGCTCCTGATGGTTGTCCAATCAGCATGCGGCTGACGCTAGGGTTGGCCCTGACGTGTTCCCTTGACTCAAATCAAACAAACGCGAACATACCCGAACACAGTGCCGCCCATGGACGTTTTGACCGGGAGAGACGTTTGAGCGAGCAGCTTCATCCGATGGCACCGCATCATCTGCCGTTTTATCTCGCACCGGGGAGCGGGACCGATACGCTGATGGTGGTGATGGGCGTATTCCTGATTGGGGCCGTGCTCTGGGTCGGCACGCTCTACTGGAAACTGCACAGCCTGCCCGAGCGGATGGCGCACAAAACGCATAAACTGCAGTTCGAGTTAGTCGCCGTGCTCGGCCTGATCTCGCTGTTCACGCACATGCACATCTTCTGGATCGCCGGACTGCTCCTCGCAATGATCGATCTTCCGGATTTCGGCACGCCGCTGCGCAGCATTGCCGGGTCCGTCGAGAAGATCGCCGACGCGACGCCGGCCTCCGATGCGGAGGAAGTCCAGGCTGAGGCGGCCGTCGCACCGCCCCCCGCGGACAAGCCGGGACCCGCCAAGGAGAAGGAGCGCAGTCATGCTTGAGCTGCTGATCTGCTCCCTCGTCACGATCCTTCCGGACTACCTGTACCGCCGCTACGCCCAGGGCAAGCGCTTCGGGAAGGAAATCACCTTCTTCTCGGTCTGGTACGAGCTGCGCTGGGGCATCACCGCCTGCCTGATGCTGACGGTGTCGCTCATCACCATGATCTTCTACTTCCATCCGGCGACATCGTCGGCGACGCTGTACTTCCGCACCGTGCCAATTCTGCCCGAAGGCTCGGGCCGTGTTGCCGAGGTCAAAGTCGGCTTCACCGCGCCCGTCAAACAGGGCGATGTGCTGTTCACGCTCGATAGCTCGAAGCAAAAGGCTGCGGTCGAGACCGCCAAGCGGAAGGTGGCAGAAGTCGATGCCGCCATGCAGACGGCGCAGGCCGACGTGGTCAAGGCCGAGGCGCAGCTCGGCGAAGCGAGGGCCAACTACCAGCAGGCCAAAGACGAGCTCGAGGTCAAGTCCGAGCTCCAGCGCCGCAATCCCGGCATCGTTCCGCAGCGTGACATCGACAAGCTCCAGGTGCTGGTCGATCAGCGACAGTCTGGCATCGACGCCGCGACCGCGGTGAAGCAGTCGGCGTCCTTGCAGGTCTCGGTTCTGCTGCCGGCCCAGAAGGCCAGCGCCGAAGCCACGCTCGATCAGGCTCAGGTCGATCTCGACAAGACCTATGTGCGTGCCGGTGTCGACGGGCGCGTCGAGCAGTTCCTGGTTCGCCCCGGCGATGTCGTCAACCAGCTGATGCGTCCGGCCGGTGTTCTCGTTCCGGAGGGCGCGGGCCGCAAGGCGCTCCAGGCCGGTTTCGGCCAGATCGAGGCGCAGGTCATGAAGACCGGCATGGTGGCGGAAGCGACCTGCATATCCAAACCCTGGGTCATCATCCCCATGGTGATCACGACGGTGCAGGACTACATCGCGGCCGGACAGTTTCGCACCGGCGAGCAGCTCATCGATCCGCAGAATGCCGTCCGTCCCGGCACGATCCTGGTTTTCCTGGAGCCGCTCTACAAGGGCGGTCTCGACGGTGTCACGCCGGGCTCGAGCTGCATCGTCAACGCCTACACCAGCAATCACGAGGAGATTTCGGCCAAGGACACCTCGACCAGCCGGAAGATCGCGCTGCACGTCGTCGACGGCGTCGGCCTCGTGCACGCGCTGCTGCTGCGGATCCAGGCGCTGTTGCTGCCGATCCAGACGCTCGTGCTGAGCGGCGGGCATTGAACGAGAGAAGAGGACGGATGAGACGTGGTCGCCGAAAGTCGTCCTCGCCTGCCATTTCGGCCGCCGGCGCCTATTATGCGCCGTCCTGCGCGCAACTCGTGGGCGCCTATGGCCGCGTCGTCACGCGCTGCTGAGGCCCGCGTCGGGGGCTGTCCGTATGGTGCGATTCCAGCTAGAATTGCCTGGAAAGCAGCTGCCGTAAGCTGTGAGGGTGCAGCATGAGCGGGGGCGCGTGCATAGACCGGCTGAAGCCACGGCTCGTGGCCGCGCTCCTATGTCTCGGCCTGCTCGTGGCCGAGTGCCTCTCGGCTGGGCAAGCCGGTGCGGTCGAGCGGAGCCGGCGCGGCGAGCTCAAGCGTGTGCTGGTGCTGCATTCCTTCGGCCGCGAGTTTCGGCCATGGAGCGAGTATGCGCGCGACATCAAGGCTGAGCTCGAGCGGCAATCGCCCTGGCCGCTCGATATCCAGGAGCACGCACTGCTCACCGCGCGCTTCAACAACCCTGGTCCCGAGGCGCCGTTCGTCGAATATCTACACTCGCTGTACCAAGGTGCAGTGCCGGACATCGTCTTGAGCATCGGCGCGCCTGCCGCCCGCTTTGCGCAGAAATATCGCGCCAGGCTGTTCCCCGATGCACCGTTGATCCTCTCCGCGGTCGAGCATCGGCTGATTAATCGCACCGACCTCTGCGACAACGATGTCGTAGTGGCCGTCCGCAACGATTTTGTCGCGGCCTTCGACAACATTCTTCAGGTCCTGCCCGATACAAAATCGGTTGCGATCGTGGTCGGAGCTTCGCCGCTCGAGAGGTTTTGGACGGAGGAGCTGAAGCGGGAGCTGAAACCTTTTGCGGAGCGGATCGAACTCGTTTGGTACTCGGATTTGTCGTTCGAGGAGATCCTGAAGCGCTCATCGAAGCTCCCGTCTCACACCGCGCTGTTCTGGGGGCTGATGTCCGTCGATGCGGCCGGAGTGGTCTATGAGAGCGACTGGGCGCTGCGCAGCCTGCATGCCGTCGCCAACGCCCCGATCTTCTCCTACCAGGAGCCGTTCTTCGGCGAGAGCACGGTCGGGGGACCGATGCACTTGATTGGGGAAACGACGTCGCGGACCGTCAGCGCCGCGATCGGCATTCTTGGCGGCGCGAAACCGGCGAGCATCAATTATGAGCCGATCGCCTTCGCCGCGCCGCGTTACGACTGGCGGGAGCTGCAGCGCTGGGGCATCAGCGAGAGTCGCCTGCCCAAGGGAAGCACCATTCTGTTTCGCGAGCCGAGTATCTGGCAGCGCTATCACTGGCAGATGCTGATGATCTCGGCTGTGTTCCTGGTCCAGACCGGACTCATCAGCGGGCTCCTGCACGAGCGTCGCCGGCGCCGCGTCGCCGAAGTCGAATCGCGTCAGCGGCTGGCGGAACTCGCCCACGTCAACCGCTACTCGGCAGTTGGCGAGCTGACCACATCGATCGCACATGAACTGAACCAGCCACTCGGATCGATTCTGACCAATGCGGAGACTGCACAGCTCATGCTCAGGGCCGCTCAGCCCGACCTTGTCGAGATTCAGCAGATCCTCGCCGACATCAGAAGGGACGACCAACGGGCGAGCGAGGTGATCCGTAGGCTGCGCAGCGTTCTGAAAAAGACCCCGTTTGAGGTCAAGCACATCGAGCTCAACGATACAGTGCGCGAAGCAATCGATCTGGTGAAGGCCCTCGCTCAGGGACGCCGGATCACGTTGAGCTATTTGCCGGCGCTGGCCGGCCTTCACGTCAAGGGAGATCCGGTCCAGCTTCAGCAGGTCATTCTCAACCTGATCATCAACGCGATGGATGCGATTTCCGATGCGGAGGCCGGAAAGCGGGAGGTCAGCGTCGCGACCCAGCTTGCCGGCAATCAGGCCGAGATCAGGATCGCCGACACCGGGCCCGGAATACCCGCCTCCGATCTCGCAAGCCTGTTTGATCCGTTCTTCACGACCAAACCGCACGGCATGGGCATGGGCCTTGCGATCGCCAGAACCATCGTCGAGGCCCATCACGGCACGATCGCCGCTGCGAACCAGCCTGCGGGCGGCGCGCTGTTCACGATCAGGCTTCCGACCGCTCGCTGAGCGGGCGGTATCTTGATCTTGATCAAACATCACGGCGCTGAAGCCGTTCTCTCTCGGTCGCATGACAAGTACGACGGGCGAGCGTGAGGCGTATGAGACGTCGTGACTTCATGAGGCTGGTTGGTGCTGCCGCTGCATTGCCGGTCCTGGCGAAAGCCCAGGACCGAATGCCCGCCGTCGGCGTGCTGACGGGCAATGTCGCTGGTGATCCCGGCGCGCAAATGCGCGTGGAAGCCTTTCAGCAGGGTCTCACCGATCGAGGCTGGGTCGCCAACCAGAACTACCGCCTGGAGGTGCGCTGGCCGGGCCCCGATCCCGCGCGCCAGAAGTTGGAGGCGCTCGAGCTCGTCGCCGCGGCGCCGGACGTGCTGTTCTCGACCAGTACGGGATCAACACGTGCGCTGCGCGATGCAACGCAACGAATTCCGATCGTCTTCGTGGGGCTTTCCGATCCGGTAGGGACGGGGCTTGTCGCCAATCTGGCCCGGCCGGCCGGAAATCTGACCGGCTTTTCGCTCTATGAGCATTCGATGAGCGGGAAGTGGCTCGGCCTTTTGAAGGACATGGTGCCGGGAATGAGCCATGCGGCCCTGCTGTTCAACCCGGAATCGGCACCCTACGGACCGTTCTATGTTCAAGCGGCGCACCAGATGGAAAGCCGTCTCGGCCTCAAGATCGCCGGTGCGAGCGTTCGCAGCGGTCCGGGGATCGCGGCAGCGATCGAGACGGCGGCGCGCACAGGCGGCGGCCTCGTCGTGCTGCCGGATGGCGGCTTCTTCGGAACCCACAGCACGATGGCCATTGCATTGCTGGCGCAGCGGCGCGTGCCCGCCATCTTCGCAGTCCGTTTCTACGCGTCGAATGGCGGGCTGATGTCGTATGGTGCAGATCTGACCCAGCAATTTCGTGATGGCGCCGGCTATGTCGACCGTCTCCTGCGCGGTGCCGATATCAGCACTCTTCCGGTGCAATTTGCCACCAGGTTCGAGCTCGTCATCAACATGAAGACGGCCAGGGCCCTCGGCCTGACGGTGCCGAACCGGCTTCTGCTGGATGCCGAGCTGATCGAATGATTATTCGATCTTGCGCTGCAGCAGCCCCGACTGCCTCGTTTCGTTGATCTCGATCAACAAATGCTTGCGCCCCGGCTTGATCCTCCCGCACTGAAGTCCGAGGGAGGATGTGATGTTTCGTTGCGGCAAGACCCTGATGGCGCTGGCGCTGTTGATGGCAACTTCGGTCGCCGCAATGGCGCAGACCCCAACGACGCCTGCAGCCCCGGCGCCGCAGGCGCAGCCTGCCAGCCCGCCCGCACCGGCGGCCGAGCTCCTGAAGCCCGAGCAACTCGAGGCCCTCGTCGCGCCGATCGCACTTTATCCGGACGAGTTGCTCGCCAATGTATTGGCCGCCTCGACCTATCCGCTGGAGGTGGTGCAGGCCGACCGCTGGCTGAAGGAGCGCAAGAGCCTGAAGGGCGATGCGCTGAAGACGGAAGTGGAAAAGCAGGGCTGGGACGACAGCGTCAAGGCGCTGGCCAGCACCGCCGATGTCCTCGCGATGATGAGCGAGCAGCTCGACTGGACCAAGAAGCTGGGCGATGCCTTCCTCGCCCAGCAGCCCGACGTGATGGACGCGATCCAGCGTCTGCGCAACAAGGCCTATGACAACAAGAAGCTCGTCACCACCAAGCAGCAGAAGGTCAGCGTCCAGTCTCAGGAAGGCAAGCAGGTCGTCGTGATCCAGCAGGCCGATCCCGCGGCGATGTACGTGCCGTATTACGACCCGGCGACGGTCTACGGCAGCTGGCCCTATGCGGAGTATCCGCCCTATTATTGGGGCTACCCGTCTTATATCGGCGCCGGCGTGGTCGCGGCTGGCATCGCGTTCGGCACGGCCTGGGCGATCGGACGCTGGGGCAATTACTGGGGCGGCGGCTGCAACTGGGGCAACCGCAACGTCTATGTCAACCATCGCACCACGAATATCGGCAATGGCTGGCAGCACAATCCGGCGCATCGCGGCGGTGTGCGCTACAACAACAGCAATGTTCAGCAGCGCTTCGGCAACAACAATCTGAAGGCCGGCGTGTCGGACCGGATGGATTTCCGCGGCCGTGACGGCAACCAGGTGCTGCGCCCCGACCAGGGTGTCGGGGACCGGGCGGGAGATCGTGCGGGTGATCGCGGCGGTCCAGGAGATCGCGCAGGGGATCGCGCAGGAGATCGCGCAGGGGATCGCGCCGGCAATCGTGGCGACCGTCCGGGCGCGGGCGATCGCCCCAGCGCAGGGACGCGCGACCGGCCTGGCGGCGGCGATCGTGCCGGTGCCGGTGATCGTGCCAAAGGTGCGACCAAGGGCGGTGGCGATCGCGCCAAGGCTGCGAACCGCGCCGGCGGCGGTGCGGCCAATCGTGGCGGCGGCAATCGTGGCGGGGCCATGAACGTTTCCTCCGGCCGCTCGGCGGCCGCAGCATCCGCACGCGGCCGCGCCAGCATGGCGAGCATGCCGCGCGGTGGCGGCGGCGGACCAAGCTTTGCCGGCCGAGGCGGCGGTGGCGGAATGGCGATGCGCGGTGGCGGCGGAGGCGGCTTCCGTGGCGGTGGCGGCGGCGGCCGGCGCTCGGATATCGCGCTCAAGCATGACATCGTCCTGCTCGGGCACCTTTCGAACGGCCTTGGCTATTATCGCTTCAGCTATATCGGCAGCGACAAGGCTTATGTCGGCGTGATGGCGCAGGAGGTCGAGCAGGCGATGCCTGCTGCCGTGACCCGCGGCAGCGACGGCTATCTGCGCGTCCATTACGAAAAACTCGGGCTGGCGTTCCGCACCTATCGCGACTGGCTCGCCGGCGGCGCGAAAATTCCTGCGGAGGTGATGCCATGACCGGCATGAAATCGTTTAGCCGTGCGCTGATACCCGGCGTCCTCGCGCTCGCGCTGCTCGGATCGGCCTCTCTCGCACAGGAATCCTACAAGACACCGGAAGAGGCCGCGTCTGCGCTCGCCGCCGCGGTCAAGAGCGGCCCGAAAGACATCTTGAAAGTGCTCGGCAGGAATGCGGAGGACATCGTGTCGTCCGGCGACGAGATTGCGGACAACGACATTCGGGCGCGTTTCACTGCGATGTACGACGCCAAGCACGGCATCAAGGCGGAGGGCAACAAGACCGCCACCTTGATGCTCGGGCCGGACGATTTTCCGTTTCCAATTCCGCTGGTCAACACCAGGACGGGTTGGGCGTTCGACACCGACGAGGGACGCATCGAGGTGCTGCGCCGTCGCATCGGCCGCAACGAGCTCGACGCGATCCAGACCGCGCTCGCCTTCGTCGACGCGCAAAACGAATATGCGGAAAAGGACCGCGGCGAGGGCGTCGGCGTCTACGCGCAGCGCATCTCCTCCTCGCCCGGCAAGAAGGACGGCCTGTTCTGGCGCGACGACAGCGACCCGAGCCCGCTCGGCGCGCTCGCGGCCGAAGCAACGAAGGAGGGCTATCGCGGCGGTGATGTCGGGCCGACGCCCTATCACGGCTATTACTTCCGGATTCTGAAAGGGCAGGGGCGGGATGCGCGCGGCGGTGCGCTCAACTACGTCGTCAAGGGCAAGATGATCGGCGGCTTCGCCCTGATCGCCTGGCCCGCGGAATACGGCAATTCGGGCGTCATGACCTTCCTGGTCAATCATGACGGCGTCGTCTACCAGAAGGATCTCGGCAAGCGCACCGAGTTCATCGCCCAGCGCACCACGTTGTTCAATCCCGATGAAACCTGGAAGAAAGTCGATGCCGCAAAACCCTGAGCCGCGCATGCGCGCATTTCGCCTGGTCGCGCTGCTCCTGCTCGCGCTCGGGCTGACCCTGCCGGCGGCGCCGTCCTTCGCGCAGGCCACCGGCCAGGTCAGAGTGAAGATCGTCAAGGCGGGCCTCCTGGCCGGCGGTGGCGCCGGCAGCGGCGTGTTGACGTACCGGGGCAAGACCTATCCCTTCAGCGTCAGCGGCGTGAGCTTGGGCATCACGGTCGGTGCAAGTGTCGGTCGCCTCGACGGCTGGGCATCCGGCATTAGGGAGGTCAGAGATTTTGCCGGCAACTACAGCTCCGTCGGCGGCGGCTTTGCGCTGGTCGGCGGTGCCAACGGTGTGCACCTCCGCAACGAAAAGGGCGTCACGATGGTGCTGCAAGGCCCGAAGGCGGGACTCGAGCTGGCGGCCAATATCAGTCGGATCACGATCGCTTTGAGGTGAGGCTCAAGCCGGGCGCGCGGATCAAAGCGTGAGCGACAGGTGCACCGTTCTCGGATCGTCACTCCGCGCGAGCTTGAAGCCCGCCTTCGCGAACACGCTGCGCATGGGCATGTTGTCGGACAGAACCTCGGCTGTGAGCTCTCTTACGCCTTGTTCGCGCGCGATCTCTGTCAGGTGCCTCAGCAATAAGGAGCCCACCCCGCGACCTTGCCAGGCATCCACCACGACGAAGGCCATCTCGGCCCGACCGGGCTCGACGATGACGTACCGGCCGCCGCCGATAACGGCGTATCGACCCTGTTCCTCGGCGAGAGCGGCCAGCGCAACGTGATTGCTGAAATCCACGTCCATGAAGAAGGCACGCTCCTTCTCCGAGAAATGCCGTTTCAAAACGAAGAACCGGTTCTGCAGCGACTGCGGTCCGGTACGCGCGACGGCGGCGAGCATGTCCGCCTCGTCGCTGGCGCGAAGCGCGCGGACCTGGATCGGGGTGCTGTCCTTCAGCACGGTTTGCACGCTGTAAGTTGCAGCTTGGGACATTGCCGATGTCGCTCTTTCAAAACCGCCCGGCCGGGTCTCATGCCCTATAATGCAGGATAGACGCCTCCGAAGCGTGCAGATCATCTTGACCTAGATCAACGTTCGTCCTCGCTCCAAGCCGTCAATTGGCCGAGGCGACGGAGAGGTCGAGAACATGTCCATGCACAAGATGCAAATTCCGGGCGGTCCCATGTCGGGGCTGGTCGCCTCGGCAGTCGAATACCTCGTCGATGCGGGACAGCGCAGTATCCTGTTCCTGGATATCATGCGCCGGCGCGGGGACCAGTACAGGGAGCACCTCGCGCAAACCGCCCCGCATGTTCTGCAATATGCGGCGGAGTTGATCATCGACGGGCGCCAGCTCGCCGAGCCCGTCAATTACGCGCTGGTGCGCATCGTTCCGCCCGCCAACGTCGAGATCGACATGAACCGGCGGCCGTTCGTCGTGGTCGATCCGCGTGCGGGCCACGGCCCCGGCATCGGCGGCTTCAAGGCCGACAGCGAGATCGGGGTGGCGATGAAAGCAGGCCATCCCTGCTACTTCATCGGATTCCTGCCGGACCCGATGCCCGGTCAGACCATCGAGCGCATCGCGCGTGCCGAAGCCATCTTCATCGAAAAGGTCATGAGCCTTCACCCGGATGCCGACGGCAAGCCCTGCGTGATCGGCAATTGTCAGGCCGGATGGGCCGTCATGATCCTGGCCTCGCTACGTCCCGAGCTATTCGGCCCGCTGATCATCGCCGGCGCGCCGCTGGCCTATTGGGCCGGCGTGCATGGAAAATATCCGATGCGCTACTCGGGCGGGCTGTTGGGCGGAAGCTGGTTGACGGCCCTGACCTCCGATCTCGGCGCCGGCAAGTTCGATGGTGCTTGGCTGGTGCAGAACTTCGAGAACCAGAACCCGTCGAATACGCTCTGGACCAAGCAATACAACGTCTATTCCAAGGTCGACACCGAGGCGGATCGTTACCTCGAATTCGAGCGTTGGTGGGGCGGCCACGTCAACCTGAACGCCGAGGAGATCCAATTCATCGTCGATGAGCTGTTCGTCGGCAACAACCTCGCGGCCGGCAACATCGAAATGTCCGATGGCCGGAAGGTCGACCTTCGCAACATCAGATCCCCGATCGTGGTGTTCTGCTCGGAGGGCGACAACATCACGCCGCCGCAGCAGGCGCTGCATTGGATCCTCGATTGCTATGCCGATGTCGATGAGATCAGGGCCTATGGCCAGACCATCGTCTACACCGTGCACCAGAACATCGGCCATCTCGGCATCTTCGTCTCCGGCGGCGTCGCCAAGAAGGAGCACGCGGAATTTTCCAGCAACATCGACCTCATCGACGTTCTGCCGCCCGGCCTCTATGAAGCGACGTTCGAAGCGAAGGATGAGGAAACCGCAAGTTCGGATCTGGTCGTCGGCCAGTGGGTGATGCGCTGCGAGGCGCGGACGCTCGAGGACATCCGCGCCATGGGCGGCAATTCGCCTGAGGACGAGCGACGCTTTGCCACCGCCAAACGAATCTCGGAAATCAACCTGGCGGCCTATCGAAAATTCGTCCAGCCATGGCTCAAGCGCATGGTGACGCCACAGATGGCCGAATGGGCTCACAACATGCATCCGCTGCGGCTGCAATACGAGCTGTTCAGCAGCCAGAATCCTTTCATGGCGACGGTGAAATCATTGGCCGAGAAGGCCGCCGAGAAGCGCAAGCCGGTCGCTGCGGACAATCCGTTCCTGGCGTTCCAGGAGCAGATCTCGAAGCAGGTCGTTCACGCCCTCGACAGCTGGCGCGATTCACAGGAGGCGCTCAGCGAAGCGATGTTCCTCAGCGTCTACGGATCCCCGGCGCTCCAGGCGGCGGTCGGGATCGATCCGACGTCCACGCCGTCGCGTCGGCGTGAGATGTCCGCCGAGCATCGCACCATGCTCGAGAAGCGCATTGCCGAGCTGAAGTCGCGGATCGGTGAGGGCGGCCTCCGTGAAGCGGCGTTACGCGCTTTGCTCTATGTCGGCTCGGCACGGGGGATGGTGGACGAACGCAGCATCGAGGCTCTGCGCCGGGTCCGCCGGGATCATGGCGGCGCACGCATGTCTCTTGCCGAGTTCAAGATGCTGGTACGCGAGCAGTTCTTCATGCTGCTGCTCGACCGGGAAGGGGCGCTCGCTGCAATCCCGAAATTGCTGCCTGACGACATGAACGTTCGCCGCGCAGCATTCGAGGCGATCGAGCAGGTGCTGTCGGCCAGTGCGGATGTCACCGGCGAGCGCGCCAACCGGCTGCGGCAGATCGCCGGCCTGTTTGGCCTCGACACCGCGGAAGGTGCCGAAAGGGCGTCGAACGTTGCCCCTTTCGATCCCAAGGCGAAGGCGTCGTAACGCGAGTTGCAAGGATCGGGAGCGACATCATGTCAGCAGATGCGACGGCCACGCAGTCTCCCAGCAAGTATGATCGCCTGATCGCGGCGGCCAGGGCAATCCCGCCGACGCCGACCGTCGTGGTGCATCCCTGCGATGAGACATCCTTGCGCGGCGCCGTCGACAGCGCGTCTGCCGGCATCATCCGGCCGCTCCTGGTCGGACCGGAGCGGAAGATCCGGGATACGGCTGGCACGTTCGGCCTGGACATCTCGGGTTATGAGATCGTGGATGCCGCGCACAGCGACGAAGCCGCGGCGAGGGGTGTCGAATTGATCCATGCCGCGCGCGGCGAACTGCTCATGAAGGGCAGCCTTCACACCGACGAGCTGATGCGAGCCGTCACGGCCAAGGTCGGGGGATTGCGCACCGATCGGCGCATCAGCCACGTTTTCGTCATGGATGTGCCGGCCTACGCCGAGACGATCTTCGTCACTGACGCCGCAATCAACATCTTCCCCGATCTGGACGCCAAGCGGGACATCATTCAGAACGCGATCGATCTCTACAATCAGGCGGGCTTCGGCAAGTCGCCGCGGGTGGCCATCCTTTCCGCGGTCGAAACCGTCACATCGAAGATTCCATCCACGATCGAGGCCGCGGCGCTCTGCAAAATGGCGGATCGCGGCCAGATCACGGGCGGCGTGCTCGACGGGCCGCTGGCGTTCGACAACGCGATCGACCTCGAATCCGCACGGATCAAGGGCATCAAGTCCGAGGTGGCCGGCCGCGCTCAGATCCTGGTCGTGCCCGATCTCGAAGCGGGCAACATGCTGGCCAAGAACCTCGCCTATTTCGCCAAGGCCGACGGCGCCGGCATTGTGCTCGGCGCGCGCGTCCCCGTCGTCCTGACCTCGCGTGCGGACAGCCCAAGAGCGCGGATGGCGTCCTGCGCGGTTGCTGCACTTTATGCTCACGCGCGGCGCCAGAAGGCGCCGACAGTCGCGGCGTGACCGCCATGGACAGCATCCTCGTCGTCAACGCCGGCTCCTCGAGCGTCAAGTTCCAGGTCTTTGCGGTCGAGGGTGAGGGCGTTCTGCGCCGCCTGATCAAGGGGCAGGTGGACGGCATCGGCAGCCGTCCGCGCTTGCGGGCGAGCAGGGCAGGCAATGATCCCATGGCGGACCGGGCCTATCCGATCGAGGCCATTCCGGACGTGCCGGCGGCGATGCAAGTCGCGGGGGAATGGCTGCGGAACGAGGCGCGCATCCATCCATTGGCGGTCGGGCATCGCGTCGTCCATGGCGGGCCGGATCATGAGCGGCCAATTCTCGTCGATCATGGCGTGGTGGCACGGCTAGAACGCTTCGTCACGTTAGCGCCACTGCATCAGCCGCACAATCTGGCGCCGATCCGCTCGATCCTGGCCAATTTCCCGACGATACCCCAGGTCGCGTGCTTCGACACCGCGTTTCACCGCACGCACGGTCCGCTGGCCGATCATTACGCCATCCCCTACCAGCTTCACGCCGAAGGTGTGCGACGCTACGGCTTTCACGGGCTCTCCTATGAGTACATCTCCAGGACCTTGCCCCAGATTGCGCCAGAGGTCGCAAAGCGCCGGGTGATTGTCGCCCATCTCGGCAGTGGCGCGTCGATGTGCGCGATGAAGAATGGGCTGAGCGTCGAGAGCACGATGGGATTCACCGCGCTCGATGGGCTGCCGATGGGCACGCGCCCGGGCCAGCTCGATCCGGGCGTCGTGCTGTACCTATTGTCCGAGAAGGGGATGACGCCATCGAAGGTGCAGGATTTTCTCTATCGCGATTGCGGATTGAAGGGGCTTTCCGGGCTCAGCAACGACATGCGCGAGCTGGAGGCGAGCACGGATCCGCAAGCGAAGCTGGCGGTGGACTATTTCGTCTATCGCATCGGCCTCAACGCCGGAATGCTGGCGGCGGCGTTGCAGGGGATCGATGCCTTCGTCTTCACCGCCGGCATCGGCGAGAACTCGAGCGGCATCCGCGCGCGTGTGGCGGAGCAGCTCGGCTGGCTTGGCGTGGCACTCGACCCGGCCGAGAACACGCGCCATTCGCGGCTGATATCGGCAAAGACGAGTCTCGTTCCGGTCTACGTCGTCCCGACGGACGAGGAGCTCATGATTGCGCAGCACACGCTGACGCTGTTGATGAACGGCCAATCGCCCAACCCCAGAAAAGAGAGGGTGTCATGATTCCAGTATTTCCGGACAGCAAGGTCGCACTAAAGGGGAAGAAGGGCCTCGTCGTCGGCATCGCCAATGACCAATCGATCGCCTGGGGCTGCGCCAGGGCGTTTCGCGCGCTCGGAGCCGATCTCGCCGTCACCTATCTGAACGACCGCGCCAAGAAGCACGTCGAGCCGTTGGCGCAGGCCCTGGAAGCGCCGATCTTCCTGCCGCTCGACGTCATGGTCGAAGGCCAGACTGAAGCGGTATTCGAGCGGATCAAGTCGGAGTGGGGGCAGCTCGATTTCCTGCTTCATTCCATCGCCTTTTCGCCGAAGGAAGCATTGCACGGCCGCGTCGTCGACGTCGGCCGCGACGGCTTTCTGAAGACCATGGACGTCTCCTGCTGGTCGTTCCTGCGGATGGCACATCTAGCCGAACCCCTGATGAAGAACGGCGGCACGATGTTCACCATGACCTATTACGGCAGCCAGATGGTGGTGGAGAACTACAACATCATGGGCGTCGCCAAGGCGGCGCTCGAAGCCGCGGTCCGCTATGCCGCTGCCGAGCTCGGTCCGAAGGGCATCCGCGTGCACGCGATCTCGCCAGGGCCGCTCGCCACCCGCGCGGCCTCGGGCATTCCGGAGTTCGATGAGCTAATGGACAAGGCGCAATCCAAGGCGCCCTCGCGCAGCCTCGTCAGCATCGACGATGTCGGCAACGCCACCGCGTTCCTGGCGCTCGACGGCGCTAAGCTGATCACCGGTGGCGTGCTCTATATCGACGGCGGCTATCACATCATCGATTGAGCGCGCAATCGCGCGTTGTCATGCCGGCGGTACGCCGATGCCGATGCACTCGAGTAATTCGCGCCAGAGCTTGCGGACGTCGGCGTGACGCTGCGCGAGCGCCGCACTGACCGCGTCGCGATGCGGCGCAAGGTCTGTGCTCTTCAGAAACAGAATCTGGGCCTGCAACAGCCGGCCACTCTCAAATTCGATCCGGCGTAGCGCCATAACAAAAGGATCCTGCGCATTGGCCTCGATCGGTAGGAGCGCAGCCGGCCGTATACCGGCATGCACGGCGTGGGCAAGCGCTGCGAGGTGAATCATTTGGGCAAGGCGAGGGTCTGCGATCCCTTCGACCGGTGCAGGCAGCCAGGCGGACTCCCAGGAGGCGAACATGTAACCCAGGGAAGGATCCACCACCCAGGACGTGGCGCGCAGCAGCAGCGAGACGATCTCGGTCTCGCGATAAAATTGAGCATTCAATTCGGTCTGCCATGCCGCGTCGAGCCTCGCGGGCAGCATGAAAGCGAATTGCCGGGCCAGGGCGCCGTGGGCCGAGATCAGGAATGCTGCGACCTTCGTCTGCTGGTACGGTGGAATGCGGCCGTCCGGCGCGACGGGACCGAGGAAGCCGCTCATGGCAGCGCTCGCTTGACCGGGATGGCACGCAGATGATCGTAGCCGGCAGGAAACGGCGTGAGCTCGCCGCCGGGCTGGTCCGGCGCCACCCAGACCGCTTGATTGCCCTGCCAGCGGCCGGCCAGCACGTCTTCGGCAAAGCGCGCCAGCAGATCGGCGGTCAGTGTCCCTTTCTCCAGCGTGAAGGCGTGATAGGCCCTGGGGATGATCACCAATGAGCTGTTCTGAATCTCGACTCGCAATGTTTCGTGGAGACCCCGCGGCGTGAGAAAGTCGAACTCGCCGTTGAGAATCATGGTCGGAACGGCGATCGCGGACAGGTGCGGCGTGAGCGGCTGGAAGTCGAGGAAGGATTCCATCAGGTTTTGCAGCGCGTAGACGTCGTTGACCAGCCAACCTTGCCGCTTCACGCTATCGAGCTTGTCCAGCAGCGGCTTCAGCCATTGGTCGGAGAGGTTCATGGGTAACAGCAGGTCCTGGAGGTAACTTGTGCCGCCGAGGATCAGCGCGGTCCGCAGCGCATTGCCAAGCAGCAAGAGTTGCGGCGACAGCTCCGCAAAGCAGCTCATCGGCACCAGCCCGGCCAGCCGCTTGCCATGCTCGATCGCATATCGCAGCGCGATCAGGCCGCCAAAGCTGATCCCGCTCAGAAAGATCGGACCGTCCCCGAGTTCGTCGATGAGGAGGCGCAGTGCAGCGACTTGATCGTCCTGGCTGATGAAGAGCCTCGGCTTGTCGGAGGCGCCCTGGCCGAGAAGATCGAAGGTCGCAACGCGAAAGCCTCGCGCCGACAAGGCCTCGCGATAGGCGCTCCACAGCTCGGAATATTGCGTCAGCCCGTTCACGAGAACATAGGCCGGTGCGCCCGCCGGCCCGTCGAGCTCATAGCGGATCCGATATGAGCCGTGGCTGAGGAAAGGCATCGCGAGGGTACCGCCGGTCTTTTGATGCCCGCGATCCTCGATTCCTCCGAGCGGATTCCATTGAGCTAGATCAAACCTTCCCCGGCCGCCCTGCCTAGCGTTTCAGGAAAATCTTCCAGGGAGGATCGCATCATGGCCGGACGAGATGCGTTGAATCGTTGCCTGTTGAGCCTGATCGTGCTGCTGCTCGGAACGGCGATCGCAACCGCACAGCCTTTCACGCGCCGTTCGTCGCAGGTGCAGCATGACGGGCTGAAGAAGACCTACGAGATCGCCAACTTCCGCCTGGGCGGCAAGTACGACCTGACCGACCCTTCCAAATGGGAGAACGGCGGAGAGGGCGGCGTCACGCTGGAATCGCTCGGGGCCGGCAAGCTGCGCACGGCTTACATCGCCGTCGGCAACGCAAGGCGCAACGCGGCGGGCGAGATCACCAATGCCATCGTGATCAACTCCTATTATTCCGGCGATTCCACCGACATGTACGAACAGTGGGTCAAGGGTGCGGCGTTGTCGGGTGGCGTACCCATCATTGGTCCGGGCCGGCCGATCGATACGGATCGTTACTATGTCATCATGGTCGATCCGCTCGGCACTTGGGGCGCGAGCAAGCCATCCGACGGCCTAGGCATCAAGTTTCCGCAATACAGCTACTACGACATGGTGCAGGCGAACTACCGCCTGCTGCGCGACGAGCTGAAGGTCGCGCGCGTCGCGCTGGTGACCGGCGTCTCCATGGGTGGCACGCAGACCTACGTCTGGGGCGTGATGCATCCGGAATATGTCAGCGCCCTGATGCCGATCGGCGGTACCACGCAATCGGATGGCGACGACCCGGTCGGCAACTGGACTTTCCAGATGATGACAGCCGCGATCCAGGGCGATCCGGTCTGGCAGGCGACCGAGGGCGACTATTACAAGCTCCCGAAGGAAAAGCATCCGGTGCCGGGCGTGGCCTTCGGCTGGTCGATCCTCGGCATGACGGGTTATGACTTTTCCTTCCGCACGACCCAGAACTGGGCGGCGGTACAGCCCGAGATTTTCTATTGGGATCCGCCGAACGAGAAGGCCGGCCTCAACGTCATTAATCGCGCCAAGCTCTACGACGCCGTCGACCTCGTCTGGCGCAATCGGGTCGGCGAGACCCATAACGTCAATCCCTATCTCGGTCGCATTCAGGCTCGCACGCTGGTGATGCACATCACCAACGACCTCTGGCTCAACTTCAAGCTGGCGCAGAAGGCTGTCGATCGCGTGCCCGGCGCTGATCTTATCGCACAGGAGAGCCCCGTCGCGCACTACGGCGTGTTCCCGATCATCAACCAGCGCAAGAACGATCCGAAGTTCGTCGCCTTCATGGATGACGTGGCGGCCCTCGATCGCGCCCAGAAATTCGTCGACAAGAATTACCGCGTGCCCGGCGTCGCCCAGACGATCGATCCCAAGAAGTCGTTCTGGAAGGCCTACGTGACCTATCCCTATCCGGTCAAATTCGGCAGTGCCAAGGACAAGAGCGGCAACTCCTGGGAAATCGGCTACATGGACGAGTATGCCGGCACCGACAAGGATCCGAAGGTGCTCGTCATCATCCACGGCAAGGGCGCGTTCGGCGGCCATTACGGCAACATCATGCAGTATGCGTTGCGCAGCGGCCTGCGCGTGATCGTGCCGGACCTACCGCATTACGGCATGTCGGGGCCCGGCAATCTCGACAAGAATCCCGCTCGCACCATGCAGGACATGCGCGAGGTGATCTACGACCTCGTGGTCAACCAACTCGGAGTCAAGAAGGCGTACTATCTTGGCCACTCGCTCGGCGGCCAGTTCGTCGTGGGCTACGCCCTGACCTGGCCTGATGCGGTGCAGGGCCTCGCCTTGGAGGCGCCGTCCGGCCTCGAGGAATATCCGCGCGAGATCACCATTGCCAAGGACAAGAAGGCGACTCTGTTCGCCGACGGCCTCGGCCGGGACTTCGACAAGTGGAAGCAGGTCTGGGACCAGACCGGTATTCTCGCTGCGGAAAAGGCGCGGAGCGAGCAGAACGTCCGCGACTTCTTCTACTTCAAGAAACGTGATCCGGACACCGGCGTGGTATCGGCTGCGAAGAGCGGATACTTCTTCAACGACAGCGAATATGCCCGTTTCCATACCGAGCAACGCGCCGGGCTTACCAAGGGCAACCCGAAGGAGCTCGATCAGTGGTGCAACGTCTTCATCTTCGACATCTACACGATCGGTGCTGAGCTCCAGCAGGATGACCCGAAGAACCTCTATGAGCGGGTCACCCAGATCAAAGCGCCGATCTTCCTGGCGTTCGGCGACAAGGAGCCGTTCATTCCGACGCCTGCGTTCAACGGCCTGACGGACCTCGGCCGCGACGTCATCACGCCGTTCATGACGCGTATGACCAATGCCGGCAACCGGCCGATGCTCAAGATCTATCCGGAGACCGGACACTTCATCCACACCGACAATCCAGTGGAATACGCTGCCGATGTCGTGGATTTCGTGACCAACGGGGAGGTGGACACATCATCGCCGCTCGGAACCGATCGCATGATCAAGGGCGCCGTCGTCTCTGCCTTGCCAGTGGCGCCGACACCGCCTGGAGCGGCTCCGACGGCTGGCCTCAACAAGTAGGGCCCGGCGATGCCAAGGGTGCAGGCGGGCGAACTCCGACTCGGCTGGCGGGAGTGGGGAGGAGGCGACGTCACCGTCGTCTTCATCCACGGAAATCTCGCCAGCAAGGACTGGATCGAGCTCGCCGCGCCATTGTTTCCGATCGGGCTCCGTGTGGTTGCAATCGATTGGCGCGGCTGTGGCGACAGCGACCGGCCGAAGCCGTCGGCCGACTATTCCAACTACTCCATGCGGCAGCACGCCGAGGACATGCTGGCGGCGCTCGATACGCTCGGGATCGGCTATTGCCATCTCGCGACACATTCCACCGGCGGCATCATCGCCGCCAGAATGCTGCTCGAGCAGCCGCAGCGCTTCGGCCGTGTGTTCGCGCTCGATCCGGTAACGCCGCTCGGCATGGCCTTCGATGCCGATCAGATCGGATTATTCAGGGCCATGATGTCGAGCAAGGAGCTGACGCGGTCCGTGATGGCTACAGCCGCTTCTTCGCTGTTCGTCCCGGAGAGCATGGGGCCGAACATGGTCCCTCGCTTTCGCGAGGGGCTGGGAGAGATCCAGACGCTGTTCGATCGGATCATCGAGCAGACCTTCGGCGTATCGGAGGGGATCTGGATCGGCACGCCGGTGAACCTGACGCGGGAGAAGGAGAGCCGTGAGCTGGAGCGCCGTATGTCCGAGATCCGGCATCCGCACCTCGTGTTGTGGGGCGAGCGGGACGGTTGGATCGCGCCGGCCGATCTCCGTGCTATGGCCGAAGCGATGCCGGATTGCCGGCTGGTCATCGTGCCAGGCGTAGGGCATTCGATGAACCTCGAATCGCCGGCACTTTATGCAGGCTATTTCGGCGCCTGGTTCGGAGGACGTGCCGCGTCACCATCCACGGCGCCAAGCCGATCCCGACGGGGCCTCGACGTCGACGGCGGCCACCACATCATCGATTGACGCGCTGAGCAGTCCGGCGACCCACCATCGATGGTGACAATATTGCCAGTGTTTTGCCCGACGGAGCAACCGGTTCCGGGCGAACAGGAAACATCAATCAGATCAGCCCCATGTCTACTGTGCATGGGGTTGTTTTTCGACTCTTTGATTCAGCGATAGTGAAGCGCGATCAATTCGGCCACGCAGGCCGGCTTCTTGCCGCCCTCGATCTCGATCACGAGGTGGTAGTTGACGCGCAGCCCGTCCGGCGGCACGTCCTCTGCTTCCGCGATCGTGACCCGGCCGCGCAGCTTCGAGCCCGCCGGTACCGGCGCGAGGTATCGGATCCGGTCGGCACCGTAGTTGAGCGTGTTGCGCAGGCCCTTCAGGCCGATGACCGAGCGGATGAACAGCGGGGCAAGGGCAAGCGAGAGCAGGCCATGGGCGATGGTCTTGCCGCCCGGCATCTCCTGCTTGGCGCGCTCCTGGTCGACATGGATCCACTGCTCGTCGCAGGTCGCCTCGGCGAACTGGTTGATGCGGTCCTGCGTGATCTCGATCCAGTCGCTGGCGCCGATCTCGGTGCCGATTGCGGATTTGATCTCGTTGAAGTCGCTGAATATTCGCATGGTTGACCTGTTCAGAGCTTCATTTCCGGAACATTGTCGGGAATGGCGAGCTCGGCCTCCGTCAAGGCCATGACCTCGCCGACGCTGATGCCGGGTGCTGTTTCCAGCAACGTCGCCTTGCCGTCGGGAAAACCGATCACGGCCATGTCGGTCACGACAAGGTTGACGGGGCGTGCCGAGGTCAGCGGCAGCGAGCATTTCACCACGATCTTCGACTTGCCCTTGGCCGCGTGCTGCATGGCGACGATCACGCGCTTGGCGCCGGTGACGAGGTCCATTGCGCCGCCCATGCCCGGGACCATCTTGCCCGGGATCATCCAGTTCGCGAGATGGCCATGCGCGTCGACCTGGAGACCGCCGAGCACGGTGACATCGACGTGGCCGCCGCGGATCAGGCCGAACGACATCGCGCTGTCGAAGGTGGAGGCGCCCGGCAGCGCGCTGATCGGGCGTCCGCCGGCATCGGTGAGCGTCGGATGCGCCATGCCCTGCTCGGGAATCGGCCCGGTGCCGATCAATCCGTTCTCGGACTGGAAGAAGACCTTCAGGTCCGACGGCACATAATTGGCGACCAGGGTCGGAATGCCGATGCCGAGATTGACGAGATTACCGCTCCTCAGCTCCTTGGCGACACGCCGGGCGATGATGATCTGGGGATCCATGATGTCACCCGTTGGTGATGAGATAGTCGACGAGCGGCGCGGGGGTGACGACGTGATCGGGCGCGATCACGCCGACCGGGACGATATGCTCCGCCGTCACGATGACGGTGTCGGCTGCCATCGCCATGACCGGGTTGAAGTTGCGCGAGGTGAGGGCGTAGGCGAGGTTGCCGAGGTAGTCGGCGAGGAAGGCGTGCACCAATGCGAATTGCGCCCGCAGCGCCGTTTCCAGCAGGAACGGCTTGCCGTCGACTTCGATCTGGCGCTTGCCTTCGGCCACCAGCGTTCCGACCCCGGTCGGCGTCAGCACCCCGCCGAGACCGCACCCGCCGGCGCGGATGCGTTCGACGAAGGTGCCTTGCGGCACGAGGTCGACCGCGATCTGGTTCGCCAGCATCTGCTGCTGCGCCTTCGGATTGAGACCGATATGCGTTGCCGTCAGCTTCGACACCAGTGCCTGATCGAACAGCTTGCCGACGCCCTTGCCGGGCGTGGCCGCGTCATTCGAGATCAAGGTCAGCCCCGTCTTCCTCTGACGCACGACTTCGTCGAGCAGCCGCTCCGGCGTTCCAACTCCCATGAAGCCGCCAACCATGACGCTGGCGCCCGCCGGGATCATCGCAACGGCTTCTTCGACGGAAACAGCCTTCATGATTGAAACTCCCGGTCGCCCGACGATGGGCTGAAGAGCGGTAATGTGTGGATGTTGGCGGGCGGGCGACGGGCTCCCTTGATATGGGTCAAGGGCCTCTGGATCATTGCGCGCCGTCAGCGCGTCCCTCTCCAACGTGAACGCTTGGTAGGCCTTGGGAATGATTTGGGAACCTCGACGCTGAGGCGCGCTAAAAGGCTCAAGAGAAACCGACGCTTCCGTAACAAAACCGGATCCAGTCCGGAGAGCCGAATCTTACTAAATTCAAAAGCTTGCCCTTGCATCCTAATGCTGCGTGCTATGTGCTTTGCCTGAAATCTAGAGCGAAGCACCGGGGTGCAGCACGGAATCGCGCTCGAACACCTGTGCGTCGGCGAGGTCCCGCCATTCGGACGGCGCCAAAACGACTCAATTTACGTCGAGCGTGGATCTGCCGGACACTCGCGGAGCTGATTCCCATGCCAGACAACAAGGTCGACCGTTCTGATTTGGCCCCTTCGATTCTGCCGGCCGGCATCCCCGAGCTCAGCGACGATGAATGCCTCGCTTGTCTCGCGCGCGCAGTCGAGGCGCCGGATTCGGCGCGGCTTGACGAGGTCGCTGGCCTCATTGGCCGCCTGGCAGTCGCCATCGAATAGGGCCGGCCCGGCCCTCCATCAGGAGAGGTTGCGGAGGGCGAAACGCGCATCGCCAACCGCTATGTTGCGTTTTGACCGAGCATGCTCCAAAAGATGCCGCGATTTTTCTCCGCGGCATCGTCCGCATTGCAGGGTCCGCAAATGTCCGGTTTTTCGACCGCGCGCCAAAAAATGGTCGATGGCCAGGTGCGCACCAATGACGTCACCGACCGTCGTGTTCTCGATGCCATGCTCACGGTGCCGCGCGAGGCCTTCGTGCCGGCCGGCCGGCAGGCGCTGGCTTACCTCGATCTCGACCTCGACGTCAGCGAAGGCGCCGCCAAGCGGTTCCTGATCAAGCCGGCGCTGACCGGCAAGCTGCTCCAGGCCGCCGAGATCGGCGCGGATGACAACGTGCTGGTCGTCGGCTGCGCCACCGGCTATCTCGCCGCACTGGCCGCCAAGCTCGCGCGTCAGGTCACGGCGACCGAGTGCGATTCGGCTTTGGCGGCCAAGGCCAGCGACGCCTTCGCCGCCCAGGGGCTTGCCAATGTCGCCTGCAAGGCGGCGGCCTGCACCGAGGGGGACCCTGCTGCTGCCCCCTATGATGTGATTCTCCTCAACGGCGCGGCCGAGGTGATGCCGGAAGCGCTGCTCGGGCAGCTGAAGGAGGGTGGGCGCCTGGTGGGGGTGTCGGCCGAATCGAGGCCGCCGCGCGCCACGATCGTGACCCGTACCCACGGCGAATTCGGTCATCGGACCCTGTTCGACGCCGCCGCCCCGGTGCTTCCCGGGCTGGAACGGGCGGCTGCCTTTGTCTTCTGACGGCCCCAAAGCCGCCCCAAATCCCGTTCTGAATCAGAAGTGTGGCCGGGATGCTGCACGCGAAGAGTTTCCACTGAGAACCACCCCCAGGTAGTTCCGTCGCGCTTGACCGCGTCCTATGTTGCGGCGGGGCAACGACTCCATTGGTACGGTACCCCGGCTCGCGGGCACGAGCAGGGCGCTAGAACGAACGGAATTTCACGGATGCATGGGGTGAAGCTCTTCACCGGAGCTGCGGTTTCGGTCCTGCTGCTGGCGCTTGCCGGGCCGACACCTGCCTTGGCGGATACGATCGAGGGCGCGCTGGTGCGCGCCTATCAGAACAACCCGCAGCTCAACGCACAGCGTGCCCAGGTGCGCTCGACTGACGAGGGCGTGCCTCAGGCCTTGTCGGGCTATCGCCCGAGGGTCAATCTGACAGCGACCGGTGGCTATTCATATCAAGATTTGCAGAGTGCCCCGGGGACCAACTCAGTCTACGGAACGAGGGTGCCTCGCAGCATTGGCGTGACGGCGACACAGACGCTCTACAATGGCAACCAGACCGCCAACCGGACCCGCGCGGCGGAGAGCCAGGTGTCCGGTACGCGTGAAGCGCTGCGCGGTATGGATCAGAGCGTACTGCTGAGCGCCGCGACGACCTACATGGACTATCTGCGGGATGCCGCCACGCTCGAAGTCCAGCGCAGCAACGTGCGCGTCCTCGAGCAGACACTGAAGCAGACCCGCGACCGCTTCAATGTCGGCGAAGTGACCCGGACCGACGTCGCCCAATCGGAAGCGCAACTGGCGGCCGGGAGGACCCAGGCGCTCACCGCTGAAGCGAATCTGACGACGACCCGCGCGAACTACCGTCGCATCATCGGCAACGAGCCCACGAATCTTGCGCCCGGCTCGCCTGTCGATCGGTTTCTGCCTCAGACGCTGGCTTCCGCCATCGAGCTCGGCCTGATCGAGCACCCCAACGTGACGGCCGCCATGTACGGCATCGACGTCAATTATCTGCAGGTCAAGATCAATGAAGGAGCGTTGCTGCCGACACTTTCGGTTCAGGCAACGGCCCAGCGGGCCGACGAACAATCCTTGATTCAGATGCGTTCGTACACCGCATCGGCGATCGCGCAGCTCACCGTGCCGATCTATAATGGCGGTGGTGAATATTCGCTGATCCGCCAGTCCAAGGAGAACCTGGCGCAGCAGAGGCTCAACCTCGAAACGACTCGCGACCAGACCCGCGCGACCATTGTGCAATGGTGGGGCTCGCTGCAGGCCACCAAGGCGCAGGTGCAGTCGGCTCAGGCGCAGGTGACGGCGTCCGAGATCGCCCTGAACGGCGTCCGCGAGGAGGCCAAGGCCGGCCAGCGCACCACGCTGGACGTGCTCAATGCGCAGCAGGCGCTGGTGAACGCGCGCGTTGCGTTGGTGACCGCGCAGCACGATCGCGTGGTCGCATCGTATAACGTCCTCGCGGCGGTCGGGCGTCTATCGCCGCAGGTCCTCGGCCTTGCGACTACGACCTACGACCCCAGCGTTCACTATCATCAGGTGCGGGACAGCTGGGCGGGTGTGCGCACGCCTGACGGCCGCTGATTCCCGTAATCATCCGGTCGATCTCGCCAATAGCCGAGGTCGACCGGTGCTTTGCTTGCAATCGTCAAAATCCCTGACATAGCCTTGCCAAGATGATGCGGGTCGATTCGCCCGCGTTGATGTCGTGTGCGTAACGCTTCGGCGCCGGGGGCAGGGGCGCACCGCTGCGCGTCGAGCCGTGATCTGGGGACAAGTCGGGCTGCGGCGACGAAAATGGCGGACCCATCGTTGCGGAACCGGCCAATCCTGCCGTGCTTGGTGTAAAACAACGCATGCGAGGGCGTTGATGATGTGGAGTCGGAGATGACGCAGCCTGCAAAGGTCATAGAACCCTCGATGGAGGAGATTCTGGCCTCGATCCGGCGCATCATTGCCGACGACGAGGCAAAGCCCCCGCCGGCTGAGGCCGCCAAGCCCGAGAAGGCTGCTGCGCCCGCCGCGCCGCCGAAGCCGCAGGCGATGAACGACATTCCGCCATCCAAGGTCGCTCCGCCTAAACCCGCCGCCGAGAAGCCGGCACCGCCGCCGGCTGCAAAGCCGGCGCCGCCACCTGCGCCGGCGCCCGCGGCGGACGCATCCAACAGCCAGGACGATATCGACGCGTTGCTGGCGGGTCTCGATGCGGCCACACCTACGCCGGAGGTCCGCGCGCCCGAGCCAGAGCCCGAGCCTGAGCCCGACGTGCTCGAACTGACCGACGACATGGCGATGGACCCGACGCCACCTCCGCCGCCGCCGACCTTCCGCAAGGTCGAGCCACGCGACGATCTCGAATTCGCCGAGCCGCCGCGTCCCGCCCCGTCGCCGTCCTACGCGCCGGTGGACTTCGACGCGCCGCCGCTGCCCCCGCAGCAGCCGATCCTCGCGCAATCGACGGTCTCCGCGGTCGAATCCGCCTTCAACTCCCTGGCCCATACGGTGCTCAGCAGCAATGCGCGGACGCTGGAGGACCTGGTCAAGGAGATGCTGCGGCCGATGCTGAAGTCCTGGCTCGACGACAACCTGCCCGGCCTCGTTGAACGCATCGTGAAGGCCGAAATCGAGCGGGTCTCGCGCGGCGGCCGCTGAGGGCGGCCGAAGGGCCCTCATAAAGCCCGGCTTGGGCGTCATATTCGGGCCCCGGACCGGGCTGGAAAGCGCTGTTGCCGCCTCGTTTTCCCTGGCCTTTTCGTTGACTTTTCGTTGACTTGGCCCCCTCGCGCGGCTTTCTAGCAGCCCCATGATCGAGAAAAATTACCAGCCCGCCGATATCGAAACCCGCATGTCCGTGGTGTGGGAGGACAGCCTTGCGTTCAAGGCTGGCCGGCCCGACCGCCGTGATGCCGTGCCCTTCACCATCGTGATCCCGCCGCCGAACGTGACGGGCTCGCTGCATATGGGCCACGCCCTCAACAACACGCTGCAGGACATCCTTTGCCGGTTCGAGCGCATGCGCGGCCGCGACGTGCTGTGGCAGCCCGGCACCGATCATGCCGGCATCGCCACCCAGATGGTGGTCGAGCGGCAGCTGATGGAGCGCCAGCAGCCCGGTCGCCGCGAGATGGGCCGCGAGAAGTTTCTGGAGCGGGTCTGGCAGTGGAAGGCCGAGAGCGGCGACACCATCATCAACCAGCTCAAGCGCCTCGGTGCGTCCTGCGACTGGTCGCGCGAGCGCTTCACCATGGACGAGGGCCTGTCGAAGGCCGTCGTCAAGGTCTTCGTCGAGCTGCACCGCGAGGGCCTGATCTACAAGGACAAGCGGCTGGTGAACTGGGACACCAAGCTGCTCACCGCGATCTCCGATCTCGAAGTGCAGCAGACGGAAGTGAAGGGCCACCTCTGGTATCTGCGCTATCCGATCGAGGGCAAGACGTTCAACCCCGAGGATCCCTCGAGCTTCATCGTGGTCGCCACCACGCGACCCGAGACCATGCTCGGCGATACCGGCGTGGCCGTGCATCCGGAGGATGATCGCTACCAGCAGCTGATCGGCAAGAACGTCGTCCTGCCGCTGGTCGGCCGCAAGATCAAAATCGTCGCCGACGAGTATTCCGATCCCGAAAAGGGATCGGGCGCTGTGAAGGTGACGCCGGCGCACGACTTCAACGATTTCGAGGTCGGCAATCGCCACGGGCTGCGCCGGATCAGCGTGCTCGACAGGGAAGGCTGTCTCGATCTCCTCGACAACGAGGATTATCTGCGCGACCTGCCCGAAGGCGCTGCGCAATTCGCCGAGGAATTCCACAAGGTCGACCGCTTCGCTGCGCGCAAGCGCATCGTCGAGCGGCTGGAATCGTTCGGCTTCGTCGAACGGATCGAGCCGCACACCCACATGGTGCCGCACGGCGATCGTTCCAACAGCGTGATCGAGCCGTATCTGACCGACCAATGGTACGTCGACGCCAAGACGCTGGCGAGACCTGCGATCGCGGCGGTGCGTTCGGGCGAAACGACCTTCGTGCCGAAGAACTGGGAAAAGACCTATTACGAGTGGATGGAGAACATCCAGCCCTGGTGCATCTCGCGTCAGCTCTGGTGGGGCCATCAGATCCCGGCCTGGTACGGCCCTGACGGCAAGGTGTTCGTCGCCGAGACCGAGGAGGAGGCCATCAGCCACGCGCTCGGCTATTACGTCGAGCAGGAGGTCATCACGCCCGAGCAGGGCCGCGAGATGGCGCTCGACCGCAACAAGCGCGAAGGCTTCATCACGCGCGATGAGGACGTGCTCGACACCTGGTTCTCCTCGGCGCTGTGGCCGTTCTCGACGCTCGGCTGGCCCGACGAGACGCCCGAGGTGCAGCGCTATTATCCGACCAATGCGCTGGTGACCGGCTTCGACATCATCTTCTTCTGGGTCGCCCGCATGATGATGATGGGCCTGCACTTCATGAAGGAAGTACCGTTCTCGACCATCTACATCCACGCCCTCGTCCGCGACGAGAAGGGCGCCAAGATGTCGAAGTCGAAGGGCAACGTCATCGATCCCCTCCACCTGATCGACGAATACGGCGCCGACGCGCTGCGCTTCACCCTGGCCGCGATGGCGGCGCAGGGGCGCGACATCAAGCTCGCCACCAGCCGCGTCGAAGGCTACCGCAATTTCGCGACCAAGCTCTGGAACGCGTGCCGGTTCGCGGAGATGAACCACTGCGCCGTGCCTGATGGTTTCGAGCCGGCGAAGGCAAAGGAGACGCTGAACCGGTGGATCGCGCATGAGACCGCCCACACCACGCGCGAGGTGACCGAGGCGATCGAAGCTTATCGCTTCAACGATGCAGCCGGCAGCATCTATCGCTTCGTCTGGAACGTCTATTGCGACTGGTATGTCGAGCTCGCCAAGCCCGTGCTGCTCGGTCCGGACAACCCTGCCAAGGACGAGACCCGCGCCATGGTCGCCTGGGCGCGCGACGAGATCCTGAAGCTGTTGCATCCCTTCATGCCCTTCATCACCGAAGAGCTGTGGGAGGTGACGGCCAGGCGCGAGGGCCTGCTCGCATTGGCGCCGTGGCCGCTGAAGCCGGTCGAGCCGACGCCGGAGCAGCTCGCGATGCTTGCGGCGACCACGGGACCGACCGATGCGCTCGTCTCGCCGGCCTGGGTGCTGCCGATCTTCGATCATGCCGACTTCACCGATCCGGCTGCCGAAGCCGAGATCGGCTGGGTCATCGACCTCGTCACGCAGATCCGCTCGGTGCGAGCCGAGATGAATATCGCGCCGGCAACGCTGACGGCGCTGGTGCTCGCAGGCGCTTCGGCCGAAACCAAGGAGCGCGCGCCGCGCTGGACCGATGTCATCAAGCGTATGGCGCGGCTGTCGGACATCTCGTTCGCCGACCGCGCGCCTGACGGCGCTGTCCAACTGCTGGTGCGCGGCGAGGTCGCCGCGCTGCCGCTCAAGGGCGTGATCGACGTCGCCGCAGAGCGCACGCGTCTCGACAGGGAGATCGCCAAGGCCGAGGCCGACATCAAGCGCGCCGAGTCGAAGCTGGCGAACGAGAAGTTCGTCGCCAACGCGGCCGAGGAGGTCGTCGAGGAGGAGCGCGAAAAGCGCGAGGCGGCGCTGGCGCGCAAGGCCAAGCTGCTCGAGGCGATGGAGCTGCTGAAGCAGGCGTCTTAGAGCATGATCCGGAAAAGTGTGCAGCGGTTTTCCGGAAAGATCATGCTCAAACAATAACCTAAAGCGCGATGATGATTCATCGCGCTTTAGGCCTATTTCGGAAACGGCTTGCTCAAAAACTTCGAGCCCCTGACGCCGTAGCGCCAGGGCAGCTCGACCGCCTTGGTGATGCCGATGCGGATGCCGGTTGCGACCTCGACATCCTCGGTTCGCGCATGCAGCGCGATGGGAGGCCGGTCCAGCGGCAGGGCGTTGTGCGCGATGGTGATGCCGAGCGCCTCGGTCAGCTTGCCAGGGCCCGAGCACAGCGCACGCACCTCCTGCAGATGCCGGCGTCGGCGCATCGCAGCCAGGCCATGCGTCGGCTCCAGCGCACGGATCAACACGGCGCTGGCCGAGCCTTCCTCCTCGCAGACGAAGTTGACGCACCAATGAATGCCGTAGGAGCGGTAGACATAGGCAAAGCCAGGTGGGCCAAACATGACCTGGTTCCGCTGCGTCGGCCCGCGATAGGAGTGCGCCGCCGGGTCGGTATGGTGATAGGCCTCGACCTCGACGATGATCCCGCCGACGCCGTCGACGAGCATGGTGGCGCCGATCAGGTCGGGCGCGACCTCATGGACGCTGCGTCCGAAGAAGGCGCGCTTCAGGGGCTTGCCGAGCCGCGGTGGTGAAGCGTTCGAGATTGGAGCCATTCGAGGTGAGAATCGCCTGAGAACAGAGCAAGATATTGCCCATATCTGCCATGTTCCCTGAAGCGGGGCGAGCCGGGTTGCGATGCCAGGCCAGACCGACTAGGTAGGACCTGAACAGACCGGACACCCCATGGTCGTTATTGTCGATACCATCTCGAACCCGCTGCGCCCGCGCCACCCCGAAAAGGTGAATCGGCCCGATTCCGCTTCGCCGCCGAAGCCGGACTGGATCCGCGTGCGCGCGCCGAACACCCGCGGCTATGCCGATACCCGCAACATCGTGCGCGCCAACGGCCTGCATACGGTGTGCGAGGAAGCGGGCTGCCCGAACATCGGCGAGTGCTGGGACAAGAAGCACGCGACCTTCATGATCATGGGTGACACCTGCACCCGGGCCTGCGCCTTCTGCAACGTCAAGACCGGCCTGCCCAATGCACTGGACGCGGCCGAGCCGCAGCACGTTGCCGAGGCCGTGGCCAAGCTCGGCCTGGCCCACGTCGTCATCACCTCGGTCGACCGCGACGACCTCACTGACGGCGGTGCCGAGCATTTCGCTCGGACTATCCGCGCGATCAGGGCAGCGTGTCCCTCGACCACGATCGAGATCCTGACGCCCGACTTCCTGCGCAAGGAGGGGGCGCTCGAAATCGTCGTCGCGGCGAAGCCCGATGTCTTCAACCACAATCTCGAGACGGTGCCGTCGCGTTATCTCACGGTCCGGCCCGGCGCGCGCTACTTCCATTCGATCCGGCTGCTGCAGCGGGTCAAGGAGCTCGATCCCACCATCTTCACCAAGTCCGGCATCATGGTCGGCCTCGGCGAAGAGCGCCACGAGGTGCAGCAGGTGATGGACGATCTACGCTCGGCCGACGTCGACTTCCTGACCATCGGACAATATCTGCAACCGACCCGCAAGCATCACGCGGTGATGCGCTACGTGCCGCCGGACGAGTTCTCGTCCTTCGAAAAGATCGCCTACACCAAGGGCTTCCTGATGGTGTCGGCAAGCCCGCTCACCCGCTCGTCGCATCATGCCGGCGAGGATTTCGCGAGACTGAAGGCTGCGCGGGCAGCTCACGCCCGCTGACGTACCATGCATCGAGTTTCGAGCAAGCACCGTGTCAACCACAGCGCGTCCGAGATGTTTGATCTGGTCGCCGATGTCGAGCGCTACCCGGAATTCGTGCCGCTGTGCAGCGCGCTGAAGGTGCGCCAGCGCATGGCGAAACCCGACGGCACCGAGGTGCTGGTCGCCGACATGACGGTGTCGTTCAAGCTGGTCAAGGAATCCTTCACCAGCCGCGTGACGCTCGACCGCGCCAATCTGAAGATCCTGGTCGAATATCTGCAAGGTCCGTTCAGGAATCTGGAAAACCGTTGGACGTTCGAGCCCAAGGGCGAGGGCGTCTGCGACGTCGGTTTCTTCCTGTCTTACGAATTCAAGAGCCGCATGCTGGCGATGCTGATGGGCTCGATGTTCGATGCCGCCTTCGCGCGGTTCTCGACCGCGTTCGAGAAGCGGGCGGACGCGATCTACGGGCGGCCGAAGCTGGCGGAGACGTAGTCGCGATAAGCGCTGCTCTCTCCACCGTTCGCAATGACAATGGAGCGGCGGGCGTGCCCTCCCAATCCAACATCGCTCCGTGTTCCCCATCAGCATCCACCGGGATCATTTCGCATCGCGGCGCGTTCTCAACCGACTGACCGGGTTGGAGCCGTCATGACCATCAATTTCGACACGCTGAAAGCTTCGCTTGTCCTGTATGGCCTGAACGCGATCTACGCGGTCCTGCTGCTCGCGGTCGGCTGGTATCTGTCCGGCGCGATGCAGCGCTTCGTCACGCGCGTTCTCAGCGTGACGCATCGCGTCGACCCCGCTGGTGACGCTGTTCGTGGGCAGCCTTGCGCGCTATGGCGTGCTCGCGGTCGTCGGCATCGCCGTGCTGCAGCTGTTCGGCATCCAGACGGCGAGCCTCGTTGCCGTGCTAGGTGCGACCTCGCTCGCCATTGGTCTTGCCTTGCAGGGCACGCTGTCCAATCTCGCCGCCGGCGTGATGCTGCTCTTGTTCCGGCCATTTCACATCGGCGATGATGTCGAGGTCGCCGGCAAAGCGGGCAAGGTGAGGTCGCTGTCGCTGTTCATGACCGAGCTGGTCGCGCCCGACAACACGCAGATCCTGTTGCCGAACGGACAGGTCTGGGGCGCGGCCATCATCAACCACAGCGCCTATCCTGGCACGGGCGAGATCAAGGTGACGTTTCCGGTCCCCGCCGGCGCCGCTCCGGCGCTGGCCGATCGCATCCTGAAGGAGCTTCGCAAGGATTCCCGCATCGACGATCAGGCGCAACCTGCCGTCTCCGTCAGCAAGGTCCTCGATGTCGCCAATCCCGCCGCGCCGATCCTGGAATTGACGGTTAGCGCCAAGGCGAAACCGTCTGAAGCTGGCGCGGTCAAGCAGTGCGTGCTCGATCATGCGAGCGCGCTGCTTGCCACGGCCGCCTGAGACGATTTATCCCCGCGGCGGACGTGGCGGCCTGCGTTTGACCACATGCCGGCGCGGTGAGCGCGTCACACGCGGGCGCAGGCGGCTGGCGGCGGTGCGCTGCGGCTTGGCCGCGACTTGCGGGCCGCGGGCCAGATCCATCAGCATGCGCAAAGCCTCTACAACGGAACGGGCGCGCACCGCGCTGCGGCCGATGGCGCCGAAGCGGTGCTCGCGGTGGATGATGCGGCCGTCGCGGGCGGCGGCGGCGAAGTGCACGAGACCGACCGGCTTGCCGGGCGTGGCGCCGCCCGGGCCGGCGATGCCGGTGATGGCGACCGCGAGATCGACATCGGCGCGCTCAAGCGCACCGATTGCCATTGCGGTCGCGGTCTCCTTGCTTACGGCGCCGAAATTGGCCAACGTGCTCGCCTCGACGCCAAGCATCGCGCGCTTGGCCTCGTTGGAATAGGTGACGAAGCCGCGGTCGATGACATCGGACGAGCCCGGGATGTCAGTCAGTGCGCCCGCGACGAGACCGCCGGTGCAGGATTCGGCCGTTGCGATCGTCAGCTTGCGCATCCGGCACAGATCGAGCAGCGAGCGGGAGAGGGCGCGTGCGTCGCTGCCGCCCATGGCCTAGACGCCCCAGGGAAGGCGGATGGTGGCGCTCGCGGTCGCCGCGATGCCTTCCTCGCGGCCGGTGAAGCCGAGCCGCTCGCTGGTGGTCGCCTTCACTGCGATGCGCGAGATGTCGACGCCGGAGATCTCGGCGATGCGCGCCCGCATGGTGTCGCGCAACGGGCCGATCTTCGGCCGCTCGCAGATCAGCGTCACCTCGAGGTTGGCGACGCGGCCGCCGCGCGCTGCGACGCGCTCGATGGCATATTTCAGGAACTGGTCGGAGGAGGCGCCCTTCCACTTCGCATCGCTCGGCGGGAAGTGCGAGCCGATGTCGCCGTCGGCGAGAGCGCCGAGAATGGCGTCGACCAGCGCATGCAGGCCGACATCGCCGTCGGAATGAGCCAGGAAACCCTTGGTGTGCGGCACGCGCACGCCGCAGATCATGACATGGTCGCCTTCGCCGAACGCGTGCACGTCGTAGCCAGTGCCGGTCCTGATGTCGCCGAGCTGGGCGGCCAGGCGCGCTTCCTCGCGCACGAAATCCTCGGGAGTTGTGAGCTTCATGTTGGCAACATCGCCTTCAAAGGTTGCAACCGTCAATCCCGCCCATTCGGCAATCGCGGCATCGTCGGTGAAATCCGAGCGTCCATCCCTTGCCGCACGACGATGCGCCTCGAGGATGACGTCGAAACGAAAGGATTGCGGCGTCTGTGCGATCCGCAAGAAAGCGCGCTCCGGCGTGGCCTCGACGTTGCCGCTTTCGCCGGTGACCTTGATGGTGTCGGTGACGGCAACGGTGGGGATCGCAGCGCCGGTGCGGCTCGCCGCCTCGATCGCGCGCGAGATCACGCCTTCCGAGACGAAGGGGCGCGCGGCGTCGTGGATCAGCACGATGTCCGGATTGTGCTTGGCCAGCGCTTCGAGGCCGGCGAGCACCGAAGCCTGCCGCGTCGCGCCGCCATTGGTCGGTGGCTCGTGCCTGAGCCCTGCGACCGCTGCGGTGAACATGGCGCTGTCGTCGGGGTTCACCACCGGCTGCACCGCGAACACCTCAGTGTGACGGCTGAAGGCTTCCATGGCGCGGCGGATCACGGGCACGCCGCCGATCTCGCGATATTGCTTCGGCCCGCCGGCGCCGGCGCGCAGTCCACGCCCGGCTGCGACGAGGACGACCGCGGTGCGCTGTGATTTCGCCATAGGACTCAAATACTCAATTGCTAATAAAGAGCAGGGGGTGATTTGCCGGCATGCCTCTAGCACGGCAGGCCCGCAAAAAAAGGGGGTTTCCCCGGATTGTGGGAAACAGCATTTTGCTGCACTGCACTTGAAAGATCTACAGAACTGTCTAAACTGTAGGCATGACGCTTGACTGCACAAGAATTGTGCGCAAGATAGATCATGGCAGGCGCGATGAGGCCCTGCCCAGTCAACGGGACCCCTGTGACCGGCTCGGCAGTATCAGGCTCTAAGCCGTTGAAAATAGGCGATATTGAAGTCGCCACCCCGGTCTTCCTGGCGCCGATGTCGGGTGTGACTGACTCGCCCGTCCGCCGGCTGGCCGCCGAGCTTGGGGCTGGTCTCGTTGTGTCTGAAATGACCGCGAGCGATGAGCTCGCCAATGGCCACCGGATGTCCCGGTTGCGCTGCGAAGCCACTGGCATCGGCCCGCATGTGGTCCAGCTCGCCGGCTGCGAGATGCATTGGATGGCCGAAGGCGCCCGGATCGCCGAAGCGGAAGGCGCCGATATCATCGACATCAACATGGGCTGTCCCGCCCGACACGTCACCGGCGGCCAGTCCGGCTCGGCCTTGATGCGCGACCTCGACCATGCCGTCAGCCTGATCGAAGCGACGATCGCGGCGGTGAAGGTGCCGGTGACGCTGAAGATGCGCCTCGGTTGGGACGACCGCAGCCGCAACGCGCCGGAGCTGGCGCGACGTGCCGAGGCCGCCGGAATCAAGCTCGTCACCGTGCACGGCCGCACCCGCTGCCAGTTCTACAAGGGCGAGGCCGATTGGGATGCGATCCGCGCCGTGCGCGAGGCCACCTCCCTTCCGCTCGTCGTCAACGGCGACATCACCTCCTACGAGAAGGCGCTGGCGGCATTGGACGCCTCGGGCGCCGACGCCGTGATGATCGGCCGCGGCGCGCAGGGCCAGCCCTGGCTGCCGGGCCAGATCGGCCGCCGTCTGAACGGCGGGGCCGAGGAAGCCGTGCCCTCGCTCCAGACGCAGCTGCATTATGTCCGCACGCTCTATGACGGCGTTTGTGCGCTCTATGGCCTGCGCATCGGACTGAGGCACGCCCGCAAGCATCTGGGCTGGGCGCTCGACGTCGCAGCGCAGGCGAGCCGTGCGCCGGCCGAGAAGCTGAAATCCTGGCGGCAGAAGATCCTGGTCTCGGAGGATCCGCGCCTCGTTCACGATGCACTGCAAGACGCCTTCGACGACTTCGCATGGAGCGCTGCTGCATGAGTTCAGCCGCTGAACATCGTCGGCCGCTTCAGTCCGACAGCGACGCAATCCTGGATGCTTTGCCCAACCCCGTGCTCATGATCGGGCCCGACGGCAAGATCGTCGCCGCCAACATCGCCACCGAGGCCTTCTTCGAGATCTCCACGCAATTCCTGAAGCGGCAGTCGCTAAAGGAGCTGGTGCCGTTCGGCAGCCCGTTGCTGGCGCTGATCGACCAAGTGCGATCCTCGAACGCGCCGGTCAACGAATACAAGGTCGATCTCGGCACGCCGCGCATGGGCGGCGACCGCCAGGTCGACCTGCACGTGGCTCCACTCACCGAGCGGCCCGGCCATATCGTCGTGATGCTGCAGGAGCGCACCATCGCCGACAAGATGGATCGGCAGCTCACCCATCGCAGCGCAGCGCGCTCGGTGATAGCGCTAGCAGCAATGCTCGCGCATGAAATCAAGAATCCGCTTTCGGGCATTCGCGGCGCAGCGCAGCTGCTCGAGCAGCAGGCCTCGTCCGAGGACCGCATGCTGACGCGGCTGATCTGCGACGAGGCCGACCGCATCGTGACGCTGGTCGACCGCATGGAGGTGTTCGGCGACGAGCGCCCCGTGGTGCGCGGCCCCGTCAACATCCATTCGGTGCTCGATCACGTCAAGCGGCTGGCGCAGTCGGGCTTTGCCCGCAACATCCGCTTCGTCGAGGATTACGATCCCTCGCTGCCGCCGGTGCTGGCGAACCAGGACCAGCTGATCCAGGTGTTCCTCAATCTCGTGAAGAACGCCGCCGAAGCGCTGATCGACGTGCCCGATGCCGAGATTCAGCTCACCACCGCGTTCCGACCCGGTGTGCGCCTGTCAGTCCCCGGTCAAAAATCGCGGGTATCCCTTCCGCTCGAATTCTGCGTGAAGGACAACGGACCCGGCGTGCCCGACGATCTTCTGCCCAACCTGTTCGATCCCTTCGTGACCACCAAGCAGACCGGCTCGGGTCTCGGCCTTGCGCTGGTCGCCAAGATCGTCGGCGATCACGGGGGCATCATCGAATGCGAATCTCAGCCGCGCAAGACCACCTTCCGCGTGCTGATGCCGATGTATTCCACATCGGTCAAACACGCCGATCAAAGCAGTCGCGACGGCTCTGCCGGGAAGTCGTCGCCTGCGTCACAGGGGGCAAAATGAGGATCAACGATGCCCGCAGGTAGCATTCTCGTAGCCGATGACGATACCGCCATCCGCACCGTTCTCAATCAGGCACTGTCCCGCGCCGGTTACGAAGTGCGGCTGACCGGCAATGCCGCAACGCTGTGGCGTTGGGTCAGCCAGGGCGAGGGCGATCTCGTCATCACCGATGTGGTGATGCCGGACGAAAACGCCTTCGACCTGTTGCCGCGGATCAAGAAGATGCGGCCGAACCTGCCCGTCATCGTCATGAGCGCGCAGAACACCTTCATGACGGCGATCCGCGCCTCCGAGCGCGGGGCTTACGAATATCTGCCAAAGCCCTTCGACCTGAAGGAACTGATCGCCATCGTCGGCCGCGCGCTCGCCGAGCCGAAGGAGCGGACCTCGTCGCCGGACGAGGACGCCGAGATGGAGGCGATCCCGCTGGTCGGCCGCTCGCCGGCGATGCAGGAAATCTACCGCGTGCTGGCGCGCCTGATGCAGACCGATCTCACCGTGATGATCACGGGTGAGTCCGGAACCGGCAAGGAACTGGTGGCGCGAGCGCTGCACGATTACGGCAAGCGCCGCAACGGCCCCTTTGTCGCGGTCAACATGGCGGCGATCCCGCGCGATCTCATCGAGTCCGAATTGTTCGGCCACGAGCGCGGTGCCTTTACCGGCGCCAACACCCGCGCCTCCGGCCGGTTCGAGCAGGCCGAGGGCGGCACGCTGTTCCTCGACGAGATCGGCGACATGCCGATGGAGGCGCAGACCCGCCTGCTGCGCGTGCTGCAGCAGGGCGAATACACCACCGTCGGCGGCCGTACCCCCATCAAGACCGACGTGCGCATCGTCGCGGCGTCCAACAAGGACCTGCGCGTGCTGATCCAGCAGGGCCTGTTCCGCGAAGACCTGTTCTTCCGCCTCAACGTCGTCCCGCTGCGGCTGCCGCCCTTGCGCGAGCGCATCGAGGACCTGCCGGATCTCGTGCGGCACTTCTTCACGCTGGCCGAGAAGGACGGTCTGCCGCCGAAGAAGCTCGACACGCTGGCGCTGGAGCGGCTGAAGCAGCACCGCTGGCCCGGCAACGTGCGCGAGTTGGAAAATCTCGCCCGGCGGCTCGCCGCGCTCTATCCGCAGGACGTGATCACGTCCTCCGTCATCGACGGCGAGCTCGCGCCGCCCTCGGTCAGCCCGGGGGCTGCGGTCCAGCAGGGGGTCGACAATCTCGGCGGCGCCGTGGAGGCGTATCTGTCCTCGCACTTCCAGGGCTTCCCGAACGGCGTGCCGCCGCCAGGCCTCTATCACCGCATCCTCAAGGAGATCGAGGTGCCGCTGCTCACGGCCGCGCTCGCCGCCACCCGTGGCAACCAGATCCGCGCTGCGGACCTGCTCGGCCTCAACCGCAACACGCTGCGGAAGAAGATCCGGGATCTCGACATCCAGGTGTATCGGAGCGGGGGCTGACTTTCTTGCGACGAACGCCAAACGCGCTAGCGCGGACCGGTGGCTCAGCTCCCCCTACCAAGGCAGAGCTGAGCCTGTCCGGATCGCGCTGGCCGTTGTGGCTGACGCGGTGAGCACAAGTCCTGACGGGACTCTAATGTTCCGCCCGCACATTCAAATTGGTCGTCGGCCGCAGCGCGGCCATTGCGCCTATCTGACCAGTCCGCCGGAGGCTGGCACCACGCTCGCGACATTCAGCGGCGGCTGCTGAAGGCCGAGGCCGTTGACCAGGAGGTCGGCGGCCACGATCAGCAGCAGAACGGCCGAAACCATCGTCGCGAGAAAGATCCTATCCATGCGGATTAAGCCGGGACGGCGGGAATCCGTTCCGCCCAGGCGGCATGTGCCTGTGGATTGCGCGGGTCCGCCAGGGAGAACACGCCGCGGAATTGTCGCAATTCGGCAACAATGTGGTACGAATACATCAGTATCCGCGCGTCCGCGGACCCGTTTTCAGCATCATTGCCGGAATGACCAGCGCAGATACCTCGGCCGCACACTTTGACACGGCCCCAGCGGAAGAGCCCCGGCGCTGGTCGGTGCGACGCTGGCTGGCGCCCTTTGCCGTCGCGCTGGCGCTGCTGTCGGCCTTCCTGACCTTCCTGGTCCTGACGGGTCTGAGCACGATCGAGCCGACGCCCGCGGTGGTCCGCACATTCTATCTGATCAATGCCGCCACGATCCTGCTGCTGGTCGGGATCATTGTCCGGGAACTCTGGCAGCTGATCCTGGCGCGGCGGCGGGGCAGGGCGGCGGCGCGTCTTCACGTCCAGATCGTCAGCCTGTTCTCGATCGTGGCGGTGCTGCCGGCGGTGCTGGTCGCCGTCGTCGCCAACGTCACCATCGAGCGCGGCCTCGACCGGCTGTTCTCCGGGCCGACCAAGGAGGTGATCCAGAACTCGCTGACGATCGCGCGGGCCTATATGCAGGACCATGCCCAGCTGATCCGCGGCGACATTCTCGGCATGGCCAACGACATCGCCCATGCCCGGCCGCTCTACGACCAGGACCGCCGCTCGTTCCGCGAGATGCTGACAGCGAGCGCCGCGTCGCGCAACCTGCCGGGCGCGATGATCATTGACAAGAACACCAACATCCTGGAGTCCGCCGACACCGGCATGCGGCTCGCTTATTCGCCGCCCGCGCCGGACTTTCTCAGCAACGTCAACGAGAACGAGCCCGAGATCGCGGTCCTTCCCGATGCGAGCTTCGTTGCTGCGGTGATCCGCCTGCGCGCCTTCAACGACACCTTTCTCTATGTCGCCAGGCCGCTTGATCCGAATGTCGTCAATCAGCTCAAGCAGACCGAGGTCAGCGTCGCCGAATACGCCCAGATCGAATCGCGCCGGCTCGGTATCCAGGTCGCCTTCGCGCTGATGTTCGCGGTGATCGCGCTGACCATCCTCATGGCTTCGGTGCTGATCGGTCTCAACTTCGCCAACTCGCTGGTCTCGCCGATCCGGCGGCTGATGAACGCGGCACATACAGTTTCGACCGGCGACCTGCACGTCCAGGTGCCGGTGCACCAGTCGGAGGGCGACCTCGCCCAGCTGGGCGAGACCTTCAACAAGATGACGCAGGAATTGCGCAGCCAGCGCGACGAGCTGGTCAATGCCAGCGATCTCATCGACAGCCGCCGCCGCTTCATCGAGGCGGTGCTGTCGTCCGCGAGCGCCGGCATCATCGGCGTCGACGCGTCCGGCAGTGTCGGCATCCTCAACCGCTCCGCAGAGAAACTGATCGGGCACTCCGAAGCCGAGACGCTCGGCCATCCGCTCTCCGACGTGCTGCCCGAGCTCGACGAGATGATGAAGACGGCGCGGGAAGGGACCCAGCGCCTGGTGCAGGGCCAGATCACGATCACCCGTGACGGCACCGAGCGCAACCTGTCGGTCCGCGTCAGCGCCGAGAAGAACCAGCCGCACGACAGCTATATCATCACGCTCGACGACATCACCGAGCTGGTCTCGGCGCAGCGTACCTCGGCCTGGGGCGACGTGGCGCGCCGCATTGCGCATGAGATCAAGAACCCGCTGACGCCGATCCAGCTCTCGGCCGAGCGCATCCGCCGCAAGTTCGGCAAGGACATCACCGAGACCAAGGACAAGCAGATCTTCGACCAGTGCACCGATACCATCGTCCGCCAGGTCGACGACATCAGGCGCATGGTCGACGAGTTCTCGCGCTTTGCGCGGATGCCGAAGCCCGTGATGGAAGGCGAGGACGTCGCCGACACGGTGCGCCAGGCCGTGTTCCTGATGAAGGTCGCCCATCCCGAAATCGACATCGAGGCCGAGTTCAGGCAGGATCCGCTGCGCGCCCAGTTCGATCGGCGCCTGATCTCGCAGGCGGTCACCAACATCGTCAAGAACGCCACCGAGGCGATCGAGCAGGTCCCGCCCGAGGAGCTCGGCAAGGGGCGTATCGACGTCGTGGTGTCGCGCGAGGGCGACGACGTGCTGATCGACGTCATCGACAACGGCATCGGCCTGCCCAAGGTCGCGCGCTCGCGTCTGCTCGAGCCCTACGTTACCACGCGTGCCAAGGGCACCGGGCTGGGGCTTGCGATCGTCGGGCGCGTGCTGGAAGACCATGGCGGGCGGATCGAGCTGAAGGACGCCTCCGACTTCCGCCCAGGCCAGCGCGGCGCCTGGATGCGCATGCGCTTTGCCGTGTCGGGGCAACCCGCGAAGTCCGCGACAACAGAGCAAGTGCCGACGGTCAACGGTGCGACTGGGACAACCTCCAAGCCCGACATCACGCAAACGGCGACGGAATCCGTCGCGACCCAGGCAACAAAAGAGCCGGCCGCCGGAACCAAAGAGCCGGCTGAAAAGACCAATGATTCAACCAAAATCGAAGCCTCAACAGGCAGCTGACAAGACAGGCGCGATCCATGGCAAGTGAAATTCTGATTGTCGATGACGAAGCCGATATTCGCGATCTCGTTGCAGGCATTCTCGAAGACGAGGGGTTCGTCACCAGGACCGCGCGTGACAGCGACACGGCGCTCGCCGAGATCGCCAATCGCAGGCCGCATCTGGTGTTTCTCGACATCTGGCTGCAAGGCTCCAAGCTCGACGGCCTGCAGCTCCTGGAGCAGGTCAAGAAGGACAATGCCGATCTGCCCGTCGTGATGATCTCCGGCCACGGCAACATCGAGACCGCGGTCGCCGCGATCAAGCGCGGCGCCTACGACTTCATCGAGAAGCCGTTCAAGGCCGACCGCCTCATCCTGGTCGCGACCAGAGCGCTGGAGAACTCGCGGCTGAAGCGCGAGGTCAAGGAGCTGAAGCAGCTCGCCCCGAGCGCCAGCCAGCTCGTCGGCCGCTCGCCCAGCATGAACCAGCTGCGCCAGACCATCGAGCGGGCGGCCAAGGCCAACAGCCGCATCCTGATCGTCGGCCCCGCCGGCGCCGGCAAGGAGCTGACCGCGCGCACGCTGCATACCGCTTCGGGCCGCGCCGACGGTCCGTTCGTCGTCATCAACGCCGCCGCGATCACGCCCGAGCGAATGGAGCATGAGCTGTTTGGCGTCGAGCAGTCCAATGGCGAGCAACCGCGCAAGCCCGGCGCGCTCGAAGAGGCGCATGGCGGCACGCTGTTCATCGACGAGATCGCGGATATGCCGCGCGAGACCCAGAACAAGATCCTGCGCGTGCTGGTGGAGCAGTCGTTCCAGCGCGTCGGCGGCACCGCCAAGGTGCAGGTCGACGTGCGCATCATCTCATCGACCGCCCGCAATCTCGAGGAGGAGATCGCGGCCGGCCGTTTCCGCGAGGACCTCTACCACCGGCTCTCGGTGGTGCCGATCCGCGTGCCCGCACTGTCGGAGCGGCGCGAGGACATTCCGGAACTGATCGATTATTTCATGGAGCAGATCTCGGCCGGCAGCGGCCTGCCCAAGCGCCAGATCGGTCAGGACGCAATGGCGGTGCTGCAATCGCATGTCTGGCCCGGCAATGTGCGCCAGCTCCGCAACAACGTTGAAAGAGTCATGATTCTGGCCGCCGGCGGGCCGGAAGTCATCATCACCGCCGACATGCTGCCGCAGGATGTCGGCTCGATGGTGCCGGCGATGCCGACCAGCAACAATGGCGAGCACATCATGGGCCTGCCGCTGCGCGAAGCACGCGAGGTGTTCGAGCGCGACTATTTGATTGCACAGATCAGCCGTTTCTCAGGAAATATTTCTCGAACGGCCGAGTTCGTTGGCATGGAACGTTCGGCCTTGCACCGGAAGTTGAAAGCGCTCGGCGTCGGCTAATGCTGCGACGCTGCGGCGGCATCTCGGGAATAGGCAAAGAAAATCATCGATTTCCGTAATTTTTCGGGGCAATAGGGCCACGCCTGCCGCTTCAAGCGGCTTGCCTAATATCCCGACCTGTCCTCTAATCGAACCGCTGTTCCTTCCGAGGGGGATCTCATGAAGGACGGCAACCGGAGGAAGCCCCGAACTCCACAAAGAGGGCCGCATCCGGCGCAATAAAAAGAAACTCAAAGCGAGAAAAAAACAATGGCGGCAGACCGCGCACAAAACCTACAGGACACCTTCCTTAATCACGTTCGCAAAACCAAGACGCCACTGACGATCTTTCTGGTCAACGGAGTGAAGCTCCAGGGCATCGTGACCTGGTTCGACAATTTCTGTTTGCTGCTTCGGCGCGACGGTCATTCGCAGCTGGTCTACAAGCATGCGATTTCGACCATCATGCCGGGCGCTCCGATTCAGTTGTTCGAAGGCGGCGAGGACCAGCCGGCTTGAGAGTGACCTGATTGGAACCCCGGAATTTCGACGGGGATGCCGACCGTCCGCGGTCGGCAGGGGCTACGCAGACGGGGCGGGTGCTTGTCATCGGCCCCTACTTGCGCGTGCGCGCGGGCAGCGCCGACGCGCAATCGGAGACTCATGCTTTGCGCGATACCGAGGCCCGGCTCGATGAAGCCGCGGGCCTCGCACGTGCGATCGATCTCGTCATTGCCGATGCCATCGTCGCGCCGGTCAGCCAGATCCGCCCCGCGACCTATATCGGCAAAGGCAAGGTCGAGGAGATCGCCGGGCTGATCAAGACCCTCGAGGTCGAGCTCGTGGTGATGGATTGCGCATTGTCGCCGATCCAGCAGCGCAATCTCGAAAAGGAATGGCATGCCAAGGTGCTCGACCGCACCGGGCTCATTCTCGAAATCTTCGGCCGCCGCGCCAAGACCCGGGAAGGCTCGCTGCAGGTCGAGCTTGCGCATCTCAACTACCAGCGTTCGCGCCTGGTGCGCTCCTGGACCCATCTCGAACGCCAGCGCGGCGGTTTCGGCTTCATGGGCGGCCCCGGCGAGACGCAGATCGAGGCCGACCGCCGCCTGATCCAGGAGCGCATCTCCAAGCTGGAGAGCGAGCTGAAAAAGGTGCAGGCGACGCGGCGTCTGCATCGCGCCGGCCGTCAACGCGTGCCGTATTGTGTCGTCGCGCTGGTCGGCTACACCAATGCCGGCAAGTCGACGCTGTTCAATCGCCTGACCCGCGCCGACGTGCAGGCGGCCGACATGTTGTTTGCGACGCTCGATCCCACCTTGCGGGCGCTCAACCTGCCGCATGGCGGCAAGGCGATGCTCTCGGATACCGTCGGCTTCATCTCCAACCTGCCGACGCAGCTCGTCGCCGCCTTCCGCGCCACGCTGGAGGAGGTGCTGGAAGCCGATGTCATCCTGCATGTCCGCGACATCTCGCATGAAGATGCCGAGGCGCAGCAGAGCGACGTCGATGCGGTGCTGCGCCAGCTCGGCATCAACCCTGATGATTCCGGCCGCATCATCGAGGTCTGGAACAAGATCGACCGTTTCGACCCCGAGCAACGCGAAGAGCTGCTCAACATCGTCGCGCGCAGGCCGGAGGATCATCCGGCGATGCTGGTCTCAGCCGTGTCGGGCGAGGGCGTCGACGCTCTGCTCGCCGCGATCGAGCAGCGGCTCGCGGCGAAACGGACAACGCTCGATCTCTCCATCGACGCCGCAGACGGCGCCGGCATCAGCTGGCTGCACCGCAATGCCGAGGTGCTGTCGAAGGAGCTGCACGAGGGCCGCTTCGACATGACCGTGCGGGTGGACGAGACCAAGCGGGATATCGTGGTGAACAGGTTCGACGCCGTGCCACATCTGCCGGCGTGAGGCCGGCGCGCATCTGGACTACGCGGTTCGCGTCTCCGAAGTCACCTTCGTCTCCACTTTCGCGGCATTCCACAGCGCATCCATCTCCGCCAGCGACGCCTGCTCGAGCGTCCGACCCTGCGCCTCCAGTGCCCGCTCGATATAGGCAAAACGGCGCTCGAATTTTGCATTCGTCGCGCGGAGCGCAGCCTCCGGATCGGCATCGACATGGCGGGCGAGGTTGACGAGGGCGAACATGAGGTCGCCGGTCTCTTCCGCAATCTCCTGCTTGTCGTTGCGGTCCAATGCCGCCTCGATCTCGTCGACCTCCTCGCGGATCTTGTGCAGCACCGCGCGCGGGTCGTTCCAGTCGAAGCCGACGGTGGAGGCCTTGCGCTGCAGCTCCATCGCACGCGTCAGCGCGGGCTGGCCGGCCTTCACGCCCGAGAGCAGCGACTTGTGCGTCGGCGCCTCCTCCGGCGGCCGGCGCGCGGCGCGTTCGGCTTTCTCCTCCGCCTTGATGCGGTCCCAGACTTCCTTGACGTGGGAGGAGGCGAGATTGCCGTCCTTGTCGGCGAAGACGTGGGGATGACGGCGGATCATCTTGCGGGTGATGGCCAGGACCACGTCACCAAAATTGAACGCGTTCTGCTCAGAAGCCATCTGGGCGTGGAACACCACCTGGAGCAGGAGATCGCCAAGCTCCTCTCTGAGATCGTCGAGATCGCCGCGGGTGATGGCGTCGACCACCTCATAGGCTTCCTCGATCGTGTAGGGCGCGATCGTCGAAAAATCCTGCTCGAGGTCCCAGGGGCAGCCGGTCACCGGCGTGCGCAGCGCCGCCATGATCTCAATCAGGCGGGAAATGTCGCGGGAAGGGGTCATTGCCGGGCAGTCTCCTGGGATCCAGAGCCTTATGCCAAAAGCGGGCCTCCGATCCCAGCACAAGGCGGCGGAACTGGCCGATTTCCACCGATTGGCGGGCAAGTCGTGCGATGCTAAAGCGCGGGCCATGAGTGATGCATTTTCCTCACAAACCGCGCTGGTGCTGTTCTCCGGCGGCCAGGATTCCACCACCTGCCTCGCCTGGGCGCTGAGCCGCTTCGCCCGCGTGGAGACGCTGGGGTTCGAGTACGGCCAGCGCCACGCCATCGAGCTTGCCTGCCGCGACCGCCTGCTCGACGGCATCAAGGGCCTGCGCGCCGATTGGGCCGCAAGGCTCGGCGAGAGCCACACGCTGTCGATCCCGACGCTGGCGGCCGTCTCCGAGACGGCGCTGACCTGCGACGTCGCGATCGCGATGGGCGCGGACGGCCTGCCGAACACCTTCGTGCCGGGCCGCAACCTCGTGTTCCTGACCTTTGCGGCGGCGCTGGCCTACCGGCGCGGCATCAGCCACATCGTCGGCGGCATGTGCGAGACCGATTATTCCGGCTATCCCGATTGCCGTGACGAGACCGTCCGCGCCATGCAGGCCGCGCTCTCGCTCGGCATGGCCAAGCAGTTCGAGCTGCACACGCCACTGATGTGGATCGACAAGGCCGCGACCTGGCGGCTCGCGCATGACCTCGGCGGCGACGGCCTCGTCGATCTCATCCGCGAGCACTCCCACACCTGTTATCTCGGCGAACGCGGCGCACGGCACGATTGGGGCTACGGCTGCGGCGAGTGCCCGGCCTGCAGTTTGCGGGCGAAGGGGTGGAACGAGTACGTGGCGGGACGGTAAGCTCGCTCTGTCGTCATTGCCAGGAGCCCTTGCGACGAAGCAATCGAGACTGCCACTGCGGAGGGATTCTGGATTGCTTCGCTGCGCTCGCAATAACGAGAGGCAACAGCTAACCAAAATCCTCCGGCCTGAGCTCGATCGGCTTGCCGTGCGGCGTGCGATCGGCGGCGTGGTCCCACGCATTCCGATAGCGGTGCAGCGTCTCCATCGACGCGACGCCCTTGCGGGCGACGAGGCCCTCCAGCGTGGCGAGCCAGTGCAGATAGTAGGTCTCGCCGGTATCAGGGTCGCCGGCGGCCTGGGCGCGCTTGATCTCGTCTGCGAGTGCTGCGGCCCATTCCGGCCAGGTGAATACGCCGCGCTCGTGCAGGCTCAAGGCCATCGCGAAGGCATGCGCCTCCCAGGGCGCTCGGAACACCGGGCCGTCGTCGTCGCACGGAATGCTCGGGATCGCCGCCGTCGCGGCGGCCGCAAGCGCGCTGCTCATCACGCCGGATCCAGATAGGGCTCGAACGCGTCGATCGAGACCTTCAGCGTGGGATCGCCGTCCTCGCCCCAGAGATCGCGGCCCTCGAACACCACGGTGTAGAGCCATTGCGGGTTCTCCCCGCGCTCCATCGCCGCCGTGTCAGGAAACACGTGACAGCCATGGTTCAGCTCGACCACGCCGACATGGCCACGGACATAGCGCGGCAGCCGCGTGTGCGTGGCTGGATGAATATTCCTGGCGCGGACGCGATCGCCGATGTTGAATTTCGCCGGAGCCGGGGCAGGGCGGCCGAACTTGCCGCGCACCATCACGCGCTCGACATTGGCGCGGTCGAACTTGCCGTGCTTGAGCGCCTTTGCAGGCTGCATCGCATGGCCGGCAGCGACCTCCTCGCGGGTGAGATAGCCCTTGTCGATCAGCATCTCCTCGAGCCCGAGAAACCATTTCTTGTAATAAGAGCTCGAGAGATAGACGTGCGGCGGCAAGGTCTCGCGATAGAAGCGCGAGGTGTCGATGTTGAAGGCGCCGGCCGCGCCCATCGCGCGCACCATGGCCAGCACGCGCGACTCCCATTCCTCGTGAAACATCGGCTCGTTCGGCTCAGGCTCGACCTTGCCGAACCCGTCCATGCCGCCCATGTCGTGCACGCCGTTCACGACGGTGCGCCCGGCGTCTTGGGGAAACCGGTGCCGATCATGGAGTCGCGCGTCACGAGCTCGGCGAGCTGCTCCTCGCTCCAGCCTTCCGTGCCCGCGGGGCGCATCGGCAGCACCAGGAAGCGCGTCTCGGCGGTGGAATCCCACACCCGGATCTCGGTGTCCTTCGGCAGCGCGACGCCGAAATCGGCGAGCACGCCGCGCGGGTCCTTCACCGCGCGCGAGCGGTAGGGCGCGGCCTTGTACCAGACCGGCGGCAGCCCGAGCATTTCCCAGGGGTAGCAGGAGCACAGTGTGCACACGACCATGTTGTGCCGCTCGGGCGTGTTCTCGACCACGACGAGATGATCGCCGACGCGGCTGACATGGCCGAGCGTGCCGATCGCCTTGGAGCCGTCCTGCAGCAGCGCCGTCTTGAACGCCGGATCGGTCCAGGCTTTGGCGACCACGCGCGCGCCATTGTGCGGGCCGATCTTGGTCTCATAGGCCTGGATGATAGCGTCGAGCGCAGCCGGCTCGACATAGCCTTTTTCGGTCAGGATCGTCTCGAGCGCGCGCACGCGCAGCTCGGTCTCGGACAGCTCGGAATGATCGTGATCGTGGTGATGATGGTCGTGATCTTGGCTCATGCGGCGGAAGATAGGCGCAATGGCTAGGGGCTGTCGAGGGCTCGTTGCAGTGCAGTCCTGGCACGTATGCGTGAGGGCAGTTGTGCGCTAGCATCCCGCAAACATCGTGGAGATGATGGTGACCGACTACGTGAAGATCGAGAAGGGTCTCGGGCCGGAGGGGCGGATCGCGGTCGTGCGCTTCGACCGCGGCGACGGCATCAACGCGCTCTCGCCGGAGGCGCTGCGCCAGCTCACGGCGGCCGCGCGCAGCTTCGAGGACGATGCAGCGACCTCGGTCGTTGTGCTGACCGGCAGCTCGGGCGCCTTCAGCGCCGGCTTCGATCTCAAGGACGCTGAGGGACGCTCGCGCAAGGAGATGGACCTCGGCGCGCTGCGGCGGCACCTCAAGCTCGGGCCGCGCCTGACGCACGTCTGGCAAGAGATGGAACAGATCACCATCGCCGCGATCGAAGGCTTTTGCGTCGGCGGCGGCGTCGCCCTCGCGGTGGCGCTCGATTTCCGGGTGATGGGGCGCGATGCGCATCTGCGCGTGCCCGAGATCGGGCTCGGCATGAATATGAGCTGGCAGAGCATCCCGCGCATGCTGCATCTGATTGGGCCGGCCCGCACCAAGCAGGCGGTGATCCTAGCCGACCAGCGTATCAGCGCGGACGAGGCCTATGAATGGGGGCTCGTCGAGCAGGTGGCGGATCCCGGCCATGCGCTCGATGCCGCCATGGAGCTTGCCCGCAAGGTTGCCGCGCAGCCGCCGCTGTCCGTCGCCATGACCAAGCTGACCGTCAACCGGCTCGCGCATGCGCTGGACGACCTTGCGAGCCACATGGATGTCGATCAGTTCGCGCTCGCCAGCCTCAGCGAGGACCACAAGGAGGGCGTGGAGGCGTTCCTGACGCGCCGCAAGCCGCGGTTCCGGGGTCGGTGATCACAGCGCCGATAGTCGGCGGATAATCTTCTCCGCCTGGAGGCGATCGGGAAAACTTCCTCCAAGTCCTCCCAAATATCTGAGATTGCAAGGAAGACCAGAAAGAGCGAAGGTGCGTGCTGCGGTGCAGCGCGCTCGATTGAGCCCTCGTCGCCATTCTCCCCCCGTCGCAGACGCGACCGGTTCCCATGTGCCCTGGGCATCTGGGTGACCGAGCTATCGTGCATGAAGGCCATCTCCATGAATGCCCGCCAATCGCTCGCGATCGGACGACCGATCGAAACGATCGAAGCGATTTCACCCGCGCTCGCCGTGCCGCACGCGATGGTCCGTTTCGCCGGCATCTCCAAGACCTATCCGGCCTATCGCGGCAAGCCCGGCGTCAACGCGCTGCAAGACATCGACTTCGCCATTCCGCGCGGCTCCGTCACCGGCGTGATCGGCCGCTCCGGCGCCGGCAAGTCGAGCCTGGTCCGGCTCATCAACGGCCTGGAGAAGCCGACCACGGGCCGTGTGATCGTCGACGGCCGCGATATCTCGGCCTTGGCCGGCCGCGAGCTGCGGCTGGCGCAGCGCTCGATCGGCATGATCTTCCAGCATTTCAACCTGCTGTCCTCGCGCACCGCGGCCGACAACATCGCGCTGCCGCTGGAGATCGCCGGTTGGACCAAGACCGACATCAAGGCCCGCGTCGCCGAGCTGCTCGCGCTGGTCGGCATCGCCGACAAGCACGACCGCTATCCTTCCGAACTGTCCGGCGGCCAGAAGCAGCGCGTCGGCATCGCCCGCGCCCTGGCGACGCGGCCGAGCGTGCTGCTGTCGGACGAGGCGACCTCGGCACTCGATCCGCAGACCACGCGCGCGATCCTCGATCTGCTTGCGAACATCAACCGCGAGCTCGGCGTGACCATCGTGCTGATCACGCATGAGATGTCCGTGGTGCGCCAGCTCGCCAAGGAGGTGGTGGTATTGGACGCCGGCCGCGTCGTCGAGAGTGGCCACGTCGCCGACATCTTCACGCAGCCAAGACATCCGATCACGCAGTCCTTCCTGGCCGAGGTGATCGGCGACAGCCTGCCGGTCTCGCTGGCGAGCCGAATCGTTTCGACGCAGCCTGCCGGCGGGCAGGCCGTGATCCGGATCCAGGTGCGCGGGGCAGGGGCCGGCGATACCGTGGTGGCCCGCCTCGCGCGTGAGCTAGCCCTCGACGTGTCGCTGCTGTCGGCGCGCATCGACGAGATTGGCGGCCAGCATGTCGGCTCGCTGACGCTCGGAATTCCCGGCGGCGAGGACGCGGTGATGCGGACGCTCGCCTGGCTCTCTCGATATCAATTCTCGGCGGAGCGTCTCGGCTATGTCGCCTGAACTCATCAACCTGATCGTCCAGGCTACCTTCGAAAGCCTGTACATGGTCGGCATCGCGGCGCTGCTCGGCACCGCGTTCGGCCTGCCGCTCGGCGTGTTCCTGGCCACCAGCCGCAAAGGCGAGCTGTTCGCGGCGCCCATCGTCAATCGCGTGCTCGGCATCGTCGTCAATGCGACGCGCTCGACGCCCTTCATTATCCTCGTCGTCGCCATCATCCCGTTCACGCGCCTCGTTGCCGGCACCTCGATCGGCTCGACCGCCGCTATCGTGCCGCTGACCATCGCCTCGACGCCGTTCATCGCGCGCCTCGTCGAGGCTGCGATCCGCGAGGTCGACGGCGGCCTGATCGAGACTGCGTCCTCGTTCGGCGCTTCGCCCCTTCAGATCGTGCTCAAGGTCCTGATCCCGGAGGCGCTGCCCGGCCTGCTGCTGGCGCTGACGCTCGCGGTGGTCAGCCTGCTCGGCTATTCCGCGATGGTCGGCGCAGTCGGCGGCGGCGGCCTTGGCGATCTCGGCATCCGCTACGGCTATCAGCGCTTCATGCCGGAGATGATGCTGGCCGTCGTAGTCGTGCTGATCGCACTGGTGCAGATAGTCCAGAGCGCCGGCGATTACCTGGCGCGCCGGGTCAACCGCCGGCTGCGGCATCGCTGAATCCGGTCAGGCGGCACACCTCGCGCGACGCAGCGTCTGCGAGGGCAGCTCGCCGAAGTGACGCTTGTAGTCGAGCGAGAACTGGCTGAAGTGCCAGAATCCGTGCTGCACCGCGACGTCGTAGACCGAGGTCTCGTTGCCGCCGGCGCCCTTGAGATCGCGCCGCACACGGTTCAGTCGCATCGCGCGCCAATAGTGCATCGGGCTCGTGCCCAAAACCTCCTGGAAGCAATAGCCGAGCTTGCGCGGGCTGGCGCCGACGGCCTTGCAGACCTCCAGCAGCGAGAGCGAGCGATCGCCCCTGTCATGCATCAGCTCGCGGGCACGATCCACGGTTCGCTTCCGAGCCGCCGCGCTGCGGCCGGGATCGCTCGGGCGTGCGGTCGGCAGCATGTCCATGATCTCGACGAGGAGGGCGTCTTCCAGGGCCTGCCTCGCCGCCGGATCGTTGAACGTTGCCGGAGCGGTCGTGATCGTCGCTTGAATGGCGGCCAGATGCGCCCGCAGCCGCGCGACCGGCGCTTCCGCCATTTCGATCACCTGCAGCCGGTGCCAGGCGGTGCGCGGCAGCTCGATGTCGAGCCGGGCGGCGAGCTCTGCGATCAACACCGTGCTGGCAACGACGCCGCGCAGCTCGAAGGCCTTCGGGGTACACATGTCGATCTCGGCGTCGATGCTGGCGAGGACGCGGGCGCCGCTGGCACCGGTCCCGTTGAAGCTGAGCTCGCCGTCGCCGTGCCAGGGCAGGCCGATGCCAAAACTGTCGGCGCCAAGCTGGCCATATTGGCGGACCTGCTGGCTGGTGATCTCGCAGAACACCTCCAGCCGGGGCAAGGAGAGTTGCGTGAAGCTGCCCCGGAACGCGCCGGCGCTGATCTGATCGTAGCTCAGCCGCCAGCGGCCGAGGCTTGCGCAATGCTCGTCGACATCCGTGCTGTTCGCCTGGAGCAGGCCCGCAGCCGAGTCCTGAATCGGAAGATTTGCCGTTAAGGCCATGGCAGTACGTCGAAAATCCTTGAGCCGAGCAGCGAGCAGGAACCACGCCAGACTGGCACGGCCAGAGACGCTGTCCAGCAAAATATTGCCGGATCTCGATAACGCCTGACAGCGCCGCCGTGCAGGCTTCCGTCCTGCCGTTCCGACATCGCTGCCGGGACGGCGCTTCGCGGAGGGAGCGAGATGCGATCGACCGATGTCATGCGCGGCAGCCCGCCCGTACCCGAGGCTCAGGTGACGCGCGCCAATTGGCGCAGCTTTCCCGCGATCCGCTGGGGTTTTACCCACACCCGCGAAGTGCTGCCGACCGCAGAGATTCGCCGCTCCGCCCGGCCGACGCCAATGAGAAGCGCCCCGCGCGAACTGGCAAAGCTCGGCTTCACCGGGCCTGATGGCAACGCGACCACGATCGAGTGCGCGCTACGCGAAACCTTTGCCGACACGCTCCTCGTGATGCATCAGGGTACGCTGATCCATGAATGGTACGGTGACGGCATGAGCGCGACCACGCCGCATCTGATCTGCTCGATCAGCAAGGCGATCGCTGGCACGCTCGGCGGCGTGCTGGCCGCGCGCGGCCTGGTCGATCCAGAGGCGAGGGTGCTGCGCTACGTGCCGGAGCTGGAGACATCGGCCTACGCCGGCTGCACCGTCCGCAACCTGCTCGACATGGCCGTCGCCATCAAGTTCGAGGAGGATTACGAGGACCCCGCCGGCGACCTCGCGCGCTATCGGTTCTCCTCGGGCTGGGACGTGCCGCCGCCGGACGTCGAGCCCAGCCATCAGCGCGCTTATCTGACGACGCTGCGCGGCAGCGGCAAGCCGCACGGCAAGGTGTTCCACTACGTCTCGCCCAATACCGAGGTGCTCGGCTGGGTGTATGAACGCGCCTGCGGGATGCCCTACCATCTTATTCTCTCCGAGTTTCTCTGGCAGCCCCTGGGCGCGGAGGAGGACGGCTCTCTCACACTCGATAGCCACGGCATGGGCCGCATTGCCGGCGGCATCTCGGTCACCGCGCGCGATCTCGTCCGCTTCGGGGAGATGATCCGCTGCCGCGGCGTCGTCGAGGGCCGGCAGGTGGTGCCGGGCTGGTGGATCGACGATATCCGCGAGAACGGTGATTGCAAGGCGTGGGCCGATGGCGACCTCGCCGAGTTCTTCCCGGGCGCGCGCTACCGCAGCAAATGGTTCACCATCGATCCTTCGCGCAACGCGCTCACCGCGATCGGCATTCACGGCCAGCACCTCTATGTCGACCTCGACTCCGACACCGTCATCGTCAAGCTCGCAACACAGCCCAAGGCGATGGACGTGTCGATCGACCAGCGCTGGTTTGCTGCCTTCCGCGCCATCACCGCACATCTCGCCTGATATTTGGACGTCCTCATGCTTGAAACCGCCAAAGCCCAACCGCAAGCGCAGACCGCGACACCGCATCCGCTCGATCCGCTGACGGCCGACGAGATCACCGCGGCTTGCGCTTTGGTGCGGGCGGCGGCCGCCTCAGCGGCGAACTGCCGTTTCCCGACGGTGCGGCTGGAGGAGCCGACCAAGCAGGAGCTGGCTTCAGGCGAGGTGGGACGCCGTGCCTTCGCGTTGACGCTCGACGTCGCCACGGGCGAGGCGATCGAGCATATCGTCGACCTCGGCCGCGGCGAGATCGTCGGCCGCAAGGTCGTGCCGAATCGCGAGGCGCCCTATGGGCAGCCGCCGGTGATGCTGGAAGAGTTCTTCAAGTGCGATGCCGTGGTGAAGGCCGATCCCGCTTGGCGGGCGGCGATGGTTCGGCGCGGGCTGACCGACAAGGACATCGAGCTGGTTCAGGTCGACCCGTTCTCCTCCGGATTCTTCGACAAGGAGTTCGAGCGCGGCGCCCGCATCGTGCGGGCCGTCAGCTATTTTCGCGAGCACCTTCAGGACAACGGCTACGCCCATCCGATCGAGGGCGTTGTCGCTGTGGTCGACCTCATCGGGGGCAAGATCATCGAGCTCACGGATGAAGATCCGATCGTGCCGATTCCGCGCAAGAAACGGAACTACGGCGCGCATGAGGTGCCAAACCCGCGCACCGACATCAAGCCGCTGCATATCGAGCAGCCGGAAGGGCCGAGCTTCAAGGTCGACGGCTGGAAAGTCGACTGGCAGAAATGGAGCTTCCGAGTCGGCTTCACGCCGCGCGAGGGCCTCGTGCTGCATCAGCTCGCCTACCAGGACGGCGCGCGTAAGCGGTCGCTGATCCACCGCGCCAGCGTCACCGAGATGGTGGTGCCTTATGCCGATCCGACCGCCAACCATTTCTGGAAGTCGGCTTTCGATGCCGGCGAATACGGGCTCGGCATGCTCGCCAACGCGCTGGAGCTGGGCTGCGACTGCCTCGGCAACATCCACTATTTCGACGTGCCTGCCGCCGACAACAAGGGCGAGCCCTTCGTCATGCAGAACGCGATCTGCATGCATGAGGAGGATTACGGGATTGCCTGGAAGCACTACGAGTTTCGCAACGGCCTTTTCGAGGTGCGGAGATCCCGACGGCTCGTGATCTCGTTCTTCGCCACCGTCGGCAATTACGATTACGGCTTCTACTGGTATCTCTATCAGGACGGCACGATTCAGCTGGAGACGAAACTCACCGGCATCATCCAGACCGCCGCGGTGCGGCCGGGCGAAAAGTACCGATGGGGCGGCATGGTCGACGATAATCTCGGCGGCCCCACGCACCAGCACTTCTTCAACGTCCGCCTGCATATGGATCTCGACGGCGGCGGTAACACGGTGACGGAGCACGAGTTCGTGCCGCGGCCCTGGGGCGACGACAATCCGCACGGCAACGTGTTCGACACCACCACGCGCGTGCTGTCGCGCGAGCGCGACGCCGCAGCGGTCGCCAATGGCGAGACCGGCCGATTCTGGAAGATCAGTAATCCGAACGAGATCAACTCGGTCGGCGGTGCACCGGCCTACAAGCTCGTCGTCAATCCCAGCCCGCTGATGCTGGCCCAGGAGGGTAGTTACGTGCGCAAGCGCGGCGGCTTCGCCACCAAGCATGTCTGGGTGACTGCATTCGATCCGGCCGAGAAATACGCCAGCGGCGACTATCCCAACGTTCACGCCGGCGGTGACGGCCTGCCGCGCTATGCCGCGCAGAATCGCAATATCGAGAATGCCGACATCGTGGTGTGGCACTCCTTCGGCCACACCCATGTCTGCAAGCCCGAAGACTTTCCGATCATGCCGGTGGAATATGCCGGCTTCGTGTTGAAGCCAACCGGATTCTTTGCGGCGAATGCGGCTGGCGACCTTCCGCCGGACCGCAACAGCCGCAGCGTGCTGGCTGGCGAGAAGAGCACGACCTGTTGTCACGCGGACTGGACGTGACCTTCATCCGCTCGCACCCTTGGCTTTGGTCGCAACACTGATTGCGCGACGCGGCCGTGGCACGCGGTCGGGTCCTGACACACTGACAGAAACATTCTAGAAGCATTCCAATCCCAAAGAAGCAGCGCGCATGAGCGCATCCGTCGCACGTGCTGTGCACACGTCTGGAGAAATTCTAACGCCGTTCCTATCGCACTCCGAAACCGCCTGAGTTAGGGCGGGCCATCAAGATCGATACCGGCAAAGCCGGCAGTGCGTGGGGCTCAACAGACGTGACCGATTTCCAACCTTCTTCGCGTAAGAACACGCGCCGCCGACAAATCCAGATGCTCTTCCTCGGTGCGGCCAGCACACTCGCTCTCGCCGTGCCCTTCGGCTCTGCCCAAGCCCAGACGCAGATTCCCTCTGTCACCGTCGAAGCGCCGACGCAGCGCACCCGTCCAGCGGCGATTGCGTCGTCGCGACGGGCTGCTGCGGCGCGAACCGCACGCGCCAATCGTCGCGGCCCGGCGCAGCAGGCTGCGCCAACCCAGTCGGCCTCATCGAACGGTGCAACGGGCGAACGCGCCAATGGCCCGGTACGCGGTTTCGTTGCGACGCGCAGCGGCACCGCCACCAAGACCGATACGCCGCTGATCGAAACGCCGCAGTCGGTGTCGGTCATCACCACCGACCAGATCAGAAACCAGGGCGCGGTCTCGATCGGCGAGGCCTTGCGCTACACCGCCGGCGTCAGCGGCGACGTCAATGGCGGCTCGGACACCCGCTTCGGCGGCCTCCAGATCCGCGGCTTCGACATGACGATGCCGGGCCTCTTCGTCGACGGCCTGCGGATTCCCTCCAGCAACTACGTGCACTTCAATGGCCTCGAGCCCTATGGGGCCGAGCGTATCGAGGTGCTCAAGGGTCCGTCCTCCGCGATGTATGGCGGCAGCGGCACAGGCGGCGTTCTCAACTACGTGACCAAGCTGCCGACGGCGCAGCAGTTCGGCGAGGTCTCGATCTCGGGTGGCAGCTTCAACCGCTATCAGGGCCAGTTCGACATGGGCGGCGCCGCCAACAAGGAAGGCACGGTGCTGTGGCGCCTGACCGGCGTCGTGCGCGACGGCGAGACCCAGGTCGATTTCAGCAAGGACAATCGCGTCTTCATCGCGCCCGCCGTCACCTTCAAGCCGAACGAGGACACCACCATCACCCTGCTCGCCAACTATCAGCGGGACCGGGCAGGGTGGGGCCTTCAGTTCCTGCCGGCCTCGGGCACGGTTTGGCCGAACAACGGCCGCACCATCCCGGTCTCGTTCTTCGCGGGCGTGCCGGGCTTCGACGCATTCAACACCGAGATCGCAACCGTCGGCTACCAGCTCGCGCACAATTTCACCGACAACGTCACGTTCCGGCAAAATCTGCGCTACGCCTATCAGCACAATGAGGAGAAGGTGTTTTACGGCGGCGGCTATACCAACGAGGCCGCAGGGCAGCTCGCGCGCTATGGCAGCTACAGCAACTCCTACATCAACTCATTCGCCGTGGACAACCAGCTCCAGGGCAAGTTCACCACCGGCATTCTCAGCCACACCACGCTGGTTGGCGTCGACTATCGCAACACCTCCTTCCGCGACACCGCCTTCGGCGTCACGACCTCGTCCCCCGAGATCAACGTCTTCAACCCGAACTACAGCTACGACTACGCCATCGGCGCCATGTACGACAACACCGGCGTCAAGCAGTCCCAGGTCGGCGTCTATGCGCAGGATCAGATCAAGCTCGGCCGGCTCTCGTTCCAGCTCGGCGGCCGTCAGGATTTCGTGACCACGCAGGTCGATAACGGTATCGCCAATACCACGGCCGCGAAGGACGCCTCGGCCTTCACCGGCCGAGCCGCCGTGATGTACAATTTCGATAGCGGCATCGCGCCCTATTTCAGCTACTCGGAATCGTTCCTGCCGCTGCTCGCGACCGGGTTTGGCGGACAAATGCTCAATCCCGAGACCGGCGTCCAATACGAGGTCGGCGTCAAGTATCAGCCGATCGGCTGGAACGCGCTGTTCACCTTCGCCGCCTTCGACCTGACGCGCGATAACGTCGCTGTGTACGTGCCCGCGGCCACCTTTTACGAACAGATCGGGCAGGTGAAGTCGCGCGGCATCGAGCTCGAAGGCACGATGTCGCTCGCCGATGGCTGGAACCTGCGCGCCGCCTATGCCTATGTCGACGCCATGGTCACGCAGGATCCGGTGAATGTCGGCAAGGCGCCAACTACGGTGCCGCTCAACCGCGCTTCGCTGTGGAGCGACTATACGCTGCAGAACGGGCCGCTCGCCGGCCTGCAGTTCGGCGGCGGCATCCGCTATGTCGGCGCGACCTGGGGCGACGAGGCCAACACGTTCAAGGTGGGATCGTCGACCGTTCTCGACGCGCTGCTGGCCTACAACAGGGACAATTGGCGCCTGGCGCTGAACGTCACCAATCTCGCCGACACTCGCTATGTCGCCTCATGTTACAGCATGTCGGGCTGCTTCTACGCGGAAGGGCGGAAAGCCATCGCCAGGCTGACCTACCGCTGGTGAGCACAATGCGAGGACGGTCCGGCCTTGGAGACCGGACCTGCATCCCGCCGATCAGAACGGATAGTGCCGGGGCCCGGTCTGCACGGTGATCCAGCGCAGTTCGGTGAACTCGTCGATTGCGGCCTTGCCGCCGAAGCGGCCATAGCCTGACGCCTTGGTCCCGCCAAACGGCATCTGAGGCTCGTCATGCACGGTCGGAGCGTTGACGTGGCAGATGCCCGCCTCGATCCGCCTGGCAACGCCGAGCGCACGGGCGATGTCGCGGCCGAACACGGCCGAGGAGAGGCCGTATTCGGTGTCGTTGGCCACGCGCACGGCCTCGTCGATCCCGCTCACGCGCACCACGGTCACGACCGGACCAAAGCTCTCCTCGCCATAGATCCGCATCGCCAGCGTGACATGGTCGACGATGGTGGCGGGCATGATGGTGCCGCTGCCGTGGCCGCCGGCAGCGAGCACGGCGCCCTTGGCGACGGCATCGTCGATCAGGCCCCGGACGCGCTCGCAGGCGGCGTCACTGACCAGCGAGCCCAGCACGACATTGCCCTTGCGGGGATCGCCGAAGGGAAGGCTCCTGGCCTTGGCGGCGAACTTGGCGATGAAGGCGTCCGCCACCTTGTCGTCGACCACGATCCGCTCGGTCGACATGCAGATCTGCCCCTGGTTCATGAAGGCGCCGAACGCTGCCGCATTCACGGCGGCGTCGAGGTCGGCATCGTCGAGGATCACGAGCGGGGCCTTGCCGCCGAGCTCCAGCAGCGCGCGCTTCAGGTGCTTGGCGCATGCGAGTGCGATGAGGCGGCCGACGCGGGTCGAGCCGGTGAAGTTGACGCGGCGGATCGCAGGATGGGCGATCAGCGCCTCGACCACCGCCTGCGCATCCTCCGGCGCGTTGGTGACGACATTGACGACGCCGTCACCGAGGCCGGCCTCCGCCAGGCAGCTTCCGATCAGCCGATGCACGCCCGGGCTCATCTCGGACGCCTTCAGCACCACGGTATTGCCGCAGGCGAGCGGCATCGCGACCGATCGCACGCCGAGGATCACGGGAGCGTTCCAGGGCGCGATGCCGAGCACCACGCCGACCGGCTGGCGAAACGCCATGGCGAGGTTGTCGGGCTTGTCGGTCGGTATGACTTCGCCGGATATCTGCGTCGTCATGGCCGCGGCTTCGCGCAGCATGCCTTCGGCCAGGTGCACGTTGAATCCGGCCCAGCCCGCGGTGGCGCCGGTTTCAGCGACCATCAGCGCGGTGAACTCCGCGGCACGGCGCGCGAGGATATCGGCGGCCGCATTGAGCCGCTTGCGGCGCTCCGACGGGCCGAGCTGTGACCAGGCCGGGAACGCGGCGGCCGCAGCGTCCGCGGCCCGCATCGCGTCGTCGATCGAGGCCGCCGCCACGATCGTCGCGACGTCGCCGGAGATCGGGTTGTGGCGCTGGAAGGTACGCTGATGGCTGGCCGACTGGTCCTTGCCGCCGATGAGAAGGTCGATCGCGTTCATGATGCACTCCAAAGGTTGCAGGCGGGATTGAGCGATTATGGTGGGGACGGGGCCGCGCGGGCCTTGCCGAGATAGGCGCGCTGGACCTCCGGATCGTTCTTCATCGCACTGGCCGGCCCGCTGCCGGCGTTGCGGCCGGACTCGATCAGGTAGACACGGTCGGCGATGTCGAGGCTCGCCCGCGCATTCTGCTCGACCAGCAACACGCTGAGGCCGCTGCTACGGATCTCCGCCAGTGCACGGAACACTTCGCGGCTGAGCAGGGGCGACAGGCCGAGCGAAGGCTCATCGAGCAGGAGCAGCAGCGGGTTCGACATCAGCGCCCGGCCGATCGCCACCATCTGCTGCTCGCCGCCGCTCATGGTGCGAACGGCCTGGGCCATACGCTCGGCAAGGCGCGGGAACAGTCGCAGGATCCTCGCGAGCCGGTCTGCCTCGCCTGCGCGGGCGCGGGCGGGATAGGCGCCGAGCTGCAGATTCTCGGCAACCGTCAGATCGCCGAACACGCCGCGGCCTTCGGGCACCAGGGCGATGCCGCGCTCCACGATCAGATGGGCGGGCAGTTCGCCAATGTGATGTCCCTCGAACCGGATCGTTGCGCCCGGCGCGGGCTTGACCAGCCCGGCGATGCTCTTGAGCAAGGTGGACTTGCCGGCGCCGTTGGCGCCGAGGATCGCGACGATCTCGCCTTGCCCGATACCGAGCGCAATGTCGGCGAGGGCCTGGTGCTTGCCATAGAAGTGGGAGAGGGCGGCGACCTCAAGCATCGTCGCCTCCGAGATAGGCTGCAACGACTTTTGGATCGGACAACACGGCCTCCGGCGCGCCGCGCGCGATCACGCTGCCGGCATTCATGACGATGCAATGGCTGCACAGCGCTCGGATCGCATCCATGACATGCTCGACCATGATGATGGTGAGGCCGCGATCGCGCAATTTCGCGATCAGCGCGATGCCGGTCTCGAGCTCGCTCGGATTGAGGCCCGCCAGCCATTCGTCGAGCAGCACGAGGCGCGGCTGCAGCGCCAGCGCGCGGGCAAGTTCGAGCCGCTTCTGGTCGATATAGGTCAGCTCGCTCGCGGGCGTTTCCTGCAGCTTGCCGAGCCCGACCAGGTCCAGCAGCTCGCTTGCCGTTGCGCCCGATCCGTTCGTCGTCGAGAACAGCCGCGCCGCCGCAACGTTTTCGGCCACCGTCAGGTCCGGCATCACGCGCACCAGCTGGAACGTGCGCGCAAGGCCAAGGCGCGCGATCTGGTGCGCGCGCATACCGTTGAGGACGATGCCGCCCAGCCGGATCGTGCCCGAGGAGGGCCGCAGCGCCCCGGACAGCGTATTCAGCAGCGTCGTCTTGCCGGATCCGTTCGGGCCGATGATGCCGATGATCTCGCCCGGCGTGACCGTGAAGCTGACACCCTCGACGGCGCGTAGTCCGCTGAACGATTTGCTGACGCCGTCGACCGCGAGCAGCGGTGCATCGCCCGCGCGGGCGGGCGCGGCGGCGGGACCGCCGGCCGGAACACGCCAGCGGCCCGCCCCGAACAGGCCGATTACGCCGTTCGGCAACATCATCACGATGAACACGAAGATGACGCCGAGCACGATGCTGAAATGGTTGGGCAGCGTCGCCGTCAGCACCTCGAACAGCAGGACGAGCGGAATGACGCCCAGCACGGGCCCGAACAGCGAGCCCGCACCGCCTAGCAGGGCCATGATCACGACCTGGAAGGAGATGGTCGGATTGAACGCGATGGCTGGATCGATATAGGTCCAGCGTGGCGCCATCACCGCGCCGGTCACCGCCATGAAGGTCGCGCTCAGAATGAAGACGCCGAGCTTGATCCGCGTGGCATCGATGCCGGAATGGCTCGCCGCGGTCTCGTCGGCGCCGATGGCGCGCAGGGCCAGCCCATAGCGCGAGCGCCCGAGCATCCAGCCCACCAGGAAGACGACCGCGGTCAAGCCCAGCAGCTGCCAGTAGAGAACGTCCTGCGTCACCGCGCTGAAGAGATAGCGGCCGACCGATTTGTGGATGTTGACCTCGTACCAGATCACGAGCTGCCGGATCAGCTCGGCCAGGCCGAAGGAGAAGATCACGAAATAGATTCCGGACAGCCGCAGCGTCGAAAGCCCGGTGATTGCGGCGGTGAGTGCGCCCACGCCGGCTGCGGCCAGCAGCACGACCGGCCAGGGCATGGTCTCGCCGAGCACCGCAGCCGTGTAAGCGCCGAGCCCGAAGAACGCGACCGTGGCAAGCGAGATGTAGCGCGTCGGGCCCGAGAACATCGCCCACGCGGTCGCCAGGATCGTGAAATAGAGCACGCTGATGCCGAGCGCGAGATAATAGCCGTTGGCATAGAGCGGATAGGTGACGAGGCATGCGGCGAGGGCGAGGCCGGCGCACCATAGCAAAATCCGGACGGGTCTCGTCATGACGCGGCCCTGCCGAACAGGCCGGTCGGCTTGATCACGAGCACGCCGAGAAACAGGGCGTAGGTCGCAGCCAGCGTCAGACCGGGATCGACCAGCCGCGCCACCGCGGTCTCGACCACACCAAGCAGCAGTCCGGCGACCAGCGCACCGATGACGTTGCCGACACCGCCCATGATGACGACGACCAGTGCCTTCATCGTGAAGACCACCCCCATCGCAGCATTGAAGGTGAGGAACATGCTGATCAGCACGCCGCCTACGGCGACGAGGCCACCGCCGAAGGCAAACGCCAGCCCCGACAGGGCCGCGACGTCGATGCCGACCAGACGCGCGGCGTTGGCATCGACTGCGATGGCGCGTACCGCAGTGCCGATCCGGGTGCGGGTGAGGGCGAGGTACACGGCGCCGCCGACCAGCGCCGCGAACAGCAGCGCGACGAGCCGATTGACGGCAAGCGTCGAGCCCATGATCGTCAGCGGAATGGAGAGATAGCTATAGCTGTAGTACTGGCCGCCAAAGGCGACCAGCATGGCGCCCTGGATCACGAACAGCACGCCGAAGGTGACGAGGATGCTGTCGATCTCCTGCGCGCCCCGGTCCTTGCCGCGCCGCATCAGCCGTTCCAGCAGCAAGCGATACAGTAGCCAGTTCAGCACCATCGCGACCGGGACCGCCAGCAGAAGCGCCGCGAGCGGGCTCAGCCCAAGGCCGCCATAGAGCGAGAACGCGCCGAAGGCGGCCGCGACCAGCGACTCTCCATAGGAGAGGTTCATGATCCGCGCCACGCCATATTGCAGCGTCAGCCCGAGCGCGATCAACGCGTACATGCCGCCGAGCACGAGGCCCGGCAGGATGATGTCGACAAGCAGCATGAAACGGCGTCCCCATGAACGGCAGGCAGGCCTTGCGGACGCAAGGCCTGCCAACCAGCCTTACTGCCACTGCGGTTTGGGCACGACCGCGGCACGTGCGCCCGGCAGCGAGGTTGGCGCGAGGGCGTAGAACTCGCCGTTCTGCCACTGCCCGACGCTCCAGACCTCCTGGAGCAGCCCGTCCTTCAGCTTGACCTTGCCGATGATGGTCTCGAACGTGCCCGCACGGATTTCCGCCGCGACAGCAGTGCGATCCAGCTTGCCGACCTTTTCGATCGCCTGCTGGAGCACCTGCAGGCTCGCATAGGTGATCGAGCTCGCCCAGCGATCCGGTTCCTTGCCGGTGGCGGCCTTGTGGCGCGCGAGATACTCCTTCAGTTGCGGAGACTCGGCATTCCAGCCGCCGATGCCCATCACGCCGTCGCTGTTGGCGGCAAACTTGCCCTTGTAGAGCGGGAACGCGGTGCCGACGCCGACATAGAAAACCTTCGGGTTGAACTTCAACAGCTGCGCCTGTTCGGTCAGCGCGATCGTGTCCGGCGGATAGCTGAAGGCGATGAACGCGTCCGGGTTCGACGCGATCGCATCCTTCAACAGAGGCTGGAGATCCTGCGTGCCCATCGGATAGGTCTTGTCATAGCCAAGCTTGAAGCCGTGCTTCTTGAAGGCCTCGCGGCCCGCCGCGGATAGCTCGATGCCGAACTGGTCGGCGATGCTGACCATCGCGATGTTCGCCCCGATCTTGCCTTCGCTCTTCAGCTTGCCGAGCAGATCGGCGAGCCCCTCGGATATCTGGGCCGACGTCCCGAGCCAGAACGTCGCGTTCGACCAGCGCTTGGCAAGCTCCGGCGCCTTGTCGGTCACCGACGTGACCGCGAGGTGAGGGTAGCCCAGACGGTTCAGAGTCGGGCCGACCGCGAGATTGAGACCCGTGCCCCACGGCGAAAGAATGAAATCGACCTTGTCCTGGTTGGCGAGGCGCTCGATCGCCTTGACGGCTTCTTCCGAGCTGCTGCGGTCGTCATATTCGACCACCTCGATCGGCAGCTTCTTGTCGCCCAGCTTGATGCCGCCGGCGGCATTCACGTCCTTCACCCACAGCTCATAATTGGGCAGGGTGGTGATGCCGGCGCCGCCGGCATAGGGACCGGTCTTGGAAATGGCGTAGCCGATCCGGATCTTCTCCTGCGCATCGGCCGTGGACGGAAAGGTCCAGAGCGTTCCGGCCAGAGCCGCAAGGCCAGCGACGCGCAGCAACGTTCGACGGTTCGCTGAAAACATATCGTGTCTCCCTCCTGTTGCACCCAAGCGATGGTCGGCATCGCAGTGAGTGGTCGTTTCCCCTTGGTCCCGACTTTCTCTAGGGCGGCATCATTGAGCCGGCCGCCACCGAGACTTGACCTAGCAAGCATCCCGAGCTTTGCTCGCACAATGGACAAATCCGGTGAAAGATTGGACGTTTCTGGTCTTGACCGCCAAGTGCGTCGAGGCGTCGCGGGCCCCGATCCGGCGCCGGCGATCGTGCCGAATGGGGCTGTCCCTGTGGGCGCCGAGCTGATCGCAGCGCATTACGTCGCGCGGCGATGGACGCTGACCTCGAAAGCGGCCCGTCCGTTCTTTCATCTGCTCTGCCTTCCCGGCGGAGGGACCGCCGAGATCGGTCAGGCCGGCAAGTCCATGCGGACGATCGGACCCGCGATGGTCTGGCTCCCGGCGGGATCGGCCGACTATCTGGAGGTATCGGCAGGCACGACGGCGCAGCTGCTGCAATTGCGCGCCGGCACATGGCATCGCTATCTCCCGCCGTCGGCGGAGGCGGCCTATCTCGCGCTCGAGGGCGCAGGCGGCATCCTGGCGTTGCAGGTCGAGGCCGATCTCGCGGCCACGATCGCGCGTTCCATCGCGGCGATCGCCGCCGAGGTCGCCACGCCCGCACGCAGCGGTGCAGCGTCGATCATGTCGGCGGAGCTGACGCTGTGCGTGCTGCGATTCTGGCGCCTGTTCGCTGGCGACGGGAACCGCAACGAGGAGAGCAGCAGCACCGAGATCCTGAGCCGGTTCCGCAGGCTGCTCGAGGAGCGCTATCAACAGCACTTGCGCGTCAGCGATTACGCCAGGCTACTCGGCACCACGCCGGATCGCCTGCACGCGCTGTGCAGCCGCGAGCTGAAGCGCTCGCCGAGCGAGCTGATTCAGCAGCGCCTCGTCAGGGAAGCGGCGACGCGGCTGGAGGCTGGAACCATCGCCGTCAAGCAGATCGCATTTGCGCTGGGCTTCACGGACACCGCCTATTTCAGCCGCTTTTTCCGCAAGCACACCGGCGAGGCACCGGGCGTATGGCGTCGGCGCGTTGCGGCACGCGCGAGAGCGGGGCGATCGAGACCGACGCTGAATTTTGCCGATTGGCCGTAACGCACGCGGCTGCGTCGACACCCGATCACGCATGGACGCTTTGTCGCGCAGCTTATTGGCCAGTCTCGATAAATTCTAATGTCGGACCTCTCGCACTGCAACTGTCCCTGCGTTAGGCCGAAGGCCCACCGGCTGAACTGCCGGCGGCGAGTCCAATCGAAAAGCGGTCCGGCAAATGAGGGGCCGGGCCCAGTGGGAATGAGATCTGAGCGATGAGAGCGATATTCGGCAAACTGCATCGCTGGGCGGGACTGCTGACGGCCGCCTTCCTGTTCTTCTCCGGCATCACCGGCGCGATCATCTCCTGGGATCACGAGCTCGACGACGTCCTGAACAGCCATCTGTTCGATGTCTCGACGAAGGGCCCGGCCATTCCCTCGCTCGAGCTTGCCAAGATGATCGAGCAGCGCGATCCCCGCGCGCGCGTCGTCTACCTCTTCATGACGCCGGAGCAGGGCCACTCGCTGTGGTTCTTCGTCATGCCGCGGATCGATCCCGCGACCGGCAAGCGTTACCCGCTCGACTACAATCAGGTCTTCCTCGATCCCAACACCGGCGCGGAGCTTGGCCGGCGTTATTGGGGCGCGGTGTGGCCCGTCACGCGCGAGAATTTCGTCTCGTTTCTGTACAAGCTGCACTACACGATGCACATCCCGGAATTCTGGGGCAGCGACCGCTGGGGCATGCGCGTGCTCGGCATCATCGCCATCATCTGGACCATCGATTGCTTCGTCGGCTTCTACCTGACGCTGCCCTCGCGCCGGCGCGCCAAGGCCGCGCGGGCGCCTGAGGTCGCGCGCCAGCTCGAGCGCGGCTTCTGGGCGCGCTGGGCGCCGGCCTGGACCATCAAGACCTCGGGCAGCGCCTACCGGATCAATTTCGACATCCACCGCGCATTCAGCCTGTGGACGTGGGGCGTACTGTTCATCATCGCCTTCACCGCGTTTTCGCTGAACCTCTACTTCGAGGTGTTCTCGCCGCTGATGAAGATGGTGTCGAATTACACCCCGACACCCTATGAGCAGCGGCCCTATCGCGATCTCGATAATCCGATCGAGCCCAAGATGACGTTTGCCGAGATTGCTGCCCGCGCGGCCGCCGACGGCAAGGCGCGAGGCTGGACCACCCCGGTCGGCGCGCTCAGCTACGGCCCGGCCCATGGCGTCTACGCCGCCGCGTTCTTCCATCCCGGCGACGATCACGGTGCCGGCGGCGTCGGCCCGGCGCAGCTCTATTACGACAGCGAGGACGGCCGCCCCATTGGCGAGCGGCTGCCCTGGGTCGGCACCGCCGCCGACATCTTCGTGCAGGCGCAGTTTCCGCTGCATTCGGGCCGCATCGTCGGACTGTTCGGGCGTATCCTGATCTCGGTGATGGGCCTCGTGGTCGCCGCGCTCTCTGTCACCGGCGTCGTGATCTGGTGGCGCAAGCGCCGCGCCCGCGTTCGCGTGCGGGAGACGGCGGCCGTGCGGCTGAACCGGGAGCAACTGACGCCGGCAGAGTAGGGCACCCGCGTTCCGCCAATGGATGAACCTTGGCACGCGGCGTCGGCACAAAGATGGAGATCGCTCTCCAGTCTTCCCGGAATTGCAATGAGATTGCTTGCCTTGCTCTGCCTGCTCGTCCTGGCCGCGCCCGCCGGGGCGGCCGCGCCCGAGCAGCATTATCTCGACCTGCGCGACCGCTACATCGCAAAATTCTCGAATGCCAAGGAGAGCGACGAGATCTACAAGCAGCACGATGCGGCCCTGAAGGAGCTGGCCGGCGTGCTGCGCGGCCTGGTCGGTCCGGTCGCGATCAAGGGACTCCCGGCCGAGGGCAAGTCGAACGTCGATACGCTGTTCAAGGACGACATCGGCTTCGGCCATCTCGACGGGCTGAGCTTCGCATCCGAAGGCGACAAGATGCAGGCTGTGGTGACCACGACCGGGCTGCTCAAGCACTGGCTTGGCGAGCATCGCGCCGACGGCATGCCTCAGGACAGTGGCGCCGCGTTGAAATCCGACCGCTTCTATTATTACGCCATCCAGGACGCCGCCTTCGCGATCTACGCGGAGCTGCCGATCACCAAGCCGGCAAGGGCGAGCGTCGCAGTCGCTGTGCTCGGCGTGCGCGGCAATGGCGGCCTCAAGGGCCCGCCGGACGAAATCGACGTCGTCGCGATCCAGAGCGACAAGGTCTATTTCCTCGCGGCAAGGGAGGCCGTGAAGACCGCCCCGATCCCGACCTGCGAGAAGGTCTGGAAGCAGATGATGGCAAAGCCCGTCGACAAGAAAGACCCGCGCGGCGAGATGGCCCGCGAGGACAAGGCAATGACCGCCTTCACGGCGTGCTTCGCCAAGGAAGCCCCGAGCCAGAGCTGGTATGCGGCCGCCGTCAAGAAGGCGCAGAGCCAGCTGGACCGGCTGCCGCTTCCCTAGGAATGCCAGCTCGATATTCTCCGCCGTGATCCTCCGGCTGTGAACCACCGGCTTTGAACCACGCCTTGGCCTGCGCAGGCGAGGCGGCGCCGCGCCGTCGGCAAACGGAAGACATGAGGTTTTTTAATAGGTTAGGCCAATGCGGTCGTCCTGATCGCCATATTCGGCGGATGCAATCCCCGCGAGCTTCCACTTGCGGGTTGGGCGAGTTACTATGGCCTTTTGCGATACTTGCTGCATCCGGTCTGGCACCCGCTGGAGACCGTTCTTGCGGTTCGTCAACGAGTTGGCTGCGATTGACGATGATTACGCAGACCCGCGACCCCAGAGGCGAACGTCATCGATTGACGGTGCTGTTCTCCGACCTTGTCGGATCAACCGCCCTGGGCCGGGATGTCGAGTCCGAGCACCTTTCCGAACTCCTCAGCCAGTTGCGGCAGATCTGGCATCGCGCGGTGGCGAAGCACGGTGGTCGCATCATCCGAACGCAGGGAGACGGTGCGCTCGCCATTTTCGGCTATCCCCAATCCGGCGAAGATGACGGTCGTCGTGCTGCGGAAGCAGCACTCGATATTCACGAATGGGTCGGAGAGCTGCGCCACGATGGCGTATCGCCGGCGCTGATGCCGCTTCGAATGCATTCGGGTATCCATGCCGGCACCGTGCTCCTGACCCAAGGCGACATCGAGTCCGGCCGGTATGACCTGATCGGCGATGTCGTGAACACGGCAGCGCACCTGTCGCGCCACGCCGGTCCGGATCAGATCCTGGCCAGCCTCGATGCCCTTGGGCCGCATGCCAACTTCTTCGAGCTCGCCGCCCACCTCCCGGCGGCTTCGGGAATGCCGCAGGCGAGGCTGGTGTTGGGTCGAAGCACGGCGACCCGACGCTTCGAAGCAACCTCGCGCCGCGGCCTGACACCCTTCATCGGCCGCAACGAGATATTCGGCTTCCTGACACGCTTTCTGAGCGGAGCACCTGCGCAGGCGCAACGCTGCGCGGTGGTCGTCGGCGGGCCCGGACTCGGCAAGACGCGCCTTCTGGAAGAGGTGCTGGGGCACGTCGGCACCGAGCGCATCAGGCTGCTGCGAGGCAGTTGCGAGAGTTACGTCGGTGCCGAGGTTCTGCAACCATTCCTGCAAATGCTGCGCGCTGCGCTGGGAATTCGAGCGGACGCCTCCCTCGTCGAGGCAAAGGAGACGGCGCGCGCGGCTCTGGAGCCATGGGCGGCCCAGCTCGGTCCGAATGCAGAATCGATCCTGGCACTGGCGTCGGCCGGCGCCGATGCGCGTGGCGGCCGCATCACCGTCGACGGCGTCGTCGGCGATCTGCTCGGGTTCTTCACCGGACTGTCGGCACATGGCCCGCTGGTGCTGGTGATCGACGACTGGCAATGGTCTGATGACGCGAGCCGCCAATTGCTGCAGGCTTTGCTGGAATTGCCCAACGGACCTCGCGTCATCCTCGCCAGCCGGCCGCGCGAGGACGGCAGCGAATGGATTTCCGGCGCACCGCACCTATTTCTCGAACCGTTTCAGGGGCCGGAAACCGACTTTGCCGTACGACGCTGGGTCCCGCAGGCCGATCCCTTCCTCGTAGCCCGCATCCATGCCTATGCGGGCGGGGTGCCGTTGTTCATCGAAGAGCTCTGCCATTCCATCGCCGCCAACGATCCTGCCTCGTTCGAAGCGCGCAGCAAACAGGGCTGGATCGCAACCCTGGTCGCTTCGCGCCTGGCACGCCTGCCGCCCGATGAGGCGAAGGTGGTGCGCGCCGCGGCCGTTATCGGCAACACCGTGCCGCACGGGATGCTGGTTTCGGCCTGCGGCAGCGAACCCGACCCGGCCATCGTGCGGGCATTGGCGGATGCGGACTTTCTCTATACGGATCCAGCGGGCGGCGTCCTTCGCTTCAAGCACGGCATCACGCGCGATGCGGTCTACGACACCATTGGCCTGCACGAGCGTCAGGCATTGCACAAGCGGATCGAAGCCACCCTGCTGGCGCGGTCCGAGCAGGCTGATCGCGAGGAGGCGATGGAAGCTCTGGCCTACCATTCGCAAGGCGCAGGTCATTGGGAAAGCGCAGCCCATTATGCCGAACGCGCCGGCGACAAGGCCATGGCTGCATTTGCGCTCGATCGTGCCAGTGCGCAGTACCAGGTCGCGATGCAGGCGCTGGATCGCGTGCCCGATCGCTCGCGCGAGCAATCGCTGCGCTGGTGCCTGCTGGCCAACAAGCTGGCGATGGCCAATATCTTCGACCCGCTGTCGCTGACCGACGACACCTCCGTGTTCGAACGCGCGGTTGCGGTCGCGTCCTCCCTCGGCGACACCGCCGCGATGGCCAGCGCCTATGAATGGCTCGGCTGGATGTGCTACGGGTTCGGCCGCTTCCGGGAGGCCGTGACTCACACGCGGACGGCGCTGGAATTGGCGCGCAAGCTCGAAGACCGCCGCCTGATCGCGCAGATCGAAGCGACGCTCGGGCAGATTCTGGCTGCAAGCTGTCAGTACGACGAAGCGATCGCCTTGATCGACGCTGCCATTTCGACCAAGCAGCAGCGCAGCCGGCGTCATGGTGCGATATCCTTCGGGGCGGCTTATGCGCTGTCGTGCAAGGGCGGCATCCTGGCGGATCGCGGCGATTTCGAGGGCGCCCACGCCTGTTTCAGTGAAGGCATGGCTCTGGTCGAAGGCTCGACCCACCCGGTCGTCAACTCCGTGCGCAACTGGATTGCGGTCGCACTGATCTGGCAGGGTCGCTGGCAGGAGGCGGAGCAGCTCGCCGTGGAAGGGGCGCGCATCGCCGAGAACACGCGCAGCCTGCTGCTTCTGGCCGATTGCCGCGCCGCCTCCGGATTTGCCCGCTGGTCGGCGACCGGCGACGCCGATGGCTTGCTGCAGTTGCGGAACGCCGCCGATTGGATGGAGCGGCGCAAATTTCAATTCTACACGTCGGTTCAATATAGTTGGCTCGTCGAGGCGGCGACGGCCGAAGGCGATGTCGAGACGGCGCGGCGGTATGCCGCCCATGTCCTGCGCCGTGCGCGCGAAGGCGAGCGACTGGGCGAGGCGGCGGCATGCCGCTCGCTGGCGAAGCTCGCAGCCCTGCGCCAGGATCTCGGCCTTAGCGAGCGCTGGTTGCGACGGGCTGAAACCTCCGCAGGCTGGCGCGGTTCGCTGCGCGATGCGGCTCTGAACCTCTCCCTGCGCGGCGAGCTTCTCGCAGGGCAGGGCCGGGGCGAGGCGGCCCGCCAGACCATGATGGAAGCCGCCGAGAAATTGCGCGCGCTCGGCATGCACTGGCATGCGGAGGAGACGATCAGGCTCGTCATTGGCATACCCGTCGGCTACGCCAACGATCAGCTCGCTCGGCATTGTGCCGTCTAACCCCTGCGCACCTTTCCTTACACGGCTCTAGGGTGGAGGTGGGCTCGGTGCGGGAACTCTTCCGTCCATCGTCAGGCTCATTGGAATGGGGCCGGTCCGCAAGGGTAGCTCCGTCTCCACCAGTGCGCTGAAGAAACCCAGCATCACCGCCAGTGCCGGGTCTGCTCCGGGACATGAATGCGTGGGATGCCCCGGGACCCTGCGGTTGCCGCCGAAGGCGTGGTAGATGTCCTGGCGACCTTCGGCGAGACTTTGCTGGGTGGCGGAGACTGCGCCGGCGACGATGACGTCTCCGGGCCTCACCTCGACGCCTCCGATGGTCTGCGAAACAACCGCCGTCCGCCAGATCAATTCGGGCACCGCGCGAAGTTGCATCGCGGGGATGAAGTCGTCTCTTAGCCGGTTGAGGGCGTCCATGTAGTTCTTTGCCTTCGTGCCGGCATAGCGAGCGCGCAACGCCCATAGCGTTCCTTCGCGCAGCCATTCGTTCAGTATCCGCCGCAGGTTGCCGTCGACGGTCGGAATGAATCCCATCATGGCGCCGGCGACCGTGCGCGCCACGAACGGAATGTCGCCGTTGCCGCGTGGCGAGTTATAGACCGCCTTGGTCACCGGACCGTTTGTCGGCCCGAACTGCGTCAGGAAACCTTCCATCGCACGGCGCGCAGCGTCGCCATGTGCCGCGCCGATCGCCTCCACTGTCGCGTTTGGGTGCGGCTGGAAGATGTAGCGCGAAGGCGACAGGAAATGGCCGGGATAACCGGGCGGCTCGCCCGGCTTCCAATCCCAGCGATAGCCGACGCGGCGGAAGTGCCCCCCGTCTTCGCTCAACCCGAACCACGCTTCGCAGAAGGCGGCGAGCAGCGGATCCACCAATTCGTGCACGTCGACGGTCAATTCCCAGCTCGCTTCGCCGTCGCCTGCGGCAAAGTCGATCGTCTGCTTGACCATCAAGCCCAGAAACTTCTGCGTGACCGCGCGCGCCAGCTCGAATGCGGCGGGCTGGTCGAGCGCCATGATCGCGGCGTTGCACGCCTCGGATTCCTGCTCGTAGACCTGGTCGGGCTGCCCGGCGTCGCGGCCAAGATAGAGGATGCCGAACGACCGCAGCATGCGGGGAAGATAGCCGGTGATGGTCAGCTTGGTGTCGGAATCGGCGAACACCTTGTAGACCATGTCGCGGTCGGCCACCAAGACCCCGAAGGGCGTGCGAAGTGCGCCGCCGTGGCGCTCGCGGATCGCAGCCCAGATCGAGGCGTTGACGAAATGCGAGGCTGAATCCGGATCTTCGAGCGCTGTCTTCCACGCGGCCATCGCCGCGGCTTCGCCCTGCCGGCGCTCGATCAGGCGCAGACGCGCGATCTCCTTTTCTCCCCGATCCGCGCACCATGTCACGGCCGGTTTATACCCCCGGCTCGCCGCCCATTGCTTTAGATCGGCAAGCGCCTTCTTCGATGGCGCAAAGAAATATGCTCCCCATTCCAGACGAACGAACGGACGAGGTTCGTCGTGGAGCCGGTCCGAGCCGTCGAGCGCGACGCGAATGGTTTGGCCTTCATGCTCGAAACGGAAATGCCGGAGCCGGCCAGGCTCGGCGAGGCCGAGGAAAGGATCGCTTACCCCCGAGGACGAACCCGCGCTGTTGCCGCCAGAGAGCCAGCTCTGCACCACCTCGAATTGCTCGCCGAGGCTGGCATTGTAGGCCATGAAAACCAGGCCCCGCTCTGCTTGCTGGCCGGATTTGGCGGCTTGCGGCTCGACGGGCGGCCCGTAGGACATGCCGCGCCTGACGATACGTGGGGGCCGCGCGCCGGCATCCGCCTTGGTGATCGACACGCGCGGATTGGCGCGCCGTATGTGCGCGTGAAACGGACACGATTGGGCCTGCGGGTCGGCGTCGTAGTTGAAGTCGTTGTGGCCTTTGTCAGGGGGCGGAGTAGGGGTCAGGGGTTGCCCGGCCTGGGGATGGCCGGTCGGCCAGCGTCCCATCATCTTAGCCATCAGCGTCTCGCGCGTCAGGGCAGGTGCGTCCGGTCCGGCCATCTCGGCTGCCTGTCGCGTCGCGCGGGCGAGCACATCCTCGAGCTGCTCGACGTCCTGTCGCAGCTTGCGCAGCGCCATGAAGCTGCCGTCGCGGAGCATCGCGTGAGCACGATTGGTCGCGTTGCCGAATGGCGCCGTCTCGTCGGCGATGTTCGGATAGCCGCACAGAATTTCGCCGAGATGCACCTGATTGGAATAGTACGTGCCGGCCTCGCACTCTCGCAGCACCGGGTTCGAACTGCCGTCGGCGAACCCGAAATGGTCCTGCATGTCGCGGGATCTCTTGTCGCGCTGCCGCTGCATCCATTGGATCGAAAGGGGCCTGATACCCGCATCGACCCCGACCAGGCGGTTCATTTCGGCCATCAACGCCTGTCTCGCATCCGCCGTCGGCTGCGCATCCTTGGACAGCAACAGGCGGAGCTGGAGGACGGCATGGACCGAGCTCATGCTGATGCGCGGCGCCGGGTCGCCTTCGGGCAGGTCCGGCGCGTCGGTCCCGAGCGCCCAGTTGCTGGCGGGAAGGCGCCATCGCTGCGGATGATTCCAGCGCACGTCGCCGAGCAGGCCGGCGCGTCTTTCCATGCCCTGCACGAACTCTTCCGGCAGAGTGCGCACCTCTTCGTCGGACAGGCCGGCCTGACGCAGTCCCTCGACCGTGAATGCGATGTTGGTGACGATCTGCCCCGGCGTCAGAACGTCGGCTTCGGACGTCACCTCGAGGACGTCGAGAAACGCGGCCAGTGCGGCCGGGTTGGCGAACTGCAGCAGCAGCAGGCAGCCGTGATCTGAATTGTAGGCGGTCAGAATTCCGCCCTGCACGTTGCCGGGATCCTGCAACGGCAGTTTTGCCGGCGGGGCGAGGGGCAGGTTGCGCCGTACCGGCGCCACATCGGGCGGGGTCATCAACCAGCGCAGGGCCTCTTCATAGCGCCGGCGAGCGCGTTTGACGCCTTCCGCGTAGGTGGGGTCGTTGATCATGGTGACGAATTCGGGCAGCAGCTCGTGGCCGGCCCGATGCAGAAGCACCCCGTCATGCGTCCCCGGCGGATAGAAGTCGGCCAGACGGTAGAGGCCCGCCAGTGCGCGGATGCCGTGGCGAAACGGAGGCCGGGCGGCGGCTTCGATGCTGAGCGGTTTGCTGAAGCCGGCATTGGTCGGATCGACGCCGACCTGGCCGTCGACCTCGAATATCGAGTGTCGCGCGATGTCTTCCGGCGAGGGAATCCTGATCCGCGTGACGATCTTGTCGGCGCCGGCGCCAGAGGCGCGCCGATAGACCCGCTCCTCCATCCGCAGGAAGCGCGTGTCATCCACGGTCAGGTCGGGAGTGGCATAGAGGAAATAGGCTTCGGTCTGCTTGCTCTTGAGCCAGATACCCCAGTTTTCGTACGTGTTCTCGTATCCGAGCACATAACCATCGGTATTGCAGAAGATGAGGTCGAGCAGCCGGGCGGCCTTCTGCCAGATGACGCGGACATAGGCTTCCCAGGAGCCGTCGAACGTGGCGGTCAGCAGCACATAGTCCACGCCGTCCACGGATTCGTCCTCGGGTTCGAGCACGGCGATGCCCACCGAGTGGATCCGCCCGACGCGGTCAACGGAATCGGTCAGCACGCGGGCGAGCTCGTATTCATACGCGTTGGCGCGTCCGCCATTCAGCGCCCGTAGCACGTATTTGACGCGGGTCTTGTACGTGGTCGCATCCAGGGACGGCACGAACCCCTTCTTGATCGGAGCCATCACCCTGAAATCGGACGTGCCGGCCATGCTGCCGGTCTTGATGGTCAAATCACGACGCATGTTTTTGGCTCCCCCGGGTCGCACGCAGACTTGAGGCCATTTCGCGCCTGAGCCCGGCAACCGAAACGTGTTTCGCAATGCAACGCTATTTGCGAATAGTGCGGCTCGCGGCCGCTCGATTGTATGAACTGGCCCACACTTTCCGAACTTTCCGTTGCGGTCAGCGGTCGGAAAGTTCGCCGGAGCAGCGCAATCCACCAGGACTGAGCGACCTCGGGTTTGAGCTCGGTAAGGGGCGATATCGGCTTCGGCCATCTCGACGGGCCGAGCTGGGCCTCGGGACGTAGCTCGCACGGTATTGAGATTCCATACGAGGGTGCTCACCGATTTGTGGTCGAATCGCGCGCATCATTGCCGTGAATTAACACCACACCGCATTCACGTCTGACGGTGAGCATCGCCGCGGCTCATTCCGCGAGGTTGCGCAACAACTGGCTCGCGCACCCTCGACGCGGCGGAGGCGAAGTCGAGAAAGGTGCGGCCCGGTTCAGGACCAGGGCCGCGTTTGTCTAACTGAGCAGCTCACGCGCGATGACGACCCGCTGGATTTGGTTCGTGCCCTCGAAGATCTGGGTTAGCTTCGCGTCGCGCATCATGCGCTCGACGGGGTAATCCATGGTGTAGCCATAGCCCCCGAATATCTGCACCGCATCCGTTGTGACCTTCATGGCCATATCGCTGCCCACACACTTGGCCATGCTGGCAAGAACATTTAGGCGCTTCCAGTCACCCGCGTCCCCGGCGCGCGCGCACTCGTAGACCAGTGCACGTGCGGCCTCGATTTGCATCGCCATGTCCGCGAGCATGAACTGGACGCCTTGGAACTCCGAGATCGATTTCTTGAACTGCTTGCGCTCTTTCGCGTAGGCGACGCAGGCGTCGAGCGCGCCCTGAGCCAATCCGACGGACTGTGCCCCAATGGTCGGTCGATTGAGATCGAGGGCGCGCATCGAGGCTCGAAAGCCCTTGCCTTCTTCCCCAACCAGATTTTCCCTCGGCACGCGCACATTGTCGAAGAAGATCGGGGTATTCGGCGCGCCCCGGAAACCCATTTTGCGCTCGTGACGTCCAAAGGAAATTCCGGCCATCTTCTTCGGCTCGACAATGAAGGCGCTTATGCCATCGGAGCCTGGACCGTCGCTGGTCCGTGCCATCACCACCATATAGTCGGCGACCACCCCGTAACTGCACCACTGCTTGCGGCCATCGAGAACGTAGGAATCGCCATCCTTCCGCGCGCGTGTCGCAATAGCGGTGACGTCTGAACCGGCCTGCGGCTCGGAGATGGCGATTGCGGTGACGACGCCGCCCTTGGCGATGATCGGCAGGTATCTTTTTCGTTGTTCCTCTGAGCCAAAGTGGAGGAGCGGCATAATGAACATGGTGTTCAGACAGGCGATCGACGCGCAGGCAGGTGATATCCTCGAGATCTCCTCGCGCGCGATGCAAGCCATGGTGAGATTGCCGTTCGGGCCGCCATATTGCTCCGGCACCCAAAGCTGCATCAGCCCCATTTCGCCGAACAGCTTCACGAGCTCGGTCGGAAAGCGGTCGGTCTCGTCAATCTCGGCGGCGATCGGCGCCACATGCTTCTCGGCTATCTTGCGGACGGTGTCGCGGAAGGCGATCTGCTCCTCGGAAAAGCTCATGGACCCTCGTAGTGGACTTTCTTGAGTGAAACCCAGAAAGGGGCTTCCATTGAATGGGTGATCCATTTAATAATTCACCACATGAACACCAAGTCAAGCCCCCGCGCCGGTGCGCAGTCACGCAATGTTTCGCCCGGTAGGCGCGAGCGCCCGGCCGATCAGCGGGCGACGGCAAGTCCCGCGCCGGCCCCCAGGTTCCGGCCGATCCATACGAGGCGGGCGTTCGAGGAAATCTGCGAGCGCATCCGCGAGCAGCTGGCGCTCGGGCAGCTGAAGCCCGGCGACAAGCTGCCTCCGGAGCGCGATCTCGCGCAGCAGCTCGGTGTGAGCCGCAATGTCCTGAGGGAGGCGTTGCGCAGCCTCGAGATGGCTGGCGTGCTTCGATTGCTGAAGGGCGTCAAAGGCGGTGCCTTCATCCAGGAGGGCGACACCAGACGCATGAACGACGTCATGCGGGACATGCTGAGCCTTGGAACGATTTCGGTCCGGGAGCTGTCGGAGGCGCGTGTCCACGTGCTCGACCTCGTCGTCGGTCTTGCGTGCGACCATGCACGCCAGTCCGATCTCGATGCACTGGAGGCCAACATCCGGCGAACCGAGCTTGCGACGAAGGAGGGGAGGCTGCTCGACCGGGTCGAGTGCTCGCGCGAATTCTACAAGCTGCTGGCGGCCTCGACCGGAAACAAGGTCATCGCGATGATCATGGATTCGGTGACCGAAATTCACATGCGCTTCGTCTACGCCAAGGTGGCCTCGAGCGGCGTCGCGATGAGCCGGTTGGCCGACCGGCGGCGTCAATTGCTCTCCGCCATAGCCGAACGGAACACCTCATCGGCGCGCCGCTTGATGCGCGCGCATCTCGAAGCTGTCCAGCGAATGCTGGAGCAGGATCCGGGCGCGATGTCGCTGCATGTCGCGCTGGCCGAGGTCCAGCCGGGCATGCGGCGTTAGCCGGGCTTGGACGCCGAAGGCCTGCGCTCGAACACGATAACAACGGGAGGAATAAAGTGTCGAACTACGCAAAGTATGAATGCCTCAAGGTCGACGTGTCGGAGAAGGTGGCGACGGTGACCCTGAACCGGCCGCAGTTGCGCAACGCGATCAATCAGAAGCTGATCCGCGAGCTGCGGACGATCTGGGACGACCTCGCCGATGACCACGCCGTCAGCGTCGTCGTGCTGACCGGCGCCGGCGATTTCTTCAGCGTCGGCGGCGACGTCAAGGCCATGTCTGAGCGTCCCGGCGGGGACGTCCTGGAGGAGGGTGAGGTCCATGATCCCATGATCAGCCGCCGCGGCGTGACGCGGCAGCTCGAGCTCGACAAACCCATCATCGCGGCGATCAATGGCGATGCCATCGGGCTCGCTGCGACCCATGCGCTGCTGTGCGATATCACCGTCATGTCCGAAGATGCGCGCATTGGCGACACGCACGTCTCGCGCGTTGGGCTGGTTGCCGGGGACGGCGGCACCGTCATCTGGCCGTTGCTGGTCGGCATCAACAAGGCCAAGGAGTTTTTGATCCGCGGCACGCTGCTGAAGGGGCGGGAAGCGGAGCGGATCGGCCTCGTCAATCATGTCGTTCCTCGTGCTGACGTGCTGGGCAAGGCGCGGGAAATCGCCGTTGAACTGGCAAACGGCCCAACTTGGGCGATCCGCTGGACCAAGCTGTCGATCAACCAGATCGTGAAGGATCGCGTGAACATGTTGCTCGAGGCGTCAATGGCGCTCGAACAGGTCACGTTCGAGACAGCGGATCACAAGGAGGCAACCATGTCCTTCAAGGAGAAGCGCAAACCGAGGTTCGGTCAGGTGTAGGCTCTCGCAATGGCGGCCTCCGGCATCGAAAGCGACGACGTTGCGGGCATGCTTCGCGAATCCCTGCGCGGGCTTCTCGAAGCGCATTGGCGAGCCGACTGCCTGAAGGATGGTGCATCGCCCGACGCGATCACCGAGATGTGGAACAAGCTGGCCGGGCAAGGTCTCACGGCTCTGGGCGCAGATCCGGAGGAGGGCGGCCTTCGTGAGATCCTGACGGTGATGGAAGAACTTGGCCGCGCGGCGTGTCCCGCTCCGATGTGGTCTGCCGTGCTGGCAAATCTCGTGCTGTCAGGTGCATCCCCCGATGCAGGGGAATTGCGAACAGCACTTCAGGGGGGCACGGCGCGTGTTGTTTTTTCGTTCGGTGCATTCGACTCCGATCCTGGTATCGGGTCGATCGCGCTTCTTGGCGAGAAGGCAACAGGATCGCTTCGGTTCGTTGAGGCCGCGGGGAGCGCTACCCACCTGCTCGCGCCGGTGGACGAGAAACAGCTTGCGCTCCTCGACCTTCGGGCTCACGGCGTTAATCGTACCCCCACGCGCGCGATGGGTGCATGGGGCAATTGGGAGCTGGCGCTCGATGCGGCGCCGGCAAGACTTGTTCCTGCTGCCAAGATCAGCCTGAGCGATTTGCGATCGATCGCGCGACTGGCGCTGCTGGCGCGCGCCCATGGTGCCGCGCGTCGTGCGTTCGAGCTGGCGGTAGCCTACGCCGGGGAGCGGCAGCAATTCGGCCAACCGATCGGGCGATTTCAAGCGATCCAGCACAAGCTCGCCAGCTGCTTCGTCGATCTCGAGGGCGTGCGTCTCGTTCTGCGCCACGCGGCGAAGCTGCGGGACGAGGGTGATCGCGACTGGCAATACTTCTCCGATTGCGCCATGGCGTTCGGGGGTCCGTCTTTGCGACGCGTTTCTCTTGAGACGCAGCACACATTCGGCGCGATCGGCTACGCCGAAGAACACGAAGCGCCGCTGCACTTCAAGCGCGTGCATTTGGACACCATAGCGCTTGGTGGCTCGGCCCATGCCAGACGCCGCCTCGCCGCCCACCTGTTCGACAATGGCGGTGCAGCGATGCCGCAATATGATCTCGGCTCCGCCGGGAACGAACTGCGCGAACATGTCAGGCGGTGGCTTGCACAGAACTGGGCGGGCGGCCGAAAGGCCGCTTTTGACGCCAAGCCGTTCGCAAAGCGTGAATTCGACGCTGAATTTGCTGCCGATATGGGGAGCACCGGCTGGATCGGCCTCGGCTGGCCGCAGGAGTTCGGTGGCCAGGCGCGTTCGCCGCTTGAGCAGATCGCCTTCATGGAGACCATGGAGCAGTACGAAGCTCCGCGCCTCGGCGCCTCGATCCAGGCCAACGCCTTGATGATGTTCGGTACGCCCGAGCAGCAGAAGAAGTATCTGCCGGAAATTCTGCGCGGCGCGGCCATGCATGGGATGGGGTACAGCGAGCCGCAGGCAGGCTCCGACCTTGCGGCGCTGCGAACCAGCGCGGTCCGCGACGGCGACCATTGGGTCATCAACGGTCAGAAGATCTGGACCACGACCTGGTGGGGAAAATACATGTTCCTGGCGGCGCGAACCGACAAGAACGCCAAGCCCCATGCAGGCATCAGCATGTTCATCGTGCCGATGAACACACCCGGAATCACGATCCGGCCGGCCACCACCATGTACGATGGAACGTTCGCCAACATCTTCTACGACGATGTTCGCGTGCCCGTGGAGAACCTCGTCGGCGGTGAAAACGAGGGCTGGAAAGTCCTGACTGGAGCGCTCGCTTTCGAGCGGGGACTGGTCGGCGGCGGCATCGTGCTGAAAGTTGCGCATACCTTTGAACAACTGCGCCAGCATGTGATCGCCCGGCAGGAGTTGAGTGGAGATCCGATTGTCCGGGACCGCATGGCGGCGTTCGCCTGCGAAATCGAGATAGGCCGCCAACTGATGATGCATTGCGCGGACCTTGCCGCCGACGGCGTCACGCCGCCGGAATATGGCGCGATCAGCAAGGTCTTTTCCAGCGAGCTGATGGAACGCTTTGGCGAAGCCGCGCTCGACATCCTTGGCATGCGGGCCACGCTGTCCGAACAGATGCCGGGGGCCGTCGAGAACGGCCGGTTCGAGCAAAACCTGCGTCATTCGCTGATGTGGGTGATCAGCATCGGCACGAACGAAATTCAGCGCAGCCTGATTGCGCAGCGTGCGCTTGGCTTACCTCGATAGGAACCGATGATGCAGGGCCAATCATTGAAATCACCACTCGAGGGCGTCCGCGTGCTGGATTTCTCCATCATGCTCGCCGGACCCTATTGCGCGCGGCTGCTGGCGGATGTCGGCGCCGAAGTGATCAAGATCGAGCCGCCGGAAGGCGAGGAGATGCGTCTGCGCGCGCCCCTTCGCGACGGCCAAAGCGCCTATTTCGGTCAGCTCAATGCCGGCAAGAAGAGCATCGCGCTGGACCTCAAATCATCCGAGGCGATCGAGCTCGTGCATCGCATGGTCGAAAGCACGGATATTCTGGTCGAGAATTTCCGGCCCGGCGTCATGGAGCGCCTGGGTCTCGGATATGAGGCGCTTCGCAAGATCAATCCCCGTTTGATCTATTGCTCGATATCCGGCTACGGCCAGACCGGTCCGCAGTCGGAACGCCCGGCCTATGCAATGATCGTTCATGCCGAGAGCGGTTTCGACCGCGCGCTGATGCGATATGCCGGCGATCGCGACCGGCCGGCGGCTGGAGCCGTGTTCGTCGCCGATATTCTCGGCGGCGTTTTCGGCTTCTCGGCGATTCAAACGGCGATGGTACAACGGGAGCGTACGGGAGCAGGGCAGCACGTCGATGTCGTTCTGATGGACTGTATGCTGAACCTCTTGGTGTACGAGCTGCAGGAAGCGCAGTTCTCGGCGCCGGTGGCGCGCCCGACCTACGGCCCTGTGCGCGCCAAAGACGGCGACGTCCTGATCGCGCCGGTGTCGGCACGCAATTTTTCCGCGCTTCGCGACCTCACGGGCCTGCCGGAGCTCTCGTCCGAACCTCGTTTCTCCTCGGTGTCGGCGCGCGGCGCGAACTGGACCGCTCTGATGCAGGTCGTCGAGCGATGGACGATGCAGCACACGGTGGATGAGTGCCTGGCAGCGCTCGATCGCGCCGGTATTCCGAGCGCCCGCTTTCGCGATCCCGCGGAAACGCTGGATGACCCGCACTTGTCTGCTCGCGGCGTATTCGCGCCGATCGCCGACGTCGCAGGCGAGTTCAGGGGCGTCAACGCGCCGTGGCGGATGTCGGGCGCGCGGACTGGGATCGGCCACGACATCCCCGCGGTCGGCGAGCATCGGGATGAGATCCTCGCGCGCGTGCTCGGCCTATCCAACAGCGACATCGGACAGGCGGCTGCCGCCGGCGCATTTGGCAAGGGTGAGACACCCCTATGATTTAAAGCTGCAAGCCGCGAATTGTTCTACCGCAAGATAATCAAAAAACAGCTTGGGAGGATCGACGTGAAGGTACTGCGTGTTCTGACTTTCATATTCGGAGCGGCGATCCTCGTTGCGCCCGCCGCAGCGGACAATTATCCATCGCGTCCGATCCGGCTCATCGTGCCATATCCCGCCGGCGGCTCGACCGACATCATGGCTCGTGCACTGCAGGAGCCGATGACGAAAATCCTCGGGCAGCCGATTGTCATCGACAATCGCGGCGGTGCGGCCGGCACGACCGGTTCCAACGAAGCGGCCCGATCGGATGCCGACGGTTACACGCTTCTGTTTGCCAACAATGGGCCGATTTCGATCGCACCGTTGCTGCAGAAGGGCATCGATTTCGATCCGCTGAAGAGCTTTGCACCGGTGTCCCTGGTCTCCACGGCGCCTCTGGTTCTGGTGTCAAGCGACAAGGTGCCCGTGAACGACCTTGCCGGGCTGCTTGCCTACGCCAAGGCGCAGAGCAAGCCGATGCTGTATGCCTCCGCTGGACCAGGCTCGCTCGGGCATCTGAGCACGGAACGCTTCCTCAATCAGGCAGGTCTGCAGATGGTCCACGTCCCATACCGGGGCCAGGCGCCGACGACGCTCGCCATCTTTGCCGGCGAGGTCGACATTCTGCTCACCACCACGTCCGATACGCTGAACGAGCACATCCGCTCCGGCAAGGTGAAGCTGCTCGGGGTTTCCTCGCCCGGTCCTTCTCCGGTTGCTCCCGGTGCGGCATCCATCGGCAGTGCCTTGAAGGGCTATTCGGTCGAAACGTGGTTCGGCATTCTCGCGCCTGCCGGCACTCCGCCAGACGTCTTGGCCAAGCTCAACGCTGCGCTTGGCACGGTGCTGGCGATGCCGCAAATACGGGATCGGTTTCTCTCCTATGGCGTGGAGGCCAAGGCCAGCACGCCTGCCGAACTGCACGCCCTGATCGCCGCAGAAATCCCGTCCTGGCGCAAGGTGATCGAAGAACGCAACGTCAAGACCGAATAGCGGACGTTCGGGGAGAGGGGACTGGCCGAGGCGGAAGAGACCTCGATTAGGGCGATCACCAGCCGGTGGATCGCGGCGTCTGGGCTTCCGCCGACCGCCGGAGCTTGGAGGTAGGCTCGCGCCGCAGCCGCATCGTCACGTTGCCAGAGGAGGAAGCCGCCGATCACTTGGGGTACCAGTCGGCAGAACCAGATCAACGTAGCATCGTCGAAATCGCCGCAGGACATTGGCCTGGTGCCCGGCACATCCGTAATTCGCATAAGGTATATTATGGAATATATTTATGTACAATGAGATCAATCATTTGGGCGGAATTGCTGACATCCGACCTTCGCCAAAGCCCGTATCTCCTGCGCGTCGGCCGTCGTCTTAGCTCTTGACGTCTACTGTGCATGGGGTTGTTTTTCAGGTTTTGAAACGGGTCGAGGTCTGCGAAAGCCGATATTGCCGTGACATTGTCCGGCTGCAATAAGCGAGGCATCCGCGAGATCGCAGATGACCCTAAGGCCGACCGCCCGTATAGGTTTGCATCTCAGAACAACAACAAACCTTCCGAGGAAGCAGACCCATGGTCCTTTCCACGCGCTATTCCCGACGCACGCTTCTCAAGGCTTCCGCCGCGACCGCGGTCCTGGGCGGCCTCGGTGCGCCCCATGTGGCCCGCGCCCAGAGCGCCGAGTTCACCTACAAGTACGCCAATAACCTGCCCGACACCCATCCGCTCAACGTCCGTGCCAAGGAGATGGCGGCGGCGATCAAGACCGAGACAGGCGGCAAGTTCGACCTGCAAATCTTCCCGAACAATCAGCTCGGCTCCGACACCGACATGCTGAGCCAGATCCGCTCCGGCGGCGTCGAGTTCTTCACGCTGTCCGGCCTGATCCTGTCGACCCTGGTGCCGGCGGCGTCCATCAACGGCATCGGCTTCGCGTTCCCGGACTACGACACGGTCTGGAAGGCCATGGACGGCGATCTCGGCGCCCATGTCCGCGGCGAGATCAAGAAGGCCGGCCTCGAGGTCATGGACAAGATCTGGGACAACGGCTTCCGCCAGACCACGTCGTCGACCAGGCCGATCGCCGGGCCTGACGATCTCAAGGGCTTCAAGATCCGCGTGCCGGTGTCGCCGCTGTGGACCTCGATGTTCAAGGCGTTCGATGCCGCGCCCGCCTCGATCAATTTCAGCGAGGTTTATTCCGCACTCCAGACCAAGATCGTCGAGGGCCAGGAGAACCCGCTGGCCATCATCTCGACCGGCAAGCTCTACGAGGTGCAGAAGTACTGCTCGCTGACCAACCACATGTGGGACGGCTTCTGGTTCCTGGCCAACCGCAGAGCCTGGGAAAAGCTGCCTCAGGACGTGCGCACCATCGTCGCCAGGAACATCAATGCCGCCGCCGTTAGGGAGCGTGAGGATACCGCCAAGCTGAACGCCAACCTGCAGCAGGAGCTCGCGGGCAAGGGCCTGACCTTCAACCAGCCGCCTATCGCGCCGTTCCGCGACAAGCTGCGCTCCGCCGGCTTCTATGCCGAATGGAAGGGCAAATATGGCGATCAGGCTTGGGAGCTTCTGGAGAAGGCCGTCGGCAAGCTGTCGTAGCACGTTGGGGCCGTCGAGGTCGGTATCAGGATGGCTCACGTCGAGATCGAGGTGACCGAAGTGGTGGGCGAGGTGACGTTGCAGTCCCCTCGCCGACCTTCGCTGCTGGCCTCAGTCGAGCGCGTGCTCGGCCTCGTCGTCGAAATCCCCACGGCGATCCTGGTGGTCGCCGAGATCGTGATCCTGTTTGCCGGCGTGGTCGCACGCTATGGCCTGCACCGGCCGCTGATCTGGTCGGACGAGCTCGCCTCGATCCTGTTCCTGTGGCTCGCCATGCTGGGCGCGGCGGTTGCGTTCCGCCGCTCCGAGCACATGCGCATGACAGCGGTCGTCGCCAGCGCCAGGCCGGCGATGCGGGCCTATCTCGATCTGGTCGCGACCTCCGCGGCCCTGGCGTTCCTGATCCTGATTGTGTGGCCGGCCTGCGACTACGCCTATGAAGAAAGCTACATCACGACGCCGGCGCTGCAGATCTCCAACATGTGGCGCGCCGCTGCGCTGCCGGCCGGCATCGGCCTGATGGCGGCCTTCGCCTTGCTGCGGCTCGTGCGCGCGGCCGACTACCGAATGGTTGCGGCCGCCGTGCTGTCGGTTGCGGTCGTGATCGGCCTGTTCTGGCTGGCCGAGCCATTGCTGCGACCGCTCGGCAATCTCAACCTCATCATCTTCTTCGTCGGCGTCGCCGGCTTCTGCGTGTTTGCCGGGGTTCCCATTGCGTTCGGCTTTGGTCTTGCGATCTACGGCTATCTCGCGCTGACCACGCGCACGCCGGTCATGGTGCTGGTCGGGCGGATGGACGAGGGCATGAGCCACCTCATCCTGCTTTCCGTGCCGCTGTTCGTGTTTCTGGGGTTACTGATCGAGATGACCGGCATGGCGCGGGCCATGGTGGCGTTCCTGGCAAGCCTGCTCGGCCATATCAGGGGCGGCCTGCATTACGTGCTGGTCGGCGCGATGTACCTCGTCTCCGGCATCTCTGGCGCCAAGGCGGCCGACATGGCGGCAGTCGCGCCCGTGCTGTTCCCGGAGATGAAAGAGCGCGGCGCCAAGCCCGGCGATCTCGTCGCGCTGCTGGCGGCCACCGGCGCCCAGACCGAGACCATCCCGCCCAGCCTCGTGCTGATCACGATCGGCTCGGTCACGGGCGTCTCGATCGCCGCCCTCTTCACCGGCGGCCTCCTGCCCGGCGTCGTGCTCGCCGTCATGCTCTGCATGCTGGTGTGGTGGCGCTACCGCCACGAGGACATGAGCCACGTCCGCCGCGCGACGGCATCCGAGATCGGCAAGACCTTCGTCGTCGCCCTGCCCGCGCTCGCGCTGCCCTTCGTGATCCGCTATGCCGTGGTCGAGGGCATCGCGACCGCGACCGAAGTCTCCACCATCGGCATCGTCTATGGCGCCCTCGTGGGCCTTCTGATCTACCGCCGCTTCGACTGGCGGCGGCTGTTTCCGATGCTCGTCGAGACCGCCGCGCTGTCGGGTGCGATCCTCCTGATCATCGGCACGGCGACCGGCATGGCCTGGGGCCTGACCCAATCCGGCTTCTCGCGCTCGCTGGCTGCAGCCATGACGGGATTGCCGGGCGGGGCTGCGACCTTCATCGCCGTGTCGATCCTGGCCTTCACCATCCTCGGCAGCGTGCTGGAGGGCATCCCGGCGATCGTGCTGTTCGGACCGCTGCTGTTTCCGATCGCCCGCGCCGTCGGCGTGCACGAGGTGCACTACGCCATGGTGATCATTCTCGCCATGGGTATCGGGCTATTCGCCCCGCCGTTCGGCGTCGGCTATTATGCCGCCTGCGCCATCGGGCGCGTCGATCCGGCCGAAGGCATCAGGCCGATCTGGGGCTATCTGCTGGCGCTGCTGGTGGGATTGATCATCGTCGCGATCTTCCCCTGGATCTCGATCGGATTTCTTTGATGCGGTTTAAGGAGGGTGTCGATGAGCGAGCGACAGAATCCGTACAATATCGGCCTCGACAAGACGCAAGCCAACTATGTGCCGCTGAGCCCGCTGAGCTTCCTCGCGCGCAGCGCCGCGGTCTATCCCGATCACGTCAGCACGGTCTATGAAGGCCGCAGCTTCACCTGGGCTCAGACCTATGAGCGCTGCCGGCGGTTCGCCTCGTGGCTTTCGAGCAAGGGCATCGGCGTCGGCGACACCGTCGCGGCGATGCTGCCGAACATTCCCGCGATGAACGAGGCGCACTTCGCGGTGCCCATGACCGGCGCCGTGCTCAACGCGCTCAACATCCGCCTCGATGCGCCTTCGATCGCGTTCCAGCTCGATCATGGCGGCGCGAAAATCATCCTGGTCGATCCAGAGTTTTCAGGCGTCATCACTGCGGCCCTGGCGCAGATGACCGGCCCCAAGCCGCTGGTGGTCGACGTCGACGATGCATCGTTCAAGGGCGGCACCCGCATCGGCGAGATCGAATACGAGGCAGCCGTCGCCGAAGGCGATCCAGGCTTCGCGCCGATCACGCCGAGCGATGAATGGGACGCGATTGCGCTGAGCTACACCTCGGGCACGACGGGCAATCCCAAGGGCGTCGTCACCCATCATCGCGGCGCCTATCTGAACGCCGTCAGCAACATCCTCGCCGGCAATCTCGGCCAGCATCCGGTCTATCTCTGGACGCTGCCGATGTTCCACTGCAACGGCTGGTGCTTTCCCTGGACCATTGCGGCGGCCGCCGGCATCAATGTCTGCCTGCGCAAGGTCGAGCCGACCAGGATCTTCGAGCTGATCAAGCAACACGGCGTCACCCATATGTGCGGCGCGCCGATCGTCTACAACACGCTGATCAACGCGCCCGATGCACCAAAGGGCGATGCGGCCCGCCGCGTCGTCGGCCTGATCGCGGGCGCAGCGCCGCCGGTCGCGGTGCTGGAAGGCGCCGAAAGCATCGGCATCAAGCTGACGCATGTTTACGGCCTGACCGAGGTCTACGGCCCCGCCTCCGTCTGCGCCGAGCAGCCGGGCTGGGATGACCTGCCCGCCGCCGAGCGCGCGCGCATGAAGCGCCGGCAGGGCGTGCCCTACCCGCTGCAGGAAAGCGTCACCGTGATCAACCCGCAAACGATGCAGCAGGTGCCGCGCGACGGCGAGACCATCGGCGAGGTCATGTTCCGCGGCAACATCGTGATGAAGGGCTACCTGAAGAACGAGAAGGCGACGAAGGAAGCTTTCGAAGGCGGCTGGTTCCACACCGGCGATCTCGGCGTGCTCGACGAGCACGGCTACGTCATCATCAAGGATCGCTCCAAGGACATCATCATCTCCGGCGGCGAGAACATTTCCTCGGTCGAGGTCGAGGACATCCTCTACAAGCACCCGGCCGTGCTGTTCGCGGCCGTGGTGGCAAAGCCCGATCCGAAATGGGGTGAAGTGCCCTGCGCCTTCGTCGAACTGAAAGAGGGCGCCAGTGCCAGCGAGGCGGAAATCATCGCCTTCTGCCGCAGCCAGATGTCCGGCTTCAAGACGCCGAAGGCGGTCGTGTTCGGGCCGATCCCGAAGACGTCCACGGGCAAGATCCAAAAGTTCCTGCTGCGCAACGAAGTCGGCTCGGTGAAGGCGATCTCGGCCTGATCAGCGGCCAAAGAAGCTTCCGCCCGCCTGCGGCGGGTGGAAGCTCTCTCATCCTCACATCTTCTTGTAGGCGTCGAGCACCGCCTGACCGTCGGCCCCTGCCTTCTTAAGCCAGTCGGCCGTGAGCTGGTCGCCGATCTTCTGGAAGCCGGCCTTCAGTGCCGGGCTCGGCGGCTCGACAGTCATGCCTTTGGCCTTGAGCTGACCGAGGTACCAATTGGCCTTCTCTTCCCAAGCCTTCCAGCCGCGCGTCTCCGCGGTGGCGGCGGCCTTCAGGATGGCCTCCTGGGTCGGCTTGTCGAGCGCCTCGAACGCAGCCTTGTTGACGAAAGTGTAGTTCTTCGGAATCCAGGCCTGCACGTCATAGAAGTATTTGAGCGACTCCCACGCCTTCGAATCGTAGCCGGTGCCGCCCGACGACATGAAGGAGTTCACCACGCCGGTCGCCAACGCCTGTGGCAGTTCCGCAGCCTGGATCGTGACCGATTGCGCGCCGACCAGTTCGCCGATCCGCGCGGTCCCGACATTGTAGGCGCGCCACTTCAGACCCTTCATGTCCTCGATCGTGGCCAGCGGCTTGTTGACGTAGACGCCCTGCGGTGCCCACGGCACCACGAACAGCAGCTTGAGACCTTGCGCGTCGAGCTTCTTGGCGATCGCAGGCTTGGAGGCCTGATACAGCTTCGTCGCCTCGGGGAAGCTGGTCGCGAGGAACGGCACGACGTCGACGCCGAAGATCGGGTCTTCGTTCTCGTGGATCGACAGCAGCACCTCACCCATCTGCGCCTGCCCGGTCACCACGGCGCGCTTGATGTCGGGGGCCTTGAACAGCGAGGCGCCCGGATGAACCGTGATCTGGAGCTTGCCCGAGGTGGCGGCTTCGACGTCCTTGGCGAACGCGACCAGGTTTTCGGAGTGCGGATTGTCCGCAGGATACGCTGCCGGCAGGTTCCATTTGGTCTGAGCCAAGGCAGGTGTCGCGGCCAGCACAACGCCGGCAATCAAAGATGCGTGGAATAAACGAGACATCATCGGACTTCTCCTCACAGTCGATCTAGAGAACGGGTACGCTCAGTCTGGGAAAGCGAGCTTCGGCAGGAACGTCACGATCTGCGGATACTCCGTGATGATGAAGACCGCAGCGAGCAATAGCACGAAGAACGGGAAGGCCGCCCGCGCGACCGTGAACGTATCGCGGCCGCTCATGTTCTGGAGCACGAACAGGTTGAACCCCACCGGCGGCGTGATCTGCGCCATTTCGACGTGGATGATCAGATAGACGCCGAACCAGACCAGGTCGAGGCCGGCCTGCCTGACCATGGGCAGCACGATGACAGCGGTCAGAACGATCATCGAGATGCCGTCGATCAGGCAACCCAGGATGATGTACATGATGCTCAGATACAGCGCCAGCATGCTCGGCGTGAGCTGCTGGCCCTGGACCCAGGTGGCGAGCGCGGCCGGAATCCCCGTATAGGCCATCGCCGCCGTGGTGTAGGCCGCGCCTGCCAGGATCAGCATGATCATGCAGGTCAGGCGCGTCGCGCTCATGATGCTCTCGAGGAAGTTCTTGCGCGTGAGCGTGCCGCTCCACCAAGCCAGCAGCAGCGCGCCGGAAACGCCCCAGGCCGCGCACTCCGTCGCCGTCGCAAAGCCGAGAACGAGCGACAGGAACACCGCCAGGATCAGCAGCAGGCAGGGCGCGAGCTTGGCGGACTCGCGCAGCTTCTGCCGGAGCGGCATCGGCGGATCGCGCGGCGGAACCTTTGTCGGGTTGAGCAGCGACCAGATGATGATGTAGCCGGAATAGAGCGCGATCACGAGCAATCCCGGCAGGAAGCCGCCGAGAAACACTTGAAGCACGGAGACGTTCGCCGTGACGGCATAGACCACCATCGGAATCGACGGCGGGATCAGCAGGCCGAGCGTGCCCGAGCCCGCCAGCGATCCGAGGCTCAGGCCCTTGTCATAGCCGCGCTTGTCGAGCTCCGGCAGCGCGATCTTGCCGATCGTCGCGCAGGTCGCCGCCGACGAACCCGACACCGCCGCGAAGATGCCGCAGCCGATCACGTTCACATGTGTCAGCCGTCCCGGCAGCCACTGCACCCAGGGCGACAGGCCGCGGAACATTTCCTCCGACAATTTGGTGCGGAAGAGAATCTCTCCCATCCAGATGAACAACGGCAGGGCCGCCAGCGTCCAGGATGAGCTCGCGCTCCAGGTGGTGGTCGCAAGCACGGTGCCGAGCGGCAGGCTCGTGGTGAGCGCCATCGCCACGAAGCCGACCAGCCCGAGCGAGACCGCGATCCAGACGCCGCTTCCCAGCAGCAGGATCATGACGCCGAGCAGGACGAACGACAGCTCGATCATGCCGAGACTGGCCATGGTCAGCCCCCACCGCCCTGCGAGATGCGTTCGACGAACTCTGCCGGAGTTTCGTCGGGCGAGCCCTTCTCGTAGCTCGGACGGTTGCCGCCGATGACGTTGACCATCTCGTCGATCAGCGCGATCGAGAGGATCACGAGGCCGCCGGCGAAGCCGAGCTGGGGAATCCAGAGCGGAAGCGCGACCACGCCCTGCGCCACGTCGTTGAAGCGCCAGGAATCGTAGGTCATCTGCACAGCATGACGGGTGAAGTAGAGAATGAAGGCAGCGGCAATGCCGAGCGCCACGACCTCCGCGATCTGCTTGGTCCGCCCGTGCAAGCGCTCCAGCAACAGGCCGACGCGGATCATCTCTCCGCGCTTGAACGTGTGAGCGAGGCCGAGGAACGCCATCGCCGCCATGCACCAGGACGCAAAATCATCGCCGGCGGGAATGTTGAGCGCAAACTGGCGCCCGACCGACATCACCATCATGATTGCGAAGATCGCGACCAGGAAGACGCCCGCGGCATAGCCCGCGCCGAGATAGAGGAGGTCCAGCGCGCGTCGTACCGGTCCCTGAGTCGCTACATCGTCCTCTGCCAACGCGATCCCCATCCTCACACGATGCGACTCGACGGACCGATAGCATCCGACTGCCGGTCCTGTTTGAATATCGCCCTGCCCAACGCCTGTCTTTCAGACGTTAGATCAACATGATGGGGCCGGTGCAAGCAAGGTCTATGCCGGCTGGCAGGAGAATTTCCACCGCGGGTTTAGTGCGTCTCGAGCCGCAGCCCGTCATAGGCCGGCACCACGCCAGGGGGCAGCGACTGCCGGATAACCTCATAATCGACGTCGGCGGTCATGTTGGTGATGACCGCGCGCTTCGGCTTGAAGCGCTCGATCCAGGACAGCGCGTCGTTGATGCTGAAATGGCTGACATGGCCGGTGTAGCGCAGGCCGTCGACGATCCAGAGATCGAGATTTTCCAGCGCCTCCCAGCTCTCGCGCGGGATATCATTGAGATCAGGCGTGTAGGCCGCATCCCCGATGCGGTAGCCGAGCGCGGGGATGTTGCCGTGCTGCACCAGAAAGGCGGTCATCGTCACCGCGCCGCCCTTCCCCAGAATGGTCTGGCTTTCTCCCGCCTCGATCGAATGCCGCGTCAGGATCGGCGGATAATCGCTGCCCTCGGGCGAGATGAAGCAATAGGAGAACCGCGACAGGATGTCCTTGGCGGTCGACTGGTTGAAATAGGTTGGAATGCGCCGGCGCATGTGCATGACGACCGAGCGCAGATCATCCATGCCGTGGGTCTGGTCGGCATGTTCGTGCGTCAGGAACACCGCGTCGATGTGGTCGACATTGGTCGAGAGCAATTGTTCGCGCAGGTCCGGCGAGGTGTCGATGACGATGCGTGTCGTGCCATGCTCGGACGTCCGTTCGACCAGCAGCGAGCAGCGGCGACGGCGGTTCTTGGGATTGTTGGGATCACAGGCGCCCCAGCCGAGCGCCGGGCGCGGCACGCCGGCGGAGGAGCCGCAGCCCAGGATCGTCAGCGTCAGCGTCATGTGGCTCCCAGTCTCAAGCTTTCACCTTCGAGAACAGGCGGAAGAAGTTTTCGCTGGTCTGGCGCGAGATCTCGTCGAGCGACACGCCGCGCGTCTCGGCGAGCACTTTTGCGACTTCGACCACGTAGGCCGGCTCGTTGCGTTTGCCCCGAAACTTGCCGGGCGCAAGATAAGGCGAGTCTGTTTCGACCAGAATACGGTCGGGCGGCAGTTCGGCTGCGATCGCGCGTAAGGTCTCCGATTTCTTGAAGGTCAGGATTCCCGTGAAGCCGATATAGAGCCCGAGCGACACCGCCTTCAGTGCCAGCTCGCGCCCGCCCGTGTAACAATGCAGGACGGCGCGAAACGATCCCTTTGCGGCCTCCTCTTCCAGGATGCGCGCGCAGTCCTCGTCGGCCTCGCGGGTATGGATCACCAGCGGCAGGCCGGTGGTGCGGGCGGCGGCGATGTGGGCGCGAAAGCCCCTCGCCTGCGCCTCCTGCGAGCCGTTGTCGTAGAAATAATCGAGCCCGGCCTCGCCGAGCGCGACGACCTTGGGATGCTGGGTCAGCGCAATCAGCTCATCCGGCGCGATGCCGTCCTCCTCGTCCGCATGATGCGGATGGGTGCCGACCGAGCAATAGACGTCGTCATAGCGCTCCGCGATGGCGAGCAGGTCCTGCAGCCGCCGGACCCGCGTCGAGATCGTGACCATGCGGGCGATCCCGGCGGCTCGCGCCCGCGACACGATACCGTCGAGATCTTCCGCAAAGTCCGGAAAATCCAGATGGCAATGACTGTCGACCAGCATCGTGCGAACGCCTTCAGGCCGCCGGCTCGACGTAGCGCGGGAACGCCGGCATCGGCGCCGGCAGCGTCGAACCGGGCGCGATGCGCTTGGCGCCGCCGAGCATGTCAAAATTGCGCTCGGCTTCGGGGATGCCGAGGCTGTCGAGCAGCTTGCCGGAGGCGGTCGGCATCGCGGGCTGAGCCAGGATCGCAATCTGACGCACGACTTCGGCGGTGACGTAGAGCACCGTCTTCTGCCTGGCCGGATCCGTCTTGGCGAGCGCCCACGGCGCTTCACCCGCAAAATAGCGGTTGGCCTCCGCGACCACGGCCCAGACGGCGTTGAGCCATTGATGAATCTGCTGCGTCGCCATGGCTTCACGCGAGGCAGCGATCATGCCGTCGGCCATCGCCAGGATCGCCTTGTCGTTGTCGCTGAACTCGCCGGGCTCGGGCAGCACGCCGCCGAGCTGTTTTGCGATCATCGACAGCGAGCGCTGCGCGAGATTGCCGAGATCGTTGGCGAGATCGGCGTTGATGCGCGCGACAATCGCCTCGTGATTGTAGTTGCCGTCCTGGCCGAACGGCACCTCGCGCAAGAAGAAGTAGCGCAACTGGTCGACGCCGTACTGGTCGGCGAGGTTGAAGGGATCGACAGTGTTGCCGACCGACTTCGACATCTTCTCGCCCCTGTTGAACAGGAAGCCGTGGGCATAGACCCGTTTCGGCAGCGGGATGCCCGCCGACAAAAGGAAGGCCGGCCAATACACCGCATGGAAGCGGATGATGTCCTTGCCGATGACGTGCACGTCGGCCGGCCAATAGCGCCAGTTCTTGTCGCTCTCATCGGGGAAACCGACGCCGGTGATGTAGTTGGTCAACGCATCGACCCAGACATACATCACGTGCTCTTCGTCGCCGGGCACCTTCACGCCCCAATCGAACGTGGTGCGCGAGATCGAGAGATCGCGCAGGCCGCCCTTGACGAAGCTCACCACCTCGTTCTTGCGCGAGTCCGGCCCGACGAAGTCAGGCTGATCCGCATAGAGCTTGAGCAGCTTGTCCTGGTACTCCGACAAGCGGAAGAAATAGCTCTTCTCCTCCACCCATTCCACCGGCGTGCCCTGCGGCCCCAAGCGCACGCCATCGTCGTTCACACGCGTCTCGTCCTCGGCGTAATAGGCCTCGTCACGGACCGAGTACCAGCCCGAATAGGTGTCAGCGTAGATGTCGCCGTTCGCTTCCATGCGGCGCCAGATCTCCTGGCTGGAACGGTGATGCTGCTCCTCGGTGGTGCGGATGAAGCGGTCGAACGACACGTCCAGGCGCTCGTCCATCTCTCTGAAGCGGCCGGCATTGCGCGTCGCGAGCGCGGCGGTGGACATGCCTTCGTTCGCCGCCGTCTGAATCATCTTCTGACCGTGCTCGTCGGTGCCGGTCAAAAAGAACACATCCTTGCCGTCGAGCCGCGCAAAGCGCGCCAGGGCGTCGGTCGCGATCGCCTCATAGGCATGACCGATATGCGGGCTACCGTTGGGATAGGCGATCGCGGTGGTGATGTAGAAGATGTTGTCGCGCGCGGCGGCAACCGCAGGCGCGGCAACGTGCGCAGAAGCGACGGGCTTCGGCGAACGAGGAGCCTTTGGCTTCGGCGCCTTTGGCTTCTCAGGCGTCACGACGGGAGTCGGTGCGGCGGTCACGGCAGGCGCAGCCGCATTTTTCGCGACCTTCTTCGCCGGAGCCTTGGCCGGCTTTTTGGCAGCTTTCTTCACCGCCTTCTTGGCGACGACCTGCTTCTTCGCGGCCTTCTTTGCGGCGCCCTTCTTCACGCTCTTCTTGACGGCAGCCTTCTTGGTCTTCTTGACCTTCTTGGCAGCTTTGGCCGCGCGCGCCTTGGCCTTTTTCGCGGCTTTCTTGACGGCCTTCTTCGCAGCCTTCTTGCCGCTCTTGCGTTTGACGGATTTCTTAGCTCGCGTTGCCACCACGAATTCCTTTACCGGCTTCTCGAATTTTGGAAACGGCTCGGCGTTCCGTTATTGTTTTGCGCATGATCTTTCGGAAAACCGCTGCGCACTTTTCCGGATCATGCTTTAGCGCGTTGCGTCCGCCAGCCAGCCGAACACCGAGAAAACCAAGGGCTTTCGCTCCAGATTGTAGGTTTCGGTGTCGCGCGCGGCGCGGACGATCTTTTCCCATACCTCAGCTAGCCGCGCAAGGCGCGGCAGGTTCTGGTTGGCATTGGCCTCATCCGCATGCAGGCGCTCCGCAATCCAGCGGTCGATGCCGTCGATGAAGGCCGCAAGCGCCACGCGGTCGCTGGTGCCGAGCGAATCGCCGAGCGTGTGCAATTCGCGCGGATCGACCTGCGGCAGGCGCGCGAGCAGCGCCGCCGTGCGCTGCTGAAGCTTCAGGGCCTCGCCACCGAGCAACGTCAGCGTCCGTGCGACGCTGCCCTCGGAGGCCTCGGCCGCCTCGCGCAGCGCGGCATCGTTCGGATCGAGCTCAGCCGCCGAAGCGGCGGCGCCGATCACATCGTTCGTGGTGAGCGGCCGCAGGCGCAGCTTGCGGCAGCGCGACTGGATCGTGGCGAGCACCCGCGCGGGCGCGTGGCTCACCAGCAGGAACAGCGATTGCTGCGGCGGCTCCTCCAAGATCTTCAGAAGCGCGTTGGCCGCGTTCGGATTGAGCTCGTCGACGGTGTCGACGATGCAGACGCGCCAGCCTTCGGCCGCGGCGGTCGAGCCGAAGAAACCGATCGTCTCGCGCGTCTCGTCCACGGTGATCACGGTGCGCATCACGCCGCGCTCGTTGGCGGTGCGCTCGAGCGTCAGCAGGCCGCCATGCGAGCCGGCCGCCACCTGCCGCGCCACGGCGTCGTCGTGATCGATCGCAAGGCTTTCGGCGCGCTGCACGGCCGGCGCCAGCGGCTGCGCATGGGCGAGCACGAAGCGCGCCATGCGATAGGCCAGCGTCGCCTTGCCGATCCCCTGTGGCCCGCCGATCAGCCAGGCATGCGGAATGCGTCCGCTGCGATAGGCATCAAGCAGCGCGGCCTCCGCCTCGCGATGGCCGAACAGCTGCGACGTCTCGCGCGGATGCGGTATGGCGGTTTCGCGCTCGGCCTGACGCGGGCTCATACCGACACCACTGACGCAGGCGTTGGCAGCAGGCGCTCGCGCAGCGCCGTCCAGACGCGCGCGGCGACCGTGTCCGGATCGGAATTGGCGTCGATCAGCACGCAGCGCGCGGGATCCTCCGCCGCGATCTTGCGATAGGCTTCGCGGAGGCCCTGGTGAAAGCTGAGCTTCTCAGCCTCAAACCTGTCGGGCGTGCCGCTGCCGCGGCGCGCGGCGGCACGTTGCAGGCCGATCTCGACCGGCAAATCGAGGATGATGGTGAGGTCCGGCTTGAGGTCGCCGATCGTCACCCTTTGCATCGCGTTGATCAGGCCATCGGGCACCTGGCCGAGGCTGCCCTGATACGCCCGCGTCGAATCCGCGAAGCGGTCGCACAGCACCCAGACGCCCTGGCTCAGCGCCGGCTGGATCACGGTGCGGACATGGTCATCGCGCGCGGCGGCAAACAGCAGCGTCTCGGCCTCGGGGCCGAGCAGCTTGCCCATGCCCGACAGCACCAGATGACGCATGATTTCAGCGCCCGGCGAGCCGCCCGGCTCCCGCGTCACGCGGATGCGCAGCTTTGCCGCCTTGAGGCGGTCGGCGAGCTTCTTGATCTGGGTCGACTTGCCCGTGCCCTCGCCGCCTTCAAAGGTGATGAAGCGTCCCCGTCCGGACGGCCGCTGTGCAGCGCTCCCACTCATGATCAGAGCTTCTCGGCGCCTGCGCGGAACATGCCGATCACGAGCTCGCTGGCGCCGTCGATCGCGCGGCGCATGGTCGAGCCGGTGCCGATCGCCTCCGCGGCGTAGACCGGCGTCTCGACCGCGATGTTGCCGCTGCGCCAGACCCTGACCACGCCGACCCGCTGGCCGGCCTCGATCGGCGCGCGCACCGGGCCACTATAGACGATGCGCGCAATCAGCTTGTCGCTGCCGTTCTTGTGCACCATCACCTTCACAGGGGTCTTGGCGATGAGCTTGACCGACCGGCTCTCGCCGCCGAACACCTTGGCGTAGCCGACCGGCTGCTCGGCCGCGATCAGGGTGCGGGTCTCGAAATTGCGAAAACCCCATTCCAGCATCTTCTTGGCTTCCGTGGCGCGGTCCTCGGGATCGTCAAGCCCGTTGACGACGACGATCAGCCGCGTGCCGTTCTGCACGGCGGAGCCGACCATGCCGTAGCCGCCTTCCTTGGTGTAGCCGGTCTTCAGGCCGTCAGCGCCCTCCATCGAATTGAGCAGCGGATTGCGGTTTTGCTGGCGGATCTTGTTCCAGGTGAACTCCTTCTCGCCGAACAGTTTGTAGAATTCGGGGAAGTCCAGGATGATGTGCCGGGCAAGCATGCCGAGCTCGCGCACCGTCATCTTGTTGCCGGGATCGGGCAGACCGCTGGAATTGGCGAAGGTCGACCTGGTCATGCCAAGCTCGCGGGCGCGCTTGGTCATGAAGTCGGCGGCAAAGATCCGCTCATTGCCCGCCATGGCTTCGGCCAGCGCGATGCAGGCGTCGTTGCCGCTCTGGATGATCGCGCCGCGCAGGAGATCGTCGACCGAGACCTTGCTGTTGATGGCGGCGAACATGGTAGAGCCGCCCGAGGGGGCCCCGCCTCTGCGCCAGGCATTCTCGCTGATCCGATACTCGTCGTTCAGCTTGATGTCGCCCTTCTTGATGGCATTGAAGACGACCTCCGCGGTCATCAGCTTCATCATGCTCGAGGGCGCGCGCAGCTCGTCGGCGTTCTTCTCGAACAGCACACTGCCCGAGGAGGCTTCGATCAGGATCGCGGTCGGGGCATCGCCGTCGAAGCCGGCATCTTCCGCTTTCTTGCCGCCCTGGACGCTCTGGTTGGCCGCAAGGAGCGCCCCGCCCCAGCCGATGGCCGCTGCCAAAACCGTCGCGATCAGCCCGCGTGCCAGCGTTCCGGCGGTGAGCCGGTTGCGACGAAGCAAAGGAAGACGAAGTGCCATGGCGAAGCCCTGAGAGAGGCGTTCTAACAGCTGGAACAGATGCGAACAACACGCGGTTGGACGCTTGTCGCCGAGATTGCACGATTCTCGCCGCGCCCCTATCGTGGCGCCTCATGTTTTTCGACCAAACCCCTGAAACAAGGCGGAAAAGCGAATGCCCTCAACCCGCATGATCAAGGCCAACGGGGTCGAGCTGTTCGTCCGCGAAGCCGGCCAGGGACCGCTTGTGGTCCTGTGCCATGGCTGGCCGGAACTGTCCTATTCCTGGCGCCACCAGATCCCGGCAGTCGCCGAAGCCGGGTTTCACGTCGTCGCCCCCGACATGCGCGGCTATGGTCAGAGCGCGGCACCACTCGACGCGAACGCCTACTCGATCTTCGACACGGTCGGCGACGTGGTCGGCCTGGTCCAGGCCCTCGGCGAGACCAAGGCGATGGTGGTCGGCCATGATTGGGGTGCACCGGTCGCCTGGCACGCGGCGCTGTTCCGGCCGGACATCTTCACGGCGGTCGCGGGCCTGAGCGTGCCGCCGCCGTTCCGGGGCCGCGGCAAGCCGCTCGACCTGCTGCGCCAGGGCGGCGTCACCAATTTCTACTGGCAGTATTTCCAGACGCCTGGCGTCGCCGAGGCCGAGCTCGAGCGTGACGTCGCACGCACCATGCGCATCGTCCTCGGCGGGCGGGGCCTCGCCGATCCCACCGCCGCCATGTTCGTGCAGGAGGGCAAGGGCTTTCTCGGCCACGCGGGCGCCGACGAGCCGCTGCCTGGCTGGCTCAGCGAGGCAGACCTGGCCTATTTCACCGAGGCCTTCCGCAAGTCCGGCTTCCGCGGCGGGCTGAACTGGTATCGCAACATCGACCGCAATTGGGAGCTGACCGCGCCCTGGCAGGACGCGCAGATTCACCAGCCTTCCCTCTTCATCGCAGGCTCGAAGGACGCCGTCATCACCGGCCTGATCGGGGCCAAGCGCGTCAACGAGCTCGAGCGCGTGCTGCCCAATCTGAAGCGCAAGCTGATCATCGAGGGCGCCGGCCATTGGGTGCAGCAGGAGCGGCCCGAAGAGGTGAATGCGGCGCTCGTCACGTTCTTGAAGGAGAGCGCGGCTCAGTAGAGGCCGCGGCCGCTCAGGATGCTGCGGGCCTCGGCGGCGCCATCGGTCGATGCGGCCGCGCTGTCGGCGGCGTAGCGACCGTCCTCGCCATAGGACACCGCGCGGGCGTTCTGGAGCGCCCGGCCCCGGCTGCGGCTCGAAGCCGACATCTCCGAGGTAGCATTGAGCGAAGCCATATCGGCCGAGGTACTGCCGAGATTGTATGGCCGCCCCTCCGGCATCGGGACCTCACCGCGAATGGCACCGCGGGTCGAGGACGGCAGCTCCGGCACAAACGGCTTGGCCGAGGCGACCCGGACCATCGAGGGCGACGGCGCCGGGACGCCGGTGCGCAGGGTCGCCAGAAGCTGGCGGTCGTCGGAGCCTTCGAGCGGCGCCCGGCCGACATATTCGACCCGGACCTTGGCGACGCCGTTCCCTTTGAATTCAAGGAGTTCGGCGGCCTTGTTGGAGACGTCGATGAGGCGGTTGCCGTGGTAGGGCCCGCGGTCATTGACGCGGACGATCAGCGACTTGCCGTTCGAGACGTTGGTCACCCGCGCATAAGACGGCATCGGCAGGGTCGGATGCGCCGCGGTCAGCGAGGTCATGTCGAACACTTCGCCATTGGCGGTCAGGCGGCCGTGGAAACTGTCGCCGTACCAGGAGGCCATGCCCTCAGCGCGATAGTTGACGTCCTCCTCCGGCACGTAAGTCCGGCCCGCCACGACATAGGGCTTGCCGACGCGGTAGGTGCCGCCGCCCTTCGGGACCGGATCGCCGAAGGCCACCACCCGCGGGCTCGAGGACACCCCGTATTTCGGATCGACCCGGCTGGCGAACTTGTTCGACGAGGCGCAATTGGCGAGCGCAAGGCAGGTCGCGACCGCCGCAACACCGCGCGCGGCTCGCAAAACCGAATCTGACCGACGGATCCCCATGCGCCCCAAATACCACTTCGCCGGAGGCGTACCCAACCCGCTTTGGCTACGGGAGCGCTGTCCGGTCATCTCATCCAAGGCGGCCCACCACCGTCTCGGAAGCGGTAACGATAACGCAACCCGAACGCGGCGGAAATGGGGAGCCCACGGCGATCACGCCGGGATGGTAAACGAGACGTTCGCATTTTTCCGTTGTTCTACGGGGCGATGGCCCCCGCACTGTGCCAGTGCCGGACAGTCTGTTGCGCCAAATCCTCACTCCACCCCCATTGTCGCGGCGCTCACCGAAATTCTTTTGACTGTGCAAGGCCGCCCGCGTTCTCTCGGATGCGAGGGCAGGATTTGGAATTTAACGATGATCGAGACGGTTTCGGCACTGATGGGTCTGGTAAGCGCGGGGATCTTCCTGGCCCATGCGTTCGAGGGTTACCGCACGAGGGCCTGAAGGCACTCGCGCGGGCGGCAAGCATCACCTCTTTCAAAGCGGCGCGTTCGGACGGTCGATCCACTCGCGCATCGAACACGAGAGCGGCAGGTGTCCCATGCGTAATCATGACCTCGTATCCGATGGCTTCCTGGCCTTGACCGCCGGCGGCTTGGTGCTGCTCTGCTCGAGCCTCGTCGCGCTGGCGTTTGCCTGAACCGCACGTCCGCCTGTCCAACACGGGTTCTCTCCATTGCGGCGCAGCAGGCGCGGCTGTCCCCGCTCCCATTCAGTTGATTGAATTATTGCGTTCGGCGCCTCGACCAATTGCAAGAGGCCATCACCAACGAGGGTGACGCAAATGCTTGCCGAGAAGTTCTTCCTGGTCTTGGAATCCCTGATCCGCGGCAACCGCACCTATCCGGATGGAAGTCCCCGGGTCATCAGCACCTCCCCGCATGTGCCGGTCAGGCTGCCGTCAGCGAAATAACCGGCGCGTCCGCCAGCCGCCGAAATCCGCCGCTCAGCGCAGGCCCAACAGCGAGCGGCGGTAGAAGCCGCCGCGGGCCTCGTTCTGGCAGACGAAGCTGCCGTCGAAGCCCTGGCCGTAGCGCTTCTGCCCCTTGCGGTAATAGACGCCCTTGCCGAAGTCGAGCCAAACCACCTTGTCGCGCGGGCAATGACGCTGGGCCTGCGCCTCGTATCGAAACGGCGTCAGCGGCGTCGCCGAGACCTCGGCGCCACCTGCAGCGACCAGCATGGCGCCGGCGCATGCGATTGCGCCGGACCATTTGCCAAAGCTGCCGCGTGACATGCCCCCACCTCCCGCTCGCCGCCGTCTCCGGCGGCTGGCACGGTAGCACGAAACGGCACAGCCCGCGGAAGGCGGCAAGCGCGCCGAATGAACGCGGCAGCGGGTGTCATTGCCGGTCCGCTTCGAGCTGCGCCAGCGCCTGGTGCAGACATTCCTGAAGCCTCTGCGCGACCTGCTCGCGCGCGATCCCCGTACCTGCGAGATCGCCCGCCACCTTGCCGACCACGTGGTCCATCGTCCGGCTCTCCAGATGGTCCGTCACCAGCGCAGCCGCGTAGCCTGCAGCGGCATCGCCACTGAGCCCGAGCTGGCCTGCGGCCCAAAGCCCGAGCAGCTTGTTGGACCGCGCCGTGGCCTTGAACATCAATTCCTCGTCGTGGGCGAATTTGGCTTCAAAGCCCCGCTCGCGCTTGTCGAACGTGGTCATGGTCAGCTCCATTCTGCGTCGCTGATGAGGATCGGACTTGCTGGGAGCGAACGTCTCCGTGGTTCAGGTCAGTTTTGGATCATCAGAAGCTTCCTCCCGGAAGCGAAGCGCCGTCAAGCCTGCCGATGGGAAGCAGACACCCAAGCGGCATTGGCGGCCGACAATCAAATGCCGCCAGCAGATGCGATTTTTTGGTAGTTGCGCGGCTAAGCGCGTTCGCTCAGCCCTTCGCCGCCGCCGCTTCGCGCGCCAGCCGCTCGGCCTTCAGCCGTTCCTTGTTGGCATAGAACGCCTTCTGCGCCGCTTCGTGATCGCGCATGGCCTTCTCGGCCTCAATCCGCCGAGCCGCATCGCGAGCGTGGCGCTGTTCGGGAGTCAGGGGTTTGCGTCGGAAGGAAAGGTCTTCAGTCATGCCAAATGAACGTGGCCGTGAGGAAAAAGTTCCGCATGGTCCCGTTCGAGACCGTCGGCCGGGGGCATAAGTTGTCCGAAAACAACCCCATGCACAGTAGCTAAGTTCCTCTACTACAACGCTTTTCTCAATGAGGGCCAGAGATCCGCACTCCCGTCGCTGGAACCGTTAGATCGCGATGTCCGCGATCACGGGCAAATGGTCGGAATAGGCGCGCGCCGCATGGTCGGTCCAGACTTTCTCGATCCGGCTGTCACGCGTTGCGTAGATCCGGTCGAGCCGCATGAGGGGCAAGCGCGATGGGAAAGTTCGCAACCGCGTCCGGTTCGGGCAGGCCTGCGCGAGCACGCGCCGCACCGATTTCACCCAAAACCAGTCGTTGAAATCGCCGAGGACGACGGTCCTTTCCGGCCTCACCAGGCTCACCACGGCCTGAGCCTGCGCATAACGCTCGTGGATGCTGAGGCCGAGATGAGTGGCGACCACGCGGACGTCGCCGAAAGGCGTCAGCAACCCCGTCGCGATCGCCCTGCGCGGCTCCCGCTCTCGATACGACACGTCGACGATCTCGGGCACGCTGGAGAACGGAAAGCGGCTCATGAGCATCTGGCCGTAGTCACCGTCCTCCGTGACGATCGACTTGGCATGAACGCGATGATCGCCGACGACGCGCGCCAGCTTCGCGAACGGATCGTCCGACCGCGATCGGGAATCCACCTCCTGAAGCGCGACGACATCCGGCGACCATTTGCGCAGGATGGAGCAAACACCCTCCAGATCGAATTTCGGATTGAGATTGAACGTGCCGTGCACATTCCACGTCATGAAGCGCATCGGCGCCATCAGCGCCTCCCGGCGAGCCACGTCGCGAGGAATTGAGCGCCCGCACAGACGCCGAGCCAGCCCAGAAATGCCAGCGTGAGCAGCAATACGCTGCTCCAGGACGCATTCCTGGCCAGATCGGCGATCTGCGCTCCCAGAACGGCCATGGCGAGAATGCCGGGCATCATGCCCAGCAGCGTTCCAACCAGGAAATCACGGAGCGGCAGCGTGCTCGCGCCAGCCGCGACGTTCACCAGCGAGAATGGTGCGATCGGAATCATCCGGATGACGACGACGGCCAGGATTCCCTTGCCGACAACGCGCTCCTGGATGCGCGCCGCACGGCGTCCCAGCAAGCGCTGAAGGCGCTCTCGGCCCAGGAACCGTCCGATCGCAAAAAGGAGGAGCGCGCTGAGCAAGACGCCCGCCATTGCGGTGACGAAACCCAGCCAGGGCCCCAGGGCGGCGGCAGTCGCAGCAATGAGCACGAGAACCGGAAAGATGACCAGCCCGCCGACGACAAAGGCCGCAATTGCGAATGGCGGTCCCCAAACGGACTGCGAATAGGCAGACAGGAACGACGAGATCCGGCCCGTATCGGCGTAATCGCTGAGGGACGTGTACGACCAGGCCAGCGTCAGTCCAAGAAGCGCCAGCGCGATCGAGGCGATCCCGATGATCGTCTTCGTGCTCCACATGCGCGATGCCGCCCGCTCGAGATGAAGAGGCAGCTCAGGGTCCGCCACCGGCTGAACCAGGGTGGCCAGCGTGCTGGTCAGAACCGAGGACTCCACTTTTCGCAGCGTCTTCGCCCCACCCTTTTTCGACACCTGGTCCAGCAGGGCGAACAGCCGATGCTCGTTTTGCGTGACGGCCTGCTCGTCGAGACCGCAGAAATGAGCGATGAGCCGACGGCGGACCGAGGCGATGAAATCCCGATGCTGCTCGGATTCAGCTTCAAAGATGAGGTCGCATTCGCTGTCGGCGCCCATGGAACGATTGTTCAGATTGGCCGAGCCGATCCGCAAGATCCTGTCATCGACGATCATGAGCTTGCTGTGCACCATCACCGCGGCTTCCTTATTGCCGCTGCGGGAGATCGGATAGACGAAGCGGATGCGATCGGCCACGCCAGCTGCGCTGAAGCAGTCGATGAAGGCGCCACGGCCGTTCTGCATGGCCTGGGACTCAAGCCACGAGGAATGCAGTTTCGGAGCGACGACCAGAACCCGAAGCGACGGCACGCGACACATCTGCTCCGCGAGTTCGTGCGCCATCCTGGTCGCGCTGGTGAATTGATTTTCGATGTACACGAAGCTCGTTGCCGACCGGATCGCCGCAATGAAGGAGCGTTCGACCTCCTTGATGGTCGATCCTGCGGGACAGACCACCTCGGTCCGGGCGATTCCGACCGGCAAGTGCTCGGCCTCGACAGGCACGTTCGCCGGCCAGCGACCGTTCCTCGGTGCGCGCCGTTCATCGGACTGTTGGCCTGCCGCACGCCAGCGTTGCTCCGCGAGGGCGAACAGCTGCTCCGCAGCATCCCCGTCGACCAGGCACTGAACGTCGTGAAACGGTGGATATGGCTTGCGCTGAGGGTCGCAGCGCATGGCATTGTCGGCGCGGTGGTCACTCGTGTCCCAGCGCCGGATCGTCAGATCGAGGCCGCCGACGAACGCCAGTGATCCGTCGACGCAGACGATCTTCTGGTGTTGCGCCGAACCAAACGGAAGCGTGGCGTCAAGATGAAACCGGACGCGGCCATCGGTGTCGGCAGTGAATTTCGCCGCGGAACTCCACTCTCTCTCGGAAGCGTAGAACGAGACGAAGTCCCAGACGAGAATGTTGATGCGCAAGGCGGGCCGGCGCTGCACCAGGGCGCGTAGGAAGGGACCAAGCTCGTCAGGCAGGCCATCATCGGCACGTCCGGAAGCTCCGACCAGACGTGTCCTGCTATGGATGTCCCATCCGACGATGTAGACGACATCCTGCGCCTCCAGCAGTGCCTCCCGCAGGGCGGCGAAATAGGCGGCGGCATCATTCAGTACCGCCACGCGCCGCGCCTTGCACCGCCGCCAGACGGTGTCGCCGGGAGTGAGTGTCGATGCGCTCTGAAGCAGGTGGACCTCGCAATTCGCGTTTGCGTCTAAACGCGCTGGAGGCTCAAGGGGTTCCAGGCGGTCAACGGCTGCGGTTCGATGCGAATGCCGAATGTCCGGCGCCCACTGGGCCCGTCGCACAAGTCGTCATTTGGTGCGGACAAACTTCGCGCCGGCGCTCCTCAACACATCGACAATTTTCTCAGGGGCATCGCCGTGAAAATCGACGGAAACCTCGATCAGGCCTTCCAGCTTCTGCCGCCCCTCCGGAGTGGGCGCTGTCTTGACGTCGGGTCCTGCCGCGCGTGTTCCCACGGTGTTCGCAGCGCCGGCAGGCTGGACGAAGACGTCGCCTCGCGGCACGCCGCATTCCTGCACGACATGCTCAACCGCAAGCTCGGCTCCGCGGCGCGTGTCGAATTCTCCAATGATGGTGCTTTCCAAGGCTGCTCTCCGTGTGCTCGAGACTGCGAACAACAGGCGAGCCGAGGCCAAGTTCCTGAGGGAGCATGCAAGAGGATGACGGTCGGATCCCAGGCGCTGATGATCAGAACCGAATGAGTCCAAACAGGAAGAGCAGCGCCACCGTGACCAGGCCGGAGATCAGCAGCGAGCCGAGACATCCCAGCCGGTTCGAGAAAAAGAAGAACATGCGTTGCCCGCTGTGAAGCTTGCTGTCGGGCTAATCTCTCTAAGTCAGTAGCGTTCCTGCGCAGTTTCGCGTGTCCGTGGCTCTAGCACGCAACGCTTCCTTCCACTGCATTTCAACCAGTCCCGATCCTCCTCTTGAAGACTGGAGATCCAAACGCAACATGGGTCTACGGCACCGCCGGAATCCGTCTCTCCAACATCGCGGGCCGGACTTGAGCGAGGAAGATTGAACAGATCCGTCGGGCTGCGGTGTTAGGAATGGGTCTCGGCCAAATGACCCGAGCGGCACCGGGGCGCCGCCAATCCAGACCTTGGGAGTGACGCGCCGAGGCGCCCCAGTCTTTCCAGCGCAGGCTAGTGCAACACGCGAGCGGCTTCGGCGAGCCGGACCCTTTCTCTCAGCTCCTCGAGCTCCTCGATCGCGTCCAGCAATCTCACCAGCTCGCGGGCAATATGTGTCAAACCGGACTTGGATTGCTTTAAGATACGAACTCGCTGTGCCATCGGTGCACGCCTCCATGGTCGGGCACGTCCAATTGGCAAGGAGCGTGCCAGCCCACGAGGGGAACTTATGGCGATTTCTGGCGGAAGGGGTGTCCTGTCAAGGCGCTTGATATTGCGAGCCTTTTCATCGCCCTCCTCCGAAATTCTACGGTCAGAACTACGGGAGAACTGGCCGCCCTGCGGCCGTAGCTTTAGGCCAACGAACTCCCCCCGAACCAGCCAAGCGGAGGACGCGCGCTATTCGAGGTTATCATCTGCGCAATCGACTTCGCCCGCGTGACTGGACAAACTGGCCGCGTTTCGTGGGCGACCTGGGGAAATCTCCGTGTTCTACCAAGTACCCTGCGGATAGGGTCAGACACTTGAGCCGAGGCATCCAGCCGGTTCGAAAAAAAACTAAACAAGCGTTGCCGGCGCGAAGAATTGTCGAGGTCTTTTTCAGCTCGATGGCATTCCGGGCGCCTCGCTCCTTGATGCGTCCCTGTTCGGTGTCTCCGCCAAGACGTTAACGCTCCCGAAAGGCGCGGTTCATCTGATCTGTGAAAGGTTTCACCAGATATGACGCCGCTGTCCTTTCCTGTGTTGAAATAAACACCTCTGCAGGCATGCCGGGAACAAGCTTAAAACCATGAAGCTTGGCTATCGCATCCTCGGTCGGCAGCAAATTGACGAATGCAACATAGTACTCCTGCCCATTTGAAGGATCGCGCGCCGAAGCGGGAGACAGCATGACGACGGATCCCTTCATCTCCGGCGTTGTGTTGCGGTTGAACGCGGTTAGGCGAACGCGGGCGGACTGCCCTTCTCTCACCTGGTCTATGTCGGCCGGCGAGATCTTGATCTCGAACTTGAGCTCTGCATGCTGGGGTACGATCGTCGCGATCTTCGCAGCCGGCGTAATAACGCCGCCGACAGTATGAATAAAGAGCTCATTGACGTAACCCGCAACCGGAGACCTGATTTCGGTGCGCGACAGACGATCCTCGATCGCCAACTTTCGTTCGCTTAGCTCGGAGATGCGGGCGTCTACGGTCCGCAAGTCGCGTTGCGCCTCCGTGCTGGCATTTTGATCTACGGCGATGATCTGAACCCTGATTTCGCTCGCACGGACCTTAGCCCGGGCAATACCCGCAGAAATCTCGCCGCGTTCTCCTAGTATTCGCGCCCAGTCGCGGTGAGCTGAATAAACCCGGGTATACTCAACGATCTTCTTCTCGAAGAGAGCGTCCAGCTTGTCGCGCTCGGCACCAACCAATTGGATCTCGTGTTCTTTGGCAGCGAGCCGCGCTTCCATTCCCTTGATCTCCTCCAGGGTCTGGCTGACGCTGAGCTCGAGCTGCTCCTTCTGGCTATCCCTCCCCAACTTGTTGCCCGCGAACAGTCGGCGTTCACCCTGGATCACAACCTCCGAGGCGGTCGAAATGCGCCCGAGATCCGCCGGGAATTCGATCGAAGGGAGGTTGTCGCGCTCCGCAATCAGTCGCGCTTGACGGCCCAGCGCTTCCCCCAGCTGAGACCTGACGATAAGGAGTTCTGCCTTGATTTGCACGTCGTCCAGAGTCGCCAGGATTTGTCCTTCGCGAACGAAATCGCCCTGGCGAATCGACAGCGTTTTAACGATGCCGCCATCCCGATGCTGCACCTCCTTCAGGTTCTCGTCGACCTTGACGGTACCGCTGGCGACGATGGCCCCTTCCAGCTTGGCTATCGCCGCCCACCCGCCACAGCCGATCACCAATACAACCACAAGCGACAGTCCGCCGACTATCCTTGGCCATAGCCGGAGCGATCTCTCGACGCTGCCGGGATTGGCTGGCAACGCGGTAGCAAGTTCTCTCGGGTCGGTATGTTTCATGGACGTTATTGCCTCAGCTGACCGCCACCGTGAATTGAAGGTGATGATGCCCCTCGACCTGAATCGTAAAGAACTCGTCCGTGTCAGGTCGATCGTGCACGTCCACCAACGTCATCTTGTTGCTGTCCACCTCTTCGAATCGAAAGCGCACCGGTCGCTTGTCTCCGGTTGTCGAAAGATAGACATCGTCGAACATATCGGAGATTGTCTCGTCAACACCGCCCTCCCCGAGGACACTGATCTCGTATGTCGCAGCTACTATTCGATCCCCCACCGTAAAATCAGTGATCTTGCGGACCGTCAGCGCCTGGTCATCATCGCCCGTCCTCCTGAACTCGAAGGTGTCGTCGCCGTCGCCTCCCGTCATCGAGATGGAGTTCGATCCAGCGGCGACAATGTGGTCGTCGCCCGAGCCGGTAATGATCCTCTCGAAGGCTGCAATCAAGTCGTGCCCGACATCGAGACCGTCGGCAGTACCTCCTTCGAGGTCGACCGTGATACTCAGGGTTGCGGTCGAGTAATCGAGCGTGTCCTCTCCGGTTCCTCCATCATAGGTGTCATCGGCCGCGTCGGCCGCGGCAGCGACGTGATCGTTGCCGCCGCCGGCAGAAACTGTGTCACCTCCTGAACCATCCGAAACGCTGTCATTCCCGGCACCTCCTTGGAGAAGGTCGCTCCCGTTGCCGCCGCTCATGGTTACGTCGGCCGTCTTCGATCCTGCATCGATATGATCGTTGCCGCCTCCGCCGATAACCGCCTCCACGCCGGCAACTCTATCCTGACCGATCTCGCGTCCCTCCGCCGTTCCATGTCCGAGGTCGATGGCAATTCTCTCCCTCGCAGCGGAAAAATCGATAGTGTCAAACCCGTCACTACCGTCGTAGGTGTCGTTGGCCTCGTCAAGCGCGGCTATGAAATAGTCGTCTCCGGCATCGCCGTGTGCCCTGTCGCTACCCGCGCCGTCCGTCAGCACGTCGTTGCCGTTGCCACCGAACAGAAGATCATCGCCGGCGGCCCCGACAATCACGTCATCGCCGGTCCCACCGGCGAGGCTGTCATTGCCACCACCGCCATCGATCCTGTCGTTGTCCGCATCGCCCTGAACGGAATCATTGCCGGCGCCACCGATCAGGATGTCGGCACCACCGCCGCCTGAAATGACGTCGTTTCCATCTTCTCCCATGATGGTGTCGTCGCCGTCCTCGCCATACAGACTGTCGTGACCGGCACCTCCGAACACTACATCGTTTCCCGCGCCCGCGAACACCAGATCGTTGCCTTCCCCGGCATAGACGATGTCGTTGCCGCCCCCGGCTACGATGTGGTCGTCGCCCAGGCCGCCAAAAATGATGTCATTGCCCTGGCGGGCGTCGATGTTGTCGTCGCCATCCCGGCCGTCGATCCGATCGGCGCACTGCGTGCCGAGAAGGTTGTCGTCGGCAGCCGTCCCGATGACCGGCGGCGCTTCGATGACGCTAAAGTGCGCCGTCTGCACGACGGACGCGAAGCCGTCGGTGATGGTATAAGTCAGCGTCACCTCGCCGAGCATGCCATCGTCACGGGCGAACACCCAGCTCCCGTCCTGCGCCTGTGTGATGGCGCCGGAACTTGCCGTGAGATTGACGACCCTCATGATGTCGCCGTCCGGATCGGTGGCACCGCTCAACAGGGCCAAGAGCGAGATCGTCAGAGCCTCACAGCCGATCACATTGCGCAGCTGTACCGGTCCGCTGATCCGGGGCGCCCGATTGCGTTGAGGATCGATATCGAGGTCGAGGTCCGGACGGGGGGTGAAGGGGCTCGGTCCGCGAGGCTTGGCGTCACCGTCTCCTCCTCCTCCGCCACCGCCTCCCCCGCCCGAAGCACCCGCTCCTTCGGAAGACGCGGATTGCGGGCGATTATCATTGTTCGCCCGGATTGGATCTCCCAATGGACCATTGTCGACGCGAACCTGGCCGGAACGCTCTCGTCCGTTGAAGTCAAGCGCCGGGGAATCATTGGCCAGGAACTCGCTGATCTCCTGCGGCAGCACGATCCTGATCGGCACGACGTTGTCGGAAGACTTGGCAGTGCGCGCGTCCGTGGCCGAATCGTCCTCATCTGCGAGGCTCGCTTCCGCTGCCGGCGCATCGCTCTTCTCTTCGGAACCGTCATCCCTGTCGGTCTTCCGGTCTTCGTGCGCTTCCACCGTCGTCGGCAGAAAGCTCTTCAGGTACGTCGCAGCCGCGGTCAGAAACAGCAGGAAAGCGATCGGCAAGATCCCTTTCTTCTCCGGCTCCTTCTCGACGTAATCTTCGTGCCTTGGTCGCGACGGCTGTGACTTCGGTTTCAGCGCCTGAACTGTAATCATGCTGGCCTCCTCACTTGCGTTTGGAGTTCTTCTGCTGCAGGTCTTGCCGACAGGCCCGGTGTCATGATGTCGTTCTTCGTTCCGAACGCCGTCATGCGGCCATTCTGGACAATGGCGACCATATCCACGGCCACAAGCGCACTGGGCCGGTGGGCAATCACGATCGTTATGCCGCCACGCGCCCTGATGCCTTCGATCGCCCTCGTCAGGGCCGCCTCGCCTTCGCCGTCAAGATTGGAATTGGGTTCGTCCATGATGACAATGAAAGGGTTGCCATAAAGCGCCCGCGCCAGCGCCACGCGCTGTCGCTGACCTGCGGACAATGCCGCGCCCTGCGGGCCAAGCTGCGTCCGATACCCTTCCGGCATCTTTACGATCATCTCGTGAACGCCGGCCGCCCTGGCTGCCTCGACCACTTTTTGGTAGTCCGGCTGCGGCTCGAAGCGGCAGATATTCTCTTCAATCGTCGCATCCATCAGGCTGATCTCCTGAGGAAGGTAGCCAACGTGACGACCGATATCGTCCTCTCGCCATTGGCCAAGATCGGCGCCGTCCAGGCGAACGCTGCCGCGCAGCAACGGCCAGATGCCGGTAAGGGCGCGCACCATGGTGGTCTTGCCACCGGCGCTGGGTCCGATAATTCCGAGCGCCTGGCCGGCCTCGAGTTCGAAGCTGACGTCGCTCAGGATGACCTGCCCGGATCCGGGCACGGCGACCGTTGCCCTTTCGACGCTGAGCCGCTTGCTCGGCGCCGGCAGCTTCATCGGCTGGTCGACATCGGCAAGCGCCACGACCGTGTCGCGCAGCCGTTGAAATGCCATCCTCGCCGAGATGAACGCTTTCCAGTTGCCGATCGCCAGATCCACCGGCGCCAGGGCGCGTGCGGAGGCGACAGAGCATGCGATGATCGCGCCGGCCGAGAGTTCACCCTTGATGGTGAGGTAGGCACCCAATCCAAGAACGGCGGACTGCAGCAGCATGCGCAGCACCCGCGACACGGCGGCGAAAGTGCCCGTGATGTCATTCGTCCTGGTCTGAAGATCGAGGTGCTCGCCATTGGCGGTATGGAAGCGATCGACCGCACGGTTCGCAAACCCCATCGCCTTGATAACGTCCGCATTGCGTGCGTTGGAATCTGCGATGGTGTTTCGGACCATTGCGGCCTTCCGAGCGGACACGCTCAGATGCTTGGTCATAATCTCGCTGACGACGGTGAGGACCGTCAGTATGAAGGCTCCCGCGAAGGTCAGCGCGCCCAGGAGTGGATGCAGGAGATAGATGAATACCAGATAGATCGGCATCCACGGCAGGTCGAACAGCGCCGCGGGTCCCTGGCTGCCGAGAAAGCCGCGGACGGTATCGACGTCCCGGCCACGTTCGAGCGCCTCGGAGGTGGAGAAGCCGAAACGGGGCATGTCGATCGCCACCCGGTGAGCCAGTGGAGCGATCTTCTTGTCCAGCCTCGCCCCGACACGCACCAGAACCTGCGAGCGAACGACGTCGAAACCGCCTTGAAAGAGATAAAGTCCGATGGCCAGACTCGACAGAACCACGAGAGTCGGGATGCTGCCGCTGGTCAGGGCCCGATCGTAAATCTGCATCATGTACAACGAGCCGGTCAGGGCCAGCACGTTGATCATTCCCGAGATCAAGAACAGAAACAGGGCGATGCCGCGGAAGCCACGCGTCAACTCCTCAAGATTGCGGCGCTTTGCCGGCGTCAACTCTTTAGACTTGGCCATTGGACCCCAACGCTCGCTTCAGAAAGAAAGGGAGATGATGGAGGCGGATTGTTCGCTCCGCCTCCATCGCCCTGGCCCTAGAGATTGAAGTTGGAATTCGTCAGGGTGTGATGACCTTCCAGTTCAATCGTGAACTCGGCAGCGTCGTCGCCGTCGACGTTACCTTGCAGGACAGTGAATTCGCCATCGGCCCGGGTCTCGAAGCGGACGGCCAATTGGCCTGCCGCCGTCTGAGCGGCCCCGCTCACGAGAGTGAAGGCCTGATCAGCTGCCGTACCGGTGTTCGCATCGATGGCGCTCAGATCGATGCGATCGCCGGGCTCGAACCCATGGATCGTGTCGCCATCCGCAGCGAAGGTGGTTTGGAACTTGAAGGTGTCGTTGCCTGCGCCGCCATTCACCACGTTAGCCGCGTTGCTCGCCGTGATGGTGTCGTCGCCGGACCCGGTATTGACGTTCTCGATGCCCCAGATCGTGTCGTTGCCGGTCTGGATGCTCGACACGCTGCCGTTCATCAGAGGGCCGGAGCCCAGGTTGACGTTGACCGCCGCAGTCGACGCCGACATGTCGAGCGTATCGATGCCGCCGCCCCCGGTCCCCTCGTCTCCGAAGTATGTGTCGTCGCCGTCACCGATCTCCGCAATGATGAGATCATTCCCGGCGCCGCCGAAGACGGTATCGTCGCCCGCGCCGGCCGTGATCATGTCATTGCCCTCGTCTCCGAAGAGGCGATCTGCTCCGGCATCGCCGTAGACGATGTCGGCGTCAGCACCGGCGAATACGTGGTCGTCGCCTGCTCCGGCAAAGATCACGTCCCTCCCCGCCCCGCCGTTAGCGAAGTCTGCATCCTCGCCGAGAGCGATCGCGTCGGCCCCGGCATCGCCTATGGCGATGTCACTTCCAGCGAATGCAACGATGTTGTCGTCGCCCGACGTCCCGATCAGCATGTCCGACTGCGCCGTCCCGGTGCGAACCACGCCGTCCGCAGCGGTGTGGTCGTCCTCGCTGTCACCCGGCGGGGTCTCGTTGTCATCGCCGCCAGGCTCATCCGCCAGGAACTGCGGCGGGATGACGCCCGTGAAGGTGACGGAATGGGTTCCATTCGAGATCGTCTTGGTGCCGTTTTCATTCTCGACCAGCTCGTACGCCGAAATATCCGATCCATCAGGAAGCTCGATCACGTCCTCGGCCTGCAGGGCGCCGATAATGGTGTCGTTGCCGCCGTTGGAACGGAATACGATGCGATGAGCCGAAGTCAGGGCCGAAATGTCGATCGTGTCGTCACCTTGCTCACCATCGATGGTGATGGTGTTGAGGCGCAGGCTGGTGCCGGAGAAGTCCCCAATCACTTGGATCGTGTCGCCGCCTGCGCTGCCGCTGCCGACGGGTTCCGAGTTGTTGATACGGATCTCCTCGATCTCGCGCAACTCGGCGATGACCGAATTGGCAAAGTCGGTGTTCGCGCCGCGCGTGACGACAATCTCCGTGGCCGGATTGAGGCTGGCCCCGATGTTGCCAGGCAGCGCATCCCAGGCGGCACGGGTGTAGATGCGATAGGTCTCCGCGACGGCGGCGTTGCCCGTGACCACCAAGGTATCGCCCAGAGCACCCTCAGCCCCGCCGTTGACGATATCGCGACCGTCGGAGTTGGTCAGCGACGTCGCGGTCGCGGTGTTGGCGTTCCAGTTGAACGTGTCGTCGCCATCATCGCCATTCACGGTGTCGTTGCCGGTCCCGCCGTTCACGATGTCGTTTCCACCGCCGGCATTGACCGTATCGTTGCCAGCAAGGGCATTGATCGTATCGGCATTGGCCGTGCCGTTCAGCGGGATGTTGTTGCCCGCCGTGCCGGTGATCGTCGAGGCTGGTGTCGTTGCCAGGGTGAAATCGTTGATGTCGATAGAGGCATTGCTAATGCCATTGATTGTGATGGTGCCTTGGACCGGCGAGGCGGCACCGCCCTCCCTGATCGTGAGCACGGTGTTGCCACCGGAGGCGCTCTCGAAGACACGGGTGGCAAAGTTGGCCGCCGTGACGCCAAGACCCGAGAGATCGATCTTGTCCTGGGTGGCCGCGGTGCCCCCGTCTGCATCGAAGCTGCTGATGGTATCGTTGCCGAAGCCGCTTGCGTTGTAGGCGATCGTGTTGAAGCCCGTGCCGACATCGATGAGGTCGTTGCCTTCGCCACCTATGATCACGTCGTTGTTGTCGCCGCCGGACAGGGTATCGTTGCCGGTACCGCCGTCGAGCAGATCGTTGCCGCCGTTCCCCGTCAGGACGTCGACACCGCCGCCTCCGAACAATTGATTGGTAGCGTTGTTTCCGACAATCGTGTTGTCGAGAGCGTTGCCGGTTCCATTTGTCGTATTGCCTCCGACCAGGTTCAGGTTCTCGACATTAGTGCCAAGAGTGTAGCTGATGGACGAATCGACCCGATCGATTCCGCCCGAACCCGCGGCGATCTCATTGACCACGTCGCCGGCATCGTCAACGACGTAGATATCGTTGTCGGCGCCTCCCGCCATGGTGTCGACCCCGGCACCACCATTGAGCGTGTCGGTGCCGATGCCGCCGCTCAGCGTATCGCCATCGTCGCCGCCGTTCAGCGTATCGTTGCCGTCGCCGCCGAGCAGGCTGTCGGCACCGAGCCCGCCGTTCAGCGTGTCGTTGCCCAGGAGTCCACTCAGGGTGTCGGCGAGGTCGCCGCCGGTGATGACGTTGTTGAGATCGTTGCCGGTCCCGACGAACGGATCGGCATCGATGCCCGTGTATGCCAGGTTCTCCACGTTGGCGACCGCTTCGATCGACAACACGGCCATTTCGGTCTCGATCGTGTCGGTGCCCTGGTTCAGGGCTTCGACCACGACGTCTGCGATGTCATCGACGACGTAAGTGTCGTTGCCGTTCAGGCCGACCATCACATCGGCATCGAGCCCGCCGTCGAGAAGGTCGCCATCACCGGCTCCCGAACCGCCGACCAGAAGGTCTTCGCCGGCTCCGCCTTGCAATTCGTTGTCACCGGTGCCGCCGAAGATCAGGTCGTTTCCGCTGCCGCCGATGATCTCGTCATTGGTAAGGTTTTCGCCGGCGATGAAGTTGTTAGCCGTCGATGCCGCGAGGTTGATCGTGCGGCTGAAACCGGTCGGATCGGCACGGTTGACGACGTAATCCTCGAAACCGAGCAGATAGCCATTGTAGGTGGCGCCGGTGAAGTTGATGCTCTCGATGCCCCGCTGCGGATTGCCACCGTCGAAGTGATTGATGGCGGTCACCGTCTGTCCGTTCACGGCGACAACAAGGTCGCCATTGGCAGTGCCAGTGTCATTGTCTGCGGCATTCAGCGTCGTGAGCGCAACCGGCAGGTCCTCTGTGCTGCCCGTCTGGATCACGAGCCGATCGGCCGAACCGCCGTTGTCGAGTTCGGTGATCGTGTCGTTTCCGTCGCCCAGGCGGACGTTGTAGGCGTCATTGCCGAGGCCGCCGTTGAGCGCATCGTTACCGAGGCCGCCGTCGAGCGCATCATTGCCGTCACCACCGTTAAGCGTGTCGGTCCCGTCCCCACCAATCAGGATGTCGTTGCCACCCAGACCGTTGAGCACGTCGTTTCCGCCGAGCCCGACGATCAGGTCGTTCCCGTCGTTGCCCACCGGAGCGCCGGGGTTGGTGCCATTTAGCGCCGGATCGTTGCCCGGCGTTCCCATGATGATGTTAAATGACTCGCCGCCCGCGAACTCGACACGCTCGATGCCGCGCAGCTTGTCGGATCCGTCGCCATCCGCGACGGTGTGTGTCACCTGTATGGTGCCGTCGGCATTGCCGGCGAAGATGTATTCGCTGGCAGCGCCCGAGAACACGGCGGTATCGGTGTCGACGACCGCGTCGCCCGTAGCCAGGATCTCGCGCACGATCACGAGCTGACCCGGATTGTACGTGCTGGCAAACATGGCGGCAGCGAGCGTCGTCATGCTGCTGTGCGAGTCGATTTCAGGGCCGGTTCCGTCCGGGTTTTGACGGACGCTGATCCGGACGTTCAACCACTTGTCGCCATCGATGATGTCATCGCCGGCGCGGCCCGTGATCCTGTCGCTGCCGTCGCCACCGAGGATGATGTCACCCGCGGAGTAGGACGTAACGCCGGTGCCCAAGACGGCGTCGAGGCCGTTGATCAGCGCAAGGCTCTCGGCCGTGACGGTGCTGCCGGTGTAACCTTCCGAACCGCCGAGCGATGACGGCAGACGATCGGCGGCCAGGGTATCGGAGCCGGTGAGGATATCGTTGAACCTCGAGCCCGACACGCCCTCAACCGACTCGTAGGCGTCGAGCGTGCCGTTCACGGGCGGGTTGGGGAACTCATCGAACACGATACCGCGCGTCAGGTCCGCGTCGACGCCGAAGGCGTTGTCCTTATACGTCACCCAGTCCCAGCCCGACATTCCGGCCAGCTTTCCACGGCCGGGACTGCCAACCATGACGTCGTCGCCGCCCTCGGCGATGAACTCGTCGAAACCGCCATCGCCGAGGAACACATCGTGTCCGACGACGCCATCGCGCGCAAAGAGCTCGTCGAAGTTGTCGCCAGGCGCGCCGTCGAAAGTGCCGGTCTCGATCCAGTCGTTGCCCTCATTGCCCAGAAGGCGCTCGGCGTTCTTGTTTCCGTAGATGAAGTCATCGCCTTCACCACCGAACACCTCGCCCCCGGCGTCATTGCCCAAGAAGACAAAGTCCTTGCCGGCACCGCCGAGAACAAGATCCAGCCCCGGTCCCGAGTTGATGACGTCGTTGCCGGCGCCGCCCTTGATGTTGTCGTCGCCGCCGAGATCCTTGATGATGTCGTCGCCGTCCCCGCCATTGTGGACGTCGTTGCCGGCGCCACCCTCAAGGAAGTCGTTGCCGGCATCGCCATGGAGCGTGTCGTCCCCTTCGCTGGCGATAAGGATATCGTTTCCTGCAGTGCCGCCGAGCACGACGTGTTGATCGCCCGTGTATCGTAGGTAGTTGGTATCCGCACCCGGCGTGGCCGGATTGTTGCGGATGACCAACGGAGTGAGGATTCCGCCGCCAACCGGATCGTTGCCGAGATTGTCGGCGCTCTCATCGACTCCAACGGTCAGCGGATCATCCGCCAGGATGCCATCCGCACCGGCCGTCTCACCTAGTCCCGGATTGTATTGCTTGGTTCGGTCGATCTCGAGAATCAGGCCAGGGACCGAGAATACGTCCGAGGGCAGATGGGTGGCGTCCGTGTTGCGCATGATCATGGCGGCGAAGGAGTTCGCCTCCATCTCCCCGAATAGATGCAGGCCGTCGAGCCGCTGCAAGTAGTAGAAGCGGTCGCCGTTCTGAAGCTGCTCCAGCGACACCTCGAAAACGAAGTTGAAGGTTGAACCCAGCATGCCGCCGAACGGCAGGATCTTTTCGGCGAGGCCGCCGATCCAAAGATCGACATTTTCCAGGCCCCCCAGGGCGTTGCCGGCCCCGTAGGCACCGATGCCGTTGAGGAAGTCCTCGGCATCCGCGGGAACCAACAGGCCGCCGACCGATTGCCCAGTGATGATGGTCAGCGCGGCGTCACGCTTGCCCTCGATGGTCGTCTGGCCGGTGATCAGCGCGTGGTTTCCGTACGCCGCGATGAAGTTGATGATCGACGCCTCGTGCTTGAGGTTGGCAGCGAACTCAACCCAGCTCTCGTAGGGCTTGAGCTCGGCCGCGCTGTTGGTCACCTCGTAGAACTCGCGCCGCGCGGCGTTGAGCGACGGCACGCCGGTATCGCGGCCACGCGCCAGATTGATGGTGGCGAGATCGAGCGGCAGGCCGAGCAGGTTGTTGCGCAACGCACTGGTCACGAACTCGTCGATCTCGTTGCCGACCTGCCGGGTCATACCCCGGATGATCGCGCCGGCCGCGACTTCGTCGGTGACGCCGTGCGCGGTACCGCCGACTTCGTCGAACTCGAATGGATTAAGGAAGCCCTCGATAAGGCCAATATGGCCGGCGTTGAACGACGGATCGAACCGGTCAATCGTCTCGGTCAGCATCGAGTGACCGAAGCGATAGACGACGTGAGCGAACTCGGCGACGATCGACGGATTGATCGTGACATCGTAGCCGTCGGGAACAACAAACGGGTTGATCTGGGGCTGAACCTTGCGCGCGAATTCCTCGAACACGAGATGCTGGTACTGCATCTCGGTGCCGAACTTGGCGGCTTGGAACAGGCGTTCCCCGTTCCATTCCAAGTCGCTGACGCCGTCACCGATCACGGCACCTGGCACCAGCCATTCCTGGATAAACGCGTTGTCGCCGGTGGCCAGAATGACCGCCTTGGTGTGTTCCACCAAGCGGTTGTGCTCGGCGTGGAAAACATGGTGGACCGCGGTCAGGCCGATGTTCTCGTTCACACGGCCGTCGCCCGCGATGAAATGCGCGTCGAGCAGCTCGTTGTCATATGCGCCGGGATCTGCGGGTTGGTTGCCTGGATTGCCGAGCCCGATCTCGATGTCGCCATCCGCCAAGCCGGTCGGAACTGCATCGTGAGCGATGTCAGCGAGGAAAGCGTGACCAATGCGGATGGCACCGGCAATGCCAACAGGAGCTTCCGGTGTCCCGGAAATCGTCACATCGTCGGCAGTGTTCGGGATGCCATCGGGGCCGATCCCGATGATGACCTGCGGTGTGCCATTCGCTCCGGGGATGAAGTTGCCGTATTGGTCGGTTCTCAGCAGGGGCACGTTGCCGACGTCGGAGTCGGTCAGGATGATCCCCAGCATGTCCCGGGCCTGAGCCTTAAGCTCGCCCCAGGTCGCCATGCCTCCGTTGGCGCCTTCGATCAGCCTGCCCGTTGCGACCGGCTCGCCATCTCCGTTCAGCACGTATTGCCGCAGGAATACCTGATGCGAAGAATGGGAGGTGTAGGTCTGATTTTGGTCGACAAACGACGTCGTCGTGTTGATCGGTCTGACATCGTCGGCCGTGCCCATGATGCCATCGGCTCCGGGCGTAACGGTCGCGCGCGTCAGCACCATGAAGTTGGTGTGGCTGCCCGGGACATACAGCGGATCGTCGGGTTGCAGGGGAATGTAGACAGTACCGCTGCCGCCCTTCCCCACCAGGTCGAGGCCGTGGTCGAAAAACTGGCCGAACAGAGTGAACCACGAGTTGAACGATGCTGACAGGCCGCCGTCCGGCGCGATGTTGGGCAGGCTGATGTTCTCGCCATCGAATTCGATGCCGAGATCAGCCAGGGTTGTTGCCAGCCCTGCGATAGCCGCCGCTGCCGCGGCGTCTGCCGCATCGCTGGCGTCTTCAGCTGTCGCCTCGTTCGCCACTGCCGTCGCTAGCGCGTCGTTGGCGGCTGTCAGAGCGGCAAGAGCTTCCGCGACCGCGTCGGGATCAACCAACGCGGTCAGATCGGCCGTGAGACTCTCGGCAGGCGCAACATTTTCATCCGCCAACGTCGCCGCAGCAGCGATCGCTGCAAGATGCGGTCCTGCAGACTGGCCTTCCACCAGCGCTTCCCGAATCGCCGCCAACTGCGTGTGCAACGCCAGCGCGTTCGTCTGGACGGCCTGCGCGTCGGCGAATTCGACATGGCCCACAGATAGCCCAGTCACCACGGCGGCGGCAGCGTTGGAAGCCGCGAGCGCCGCTGCGACCGCTGCCTGGACCGAGGCGATGTCTGCAGCGCTGATGTTGCCACCGACGAGCAGCGCAATCGCGGCCGCTTCTGTCGCAGAATCCGCGGCCGCTGCCGCATCGTCGGACGCGGCGGCCAACGCTGCAACAGCCGCGCCATTGTTTGCAAGGGCAGCGTCATAGGCGGCCTGCGCCGCAACCTGATTTGCCGTTGCCGCCCCGACGGCTGCCTCGGCGGCAAGCTCCGCAGCCTGTGCCGCGGTAGCCGCAGCGGTTGTCGTGATGATCAGCTCGGCTGCGTTCTGAACAATCACCAGGTCCGCAAACGGATCTGCCGAACCGGCCCGCTCAAGCGCCGTCACGATCGCCGCTGGATTGTTCAGCGTCTGGTCGACGATGAGGTTCGAGATCGTACGGATGCTGCCGTCGACGACAAAGGAATTCGGATCGTTGGAGGGTGCGTAAGTCGACTGGGTCGGCACCGGAGGCATTCCTCCCGGACCGTCGAAGTCCAACGGCGTACCGCTCGCCGGCCGAAAGTCCGTCCCGAGCCCTTCGGGGAATTGAATGTCAGCAGCGCCCCACCGCTCCTGCCCCGGCAGCAGATTGTTGTAGGTGCCGTCGACCGTACGAAGACCCAAAGAGAGGTTGTAAGCCGGCACAAGCCCACCAACGCCAAACAGCGGCTGACCGCTCGCGTGCGCCTCAGAAATCTTGATCTGCTCCAGGATGAATTCCAGATCGCTCTTGATGTAGGAAACCATGACGCGCTCCCGTTGTTGGGCACAGACCCCGCCCAAAGGAGTGAGGTGTCCTAAAGGCGCATCCGTGAACTCTGGAGCAACTTTGAGGCTTGGAGGCCGTGTGCGGAATGGAGGAAGGTCCGACGGTATTTCAGACAAAGGTCGGAGTGATCTTCAGACCTTGGTCCGAAAAGAGAGCTGGCGCCGCATCATGTCATGAAGGCGTTTACAGCCTTCATCGTCACAGGTCGTTTCTGCGCAACGCCTTGGCGGAGGACTGGTCGCGCAAAGGTGGACATATGCTGCGGATCAGCAAGACTGTCCCGAGTAAAGCTTGGACGAGCATTCCCGCAAACTCGGGGTATCTTGTGGGTGGATGGAAAGTCGAGCGCTTTCGAGCGCATGGCTACTCTGTCGTACAAGATCCTTGAAGCCGGATCTTCGAACGCGGTAACCGCCCCGGGCACCCTAGCCATGGGGCAAGCTCTCAGCCGTTACCAACTGCAGAGTCGCTGGCTCCTCACTAGGACCCCATCGGCTTTGAATTGGTGCGGCTCAATGAGCCTGCTGCCAAATTCTTGGCCATGCTCGACGCAAAGAGCGCACTGACGGATCTTCTCGACGCTTCTTCGTTCTGTCCCGTGAACAGCATCCATGCATGAACCAACATGGATTGTGCGAGGACCTGATCGGAGACACCCTTGTTTCGCGCTTGCGTTTTGGCGAGTTGGATGAACTCACGGGCCCAGAACAAATGCTCTCTCGATGAGCCATTTCGATTGGTTGATTCGTGTTCTTGCTTGATCATCGGGGTCATTCCTAAGTTGATCGTCAGTACTGACGTGGTTGTTCTCAATTGAGAGTGTGCGCGCCGAAGTTGGAATCTTGCATTTTCTGAGCGGCGACAACAACCTCCAGCCGATTGCGAGCGTTCATCTTTTGCATGAGGATCGTCATATAATGTTTCACCGTTTTATCACTCAGTTTAAGGCGCGCTGCGATTTCCTTATTCGTATTGCCGCGGACCAAGAGCTTGACGATCTGCTCTTCACGGATGGTAAGGTTGATGATCGCTGCAGCCTTGCGCCGAAGCGTTTCATCCCGTAACCCCGCGATGACTTGGCTGGCAAAGCTCCGGGTGATGTAGTTTTCACCCCGTGCAACGGCTTCGATGGCTTCGATCAGCTCGCAGGACTGAGCTGCCTTCAAGACGAATCCAACAGCGCCTGCGTCGAGCGCTCGAATCGCAGTTGCAACCCCGACCACTCCTGTAAAGGCCACAACTTTCACGGTAGGCACGCTGCTGACGACGCTGGTGATGGCCTCGAAAGCATTGCCTGGCATACCGACTTCAACAATCAAAATGTCAGGTTTGCAGTCAGTCGCGAGCTGCAGAATATCGGGGACGGCCGATCCGGTTCCCAGCAGCTCCAAATCGGCGTTGCGGCCAATGACGCTGACAATCGCTTCTAGTGTAATCGGATGATGATCAACGATGGCCACCGAAATGCGATGCATTAACCGCTCCATTTAATATCGAGATAAAATGATTTAAACCAGACGAGAGATAAATGATTTTAAAACGGTTGTAAACGGTCGGTTGTGGACACCTTCAATTGCTTCTCCCTTTCCCAAGGATGCATTAGTCGCCTCATCTCGCAAGTGCGTAAAGACGCGAAAGCGTGCCCTGCCACGACGGGGCAACCGCGGCGGCGGATCTTTGCAAAAATGCCGGTCCGCTGGTGCAATGCTGAGATTGCTTCGGACTTGAGACGTCCCAAGGCCACCTTGGGCCAGATTGGTCACCAAAATCTTACGTGCCGACCCCTTGCGGGTTTTCTCGGGCAATGTTTACGATGCAACCTATTCTAGAAATTTCTTCTGGAGCTACTCCTTGGCAAGCAGCATTGAATCGATCGTTTCGGCCTATGTGCGTCTCAAAAACCGGCAAGCTCTAGAGAATATGCGAGACCTTCGGCATCAGTTGATTGAACGGCTACAGTCCACATCAGATATTGATCCGACGGACTCTCGGGATGCTTTACTTGAGGACCTCCGAGTAATTGAGATTGGACTAGAGCAACTCCGGTTCACGCAGTAGCGAGAAGCCCTCCAGTGTCTTAGTTTGATTTTTGGAGGTGTCCTACCTTGCTGTATGGAATAAGTGTTCACTTCGATGCTTACTGGGGCTTCAACGAGCAAAGTGGCCCGGAAGCGCGTGCACGTCGCGTTTGCGAGCATGGTTATCTCCAGAACAGCGCGCGCAATTTGTACTAATGGCTTTTTTGATGTTACTGGCTCTCAAACGGGCCGACGGTACCGAATTCATCAAGGCACCATGGGCAATGTTTTGGAGCTTGACGACAGAATGGAGCCTAAGATCGGGTGGTGCTTCCTCCCGGACCGAGCCTTGGCAATTGGCGATGTGATGCTCGCCCAGAAGATCGCGCTCGAAACTGACGAAGCCGCAGTTCTCGCGATCGCCAAGCCGTTTTCTCGGAGCCTGCGGTCTGTGCCCCAAGCGGCGCGGCGCGCTCACTAGAGCTGATCATGGGTGGGACCGTCGCTTGTGACGGGGGCCCCTTGCGGCGAAGGCCCCGCTACGCGAAACCAGGAGACTTCGCGACTGCATCCAGCATCGGCGCTGGGCGCAATCGGCGCGAGAACGTCCGTCATTCGTGTTACTTGGCCCGCCGTCTAACTACCTTTGCTTTGCGGATCGGCCGCGTGAGACCATTTCCTCAACGGTTCGCAGCACCTTAGCGAATGCGGACCGCAAGTGCTGCGCGTGTGCCGGATCCTGCCGCACGGTCCCGTGACAAGGGTGCCGCGGCCCTGCTGCGCCTCGATCACGCCGTCGCGGGCGAGCAGCTTCACCGCCTGCCTGATCGTGACGCGCGACACAGCGAACTCGGCCGCCAGCTCCTCGTTGGCCGGCAGGCGAAATCCCTGAGTCCAGACGCCGCGCGCGATACGCTGCCGGAAGATGTCGGCAATCTGCGCGTATTTGGGGACGTGACAGTCGGAACTCAATTCCATCTCGTCCTCCCGAATCCAGGCCACGCCGTCACGCCTTGACCAGCGCGGCGCCGCGTTCGCCGATCATCAGGCTGGTCGCATTGGTGTTGGCTGAGGTGATCTGGGGCATCACCAAGGCGTCGATCACGCAGCCGCTCGACGCCGCGCACACGCAGCTGCGGATCGAGCACGGCCTGCGGGTCCCGGCCCATGCGACAAGTCCCGACGCAATGAAATACCGTGCCTCGCGTGTTACGTGCAAAGTCCCACAGCCCGGTATCATCCCTGGCCGCCTCGCCCGGCACCATCTCATCCCAGACCCGGCGGCACTGCTACGAACTGGGAGGGTGGAGTGACCAGCGACCTTGCGGTCGCCAAACGCCGGGAAAGCATATGCCTTCAGCGTATTGATCCATTGATCGCTGTGCTTGCCGTTCTTCCAGGCTTTGGCGTGCTCCTTGTGGACGGTCTCGGCGGCCGCCTCGAATGTCGACACCACCAGCCGGGCCCTGCGCTTTTCGGCGAGCGGATCGCCGTCGTTGCGGGCGATCTTGCGATACTTCTCTGCCTGCTCGCGCGCATCGGAAAGCGACACCAGCTTCAGCCCGCCGAGGCCAATGTCGCAGCGCTTGCCGCGCACCATCGTGCGCAGCACGCATTTTCTTGTGGTTCGCAACCCTTACTACGGCCCATGCAACGGTCATCGCCGCGACGGTGTAGTTTTTACCGCCGCTTTGCAGTCCCTCGCCGCCGATCCTTCCTTCAAGTCGCGACGTAGGAAAAGGATCTCACGAACGACGGGAAAAATGCATTACCAAAAGACGCTTGTGCGCAGATGTGTAAGAATAGTCGTGCCCTCCCCGTCGGCCGCGTCAGCTCTTCGGGCTGAACATGCCGCCCGCCGCCTTCATCGCGGCTTCGCCGAGCGTCTTGGTTTGATCAGTCAGCATACGCATCTGGTCCTGGAAGAAACGGACTGCAACTTGAGAGCAACGCCATGCCGAGCCGCGTCACCGGATCCAGCGCGAAGGCGACCGAAACGCTTCGGCTGCTTCCGGAGCATGCGCGCGGCGATGATGCCGCCCGTGGAGTGCGTCGACCGAGTGCGGGGCGCCCCCGGCGGGCTGCCCGGGCCAGATCCGAAAGACGCGATAATCATCGACCAGCGCCGCGATTCCCTTGGCCTTCAATCGGACACGCTGTCTCTGCGGGATTGTAGACTGCGAGATTTGACCACCCCGGCGCGGGCTGAGGAATGGTGTCGCGCCCCGTGGCCTTCAGCACCTCGGCGACGTAGGCATCGATGACGAGCCTGCGGCCCCTTTCGCTTCGGTCTTTGAACGCATTACTCCGGTCAACGGAAGCAAAGGCGCGCAGCAGACGCAGCAGACGCTCGACGAACTGAACGAACGATCGTCAGCGCGTTCGACAACCAATAAAGGGGCGAACGTAACAGTCCGGTTGGCGCAAGTTCTGTCGCGCGTTCTTCGCCCTCATCTCAGATCCTACAATCCCGGGGCAGCGCGGTCGCCTTAGAAGAGCGCCAGAGGCTCATGACAACGTAGCTAAACTCTCGTCCGTGTTCGACATGGCGCTGCGGTTAACGAGGAGAAATCTGATTGTTCAACTCGGGGCCGAGCCTAGCGAGTGTATGCGAAAGTAGCTTTACGACACGGATCTGACCCTTCGCGCCGATGGCCGTCAAAGGGCCCGCTTTCTGGCCTTCAGCAGCCGTCCGCGCATGAAGTCAAAGCAGTTGCAAGCTAGGATTGTTTCACGATAAGCTATCGACCTGCAAACATTCTCGTGACGCCATCATCATTTATGGGGGGCTAGATGTCTGCACTTTCTTTGCGGATTGCCGCTGTCATCGCGGTCCTGATCCTAGCTACTCACGTTCAAGCTCAGAGTTTCGACGGCGCGGCCCAGATCGAGCAGGTCGACGCCTCACATTGGAAATTGCTTGCTCCCCTTACCGAGGTTCACAAGCGCAGCATGGCCGCAGTTGGGGCAGATCACGCCCTTCTTCCGATCCAGTACCGCAAACGGAAATTCAGTCGGCGCAACGTAGAGCGGCGCATCTGGCGCCATACGTGCAGCGTCCTCCTCGACGTGGAATGACCTATCGCAATTCTCGCAGGTATGTTCCCAATGCTTTACAGTGAGCGTCTTCACCGCCATCACTGGGCTACCCATGATCGGCGTGCGGTGGCCGCACCCCGTGACCTGACATGGCCCGTGCTTGGCCCAGAGAGTGTAGATGATTTCCGGGCCTTCATATTGATAGTTTTTACGTTCTTCGCGAGGAATGGAGAGTGGATCAAAGTCTGGAGGCATCGTCTTCTTGGTTGGCAGATGCGTCCACGTTCCCTTTTCGCCATTCGGACCATCGCAGAAGTAGTACGGAATGATCTGCGGCTTGACCTCGGCCTCAACTTCGGAAAGAAGCGCCTTCACTTCATCAAGATCAACGTCAGCAAGCTCTTGCTTGACCACGAACCACGCCACAGGGTTAAGGTCGTTGCCAACCATCTGCATCCCAAGGCGGGAGCCTTCCACCAATGTGGTACCGCCACCCATAAAGATGTCCGCCACTTTGAGGTGCTTGAACGCACCGCGCTTCTGGTGGTTGGCGTAGTAGTTGTCCCACACCAACTTGGCCGCGTGCGACGGATCTTCCGGCGCTTTGGTGGCTGCCGCGATCAGCATTGAACGAAACACGCTGGAACGGCGGCGAGCCCACCATTTGGACATCTGGTAGATGGGTTTACCCGCGTTACCTTCGATAATCGCGACCTGATTAATCGACAGGATTGGGAAATCCACCTCCAGACACGACTTGGGCCGGTTCGGATCGTTGAAATCAACGGTTTCCAGCGCGGCGGTCCTACCTGCGTCGACCGCTTTGGCGACCTCTTTTGCTAGTCCATTCTTTGCCATCAGCCAGCATCCTTACTTGGTCAATTCGAGGAAGGGCGACAGCACTTCAAGCAGCGATAGACCACCATGTGTGAGCGTTGGATAACCGCCCCGGTTACGCCATTTCCTGCGACCCACGGCCAACAAATACGCGCCGTGCGGGCTGCTGATCGACAATGCGACAGGAGGCACGAAGGGGCCGGTGTCTCCGGTGCCGGGCTTGCTGCGTCCGCTAGAAAATGTCTGCTTGAGGAACTGGCCAACCTCGCCATCCGCATCAGGGAAGTATCCCGTGGCGGCGTAGCCGTGATCGGACGTAATGACCAGCCGCCGTCCGGTGGCCAAGCGTTCCACAAAGGACCAAAAATCGTCACTGGAAAGTTGCTCCGCCACGTCCTTCGTCAGCGCTTCCAGCCCCTGACCTGCACCAGAGCCGTCGTGCAGCTTGGCATCTGGCCAATGGTGCCAGAAGATTTGGTTCGGCATGCTGCCGATCAGGGCTTCGCAGTCCTTCCAAGGCAAATCCACTGTTTCGGTCCAACCGGATTGCAGCTTGTGTGCAAGGCCGCCGCCGTTGTTCTGCAGCTTGCTGCGGCTACCAAAGCCGAGCGCGCGAGCGAATTCACCGGTTTCGCCGGGCAGTTCGGAGGCGTTGGCGCTGACCTCGTGCAGTGTGAAGCCGCGCGTCTTCGCGCCCTGCAACAACCACGGCAGTTCGCGCAAGGAAAGTCCATCGAGGATCAGCACCGCCTTAGCGCTGAAGGGCTCAGCCCACCACCTCAGCAAACGATCCGACGTACGCTCGACGCTGCCGCCGAAGGCTAGCGACACCTCTTTGAACGAGCCGAGGCCGTGCCAACGCTCTTTGCCGTCTTTCCAATATCGATACGACCAACTTTTCGACGTTGGTCCTGCGACGATCAAGTAGAGGCCGCCGCCGTCGGCATACTTGCCGGGCTCCGTGAGGCGCTCTACGTCGAGTGGTTTGAGCCGTCCAGCCATTTGTTCCTCCGAGAGAAGCGTCCTCCGAACCCACGGTCCTCAGCTACGGTCAGTGAGCCGACTAGGAAGAACACCGACGAACTGCGAAGTACAGTGTTTCGGCCTAAGTCGCTGAATTTGCTGTGGAGTTCGAACGACCACGAACAGTGGCGAACAATATACGGGCGGAAGGGGTGGGATTCGAACCCACGGTACCCTTGCGGGCACGCCGGTTTTCAAGACCGGTGCCTTAAACCACTCGGCCACCCTTCCAGTCCCGGGAATGGGTGTCGCTTAACGTAGTCGACCGCGCAAGGCAACGCCAAGTTGGCGCAAGTGCTCAAACCTTTGCCGGCCGGAGGGCGGCGCGTTCCTTTTCCTGCACAACCTGTCTAGCTCTTCGGGCAATCAACCAGGACGGCACTCCGGATGTACTTGGTCCTCTGCCGGTCGCTGACGTTGCGCCCGAATTGAGGGCTGTAGTTCAAGTCGTAGCGGCACCCTGCCTGCATTGCCTTGTAGATCGCGCCCCGTTCGATCACGTAACTCCCTTGTGGGAGCGTCTTGAGGCGGACCTGTGTGATGGTCTGCTCCTGGCCGTGGTCCGGGCCGAGATAGGTAACGCGATCGGTCGAGCCGACCGACCAGACCACCGCAACTGCGCACATCAGTGAAACGGCGAAAGCAGCGACCAGCCCGAGTTGCGGTCGCTCGACGGAGTCCAGAAACGAGCTCATGCCGTTTCGTGTCGTTCCGGGCCTTGCGGTTCAAAGGCTCCCTCACCTTTGCGTCGCGCAACAGAAAGCGCGGCGCCCCGCGAAGAGCGCCGTCCTGAAATTCTTTGTTGTTTGCGTCTAGCTCAGTAGCCGCAGGACGCGCAGTTCATCTGCACCGGGGCGTAATAGGAATAACCCGGCGAGACCATCTCGACGCGCTGCCGGGTGGCGTATTGCGGCGGGATGCGCTCGTACTGGACGCTGGGCGGCGCGACCATCACGGTCTGCGGCACCATCACGGTGCGGTACTGCGCCGGCGTGCGGTGCGCGACCACGGAGCCGGGCGAGACCATCACGGTCTCGTCGACGGTGCGGTATTGCGGCGGCACATATTGTTGCTGGTAGCAGGTCGTGCACGGCGGCGGCGTGTAGCAATTGTAGCAGCCGGCGGAGGCCGCGCCCGTCATGGAAATGGCGGCGACGGCCGTTGAGAAAACGACAGCGAGAGTACGAGACATTGCGGTGGTGCCCCAGTTGCCCGAAACGGATCTGCGAAGGTCGCGGGAGTATACGGCGCAAAACCTTGCCTTGCCGAACTTCGTCGAGGCATCCTTAATGCGAACGATCGATCGCGGCGGAGCGGTAAGAACTCATTGACCACGCGCATTAACGCGCGGGATGTTTTGCGCGGGGGTGCGCATGACAGCGAGTCCGCGATCGGACATCGCCGCGGCACTCGTTCGAGCATAATTTGCAGTTCATCCTCGTTTCATGTTCGAGCTTTCAACGCCTCGCTGCTCTTTCCAGAAACTCCAACAGCGAGGGATCGGTCTCCTCGAGTTCGACGAAGCGACGGCGCAGCTCATCGGCGATTTCAGCGGTGGCATCGCGCGACCATCCCTCCGCGGTATTGAAGGCCACGATACGTGCGGGATGGAGATATTGCCCTTCGGCGAGATGTCTGAGCAGGGTCGCGCGATTGGCGTCCTCCTCGGCCGTCTCGCACCAAGCCCGGCCCAGGCGGCGGCCGAAATCATCGAGCACAAGATAGACGTCCCGGTCTGTCGTGATTTGCGGCACGAGTGATGGAGAATGACTCATGGCTAACTCCGCTATTGGCAATCCGAACCTTTGCGGGCGAACCTCGATACGGCGACCGCCTCGGCTGAATTCGGAAAAATGGATTTCGACGATTTTTCTTAGGATGGCACGATTAAATAAAAATAAAAACAAAATTAATAAAAATTAAATAGCAAAATGTGGACAATGCACTAAGTTGATGATGCCTGGCGGGCGAGCCCGCACGTCGGGTGCCCACTGAGCAAACGGCTCCCGCTCCCACCCCAACCAGCCCCACGCCCTAGGGAGGCGGGGGCCGTTCTTTCCCGATCTCCGTTCCGGCTACTTCCTGCAACGGCGCATCCGGGTGGTCGCACGGAGCCGCGAGGCGTTCCGAAGATCGCCGATCCAGGCCAGTGGCGCCGATGCCGCCTACTTCGGACGCCGCTTGACCTCGCGCACCGCACCGCGCGCGGCACTGGTGGTGAGCGCGGCGTAAGCCTGCAGCGCGGTCGAGACGTTGCGCTTGCGGCCTTGCGCCTGCCAGGCGGCATCGCCCTTCGCCTCCTCCGCGGCGCGGCGCTTGGCGAGCTCCTCGTCGGAGACCTCGAGGCTGATGCTGCGGTTCGGGATGTCGATGGCGATGATGTCGCCCGTCCGCACCAGACCGATATTGCCGCCTTCGGCGGCCTCCGGCGACAGATGGCCGATCGACAGGCCGGAGGAGCCGCCGGAGAAGCGGCCGTCGGTGACGAGCGCACAGGCTTTGCCGAGGCCCATCGATTTCAGATAGCTGGTCGGATACAGCATCTCCTGCATGCCGGGGCCGCCGCGAGGGCCTTCATAGATGATGACCACGACCTCGCCGGCGACGACCTTGCCGCCCAGGATGCCTTCGACCGCCGCGTCCTGGCTTTCGAACACGCGCGCTGGGCCGGAGAATTTCAGGATCGAGGCATCGACGCCGGCGGTCTTCACGATGCAGCCGTCCTGCGCGAGATTGCCGTAGAGCACGGCGAGACCGCCGTCCTTGCTGAAGGCGTGCGCGAGATCGCGCACGACGCCCTTCTCGCGGTCGGCGTCGAGCTCGTCGTAGCGGCGCTCCTGGCTGAAGGCGACTTGCGTGGGGATGCCGCCGGGCGAAGCGCGATAGAAGGTCCGGACCGTCTCACTCTTGGTGCGCTTGATGTCCCAGCGCTCCAGCGCCTCGTTCATGGTCGGCGCGTGCACGGTCGTAACAGAGGTGTCGATCAGCCCGGCGCGGTCGAGCTCGCCGAGGATGCCCATGATGCCGCCGGCACGGTGCACGTCCTCGACATGCACGTCGGCGACGGAAGGCGCGACCTTGCAGAGCACGGGCACGCGGCGCGACAGACGGTCGATGTCCTTCATGGTGAAGGCGACCTGCCCCTCATGGGCGGCAGCCAAGAGATGCAGCACGGTGTTGGTCGAGCCGCCCATCGCGATATCGAGCGTCATCGCGTTTTCGAACGCCTTGAAATTCGCGATGTTGCGCGGCAGCACGGAGGCATCGTCCTGCTCGTAATAACGGCGGACCAGATCGACGATGGTGTGGCCGGCCTCGACGAACAGGCGCTTGCGGTCGGCATGGGTTGCGACCACCGAGCCGTTGCCGGGCAGCGCGAGGCCGAGCGCCTCGGTGAGGCAGTTCATGGAATTGGCGGTGAACATGCCCGAGCAGGAGCCGCAGGTCGGGCACGCCGAGCGCTCGATCACCTTGACGTCCTCGTCGCTGACCTTGCTATCGGCGGCGGCCACCATGGCGTCGATGAGGTCGACCGCCTTGGTCTTGCCGGCCAGCTTGACCTTGCCGGCCTCCATCGGCCCGCCCGAGACGAACACGGCGGGGATGTTGAGCCTGAGCGCGGCCATCAGCATGCCGGGCGTGATCTTGTCGCAATTGGAGATGCAGACGAGGCCGTCGGCGCAATGCGCGTTGGCCATGTACTCGACGCTGTCGGCGATCAGCTCGCGCGACGGCAGGCTGTAGAGCATGCCGTCATGGCCCATGGCGATGCCGTCATCGACCGCGATGGTGTTGAACTCTTTCGCCACGCCGCCGGCCTGCTCGATCTCGCGCGCCACGAGCTGGCCGAGGTCCTTCAGATGCACGTGGCCGGGCACGAATTGGGTGAAGGAGTTGACCACCGCGATGATCGGCTTGCCGAAATCGGCGTCCTTCATGCCCGTCGCGCGCCAGAGGCCGCGGGCGCCCGCCATGTTGCGGCCGTGGGTGGTGGTGCGGGAGCGATAGGCTGGCATGGCGGTTTCCGTCCTCGGGTTTGCGTCGGCCGGGGCGGGAAAATGTGGAGCCACCTCAGGCCTTTCCGGCCGGATAGCGCACGGACCCGGCGGGCGCAACGGGAACTTGGGTTGGACAGGGCTCCCCTGCTCCCGGCGCGGGGGGCTCGTCGCTCACTCTCTGTCATTCCGGGGCGATGCGCAGCATCGAACCCGGAATCCATCGGGCGGCAGCACCCGCAGGACAATGGATTCCGGGTTCGCGCCTTTCGGCGCGCCCCGGAATGACGGCGGGGGCGTCGGAGCCCCTATTGCAGCGTCGGATCGAGCCGGTCGCGCAGCCAGTCGCCGATCACAGAGACCGCCAGGGTGGTGACCACGATGGTCGTCGCCGGCGCCAGCATGATCCAGGGGGCCCGGGTCAGATATTCCCGGCCGTAGCCGACCATGTTGCCGAGGCTGGTCATCGGCGGCTGCACGCCGAGGCCGAGGAAGGACAGGCCTGACTCCATCAGGATCACCTCGGGGAACACGAGCGTGGTCGAGACGATCAAGGTCGAGGCGATGTTGGGCAGGATGTGCCGGAGGTAGATCCGCGACGGCGTCGCCCCTAGCTGGCGGACGGCAGCGGCGTAGCCCTGCGCATTGGCGGATATGGCAAGGCCCCGCGCGATGCGGGCGTAGCGCTCCCAGCCGAACAGGCCCATCAGCCCGACCAAGAGCGGCAACGAGTTGCCGAAGAAGGCCAGCACGGCCAGCGCCATGATCAGGAAGGGCATGCTGGCCTGGAAGTCGGTCAGCATCAGCACGAGTTGCTCGACGAACCCACGAAAATGCGCGGCGAGGAAGCCGAGGGTGGTCCCGACCACGGCCGAGATTGCGGTCGCGCCGAACGCGATCAGGAGCGAGATGCGGATCGAGACGAGCAGCCGCGACAGCACGTCCCGGCCAAGCTCGTCGGTGCCAAGCCAGTGCGCGGCATTGCCGGGCGCAGCAAGCCGGTTGCGCAGGTCGAGCTGCGTGAAGCCGTAAGGCGCGATCTTCTCCGCAAAGGCCGCGATCAGCAGCATCGCGACGATCCAGGTGATCGCCAGCGCGACCGAGACCGGAATGGCCGGCAGGCTGAAGCGGCGTGAAAACGCCTTGCTATCCTTCAGGGTCGCGTCGGTCATGCATGGGCTCCCTTGCTGCGCAGGCGCGGGTCGAGGAAGCCGTAAAGGAAGTCGACGATCAGATTGGACGTCACCATGGTCATCGCAACCAGCAGCAGGATGCATTGCACGACGGCGAGATCGCGGTTGGCAACCGCAACGACGAGAAGCCGCCCTACTCCCGGCCAGGCGAACACGCTCTCGACCACGACCGCGCCTGCGATCAGCGTGCCCACCATGAAGCCGAGGATAGTCACGGTCGGGATCGCTGCATTCGGCAGCGCATGCGAGGTCACCACCTTGCGCCACGGCACGCCTTTTGCGGATGCGGTGCGGATATAGGGCTGGCCCAGCACCTCCAGCATGGCGCTGCGGGTGAAGCGCGCCAGCACCGCCGCGCCGCCGAGGCTGAGCGTTGCGATCGGCAGGATGGCGTGGCGCCAGCTGTCCTGCCCGCCCGAAGGGAGCCAGCCAAGCTGCACGGCGAAGATCAGCACCAGCAGCAGCGCCAGCACGAAGCTCGGGACGGTAAAGCCGGCGACCGCCGTCATCATCACGGCGCGGTCGATTCCCGAGCCGCGATGCAGCGCGGCGTAGATGCCGGCGGGAATGCCGAGCGCCACCTTGAAGAAGAACGCCGGCAGGGTCAGCGCCAGCGTTGCCGGGATGCGTTCCAGCACCAGCTCGATCGCGGGCCGGCCGTCGCGCATGGAGCGGCCGAGCTCGCCCTTGGCGATGGCGCCGAAATAATCGAAATATTGAGCCCAGATCGGGTCATCGAGGCCCCAAGCCTTGCGGAATGCCGCGAGCACCTCCGGCGGCGCCTCCGGTCCCAGGATCATCAGTGCGGGATCGCCTGACAGCCGCAACACGATGAAGGCGAAGGTCACGACGAGCACGATCGTGAGCGCGGCGCGTCCGATCCGAATGGCGAAATAACGTCCCATCACGCGGCGTCCCGTGTCGCAGCGCCGGCGACGAGATGGCAGGCGACCTGCCTGTCGCCGCCGACAGCGGACAGCGCCGGCACCTCGCGCGCGCAGCGCGCGATGGCGCGCGGGCAGCGCGGATGGAAGGCGCAGCCCGTGGGGCGCGCGGCCGGGTTCGGCGGGTCGCCTGCTAGCACGATGCGGCCCGCGCTGCGGCGGCCCGGCGCGGGCGAGGCCGAGACCAGCGCCTGGGTATAGGGATGCTCGGGTCGCGCAAACAGATCATCGGCGCTGCCGATCTCGACGATGCGGCCGAGATACATCACAGCGACGACGTTGCTGATCTGCCTGACGACGCGCAGATCGTGGCTGATGAAGAGCAGCGTCAGCGACAGCTGGGCCTGGAGATCGCAGAGCAGATTCACCACCTGCGCCTGGATCGAGACGTCGAGCGCGCTGACCGGCTCGTCGCAGACCAGGAAATCCGGCTTGGTGGCCAGCGCCCGCGCCAGCACGATGCGCTGACGCTGCCCGCCGGAGAGCGCGCCGGGATAGCGCGCACCATGCGCCGGCGTCAGTTCGACGGCGCGCAAGAGCTCGCGGACGCGCTCGTCGCGCATCGCAGGCGTGCCGAGGCCGTGAATGTCGAGCGGCTCGCGAATCTGCGTGGCGACCGGCAGCCGCCGGTCGAGTGCACCGAGCGGATCCTGGAAGATCATCTGCATCCGCGCGCGCTGCGCACGCCACGCCGTTGTCCCAAGCGCGGCCATCGGCTTGCCGTCGAACCGCACCGCGCCGCTGTCAGGCGGCTCGAGGCCGAGCACGATGCGGCCCGTGGTGGACTTGCCCGAACCGGATTCGCCGACGAGACCGAGCGTCTGGCCCCTTGGAATCGTCAGCGACACGCCGTCGACGGCATGCACGGCCGCAGCTCTCCCGAACATTCCGGAGCGCATCGCATAGGTGCGCGAGATCGCGGAGACCTCGACGAGCGGCGGACTCATTCGGCGGCCATCCCGAGCAGCGCGCGGCGCGAGGTCTCGGCACGGACGCAGGCTACGCTGCGATCATCGGCGATCGGCGCGAGGGGCGGCGCCGCAAGGCCGCATGCTTCCGCGACCAGCGCGCAGCGCGGCGCGAAGGCGCACCCCCCGGGCATGTGCGCGGGATCGGGCACCGTGCCCGGAATGGCGGTGAGGCGCCGCCGCGGGCCATCGAGCGGCGGCAACGCGCCGATCAATCCTTGCGCGTAGGGATGCACGGGATCGGCGAACAGCTGGTTGCTCGGCGCCTGCTCGACGATGCGGCCGGCATACATCACCGCGACGCGGTCGCAATTCTCCGCGACGACGCCGAGGTCGTGGCTGATCAGCACCATGGCCATGCCGAGCTCGCGGCGGACCGTGGAGAGCAGCTCCAGGATCTGTGCCTGAATGGTGGCATCGAGCGCAGTGGTCGGCTCGTCCGCGATCAAGAGATCGGGATTCCCGGCCAGCGCCATCGCGATCATGATGCGCTGGACCTGGCCGCCGGAGAATTCGTGCGGATAGGCCTCGAGCCGGCGGCCAGCGTCGGGAATGCCGACGAGATCGAGCAGCCGCCGCGCCTCCGCCTTCACGGCGTTGCCTTGGAGATCGCGATGCAGCGCCAGCGCTTCGCAAAGCTGCCTGCGGATGGTCAGCACCGGGTTGAGCGCGCTCGCCGGATCCTGGAAGATCATGGCGATGCGCCCGCCCCTGACCTGATCGAGCTCGGCGGCCGGCGCGCCGAGAATCTGGCGCCCGTCGAGCCGCACCGAGCCAGAGACTTGCGCATGGCGCGGCAACAGCCCCAGCGCGGCGAGCCAGGTCACCGATTTGCCGGAGCCGGACTCGCCGACGAGGCCGACGGCCTCGCCCTTCTGCAAGGCAATGTCGACGCCGCGCAGGACCGGCACGCCATTGAAGGCGACGCGCAAGTCCTCGATGCTGACCAGCGGCTTCACCTTCAGACCTCGAAATTGCCGGCGCGGAAATCCATCGCGAAGGCGGGCGCTGCCTTCCACTTGATCGATTTCGGCTTGGCCGTGAAGGTCGCGTTCTGGTGCAGCACCGTGTAGGCGGGATCTTCGCGCTCGGCGATCTCCAGCATGCGGCGGAACGCCTTCTTGCGCGCGGCACGGTCGGTCGAGGTCTCCAGGAATTCGGAGAGCGTGTTCAGCTCGGCATTGGTCCATTCGCCGATCTGCTGCTGCTGGCCGTTCGGCCCGTGCTGGGCGACCAGCGACGACACCGGATCGTTGAAGGCGGCCGAGTTCGACCAGTCGCGCACGGCGCGTGCCGGCCCGCGCTCCATGATCTGCGACCAGTTCTCCTTGGTCTCGATCTGCACGTTGAGCCCGACTGATTTCCACATCTCGACCAGGATCTGCGCGGTCGCGACCTGGTTGGTGTAGTAATTGTTGAGCAGGCGGTACGGGATCGGGTCGCCCTTATAATTGGCCTGCTTGAGCAGATCCTGCGCCAGCTTCGGATCATAGGCCGGCACGTTCCAGTCGCCGTTGAACATGTCGCCGTAGAATTCCCATTGCAGACCCTTCGGCACACGGGTGCGGCCGGCCCACAGGCTGTCGACGATCGCCTGGCGATCGATCGCATGGGTGAAGGCGCGCCGCACCAGCGGATTGGCGAGCACGGCGTGGTTCTTGTCGAACACGGTAAGGCGATGATTCTGAATCGTGCCGCCCTGCACTTCGAAGGCGGAATTCTTCTCGATACCGGCAATCTGGTCCGGCGGGATGTCGCAGGCGAACTGGTATTCGCCCGAGAGCAGTCCGTTGATGCGGCTCGCGACCTCAGGCACTTCGAGGAAGCGGATGCGCTTGAGCGGCGGCCGGCCGCCCCAATATTCGTCGTGGGCTTCCAGCGTCAGCGAGACGTCCGGCTTGAGCTCGACGACCCTGTAGGGGCCGGTCGTCACCGGCTTGCGGGCCCAGTCGAGATAGCTCGCCGCCTCTTCCCAGGCGCGGCGGTTCATGATGTCGGAGCCGTAGCGCGACAGCCGGCCTTCGATCGTGACGTCGGGCGTCGCGTTGTAGAAGCGCACCGTGTACTTGTCGACGGCATCGACGCGCACCAGGTCCGGCCAGATGCGGCGGGCGACCGCGGGGACGTCCGGCGGCAGCTCCTTGCCCGGGCGCGGCGTCGGGATCTTCTCGAACGCCTTGATGGTGGAGCGGTTTTTGGCCTCGGTCTCGCCGAACATGCGCTCGCGGCTGAAGGTGAAGACGACGTCTTCCGCCGTGAGCTCGTCGCCATTGTGGAACTTGACGCCCTGGCGCAGCTTCACCTCGACGGTCTGGTCGTCGATGCGGCGCCATTCGGTGGCAAGGCCCGGCACAGCTTCGAGCTTGCCGCGCCAGTTCTTGGAGATCAGGCCTTCCCAGATCGAGGAGAAGAACACGCGCTCGCCGACATTGGACTGCTCGCGCAGCACGTCGAGCACGTTCGCATTCGTGACCTTCTGCACGGCGACCGTCACCGACGGACGGTTGTCGGCTTGCGCGATGGCAAAACGCGGCAGCAGCAAGGTGCTTGCGGCGGCGCCGCCGGATTTCAGGATGGTGCGACGGGTGAGCTTGCTCATGATGTGACCCTGCCCTTTGTGATTGCGGTTATTCGGCGAGACCGAGCGCGGCGAGATGCGCCGCGCCCTTGCGGAAATCGTCGTGGTTGCGGAGTTCGAGGATCAGCCGCGGATTCGACGTCAGCCGTCCTAGCGCGCGGAATACGGCGACCCAGGGAATGTTGCCCTCGCCCGGCGCCCAGTGCCGGTCGGCAAAGCCGTCGGTGTCCTGCAGGTGCACATGCGTCAGCATGTCGCCGGCGGTCTCGACGTAATAGTCGACCGGCGGCGCGCCGGTGGAGATGTGCGCATAATTGGCGTGCCCGGTGTCGAGCGAGACGCGGACCTTGCTGCTTTCCAACGCCTTGGCGAGGCGCACGCGGTCGCGTGGATCCTTGTCCTCGATGTTCTCGATGACGATCTCGCAGCCGATCGTCTCGGCACGCGCAATCACCTCGGCGAGCGTCGCCTTGACTCGCTCGACGATATTGGCGCGGTTGTCGGGATAGAGATCGAGATTGTTGTGGTCCCAGGTCGTGAAGGGCGAGTGGATCACCATCTGCGTCGCGCCGAGGAACTCGGCGGCCTCAAGGCCCTGCAGCAGGCGCTTCGTTACGGCCTGGCGGATCATCGGATCGTGGCTGTCGATCTTGAAGCCCCAGAACGGACCGTGGATGCCGAGCCGGCCGGTGTGCCCGGTGAGCATCTGCTTGATCTCGCTAGCGGTTGCGCGCCAGTCGCTATCGAGCAGATCGGCGCGGAAGAAGTCCTGGATTTCCAGATCGCGCTGCTTTTCGAGAAGCCAGTCACGATGCGCGGGGATCGATTTGATGGACAATGCGGCGCCCAGCACCGGCTTCGACATGGCATGCTCCTTCGTCGTCAGCGATGACGGGAGCAGCGCTAGACCAGTTCAATGACAGGCCCGTGAAATGCGCATTCCGCAGCGTGGACGAGATGTGGACATCCTGCCCGCGCGTGCTGCGGTTCAAGCAAAAGCGATCGCTCCGAGCGATGCCGAATGGGCACATGGCAAGCGCCATCGTGTCCGTAGTGATCCGGAATGGAATCCTAGCCGTCCTTCGCGTACATCGCGGGACATCGATCGGCGGCCACTTCCACGGGCATCACCCTCTGATCGCGCTACATGGGGTTGGGGGACCACATGGGGCG